>NZ_CAJJWO010000003.1 GCF_905196875.1 uncultured Parabacteroides sp. | reverse complement strand
TGCCAGAAGAACATAAAAAGTTTTCGCCCACCAGGTAAGAGCCAACGGAGGAGTGATACATATATCCAGCCCCGTGATATCTTCCGACCATTCCTGATTCCTTATACGCGTTTTGACCAGGAAACGGTAATCGCCGGGAGGTATATTACGGAAAGTCACGTTGTTGGGATCGGTGACGGTATACCAGGCATCTTCGAGCCCTTTCAACATATAGGCATATTCCACCTGGTTGACTAGTGCATAATTCCGTATATTGAAGGTGATGTTGAAACTGTTTTGCATATAGCTCAGTTCTACCTTCGATTGCCTGTCGATAGAAACCTCCTGCTCACTGCTGCCGGTATTTCCCAGCGGGCCGAATATTCTCATTTCCGTAATAACGGCTGCCGGAGCTTCCCGTTTCTCCAACACCAAAGCCGGGTTGAAATGGCATAATCCGTTGATAGAACCAAAATAGATCTCCCCACTCTGATCTTTCGCTACACTCCCGCTCATAAAGTTACCCATCGGCACATCGTCCCAATGGTCGTAGTTATAGAAGACAGCCTGATTTTTCAGAAGGCAACTGATACCTTTATTGGTACTCAGCCAGATATTACCCATGTTATCTTCCGTTATGGCACGTATATGCGTATTCATCAACCCTTCTTCCCGGCGGTAGACCTTATAATCCCAGCCGGATGACGAGGAGAAACAGACGAGGCCTTCTCCGGTTCCGACCCATACGTTCTGCCGGCTATCTTCGTAAATGGCATTGATCGTATTGGAAGGGAAGAGGTTTTCTATATTGAATACTTTGAAGTTCTGCAGATTGCTGTCGCTTACTCCCAGTCCGCCGCCAAAGGAACCGACCCACAAGCGTCCGCGGGAGTCTTTCAGCAAGCTTCTTATCAGATTGTTTTCGAAAGAATAATGCCCCTCTATCTTTTTATCGGCAAGATCGACCTTATAGAAGCCGTTACTGGTACCGATCCATAATATGCGGCTGTCGTCCTCATAGAAAGCACGCACATCCTCTTTGGCTATTTCAGGAAGTATGTTGCGACGGAAAGCCTTTGCCTTCGCATCGTAATAGTTTACTCCGCTATTAAACATTCCGAACCACAAATTACCGTCCGAATCACGCAGAGCGGCCAATACGGAATTGCCGAACGTATCGCTGGTCTCTTCCTGGTAAAGGGCTACCCGCGTTCCTTTATCAAAGACATTGATTCCACCGCCATCAGTTCCGATCCACAACTTACCCTGACCGTCTACACAAACGCTACTAGCCGTTTTATTATTCAGGCGACTCACAGAGCTTTGATCGGCCGAATAGTAATAGCCTCCGAACTGCGGCGATTCGTAACTCAGGAAATTGATGCCTCCTCCCCACACACCTGTCCATACGTTTTTGAACGAATCCTGAAAGATACATCTAACACTCGAATTGGACAAACTATAACCGTCGTCCCCTTCGCGAATATAATGGAACCGGGACTGTTCGGGCAACTGGAACAAGCGTTGTGTCAAATCCATAACGGCAATTCCGCCAAACTCCATGGCAATCCATAACTTATTCCCGTCGAGCTGCCGGATATCATAGACATAATGCAAAAGATTCTTATCCGAATTAAACGGGATGAAGTTCTCCGACTCCGGGTTATACAAGGCTATGCCTCTGTTCGTCCCGACCCAGATATTATCATTCAAATCCTTGTAGACACACCGTACTTCATTACCCGGCAAGCTGTTCGGATCGGCAGGATCGTGCATAAAGTTTTTTACCCTCTTCTCCCTGACGGAAAAGACACTGAAGCCATGGTGCACATGTCCGATATATAATTTCCCGTTCCCGCCGTCTGCTACCGACCAGATGTTGTCACTGACCAGCTCCGGTACGGTTTCTTTATTATAATGGGTGAAATGACCGGTTGCCTTATCCAGATAATCGATGCCTTTCCAATAAGTCGCAATCCAGAGATTATCGTCGGATGCAGCGGCGATATGAGTCACGTCGTCCGTAATAAGACTTTCCGGGATCGTATCGTTATGCCGGTAGATGGTAAAGGTATCATTCGCATAATCATAGGCATTCAGCCCGGTTCGTTGCGTTCCTATCCACAAGACGGAATCTTTCGGATCGTCGAGCAGGTGGTTCAGTTCATTCCCCGTAATGCCGTATCCGTCTTGCGTTTCGTTTTTATAATAAGTAATGAAACGTGTCCCGTCGAACTTATTCAGACCTTCTTCCGTGGCAAACCATAAAAAGCCTTCTTTATCCTGGGCGATACTGACCACATAGTTGTTGGATAATCCTTTCCCGATACCCAGTTGTCTGACTGCATAAGGTTGTGCCGACAAAAAGGCCGGAAACAGTAGAAGATAAAGTAAAAATCGGATTCTCATGGCATTCGTTTTCTATTCCAATTCAAACATACAAAGAAAATCCGTAATTAAGATACACAGATCATTCATTGCAAGATTTGTGACCCGTAATTGCACGATTTACCTCTACTTATAGAAAATAAGATCGCTTACCTTTGTGCTAAATTAAAAATGTAGACAATACATTTCTAAGCGTATAAAGTAATCAATTAGTTTAACTTTAAAAACAATATTTATGAAGACGCATCTATTCAATGCCCTGTTACTTTGGGCATTTACATCGTTGGCATTATGGACAACAGGATGTAGCGACGACGACGGCTATCCTGATGTAGACGGACAGAGCCCCGCTCTGGCCTTAACAAGTGACCATATTCAAACCGCAGCCGGACGAAGCTTCACGATCAAGGGAACAGTCAGTGACAAAGATGGTATCGCCGCCATCAAGCTCGAATGTTCCGACCTCAATCTCGACAAGACGATCGATCTGATCGAAATCTATGAGAAACCTCTCGAAACATACGACCTTAGTTATAGCTTTACTATCCGGAAAGACGAGATCGGCGAACAGTTCACCGTCAAGGTTACTATTATAGATGTAGGCGGACGGTCCGTATCACAGGATGTATTGGTAACGATGGACGGCGACTTCGAGAACCCGACATTTACGGTATCTCCCGACGCAAGCGTCACCGTACTTATCAAAGCAGAAACCAAATTCAACCTGCGTTTCTCCGTCAAGGACGACCGGGCGTTGGATTACGTAACGGTAGAAATCCCGGGTATCGACGGTTATTCCCCCCGCAAGTTGGAGGTCAATGGTGAAAAGACATTCGAATTCTCTGAGAAAATCGCCTTACCAAGCATTATACAGGATTATAATGTAACGATCACAGCAGCCGACAACGTTGGAAATACATCCGTTATAAAGAGCGTTATTTCCGTATCCGAATTACAAGACTTCGAAAAGATGTATTTGGCTGATGTAGCAACGGTTGAAGAACTGAACAGCGACGTATTCGGCGTACCTATGCGTATCGAACATACCGGCGCTTACGAATATAAAGCGAATTATTACAACCAGAAGGCTAACACCGAGATCTTCTTCCTGCCGCAGAAGAGCGACTTCACCCCGATCTGCTTCGGCCTCGACCCGGAAGACAATAACAAACTGACCGACGACCCGGAAACAGCCAAACCGATCGTTCTGGAACAGGCGAACGTATATTACGAAATCACATTCAATACGATGGAAGGCACGTATGCCGTACGCAGTTATTCCATTCCGGAAGCAATCGACCCGCTACCTCATGCACAAGGTTCGATGCTTCTCGACCAGTGGGGCGACGGCAGCACGCTTACCGAATTCTACATCGGATATACGACCACCGGCCCATCCGCTGTTCAACGCTTTACGCAGGATGCTACCAACCCGCACCTCTTCTACCTGGAAGATAATCTGGAACTGACCGGTGGTGAATCGATGAACTTCATCATCCATAACTATCACTCCGATGGCTGGTGGAACTACTGCACATGGCGTACCGACAATTCGGCAGAGCCCGAAACGTTCGATTACTATGGCAATGTAAAAAACCCGGCATGGACAATACCTAATACGACACAGGACAACTGGGCTAAACCGGCCGTAAATGTGACTGGTTCGTATAAGTTCTACTTCGATGCACATTTGGGAAGAGCTAAATTAGTCCGAGTAAATTAATCTATAATATTGAAACTGGTTATGAGAAAGCAATTATTAATAACATGTCTGTTACTGTTGGCATTATGTGGTTATGCGCAGCAGATAACAGTTAAAGGAATAGTAACTTCCGCTACCGACAGCGAACCGCTGATCGGAGCTACGATACAGATCAAAGGTGCCGGCAGCGGGACTATAACGGGTATCGACGGTGATTATACATTGGCAAATGTCAACCCGAATGCGATACTTATATTCTCTTCCATAGGTTATGAGACCCAGGAAGTCCGCGTCAACGGGCAACCGACAGTCAATGTAGTCATGAAAGAAGCGAGCGAGTTGCTCGACGAAGTGGTAGTGATCGGTTATGGTGCCGTGAAAAGAAGTGACCTGACAAGTTCCATTTCTACTGTGAAAGGGGAACAGATCACGGAAATGACTACCGGTAATGCAATGGATGCCCTTCAGGGGAAAGTGAACGGCGTGCAGGTCACCAGCGGTGGTGGCCCGGGCACTCAACCCAAAGTATTGATCCGCGGTGTAACGACAGTCAACGGTAGCGACCCGTTGTATGTAGTCGACGGTATGCCTGTCGGAACAAACATCAACTTCCTGAACACCAACGATATCGAATCGATGGAAGTATTGAAAGACGCTTCTGCCGCTGCCATCTACGGTACGCGCGGTTCAAACGGTGTGATCCTGATCACGACCAAGAAAGGGGCTGCCGGAAAAACACGCTTCAACTTCAGCACTTCAGTAGGCTTCCAGACGATCGCTAACCCGAATATGGCTAAGGCTTCGGAATACGAACAGGTTTTCAAAGCCCGTTATACCAACGACGGACGTACTCCGATATGGAACGGTAAGGAAGGTATCACCGATGCCGAAGGTACCGATTGGTGGGATCAGGTCGTGAACAAGACCGCGCTCGTACAGAACTATTCATTCGGCCTTTCGGGTGGTAATGAAAAACTGGTCTATAACCTGAGTCTGGGATATTTCCGCAACAACTCCCAATATGATGTAGGTTACTGGGATAAGATCAATGCCCGCCTGAACACGGAATACACATTCAACAAATACGTGAAAATGGGATTCGATATGGCTCCGCGCGTAGAATCGTGGGACGATACACCCAACCAGTTCGGAGCAGCTATGTCGATGGACCCGACAACTTCTGTTTTCAAGCCGGAATCGGAATGGGTCGATAATATGTACAGCAACTACGCACGTTCCAACAACAACGAGACAGTGAACCCCGCCGGTGCAATCTCACGCCAGAATGCACATTCCCGCGAGTACGGATTCATCGTGAACCCTTACTTGCAGATCACACCGATGAAAGGCCTGACCTTACGTACCCAGTTCGGTGCCAATGCACATATCCGCCGTTCAGACTCGTTCACACCGAAGTTCTATATCCATTCGCAGGAAAAATCAGATTTGAGCAATGTATCCCGCGAAATGCAGGAGTGGCTCGACTGGAACTGGACAAACACGGCCAACTATATGACTACCATCGCCCAGAAGCATAACCTGAATGCGATGGTCGGATTCACGGCAGAACGTTTTGCCGCCTACCAGATGAAAGCGGGTCGCGACGAAGTGCCTAACAACTCGGACAACCTGCAGGAAGTAAATGCCGGTACGATCGTAAAAACAGCCGACGGTAAAACTTCCTACAATACACTGATCTCCTATCTGGGACGTCTTATGTATAACTACGACAGCCGTTATTACCTGACAGCATCCGTACGTGCCGACGGTTCTTCCAAGTTCCCCACAGGCAGCAAATATGCCGTATTCCCCTCTGTATCGGCCGCCTGGCGCGTGATCGGCGAAGAGTTTATGGCCGACCAGAAGATATTCAGCAACCTGAAGCTCCGCGGGGGCTGGGGTCGCGTAGGTAACCAGAATATCGACAACTCCGCCTATCTGACATTGCTCAATGCAGCCGACTATGTATTCGGTTCGAATGCCGACCGTGTGAGCGGTACTTCCGTCTCCTCCGTAGGTAACAATACACTGAAATGGGAAACAGTAGAAGACTGGAACGTAGGTGTCGATATGTCTTTCCTTGATTCACGCCTGGACGCCACATTCGATATCTATCAGAAGAAATCGACAGACATGCTTTATAAGAAACAGAACATTTACGCCGTGGGATATCCCGACTGGAACAGCCAGGTGTGGATGAATATCGGTAGCATGAAGGCTAACGGTTGGGAACTGAGCCTCAACTGGCGCGATAAAGTAGGAGAATTCTCATACAACGCAGGTATCAACCTATCGTCCGTAAAGAATAAAGCAATCAAGTTCTCCGGTGACGGTGCCGTCCTTACCGGTGCTTTCAACCAGGATCAGATCATCCGCAATGAAGACGGCGGCGAAATCTCCCGCTTCTACGGTTATGTGGCAGACGGACTGTTCCAGAACTGGGATGAAGTATATGCCCACACCGACGAACACGGAACACTGATACAGGCAAATGCACAGCCCGGCGATATCCGCTTCAAAGATATGAACCACGACGGTATACTGGATGAAAACGACAAGACCTGGATCGGTAACCCTTATCCCGACCTGTTGCTCGGGTTCAATATCGGATTCAACTACAAGAACTTCGACTTTGCCGCCAACTTCTACGGAACATTCGGCAACGATATCTATAATACCACCAAAGGACTGTATGCCGGAACCAGCGGCTCGAACGTATACGCAGGAACACTGGGCAAGGTTTGGAGCGGCGAAGGTACCAGCAACGATATCCCCCGCTTGTCGGTAAACGATACGAACCTGAATTACACACGTGTATCCAGTTTCTATGTGGAAGATGGTTCCTACATGCGTTGTAAACTGCTTCAGCTAGGTTATACCATTCCGAAGCACTTGCTGAAGGGCATGGACCTGCGCGTTTCATTCTCTGCCCAGAATCCGTTCACGATCACCGGTTATTCGGGTATGGACCCGGAACGTCCGCAGATCGGCAAAGACGGTAGCGTGATCGAGACAGGTATCGACAACATCGCTTACCCGAACCCACGCACATTCTTATTCGGTATTGACTTTAAATTTTAATCCTTTTAGAACATGAAAAAGATAATATATATAATCGCATTGATCACCTCGGTGACATTTACCGGATGCTCCGATTTCCTGCAAGAAGATGTAAGGGGACAAGAGAACCTCGATACCTATTTCCAAACGGAAGAAGAAGCCGAATCATTCCTTACCGGTTGCTACAGCGCCCTGACTTATGGCGGCTGGTGGCAGATCAACAAACTATGGCTGTTGTCGGAAATGTGCAGCGACGACTGTTGGATGGGAAACACCGCACAAGATCAGGGAGACTATATCTCCGTAGCACACTATCAGGGTAACGGGCAATCGAACGAAGCGATCGCCAACTTCTGGCAATACCGCTACAAAGGTATTCTGCGCTGCAACATCGCCATCGAAAGAATCCCTGAAGCTTCTATCCTGGACAAAGAGAAACAAAATAGACTGGTAGCCGAGGCCCGGTTCCTGCGTGCTTTCTATTACTTCGAACTGGTTAAGAACTTTGGAGACGTACCACTGGTTACCGGTTTCGTCATGCCGGAAGAGGTAGAAGGTATCACCCGTAGTGAAGCAAGCACTATTTATAAGTTTATTGAAGACGACCTCGTGGCTGCTTCCGAAGTGTTGCCGCAACGTAGCGGATATGCCGATACCGAACTGGGACGTGCTACCCGTGGCGCAGCCCTGGGACTTTTGGGAAAGGTTTATTTGTATCAGGAAAAGTGGCAGGAAGCTCGCGATGCTTTCAAAGCGGTTATAGACGAAGGAGAATACGATCTGCTTGCCGACTTCGGCGATGTATGGTCGATAGACCACAACAACAGCAAAGAATCATTGTTTGAAGTACAGTTCATGTACAGTGAAACATACGCTTTGGGTGGTTCCCTGTCTGTTATTACCGGTATGCGTAACTCGAGTGACCCGGGTGACGGTTGGGCATGGTGCCAACCGACAAGCGACCTTGAAAACGCTTATATCAATGCTGGTGACGACGAACGCCTGAAATGGACGATCATCAAGACCGGTTGTACCGAAATAGCCGGAGAAGACAACTTCGACGTATTCGCTGAGAACTCCAAGAAGATGGGTAGCTACGATACGTACATCAAAAAATACGGCTGGGATGAGAATTGCTGTATCGTCGATCCGGAGAAACATAAATCAGCCCGTATCAACCGGAAATTCTTTGTACCTTATGCCAAACGTCCGGCTAACTACAATACGGACAAGGTTCCTTTGAACCATCGTATCTTGCGCTATGCCGATGTATTATTGATGTATGCCGAAGCCTGCAACGAGCTTGGCGACGACGCAACGGCAAGAACAAGCCTCAACAAGGTTCGCAGCCGTGTTCACCTGTCGAATGTAACGGCCGGCGGCAACGACCTGCGTAAGGCCATACGTACGGAACGCCGCCTGGAACTGGCACTGGAAAACAACCGTTTGTATGATATCCGCCGCTGGAACGACGACAATGGTAAGAAGGCAATCTGTAACCTGATGGGACAGAACGGTTCGTTCGTCCTGTATAATACGGGATCAAATGCCGATATCTACGAATCGGAAAATCAGGGTGAGCCCAGCAACAAAGGTATCTCATTCAATGAAACCCGCGATCTGCTGTTCCCGATCCCGCTATATGAGATCACTATGTCCGGCGGTTCCATCACACAGAACCCTGGCTGGAATTAAGTAACTCTTCCTCTCTCGAGAGGGGTCAGGGGGTGTGTTATTGCTGCCATACAGCTTGCATTAACACACCCCCTATCCCCTAAAATATAGACCTGGTCTGTATCAGCAGTTCAGGACACTAGTGTCAGACCCGATAGCACAATAGTGCTAATAGTAGCGACACAGTAGTGCTACCAACACCAGCACAATAGTGTTATTAACACCGACTTAGTAGTGCTGGAAGTACCGGATAATATCGAACTTACATTTATTCTATAAATATCAACCATGATGACATTCAAATATATCCTCTGTTTACCATTAATAGCTACTCTCCTGGCTTGCAGCGACGACGGCCCGGACAGTCCTGACCCCGGTACCGACAAACCGGACACAAGTGTAGAAAAATCAGTGTCCATCAATGCCGGACAGACCTTTCAGACGCTGGCGGGATTCGGTGCATCCGATTGCTGGCTGCCTGCCTATGTGGGCAAATACTGGACTTCCGGCCGCGACAGAATCAGCGAACTGCTTTTCTCTTCCGAGATACAATCCGGTAACCCCAAAGGCATCGGCCTCTCCATGTGGCGTGTGAACCTGGGAGGCGGAAGTGCCGGACAAGGCGATGACAGCGGCATAGAAGACAAATCCCGCCGCGCCGAATCGTACTTGACGGATGATCTTTCATTCGACTGGACACGTTGCGAGGGACAGCGTTATTTCATGAACCGTGCCAAAGAACTGGGTTGTGAAAGTATGGTTCTTTTCAGCAATACAGCTCCCGTACAATACACCTACAACGGCAAAGGTTTCTCCAACCGGGGAGGAACCTCGAACCTGAAGAGCGAACACTATGCCGATTTTGCGGCTTATATGGCCGACGTTGCCCGCCATTACCTGGACGAAGGGTATCCCGTAACACATATCTCGCCGGTCAACGAGCCGCAGTACAACTGGGAGAGCGGCCAGGAAGGAAGCGGCTGGACGAACGACGAAGTCGCCCGACTGGCACGCGAGCTCGACAAGGAGTTGACGCAACGTAATCTGTCGACCGAAATACTGCTCGGCGAATCCGGCGACTGGGAATACCTGTATAAAGTCAAGAACGACAACAACCGCAGCAACGTCCTCTCCGCCTTCTTCACCGCCGGTTCATCCGCCTATGTGGGCGATCTGGAACACGTAAAGAAACGGATCTGCGGCCATAGCTACTGGACCGACGGCACCTGGGACGGAATGCGCAACGTTCGCGCACAAGTTGCACAGGCGGCACGGAAACAGGACATTGACGTATGGCAAAGCGAATGGAGTATGCTGGGCGACGGATACAGTTCATCCGAATTTACCGGATATGACACGGCGACTGAAATGGATATCGCTCTCTATATGTCGAAAGTGATACATAACGACCTTACCGTGGCTGGTGTCTCTTCCTGGAGCTACTGGACTTCGATGGATATGCCTCGCTGGGGACATAAGAACCGCTTTCTACTGATCGCATTGACTCCCGCAGGAGGAGTCGACGGAGATGTGGAACAGGAAGGTTCCTTCCAGGCCACCCCTACGCTTTGGGTACTCGGCAATTACAGCCGTTTCATCCGTCCGGGATACCGCCGTATATCGCTCGACCTGAACGAATCGCGCAACTTCTTCGGTTCGGCCTGGATATCACCCGAAAGTGACAAGATCGTTGCCGTCTACACCAATCTGTCGGAAAAAGGTGTCCGCCTGAACGAAACCCATACGGGCTGGGACAATGAGGTAAAGACGGTTACGACCTATACCACCACCGCCGGTAAAAACCTGAAGGAAAGTACCGTGACCAATGGTGAGCAGGTGGTTTTGGATGCAGAAAGTGTGACTACAGTTGTGTATAATCTTAAATAATTGTTTGATATGAAGAATGTTCTATTTGTAGCCATTATCTCCGTAATGGCTTTCTTTACAGCCGTCCCGGCAAGAGCCCAGGTTTCATTCGGTGATGCCTCGAAATTCAACGACGGATGGTTATTCCGCCTACAGGATGATTCAACTGCCGTCGGAACCGGTTACAATGACAGCGAATGGCGAAAGCTCTCTCTGCCGCACGATTGGTCTGTCGAAGGCCAGCTATCCCCGTCGCTCGCCAGCTGCACCGGTTATCTGCCCGGCGGGATAGGCTGGTACCGCAAGCATTTCAATATTACGGACAAGGCCGCCCGTCATTATATCTATTTTGAAGGAGTGTATAACCGTAGCGAAGTCTATCTGAACGGTCACCTGCTCGGCAAACGCCCGAACGGCTATATCTCCTTCCTTTACGACATGACCCCTTACCTGAAAGAGGGCGACAACGTATTGAGTGTACGTGTAGACCACAGCCGCTACGCCGATTCCCGCTGGTACACCGGCTCGGGCATATACCGCGACGTATGGCTGGTTTCCGCCCCTGAAATACATTTTGCCCAATGGGGTATCGGCTGGCATGCCACCACCCTGACCGACCGACAGGCTACCGTAGCCGTCGATATGGAAGTGGAAAAACACAGGACAACAGGTGATAAATTAGAAGTTTCAGCCACCTTATACGATGCCGACGGCAAACAGGTGGCCGCGCGACGCAGCCGTGTTTCAGACGGAAAAGAAGGTATCACCAAAGAAACGCTTACACTGAAAGTAGCCAACCCCAACCGCTGGAATCTGGATGATCCGTATCTCTACACATTGGAAACCGAATTGCTCTGCAACGGAAAACGTATAGACGGCAGCAAAACCAATGTCGGGCTTCGTACACTGGACTTCGACCCCAATAAGGGGTTTGCCCTCAATGGCAACCGGATGAAGGTGAAAGGCGTCTGCCTGCACCATGATGCAGGTGTACTCGGTGCCGTTGTCCCTACCGAAGTATGGCAACGTCGCCTCAGCAACCTCAAGGAGATCGGTGTGAATGCCATCCGCATGAGCCATAACCCGCAGACACCTGCCGTTTATGACCTGTGCGACCGTCTGGGGCTGCTCGTCATGGACGAGGCTTCGGATGAATGGGAATTCCCGAAACGCAAATGGATCGAGGGATGGAATAAGGGCGAACCGGGTTATGACGGTACGTACGATTTCTTTGAGGAATGGATCGAACGGGATGTTACGGATATGGTTCGCCGCGACCGCAACCATCCGTCTGTCTTTCTGTGGAGTATCGGCAATGAGGTGGATTATCCGAACGATCCTTACTCCCATCCTGTCCTCGACGGTTCGACAATCAACCAGCCGATGTTCGGCGGTTACAAACCGGATGCTCCGGATGCCATGCGTATCGGCGTTATTGCCCAACGTCTGGCCGCCCGTGTCCGTGCCGTCGACACTTCCCGCCCCGTAACCGGAGCCCTGGCCGGTGTAATCATGTCGAACCAGACAGCTTATCCCGATGCCATCGATGTAGTAGGATACAACTATACGGAAGACCGTTACGATGAAGACCATGCCACCTACCCCGACCGTGTCATCTACGGTAGTGAGAACGGTTCCGGACTCGATGCCTGGTATGCGGTAAAGAACAAGGAGTTTATCTTCGGACAATTCATCTGGACAGGTACGGATTACCTGGGTGAATCGGGCGCATGGCCTTCCCGCGGACTAAACACCGGATTGCTCAACTTCGGCAGCTTCCCGAAGCCCCGCGGACATTTCCGTGCTTCGCTGTGGAGCGAGAAGCCGGTGACGTATATCGGCACCTATCCCAAACGGGAATATCTCTCGCCCGATGCACCGGATATATGGAATTATGATCCGGGGCAGGAGATACGGGTAGTCTGCTATACCAACGCCCCGCAAGCCCGTTTGTTGCTCGATGGAAAAGTGGTAGGTGATATAAAACCTTACGACGAAAAGACAGGAATCATCCATTGGGATATTCCTTACCGGGCAGGCGAACTACGCGCGGAAGGTTGCGACAAAGAAGGAAATGTACTTTCCAGCTACGTGATCCGGTCATCCGGCCGTCCGTATGCTCTTCGTGTCAGTGCAGACCGCACAACGCTCTCCCACGACCGGGCTACGGCACATCTCTTTATTGAAGTTGTCGACGAGAACGGAACGATCGTGAAACTGGGTGACAACGAGATCACCTGCGAGATCGAAGGACCGGCACGTCTCCTCGGACTCGAAGGCTCGAGCAATACAGATATGACCGATTACACCGACAATCGCCATCGGGCTTACCAGGGCCATCTGTTGGCATATATACAGACTACAGGAGAAAAAGGACAGGTACGTGTGAAGTTCACTTCACCGCTGTTACAAGGGACTGAGATAAACCTGAACGTCGAGCTTTAAAGCAATTAAGGAACGCAGAGCACTCTGCGTTCCTTAATCCTTAATATATTATTATAACCTTATTATTTACCACCCACAAACGTATACACGTTCCCGCCGAAATCGACAGCAATCAGCGCATTGCCTGAAACGGCTACCGAGCCGAATACCGGGGCACCTGTCGCATGTTTCCATACTAGTTTCCCGTCTTCTTTATTCACTCCGTAGATAGTTCCGTCGGAAGCGCCTACATAGACTGTATTACCGGCCAGTACCGGGCTGGTTTCGATCGTAGCAGAAGGTTTACGGGAATAAGGGGAAGTGAATACCAACGCATTGTTCGTTGCAAACTTCCATTTCAATTCCAACGTCTCGTTATCCAATGCGATCAGACCCTCTTTAGCAGAGCCGAAAATGATCTCTTTATCCGTCAGCAAAGGAGTTGAGGTGACATCTACACTGAAAGGCAATTCCTTACGTACAACGACGCGACCGTTATCGGCATCCAATATAAAGAATGATTTATCCGATATGATATAAAGCAACCCGCCATGAACAGCTGCCGAGGCGCCACGGTTACGCAAGCCGTTGGTATCTGCTTTCCATTTTAATTCGCCTGTCTTCAGATTGTTGCCATATAAGGCATTCCATTGGGAAGAGCCTATCAGGATATTCTTCGCGACAGAAAATGTCGTCGTCGTACCTTCGCCTTGTCCCCAGCCTTTGTTCTGCCAGATCACCCGGCCGTCTTTCGTGTCGATGGCACAAAGGCCTTTGCCTGTTCCGGCATAGAAAATACCATCTGCAGCTACCAATCCTTCGATTAAGGCGGGCAGGCCATTAATAGGTAATTGTTTCTCCCAGTTGAGTTTGCCACTTTCCGCATCGATGGCATACAAATAACCTTGTGCATCCTGTGCCAGGACACGACCATTATCTATAACGATCGTATTCTTAATGGAGTTGCGTACCGGATATTTCCACACGGGTTTGCCAGTCTTACCATCGAGAGCATATACATGGGCCTCCCCTTTCAGGTTCTCATCCACAGAAGCGATATAGATCTTTCCGTTATAAACCAGAGGCGATGTCATATAGATATTTGCTCCTATATTCTTTATCCAGGCCATCTGTAGAGGCTGATTCAATGCAGGACAGGCAGGTGCGGCATGTTGGGGATTCTCTAACAGATTCACCCAGTTAGCATCTAACTTCACCTCTACCGGAGCGGCATGGTATGTAAAGGCACTTTCTGTTTCGGCCGTCTCCCCGTTATTGAACCGGGCTTTTATCTTCAGCGTAACATCCTTTCCCTCCTGTTTGGCTGTTAAAGGGACTTCCGCATTCCAGCACCAGTCTGTGGCTTGTTGCAGTTTCTTATTACTAAATAATGCTTTGCCATCTACCAGACAGGTGTAAGTCACCTCTTTCACGGGAGTAACAGATGAATAAACATTTACAGCCAACGGTACGGCACCCGAAGCCAGTACAGGAACCTGTCCCTCTGCCGGAGATGTGATCTGCATCTGTTTATCCAAATAGGTATAACGGAGTTCGGACACGAAATCCCCTTTCTTGTCTACATGCAGTACACGGAAGGCGCTTGTCGAGTGATCAATTCCCCCTTTATCCAGCGTAGCTGTGGATATGGAATAAACGTCGCCTTGCTTCTTCATATAATTGATATGCCAGTGTCCGTAGACCCAGGCTTTCAGGTTATGTTCGTTCAGGTTGATCTGTTCCTGGTCGTTGATACCGAAGATGAACTGGTCGCCGTATGTCAGCAGGTCGTGGTTGAAGACAACGATCGGTTTTCCCTGCGGCACTTGTGCCAGGTCGTTTTTCAGCCAACGGTAGACATCTTCCTTTGTATAACCGGGTTGGTAATCGCCTCCAGCCATGGGAGTCACGATATAATGCGTGCTACCTGCATCGAAAGAGTAAAAAACAGGACCGTAGAGACTTTCAAAAAGCTCTTCGCCATATTTGCCTTTCACCAGGTCGTGATTGCCGATACAATAGAACATCGGGCAATCCATATTGGCGGTATTCATCAATTTGATATGTGCTTTCAAACCATTATCATAACAAATATCACCAGTATGAATGATAAAGGCAGCCTGTTCGTTGGCTGCATAGTCGCGCACGTTGTTTACCCAGTCGCCATGATTCTCCGTATTGAAGATCTCCGTGTCGGCAATATGCACGTATTTATGGCTACCGTCTTTCTTTATACCCCCACTATATGGTTGCAGGCCGAAATCATACGATACCTGATCGCCTGTTATCGGATGATAATGTTTGTTGTCAGTCTTATATCCCGAAGGAGTGGTGATAAATATAAAGCGTTCGCGGGCATGACCGGGCAAGGTAAACGAACCGTCGGATGCCGTCTTCACAACATTCAATCCGTCGGAAACGGCAACGCCTGCCATCGGTTTCTCTCCCTTATCGTAAACTCCGTTATTGTTTTTATCTACAAAGACACGTCCTGTATAAGCGGCGCTGGCAGAGAATGCCACACAACTCAGTAGGGCGATACTTAAAAATGTTCTTTTCATGCGATTGAGTGTTTATATTCAGAATGTTAGTTGTAAGTCTTCGATCCAGGGCACCAACGGCAGCGGGTAATCGGTAATTCCCAGTTCTTCGGGACCGGGAACGATAAATTCGCTTTTTACGCCTTTCAGCGTCATGCCGTCATCGGTCAGTGTCACGATTCCGTAGAGGGCATCCTTGTATGGCACCGTATATTTCAAAGCCGGCCGCTGCTGGTTGATCTCGTCGCTAAAACGTTCCGGACAAGCGTACTTCTCGCCTACCCATTGGTTGGAAGCGCTGTTGATCTGGATATAGGCGATGCCGTTAATCTCCTTCATATAATTGGTATGATCGTGGCCGCTGAAAGCGACAGGTATCTTTGTATAACCGGCACGCCGGTTCTCATCTTCAAAGATCTTACGGATCTCTTCGCGGTTCTGGGACGAGCATTCGAAGCTTTGATGGGAGAAGACGATACAGCGTTTGTCCGTAGACTGAAGGTCTTTCTTCAGCCACTCGATCTGTTCGGGGTCTACATAGGATACTTTCTCACCATAACCGAAATAGTTCCCTTTCTCGTAAGGAATGAACTTCTCGCCATCATATATATTATTAGGGTCGAGAACAATAAAGTGGAAGTCTCCCTTATCAAAAGAATAATAGCGGCTGTTCATCCCGACAAACTGCATGGCCTCTTCTTTTGAACAGATATCCATGTCGTGGTTACCCAGTACCATGTGTTTCTCGCCGGCATAATCCTGCCAGAGTTTCAGGAAGGGTTTGTTTTCTTCTTTCGGGAAACAGAAGTCGCCCAGTTCGATAATGAAGTCTACCTGATTATCGTTGGCTGCACGCAGAAAGGTGCTCAGACGTTCCTCTGCATCATGCGCAATATCCTGATGAAGGTCGGAGACAACGGCAAAAGTAACGGGTTTTGTTTCTTTCTGGCAGGCTCCTAATCCCAGACAGATAAGGAGAGATAAGAATAAGTGTTTCATGCTGATTATCTTTTGATTTTAAAAGTGGTCAATACAAATCCGTGATCAGAGGCATAGAAGAAGTCTTCTCCCTTGAAGGTGAACATTTCACCGAGGATATTATCGTAGCATTCGGACTCGGTAGCCTGTATGGTCTTACCCTGATAATAGATAAAGTCGATGCGATCCTGACGATTGACGGTTTCCAGCGAGTCGGCATCGGTCAGCCAGGTAGTACCGATGTTCTTTACCGGGTCGGGATTGATCTCACGGAAGCTGTCTTTAAAGTTTGCGGCTTCCATCTCCTTGGAGACAGTCCAGCCCACAACGGCACCGCCATGATTATACATATCTTTGGTTGCTTCCGTCCAGTCGAGGTGTGAATGGCTGTTGAAGTCGCCACCCATGATAAGGGGAATGCTGTCGGTTTCTGCGATCATCGGTTTCAGAACGGAAAGTATCTTGCGGATTTCTTCGTCACGAGTACCGGCATCGTCCCAGGCCAATATCTCTTCTTCCGTTTTGTCTGTCGGAGCGAGACGCATATCGGGCAGGTAATGTATCCAGGTATCGAACAGGCGCACAGGCGTACCGTCCATATCGATCTCCACCCCACCGAAGTTGAACGTCCCGATCTGATCGGGGAATGCATATTTCTTCACGATCGGATAACGACTGTAGATACAGAGGTTATCAGATATGAGGTGATAGTTATAGCCTAACGAGTCGGCCACCATAGGAGCGGCCCCATACGTTTCCACCATCAGGATCACATCTGCCTGACTTTTCTTCAATACGCCGATAATTCCGTCACAGGCTTTCTGCCCATAGGTTTTAGAATGTCCGGCGTGCCAGATATTCCAGGAGAGGACGGTGAGGTGCTGCTCTTTTTGTTGTTCCGAGCAAGAGGTGAACATGCCCAGAAGGAGTATTACAAATGCAATACTGGTAATGATTTGTGTTTTCATGTATATAACTTATCGATATTAATATAATTCAATCACAAAGATAGAAAGATAAAAACGAATCAAAAATATATCTCAAAAGTCTGTATCTGTTATTACAAAAGATACAGCTTTTGAGATACATATTATTCATTCCTACTCCAAGAGTAAAAAACGATATCGACTATTTAGTCCAGAATTTATTTTGAACTAAGTTCTTATTCAATACAATATCTTTAGTCGATATCGGACTATAATAATATTTCGGCTCGATAAAGTTCCATTTATTAACCTGAGAGATCAGACGGATATATCCTTTATCTCCACCGGTCAGTTCAAATGTATTTCCGGCCAGAACCTCTACATTCAATTTGTATTTCTCTTTATCGGCCTGAGGAATAGCATCGGCATCGGCCTGTGTTGCTACCACAGCAAAGTCAGGCTGACCATCCCCTGTCAAATCAATATACCCCAGCTTACCGATATACATTCCTTCCGGAGCTTTTTCCATCAATTTACCGGCTCCCCAACGCATCAAATCTGCGAAACGGAATCCTTCACAAGCCAATTCGATACGTCTTTCACGTCTGACTTCCAAAATAGCTCCCTTCTGTGCAGAAGTGACATTCGGATAACGATTTGACTGAATCGGATCTACATTTGCCATCCAATCCGCCAAGGTAGCCCGGGGCACACCTGCACGATCCCGAATCAGATTGATACTTTGATCAATATCGTCCTGAGTCAACTCTCCCAACTCTGCTTTTGCTTCAGCATACATCAATAGTACTTCTGCATACCGGATCAATGGCAGGTCTGTATAAGCTTTACCCCATTCTGTCTGGTCGAATGTCAGCGGAGAATATTTCACCTGCGGATACCCGCCGATAGTGATTTTCTGACGATGAGGTTCTGTTTCACCCGGACGCATAAAACCGGGCATCATGAAGGTTTGTCCCAGGCGAGGATCCCTGTTCTCAAAGATCTCAAGAAATGTTTTCTTATCATAACCAGGTACATCCTGAAATCTCTTTGTCTTACCATCCTCAATCACGTAATAATCTTCCATCAAGTCGCGTGACAAACCGGTTGTCCAGTCAAACCGGGCACCGGCACCATGCTTGCGTCCCAGTTCATTGCTATAATCTTCAAAGATGATCATTTCCTTATTGGAAGACAGATCCTGGCTATTAAACAAAGCTTCATAAGCACCTTCACCAGTAGACAACTCATAATTGCCTGTATTCATAATGGCTTTACAAGCATCGGCAGCCACCCGGAAGAAACGATCGGCATCATTCAATCCCAACTCCGAATGATATTTACGCCAACAACCTTCTGACAGAGCGATACGTGCCTGCATAGCCAATGCACCACTCTTATACCAACGCGTCCGACCACCACTTTCATCCTTCATAGTAGCTACCGCGAAATCCAAATCGGCCATGATAGAGTCAACAACCAGAGCACGCGTATCCTGCGGTTTAAACAATTCTTCCGTATCCGTTGTCTGCAAATCGCGGCTGTACCAGGGCACATCCGAATAAGACAACACTTTGTCATAATACAATTTAGCTCTGAACATACGGGCCATACCGATATAATGGTTGATTTCAGCCACATCACCTTCTGCTTTATGCGCTCTTGCCAGCATAAAATTGACATTGCGAATATCTCCCCATCCCCATGTTCCTGCATTATCCGGATTGAGTTCTCCCCGCATCCTTGAATAAATGTTGGACTCTTCCACATATATCACATTATCAGATGCAACATCCCAATAATCGGAAACAATATACCCGTACATTTTATTGGTATAGATCTCCAGGTCACCGGCTGACTTGAAAAATCCTTCTTCCGTAATGGAAGTCTCAGAGTATTTATCCATAAACGAATCGTTACATCCGCTTAACCCTAAAATGCCGACGAATCCTATCGCAGCTATTTTCATAATATTTTTATTAATAGTCATAACTTTCAGCAATTAAAAATTAGAATGTAACATTTAAACCAAACGAATAAGAGCGTTGCAACGGATACATCTGGCCACCCAAACATTCCGGATCCAGTTTATAATGCTTGTACAAGCCTGTTATTTCACATAAGTTGTCACCAGAGAAGAAAAGGCGTAAACGCTGGATATTGGCTTTATCTGTCCACTGTTTCGGAAGTGTGTATCCAAATGTCAGGTTCTTCAAACGGGCATAAGTGGCATTCTGCAAATAACGGGTCTGGGTAAGAGCCGCTTCAGATCCTCCTTCCGCAACGTACGATTTAAAACGTGGGAAATAAGCATCCTGACTTGGATTTTCTTCCGTCCAACGATCATAGTAATTACCATAAGTAATATTTGTCCACGGCTGTGCATAAATACCCCAGAAATACAAGTCGCCACTCGGACTATAATTTTTCTTTAAAACTCCCTGGACAAACAGACTCAAGTCAAAACCATTCCAATCGGCATTCATATTAAAACCAAAACCATAACGGGCACGGTTATTACCGATAATCTTATAATCGCCATGATCGTCAATTGTCCAGGCTCCTTTATCTATTTTGCCATCATTATTTAAATCTTTAAACTTCAAATCGCCTGGTGCAATCGGTCGTGTACCGATATAAGAGGCTACTTGTGTTTGGTCGGCATGGCTGTCAATATCTTCCTGAGAAGTAAAGAATCCTTCTGTTTCCAATCCCCAGATAGATCCCATTTCCCAACCTTCATAATAGCTATCCAAGGACCCCGTATCATTCGAGAACTTGGTAATCCAGGAACGGCTATCACCGATATTAAAGCTCAATCCGTAATTCAATGTTTTACCTGCCAGTTTCACATTATCACGCCAGCTAACCGTCAAATCCCAACCGGTTGTTTTCAAGTCTGCCGCATTTTCCAGAGGTTCACTGGTTCCCAAAACATTAGGAAGTTCCGCTCCTGCTGTCAACATATCTTTTGTACGGCGGATATATCCATCGACAGTAGCAGTCAGCCGATTATTCAAGAAATTAACATCCATACCCCAGTCGGCAGTCGTCACCTTCTCCCAGGTTAAGTTACCAGCAACCAGTCCCGGTGCAGAAACACCTATCGGTTGTTTGCCATCCAAAATCTGAGAAATCTTTCCTGAACCCATAGTTGCCAGGTAAGCGTAATAATTCTCTTTCAGGTCCTGATTACCCAAACTACCATAAGAGAATCTGAATTTCAAGAAATTAACAACATCACGTACCGGTTCAAAAAAGCTTTCTTCCGAAAGTCCCCAAGCCACAGAACCTGAAGGGTTAAATGCATACCGATCATCATGCGGAAAACGCGATGTTCCATCATAACGACCATTAAATGCCAGAATATACTTATTATTATAAACATAATTCAAACGACCGAATACACTGCGCATAGAAAGCGTATAGACACGTTGTCCGACATTCATATCACCTGAGGCCAATCCTAATGAAGGTAAAGAAGATGAAATCAACTCTTTACGGCTGGCAGAGGTATAATTGTCACGCCAGTCTTCCTGATTGAAACCGACCATCGCCGTAAAATCATGTTTGTCATTGAACAGCTTGTGGAAAGTAGCATAGGCATCAAATGTAAGTGTACGTGCATTAGTATGGTTCAGGTAAGCCTGAGATACCGGATCCTGCTGGGCCGCCGGTCTATCCGGACCATCATAGTAATCAACAGGCAAAGAATATCCTTCTTCTGCATTTTTATTCGTCGAATAGTTGAACGAACCATTTACAAAAAGGACGTCTTTAATAATATCGATCTTTGTTGTAAATTGTGTTGAGAAAGTTGTTTTCTGCTGGTTCCAACGACCTCCGTCTATCAAACGGCCAAATACACTACTACCAGCCTTTGTCCAAGAACCATCCGGATTAGAAATCACATCCAGCGGATTGATACGGTTTACTTCCCAATAATAAGAATCGCCCAGATAATTCGGAGAATCATAATCCGAATTTACAAAGCTGGTATTATTACCCAATGTCCACCAGTCAGTCAATTTAAAATCCAGTTTGGAACGAAGGTTATAACGATTATATTTATCAGTTCCGTACTTCACCATACCGTCCTGGAAATTGTAATTGGCAGAGAAATAATAATTTAAACGATCCGTTTTACCTGACACATCGATTGTATGGTTAGTAGAGAATGCCAAATTTTTATACGCCTCATCAAACCAGTCAGTACTGCCAAAATAAGCATATGTACCGTCCGGGTTCAAATAATAAGGGGAAGTACTTGGATCTCCCGATACCTTTTTAGCATAGGCCAATTGTTCTTCGTTATATAAGTTATACCAGGGGTAAGACATGGTATTTCGAGTTGAAGCCACGATATAAGGATCGGTAATGACGTCTGCCATTCCGGTCAACTTACGCATTGCAAAGTTATTATTGTAATTGATTGTCAACTTTTCCTGACCGGCTGTCTTAGTAGTAACCAAAATCACACCGAATGCTGCACGCGAACCGTAAATGGCCGCTGACGCTGCATCTTTCAATACAGAAATACTACCGATATCGGTAGGGTTCATTCTATTCAACTCTTCAGCCGAAGAAACAACACCGTCAATTACAACCAGGGGATTACCACCATTGATAGAAGTTGTACCACGAATGTTAAAGCTGGGAGAATCCGTCGCCTGCCCACTACCAATCGAAACAGTCAGGTTAGCCACCGACCCCTGCAATGCCTGTCCAACCGTCAAAACCGGACGGTTTTCCAATACTTTTGTCGGAACAGTCGACACCGCTCCCGATAAGTCTGCCTTTTTCAGTGTACCATAGCCGATAACCACTACTTCATCCAAAGCTTCGCTATCTTCGCTCAGAGTCACATTCACCGAATTCTTACCGTTCAGGGCTACTTCCCGTGTTTTATAACCGATATAAGAGATACTAACAACAGCATTCGGAGAAACATCCGATAATGAAAAGTTACCATTGGCATCCGTTACACTACCAACAGTTGTTCCTTTTACCATGACATTCACCCCAATCAGCGGTTCGCCTGTCGCATCTTTTACATTTCCTGTTACAGTAATTTTCTTCTCTTGCTGAGGAACAACTACAGCAACTTGCTTTTTGTTTGTTTCGTTTTTCCGTACGATGATCTGACGGTCATTAATGATATACTCTATATCCGTCCCCGCGAACATTTTGCTCAAAATGGCTTCTACAGTCTGATTACTAACATCTACATTAACTTTCTTGTTCAGATTGATGTTTGAACCATGATACACAAAAATAAATTCGCTGTTCTTCTCGATGTAAGAAAATACATCTTTTACGGTGCGGTTATTCATACGGACTGTTAATGTGGTTTGCTCCGCATAGGACGACGCTGCATATATAGCAGATCCTCCATAACTTACCAGACATAAGGCTAAACAGGCACTTTTAAGAAAATGAGCCGATTTTCGGCTGAATTCTTCATTCTTTTTCATACATTTGTAATGTTTTTTCTTTGATACATAAATTAATAGATTAAACAAAAACTATTGAACCGGGTGATATGGCCGTATCATTCGGTTCGTTTTTTTACTCGACGTCTTTTACATAGGCATTCTATTTTGATATTATTATGTTATTGTTCGCATCAGTTTTGTATTGCAGGAACAAAGACTGACAAAGGATACTGATCACATCTTCCATATTCTCCCGCAAGTCCAGTTTGCCAGAAACAGGTATATTCCCTATTTCTTCATTATACCAGATACCACGTCCGTAATAGCGCGAAAGGCGGTCGAGAGTCTCTCCCACTTTCCGGTCGTTCAGTAACATCATATTATCTTTCCAGCAGATATATTCAAATACATCTACTTCACTTATGTTCGAACCCTTCTCATTAATTTCAATCCGTTGGTTGGGAGAAAGCTGTGATTTTTCATTCCTACCCATCCGAACCTCTACGCTTCCATTCACCAGAACCACAAAGGCCGAAACATCCTCTTTATATGCACAGACATTAAATTCAGTTCCAAGCACTTTCACGTCAAATCCATTCGTTTTAACTATAAAAGGACGTGAAGGATCTTTTTCCACCTCCAGGTAAACTTCACCTTCCACCAGAATTTCCCTTTTATCTTTCTTGAATACAGCCGGATAGATAACCCGTGTACCCGCATTCACAAACATTTTGGTACCATCCGAAAATGTTATATTAGCCCTTCTTCCTTTCGGAACGATGATCTGGTTGACTTCTTCTTTCTTCTCTTCCCTTTCGACAGCTGTCTCCTTCTTTACCACGTGCTCTTCCACATTCGATTTTCCCTGAGCATCATACCGGATAGATGATTCATCCTTCAACTGCATCTTATCTTTATTTTCTATCAGGACAATCTCATCACCGGACAAGGAAGAATTTGCCGTATCCAGCAAGGCAAGCGACATAGATGAGTTTTCCTCTGTTTCCATCCAGTAATAGATCCCGATTGAGAGAAGAACCGCAAGAGAAGCGGCAACAGAAAGGATACGCCGGATATAAAAACGGGTTGAAGAGTGAGTCTTTTCCAAATGTAATTCTATTTCCTGCCATGAATTCAGAGCTTCACGCAGTTCTTTCTTCTCCGCCTCACGCACCTTTTGAAGCAAGTCCCGGCCAGCCTGTTCAAATGATTGTTTATCTGATATATTTTGTTTTTTATCCACGAGTAACCTCTTTTTTACTTTTATTACGGGGAAAATTTCATTTGGTACTCACTTTCCGGAATAAAAATCAATTATTTTTCAAATATAATCTTCTCAACTTAGACAAAGACCTGAATAATAAATTCTTACTGGATTGATAATTTATTTCCATGATCTCTGCGATCTCTTCATGCTTCAGTTCATTTACATAATAAAGATAGATGATCTCCTGCTGATGAGGGGACAATTCTGAAAAGACCTTCATCAGATGCTTAGCGCGATGATCCGCATCGGAATCATCGAAAGAGAGTAAAGGGAGTAGTTCATCGGTTACAAACGTTTCCTCATAAAGGGATATATCATCGGTGGCTCTTTCCTTTTCCAATGTATCGTATAATTTGTTACGAAAAGCTTTTAGCAGATATCCTCTTACATTCGGAGTCGCAGAAAGAGATTGATAGTTCTGGATCAGTTTAATGAAAATATCCTGTATACAATCTCTCACCAGATCCTGGTCTGAGACTAATTTAGAACCATAATTATATAACAGAGAATAAAAGCGGCAGTAGATTTCCTTAAAGGCCTCTTTATTCCCCATCAGGCATGATTCCCATAACTTCTCATCGGATATTTGCATATAAATAACTACTTATAATTTTGTAATAGCGCCTCAACGGCAACTGGGTGCGCAAAAATAGATACACTGTATTACACTCACATTACATAAAAATTAAGTAAGCATTAGTATTAAGATTATATAATTTGAAAGTCTCCCAATAGTATTCCTACTCAAAATACATCTATCCCTTTAAAATAAAATGATATGGAAATAGTTCTGTTAGAACTAAGATATAAACAAGTAACTTTACTAGAAAAACAATGTTTTTTACGCACATCGATCCTCAAATATGTTAACAAATGTTCTTGTCAATTTGTATTATTGGCACTTATTTAACCTCTCATAATAAAAATGAACTATATTTGCATCCGTTGTGGTCTTAGTTCTAACAGAACGAAGGTAGATTTATATGATTTAACCAATCTTTCAGAAAAGCAAATAGCGTTTCTACAGGATAATTCCTATAAAAACGCTACCTGAAAATAAACAGTATTATAAAGCCTGTCCCTATTTCACTTTAATATGGTCGAACCCTTCCCCATACACGCCGATGACAGAACTCTGTGATACAAATGCATTCGGATCTATATCCTTGATCAATCGGAAAATAGTGGTCGATTCACGCTTCTTGGCCAACACGAACATCATCTTAATCCCCAGACCGGTATACAATCCGGTTCCGTCGATTACCGTCACTCCACGATGCAGATCTTTATTGATACGGCGGCCGATCTCTTCATATTGCTTGGAAATGATGAAGAACTGTACAGACTGACGTGCACTGTTCACTACCTGATCGAGCACAAAACTGGAAATATAAAGGGTAGCAAAACCATAAACAACCTTCTCCCAATCATGCAGAACGAAATAACTGGAAGAAATAATAATCATATCCGTCATCAGGATCACACGTCCTAAAGTGATATCACGGTACTTATTGATGATAGCGGCAATAATATCCGTACCTCCCGAACTGCCGTTGGCAGAAAAAGCGATGCCGATACCAGCTCCACAGAAAGAAGCACCAATCACGCAAGCCATGAACGGCTGATCACCAAGTAAATGCAAACCGGATGTCGCTCCCTGGATGATGGGCAGGATAGTAGTCATCACCATCACGGCGAAAATAGTTTTTACACTGAACTTCCATCCGAGAACAATCAGAGAAGCGATCAACAATCCGCCGTTAATCGCAAAATAAGTGTACTGCACATTCAGGCCTGTCGCCCAATATACAATAGAAGCAATACCCGGCACACCTCCGGTAGTAATGTCATTGGGTAACAGAAAGACAGTCCACCCGATGGCATAGGAAAGCATCCCCAGTGCGATCATCAGATAATCATGCATTTCCCTCCACATTAATTGTCGTGAAGAAACTGATAAAGAAGGTTTCATTTCAAATGTTTATTATGTATTAAAGATCTGTTGCCACAAAACAAATTTGCAGCTCCGCGAAAACGAAGCTGCAAAATTAATCAAGATTAAATCAATTTATGATGCGGGCCTGATGAATTTACCAAAAACATACTGTTAATTTTCAATTCCATCTTTCCTACGAAGTCAATAACTCCATGTATCCAGCCATTCGATGACAGGTTGATCACCTTCAAAGCGGATAGGAAGCCATATATAACGACCGTCGATAGCATTCTCCGGAGTCCAGCGGTCGCCCATATAAATGAACTGTCCCGGTTTACCCGGAGTAGGCAATACATAGGTACTCTGCGAATGGAAAGAGAGATCGGCATCCGGTCCGACAAAGGGATTTTCGAGTTCTTTCCAGGGTCCCCAGATAGAAGAGGCAACAGCCGAGCGTCCGGCATTCGGCGCCCAACCTGTACAACCCGACATGATCAGATAATATTTACCGTCATGTTTGAACATGGCCGGTGCTTCCATAAACCGTCCGATGAAGAAACGGGAATAAGTACCGGCATAGTTGGTATAATCGTCCGTCAGCTGAGAGATATGCAATGTACTGTTCTCCTCTGAAGAATAAATATGGTAAGCTTTACCATCGTCATCTACGAAAAGATTCATATCGCGTGCCATCTGTCCGCCTTCTCTGTCACGTCCCAGGAGATTCAGACTGTCGGGATGTGCAGGCAGACTGCCCCCTGTCATACCCTCACGATCGGTCACAGGCTGTTTGGTCTTATGAATATCCTGTACATTCTGAGGCCAGTAACCGGCATTCGGACGAACGGCACGGAGGAATTTATACGGGCCCGCCACGTTATCACTTATAGCGATACCGCTAAGCGCACCGGAATAGCCGGCACCTTTGGGCTCCAGATGGAACCACATCACATAGTTATTATTCTTCTTGTTATAGATCACCTTAGGACGTTCCAGGATGCAACCTTCTGCAATGCTATGAGCAGGATCATCTTTCACAACGGATAAAGCGACGCCTTCATCTTTCCAGTTATACAGGTCTTTGGAAGAATAGCAATGAACACCGACCAGGGCATTATTACCGGCAGTACCTTCCGTCTTATGCTCGCCAAACCAGTAATAAGTATCTCCCTGATGCAGGATACCGCCACCGTGAGCGTTAATATGCACACCGTTATTATCCGGCCAAAGTTCGCCCGGAGTAAACGCGCCTCCGGGCTTACATCCTGTTAACACAAGAGCGAACAACAGCATACAAAGCTGTATCAATCTTATCTTATTCATCTTATCAGACATCACATATACGGATACATTTTTCAAGGGAAGCGATCTTGTCCGGCTGGCGGGGAACAAACTCCTGGCCGACAAATCCTTTATAGCCGGTTTCTACTATCGCCTTCATAATAGCCGGATAATAGAGCTCCTGTGTTTCGTCTATCTCCGCACGGCCCGGATTACCTCCGGTATGGATATGGGAGAAATATTGGTGATACTTCTGGATATTCTCGATAATATTCCCTTCCATGATCTGCATGTGGTAGATATCATATAACAGTTTGAAGTTGGGAGAACCGATACGACGGCATAGTTCAGCCCCCCAAACAGTATGGTCGCACTGATAATCTTTATGTCCTACGCTGTTCAGCAATTCCATAGTAAGGACTACATTATGCTTTTCAGCCAATGGTATCAGTCGTTTCAACCCCTTTTCGCAGTTTTCCCAACCTTGCAGGTCAGTCAGGCCGTTTCGTCTGCCGGAGAAACAGATCAGATTGGTCAGTCCGGCTGCGGCAACCTGCGGGATAACTTCTTCGTAGCTGGCTACCAGTTCATCATGCAGTTTCGGATCGTTAAATCCACGGTCGATACCCAGGCCGGCACCTTGTGCCATTGCCACAGTTAGGCCGTGCTTCTGAACGATCGGCCAGTCCTTCGGGTCGAGCAGTTCGATAGATTCGATACCGATCTTCTTACATATTCCGCAAAACTCTTCCAGCTCATAATCACCAAAGCACCATTTACTTACGGAGTGACGAATATTCCCTTTCAAAGGTTCGGGTGCTTCCGTCTTTTTCTTCTTTGCCGGATTTGCAGCCTCCAGGCCGGATACAGCTATCGCTGCTCCTCCGACTAACGCGGTCTTAATTGCAGTTCTTCTTGAAATGTTTTCCATGCTATTAGAATTGATAATTAATTAGATGCTACAAATATAAGTAAAATTAATCTACTTCAATAACTCATCCAGCCAGGGTAATACCCACTCTTCTTTAAAATAATGATTCTTCGCAGTCCGAAAGTTCTGGCTCCATATATCTATGGGATATCACATAGGTAAAAGAAAAGTTTCATAGGCATGAAACAGTTGTTTCACCTAGAAGAAACAACTGTTTCACTATAGAGAAACTATTAGCGGAAGCTATTACCGTTATTTGAAAACAGACGGACGATCAAATCAAAGTTAGCGTCGCGGAAAGAAGTTTCCCACGGAGTAGTATCCGCCTGATCGTTGCGGGATTCAAGTATCCCGGCAGCTTTCTCCTTTTCACCGTTATAAACGGCGGCACACCATTGGGCGATACGGTTTTCCGGGAAGCCGGTAGCCCACGAAGCCACCATACGATCCGCTTCGGCCTGTTTGCCTGATTCACGCAAAGCGAGTGCACTCAACAGGTTTCCGGAACCGAAATGAGAACGGGCGGAGGGATAGCCGACAACTGAAGCCAATAAAGCCTCCGATTTCTGTTTATCACCCAGTCCGGCGTATGCCTGTGCTTCCATATAATCTTCCAGACGGCTGTCGATCATATTGTCGTAAGGCTTGCCTACACCTAAGTTTTCGGGCCATTCCTTCGATGTTTCCACACTCTTCAAGACCTGTTTATAACTCTTTTTACCCAGCTGTTCCATCGCCTTATATAGATTGGCTTCACGGTAGACAGCACGGCCGGCATAAGAACCTTCGTTGGGAAGAACCTGTATTTTGCTCAACAAGGAAATACACGGCTGATACTGGCCTGTCTCACACAATGCTTTTGCATACTTCAAACCGATGTAGTAGTTCGACGGATATTTCTTCGTGTATTTCTTTCCTGTTTCAACCGCTTGCTGCCATTGGTTATTGGAGATATAGTGGTTGATCAATGCAAAACCGGTACGCCATGACATTTCTGTCTGCTCCGCTTTCAGCAGGTCTACCAGGCGGGCTTCGCCGCTCTTCAATGACGCACGGCTCAGGTAGAAAGGAGCATAATCCGCTTCACCACAGTTGTTAAAGAGTTCGAGTGCCTTCTCCTTATTATGGTTTGCCCAATAAATAAGGCCCTGATAATAACCGGTCTTCCAATCGGGACGAACCGTTTCAGCCCACTTCAATGCTTCCAGTGTGGAAGGACGGAAAGGGAATACCGACTGGGGAGATCCGGCGTTTGCCTTCTCCAAAGCGGCCAAGCTTCCGGTTTCATCGCCTTTCTTATGCAGAAGATAGG
This sequence comes from uncultured Parabacteroides sp., assembly GCF_905196875.1. Classification (GTDB taxonomy): domain Bacteria; phylum Bacteroidota; class Bacteroidia; order Bacteroidales; family Tannerellaceae; genus Parabacteroides. The sequence goes on along the minus strand of NZ_CAJJWO010000003.1, from coordinate 161,232 downwards.
CCGTCTTATAGTTTGCCATCGGATAGTCAGGGACAAAAGACAGTAATGTCAATGCCTCCTCTTCACAGCCGGCTGATTCATACCATTCAGCCAGTTCCATATAGGTTTCGAAAGGTAGTTCGTTGCGGATCAGGGATCCGAAGTCCTTTTTATCCGTGCCGTTCAATAGATAGTTTTCAAACCGTGCAACATGATATAACGGAAGTTCCTCCAGGAGTGAAGAGATGATCGCTTTCGCCTTTTCCGGTCGATTTGTTTTACGATAGACAACCATCAATACATGATCGGCACTCAGGTTCAGCTTATTGAAGTCAAGACTCTTCAACGCATAATGTTCTGCTTTCTCCCAGTTCTGATCGATCAGGAACATTTCCGCCAGCTTTTCATAAGCAGCGCTACGTACCGACGGAGAATAAGAAGCGACGGAGAAACCGTCCTTTGCATCGGTATTATTTCCCAGTGCCCTATTACATAAGCCGTATAGATAGTTGGCTTCTCCCTGATACGTATTAATGCTCAGTGCCGTACGGCAATGCTTCAATGCTTCTTCGTATCGTCCTTCCCGGTAATAGAGGGAAGCCAGGCTTGTCAGCGCCGGAAGGAAATAAGGATCTTTCTCCAATGAGGCGGAGAGATATTTTTCTGCCTTGTCGTATACTTTCTGGTTCATCCACTGATCGCCCTGCGTATAAAGGCCGTAAACAGAATTCCAGTCAAAGTCCGATGACAATTGTTTCGGACGGTTAGTAATATTATCCGACGGGACTTCCGAATAAACCAGCAGGTCGTTGCCGACCACCACTTTCAGCTTTCCGGCGGCAACGGCATTGTCCAACGGAACAGAATCCTTCCATGTCTCCAAAACACCGCAACGAAGCGGAAGGGAACGAACCATCTTATCGCCATCGTAAAGCTTGATCTCTGTGGATAATTGTTGCAACGGAGAGAAATACAGTTTCAGGAAACCGTCTTCCCTCAGCACATTCAATGCACCGATACGTCCGGCTTTGGATACGCCTTTGATGCCTTTTACCGGAAACCAGTATTCCGTCCACTGGTCGGTTGCCTGCGGGCCGAATGCGGTATGTTTATACGGAGTAAAGCTACTGCCCGATGCCGGTTGGTTATACATGCGGCCGGATTGCAATTCGATATACTGACCGTCGGTATCCGTCAGCAGGTCTTCCCAGATACCGCCTTCACGGGACAGTCCCCAAAGGAATATTTTCATACCCAGCTTCTCGTCGTAATCGGTATGATGGATGGAACCGAAATCATCGTCGTGCCAATAGGCTCCATAGAAATCGTTGTATTTACCCAACACGTGGTAGGATTTGGAATTTCCGAAGTCATTCTTTTCATACCAGGAGATATCGCGTCCCTGTTCATCGATAGGGAAGGAATAAAGCTCGCCACCGTGGCCGATGTAGTTGGTGCCGGGATAACAGAACTGCGCGTTTCCGGCTGCCTTATAGCCTGCATTCATCCACTGGTAATAGGGTTGGTCGATCGAAGAACTGTTATGCCAGGTCGTTGTTGTCGTAAAGTAAGCCTTGTCTTTGGGAAGGTTTACTTCGACTGTCCAAAGGGTGCGGGTTACCAGTTCATAGGAAGAAACATAGCAACTGACACTGCCGTCGGCTTTCTGTCGGGTTACATAGTCGACCGGCGTGCTGGAGGTCGGTACATGACCTATAATACCGAAGTTAAACTCGATACCGCCGGAAGTCCACGGCCCACGCATGGCAATATCACGGAACTTCACCACGTGGTTGTTATAGATAAATTCTTTGCCGGTCGTTTTATCTACTGCTCCCCAGATCTTCCCTCCTATCTCGGGGAAAAGAGTCAGGCGGATATAATCGTTTTCAAGTGCCACCACTTTCCACTCTTTATCCACCCCTTTAGCGGCAAAGCCATCAAAACGGAAATAGGGATAGAAGAGGTCGGAAGGATCGGCCACCGGGTCCGGATCGGAGAATGGATAGGTTTTAACCGTTTGTATACTTTCGGAAACAGTAGCCTGTTGTTGTGCAGATAAAGGTTGCAATATAGCGGTTGCACAAAGAAGGATGAGAATCTTTTTCATGGTAATTTCTTTAAATAATAAACAATTGTATAAGGGGAGAAATTCTCCCCTTATACAATTAAGGAGTACATTTACTGTCAATTATACTATATCAGCCCGCTTTATTTTGCAATAATTAACAAGCCTTTCCCTTTTGGTACGGTGATCTCATCACCCGGTTTCCAGGTTGCTTCGGTCTGGAAATTATCTATGGCCGGAGCATACAATGTTACTTTTGCCGGATCGAGGCCCAGTTTCGCCCAGTCGACAGAAAGAGTGACCCGGGCATCGCCCTCTTCCCAGGTAGCCAGCGAGATCAAAGTCTTCTCTCCCGGATGCGTGTAAATGGTAGCCAACGTCTTTTCACTGTTCGTCTTCACCGGGTTGTCTTTCACCCAGTAGCCGATCATTTCGCTTTTCTGCATACCGAATGAATCCCAAAGATGCCACAACGGTCCATTGTCTACACGCGGACTGCGACCGGTCATGCCATACAGCATTCCACGCCAGGCGTTACCGCCGCCTTCCAGCATTTCACCCATCAATCCGTAAGGGATACCGGATACTTCAATCAGCCAGAATTCGGGCGGGAAGTCATAATTGAAATATTCGCCGAACCACAAACGATCCAGATACGGGAAATGTTCGAGATAAAGATTGGCGCTGTTGGCAAAGCCATCCTTCGGATTATACTGATTAGCCGAATGCAGGTCGATCATTGCGCCCGGATTCGTACGGTTCAGTACCTTACGGATACGTTTCATCGTCATACGGTCGAATGCCAGGTCATCGATATACAGGCCGTCGATACCGACATTTTTGCCCAGCCAGTCGAGTCCTTCCAAATAATAATTATGCCAACGGGATACACCGCTGTTCACGATCGCTGCATCTTTCAGGTGAGGGACAAACCAGGCTCCGATATAATTCTGATCCAGATGCTCCTGCAACCAGGAGAAGCCGCCGCCGGGACCTTCCGAGAATATCTCATTTCCCAGACTGCGAAGGGCATACATTTCCACACAGCTGTTGGACAGTTCGCGGACAGTATTATAGATCTTCACCTTCATATCCCGTGCATGTGCACCATCGATATAAGCCTTCATTTCTTTCGTGCGAAGGAACGGATAGTTGATAAACGGATTGATACCCGTTGCATGGTGGATATTCAGCACATTGGCACCCAACTTCTCTACCTTTTCGATAAAGTCATAACTATGATAGTAGCGTTCGCGCCATTGCTTATCCGTATCGATCGGGCGGAACGGGGTGATTGCCACATTGAAATAGTAATACAGCTTATCGCCTTTCTTTACTTCCCGTTTACCGGAATAAGCATTGATCCGTGTCCCATCGGAAGCGTTATTGATGTCGATCCCTCCGTTTCCGTTATTGCACCAGGACAGAGGCATATGTAACGGTTTCTGATGATAGAAGTTTGTATTCAGCGGACGCTCATATTTATTATCGTAGAAACGGATCTGAAGACCGGCATTTACATCGCCCACCCACGGGCCGTCCTGGTTCTTTTCAACATCCCATTTCCAACGCAGGTCATTAGGGCAAAAGCCGCCTTTCTCTCCCAGTCCCATCATATAACGTCCGATGCCGGGAGCCAGATGAGTACGCAGACCGATATCTTCGACAGATGCATTTTCGCGGGCAACCAGCGTTACCTTATATTCGATATTTCCATCCGACTCCATCTCTCCTTCCAGATCCATCAGGAAATGGCTGTTCTGGTTCAACGCTTTCCAGGCAATAGCGCCCTGTTTATGTTTTGTAATTTCGAAGTTCAGATTTTCCCAGGCACCGCCGTCTGCCGCCAGTTCCATAGGTGCAGCCAGGATAGAACGGCCATCGGTACCGATACCGGTCATCGTTTCTTTAAAATAACTGGTGATATCTGCCGGCAGGCCGAGAGAAGACAGTTTCACTTCACGTCCCAGGCAACTGATCGTTTTATCCTTCAGGACTAATGGTGTGTAAGGAGCGATCACCTCATCGTCAAAACCGATCTGTGAGTTCAGCCAACGCAAGCGGGAGTGACGCCAGGGTTCATTATCCCCATGATTGGCTATTATATTCTTAGAGACATTCAACGTTACCTGTACAGTCTTACTTTCCGCATTGGCGGCAGACACAGTAACCGTACCCTGATACATCCCCGAAGAAAGATGTTCCGGCAACTGGGTTCCGATCCATAATGCCTGTACCTTGCCTTGCTCGACAGAACAGTTCTTTTTGAAAACAGTGCCCGTTACATCCGTTCCTTCCGTATTGAAACAGGTAAATGAAGATGCCGGAATCTGTTCGCCAGTAGCTGTATTTGTCAGAGCAGAGAAGTCTACGTGCAGGTTCTCCACCTTTGAACGGGCCGCCCATACGCCTAACTGGAAAACATAATATTCGCCCTTGTCTGCCTGGCCGCTGAAATGGTCGTGACGGTCGTCAGCAATCCATTTATAAGGAATATCGGTTGTCATACGGATCGGATATTCCCGGTCTTCGGTAAACAGGATATATTTTTCTCCCGGACGCTCTTTCAGTAAACGGGCCGTTTCATCAGCCGTAGCAATCACTTCCATCGGATAGAAGCTGTTCAACTGGTTTATAGCCTGGAATTGTACTACCTTAGCAGCCGGAAGCGACGGGGCTTTCTTTCCCGACAGTTTATTCTTCTTCACCCAATCGGCTGAAGCCGTATTTTCGAACGGCGGATAATTAACGGTTGGATAATACGGGCTACCGCTCATTACATTCTTCAGGTAATAGATATAATACTCGCCCGGAACTGTCTGCGGTTGAAAAGCGACTTCCCCTTTCTCCCGGTTCACTGTAAAGCGGCATACATTTGTAATATGTTTTCCCGTGGCAGCATCTACCACAATCAGATTCTTATCTTCCGGATTCAAATCACGGCGACGCCATTCGATCGTTGCCAGCACTACATCCGACGGTTTCTCTACCGATACGACTACCCGATGGTTTCCCAGGGAGTCGGCATTCCAGGTCCCCAACCCATACAACTCGTCGGTAGGTACGGTCTGAGCTTGTAAGTTACTGAAGGTAAACAAACAAAGCAGAGTAAATAGCATTTGTTTCATACGCATTAGTGTTTAACGATTAATATTGTTTTATTCGATTGATCAATTCATCCTGCGGACGCCTTTTCTCGAGGTCGGTCGGATCGGCCTGCTGAATAAAAGCATTCTTTAAGCGACTGTTTTCTTCATTAAATATCTCTATCTCCTTGTCGGAAAAGCTATCTTTCAGTAGATCAGGGGGAGTACATAAGGAATACCCCAGTTGCTGTAAAAGATCTCCGGCTACGGATTCAAAGATAGTAATATCTTCCGAAGATAATTCACGCAAAAACTTATTCGTGTTATCTTTTATGATCGGCTTGGTTACATTCGACCACATCTTACCGGCTACAGCTGTATTTTCCGACTCCCGGCTCTTATAATACTCCATTACCTGATCGGAATAGGGTACATGCAGGAAGTCACAAAGGCGGCGCATCGTTTCTTCCGGACAGGCAATCAGTGTTTCATAGTTCAGCATAAAGAAATGATCTTCTGCAGTTTTCTCTTTTAAACGAAGTGCCGCCTCCTGATCTTTTTTCCAGTTTTGAGCCAGCGCATAAATATGTTTTTCTCCTACAATCGCTTTTTTAAAGGAGAGAGCCACATCACGTCCGTCACGATAGAGATAGATATAATAAGGCCGAACTCCCGTAGACTCGATTCCTTCTGCATAAAACATATTCTTCATGCTCTTACAAAGCCAGAAAGAAGCTCCGGTCTGACAGGCTGCCGCTTCATAGATCACACGGAACAGTTCATATACTGTTTGCTGTTTACAAGCTGCAAGTATTTCATCGGTGCGGATGCTAATTCCCTCCCAGGAGACAGGATTTACTGTAACCAGTTCGCAGACATCCGTTGCTAGTCGATGAAAATTCGACTGATCCGACAAGTCGCCATACTTAGGTAATAAAGGCAGGAAACGCTGAAGAATATGCGGAGGATGCGGAGCGACAATCTGTTCTATACCATCCAGCATTACACGCAGCAGATTGGAACCGGATCGCTGCGTTCCAATCATTTGTATTCCTTGTATTGTATTCATAGAATTTAGAATAAGATAAAACCCGCCACGCCTGCTCCAAGGATCAGGTAGATCGGGCTGATTGTGTATTTAAATGAGATAATGAATGTGATTATAAAAATAGCGACCGCGCCAACCGATAATGTGATCGTCTGCCCTATCGTTATTGCCGAAGCGAAGATCATCCCGATAACAGCCGCCCGTATCCCTTTCATTGCGGCTTTTACTACAGATGAATGATTCAGCACCTCTACAAAACGGGATAATAAAACCGTCAGGATTGCCGGTGGAGTAAATATGGCAAAGGTAGCCAGGAAAGCTCCCAATACTCCGGCCACTTTATAACCGATAAAGGTCGCTGTAATAAAAATAGGACCGGGAGTAATCTGCCCGATAGCAATACCGTCGGCAAATTCCGCCGAAGTAAGCCATTTCAGATTCTCTACAAATAATTCATGTAATGCGGGAATGACAACGTAACCTCCTCCAAACAGTGTCAGGCTTATTCCGGAGAAAGTAGACAGTATCTGAATATCCTTAGGTGCCTCCGGAATTTGTCCACCCCATAACAACGTACAAAGTAGCAATAACAGCACTATACCCGACACAACCAGCTGTTTCCTATTTATTAACGCTTTTCCATCAGGCAATACATCTTTCTTTCCCGGCTGACGGAATAAGAAGGCTCCGGCTATCCCACTACACACCAGCAATAAAAAAGTAACAGTAAAACCTCCTATGAAAATCAACAACAAGGCAGCTAACAGGCAAATAATCCATTGCATGGTTAGTTTCACTGTCTTACGCGTCATTCCAATAGCAACCGTAACGATAAGGGCCATAATAGCTGGCGTTATTCCGCTGAATACATTCTTCACTGCCGGAATATTTCCATAAGAAAAATACAGCCAGGAAAGCAGAATCACCAATAGGAAAGAAGGAATGATTATTCCGGCAAAGGCCATTATCGCTCCCGGAATTCCTCTCAGGCGATACCCGACATAAGCGATTGTATTCACCGCTACAGGCCCCGGTAATACCGAGGTCAACGATATCCCATCCAGCAAATCTTCTTCTTTCAGTTTTTTATCAACCTCCACTAACTGTTTCTGTACGATAGCGATAAGTGACATATAACCGCCAAATGCCGTAGCGCCCAATTTCAAGAACGTGAGGAAAATGTAAAAGAGTGAAGCCTGCCCCATATCACTTAATTTCTTTAAAATATTTATCCCAGGTTTCTACCGGAACATACACTGCCCGATAGGGGGCATAATACATGATACTTTCCCAGAGAACCTTTCCGGATTGGTCGGTAACCATTATAGAACCGGTCTTCGAACTGGTCTGCAACAGATTTCCGTTAGGAAGGAGATAAGCATTCCCCATGCGGGAAGTATACTTTTCGGGAGGCAACATAGCATTAATAACCGTTTCTGCTGTAAAGTTCTTTTCATCTAGTTTAAAAGCTTTCGCTCCCGAACGTTTGTCATACAAGCCGTTATCAAACAGCATCAAATCCCCCTGTTCCGTAATATAGGGAGCATGCTGAAAAGAGAAATAGGCAGTTGTATCCATTTTGAAGTCCCCATTTCTACCAAACTTCCAAAGTAATTTACCACTCTGACGGTCAATCTTCCATATCTGGTCTTCAATCGGATTAGACACCAGGTAATTTCCATCCTTATCAAAGCACAATCCGTTCATATGGAAACGGTCGTAACGGTATTCATCGATATACGGATCGTTAGCGACATCCCATACATCCCATGCCGACCAGGTTTTCAAAACATTTCCCAGGGTATCTATAACCATGATTCCGTCACCCCCCAACGTATCGGTCACCATTTTACCATTCACCGGTATTTCTGCAATCTTTTTAGGGCGGTATAAAGTGTGGATATGATTTTCTTCATCCATCCAGATATCATGGTGGATAATCTGGTGGTCTTTTTCTTTTTCAATTTTATTAAGGTCTAGGCGCCACATTTGTTCGCCCGTTAAAGAGACTTCGACCAGTCCGGTTCCACCAGCAAAACCCATAGAACCACGGCGCATCGGTTTCTTATGTTCTTCATTGGCTATTTCGGCCGGCGTTTGGGGAGCATCATCTATCTGATCCATTTCAAAGGGACGGAGCATTGCCAGAATCGTACCACGCGGCGTTAGTGAGGCTGCACGTACCCCCACATCATCCACCTGCCAGTACCAACGTACTTCTCCCTCATTATCAATCAAGGCCATATATCCGGGCAAACGACCGAAACAAACCAAAATCATACCATCACCCAAAGCAGAAGAATCATGCGGATATTTTTCACTAAACCAGTGATTAACGAGCCAGGAAGACTGTTCACGGGTTTTAAACGTCAAAGGTTTCGATTTCTGTTTAAACAGATTATCTATCACTATCTGATAAGTATATTCAGTATTGGCTTTCAAGAGCAGGAGGTCCAGGTGGTGAAGCGTATCAGCCGGAGTTGTAACTGTTCTGAATTTCTTTCCTGTTAAGTTTTCCGTGTATTCTATGTAAACAGGAGCCGGTTTTTGAAGGACTATCTCTGCTCTATTATACATAGCGGTATTTCCAGGAGAAGTTAACGTAACTTCTACAATCGCATTCCGTTCGCTTAAATAAATCCAACCTATAACTACTCCGACAATCAATATACAAACAAAAAAAATCAGACGCTTCATATCAATCTCTTTAAAAATATTAAACAAAGGATGCCTGTATCCCTCTTAGATACAGGCATCCGACAAACTCGAATTTATTTAGGAAGGCGTTTAGGATTTTCTGCCTCCATATAGCTATTCTGCTTAGTTTCTACAAAAGGATACGGCAAATAACGCATATCAGGTGTTACTGTAGTTCCCGTTATATCCATCTCTTTCAGATGAGCATTTACAGTCTCTTCATATTTACCAAAGCGGATCAGGTCAGGACGGCGTTTATACTCAAACACCAGTTCAAAACCACGCTCATCAAGAATAGCCTGATTCATAGCTTCCTTACTTGCAGGAACTGGGAAACGAGGATCTTTTCCATAAGCAGGAGCACCGGCACGTTCACGAATCTCATTCAAATAAGGCAATGCAGCTCCCGGTCCATTCAAGTTGTTTTCTATTTCAGCTTTACACAAAATAACATCTGCCAAACGGAAGATAGAGATAGTACGTCCATCATAATATACATCCGAGACCATCTCATAAGTATATTTTTTGGTCGCTACGTTAAGTAACAGTTTTGTTGTGTCATTAGGAGGTGTGTTCTGTCCCTTTTCCGGCATCATATAATAGAAACCATAATCGGTTTTATCATCTCGGGGACTTCCTCCTGTATAATTAAAATAGAAAAACTGCTTACGCGGGTCTGCATCATCAAATTTGCGCCAGAAAGGCAAAGACACAGCATAGAACTGCCAACGTCCCATAACTTCCGGATGATCGGAAGGACCAAAGTGAAGAGCTATTTCACCACCATTTGAACCATTTTCATGTAAGATACAAAAGATAGATCCCATATCATATTTATTGGATTCAGACCATTCATTCTTAAAGTCAGGATTCAAAGTATAAATGCCCTTATCACGCAAAGCCAATACCATATCGATATAAGTTTTTGCATTCTGATAATCATGTGCACGCATATAAATTTGTCCGATCAAAGTTGCAGCAGCGCCTTTAGTTGCACGGCATAAATCCGTTCCAGTCCATTTCTCAGGCAAGACCTCGAGTGCTTCTTTCAAGTCTTTCAAAATGAAAGCATCAATCTCTTCTACAGAAGTTAAAGGCATATCCCTCATTGCAAGCGGATTTTCAGAATATTCCGTCACCAATGGAATCGGTCCAAAAGCATCTGTCAGATCGCGATAAGCCAACGCCCGAAGAAATTTAAGCTGAGCAGCTATCAGTTGCATCTTTTCTTCAGTCATATCTGCATTTACATTTGTATTGTTCAACTTTTGAAGAACTGTATTGGCATTCGATATAACCTGATAAATATATCTCCAGTTATCACGAAGATACTGATTGTTTGCATCATAAGACATGACACTCATAGCAAGCGGATCACTTGCTGTTGAATAACCAATATCTGTTGTGTAATCAGTAATCATTACCAAATAACCTGCATAATACTGCCAGGCATCACCCGGGAACGGATTTAAATCCGCATAAACACCGACTAACGCTGCATTGAAATCTTTTTCCGTTATATAAGCGTTGTCAGTCGTCAAATTGCTATATAAGGTCGGCTCCAAATCTGTACATGCCGTAAATCCGGAAACTAACCCGGTGGCTAATAGGCCCATCAATATTTTTTTCATATATCTCATTATTTAGAAAGTAACAGATTATTTAAAATGTAATATTTAAACCTACCGTGTATGTTCTCATACTTGGATAGGCATTAAAGTCGAGACCGGCACCCACATTGGCCGTTTGATTGGAACCACTATTCTTGGCTGTATCATAGGCTTTAGTATCTACTTCAGGATCCCAACCACTATAACCGGTTATTGTGAACAGATTCTCCATAGATACATAAACACGACAGGAAGAAACTACTTTCTTAAACGGAACAGTATATCCAATTGTTAAATTCTTCAAACGCAAATAAGAAGCATCTTCAATAAAGTGGTCATTTACATATCCCCCCTTATTCTTTGTTATATTAAAGAAACCATTACGAGGTATATCTGTATTCGTATTAGTAGGTGTCCAACGCTTCAAAGCATCGGTTGTACGATTCAGTTCCATATTCATGCGTGTCATATTCAGCAACTCGTTGCCTATAGAGCCTTGGAAGAAAATAGAAAGATCAAATCCTTTATAAGCAAAATTATTCGTCAAACCAAAAATAAAGTCAGGAGTAGCATGACCAATAATCTCACGGTCTTTATCATTCAATTCACCGTCACCGTTCAAATCTGCGAATTTAGGATCCCCAGGTTTAGCATCCGGCTGTAACGGATAGGTTTCTCCCTCCTGTATTACACCTAAATATCTATAGCCAAATAATGATCCTAGGGGTTCTCCTTCACGAACAATAGCATATTCCTGTTCTGTGACTGTACCTGTCGGCTTAGATGTTTTAAGACGTATTTCACCATTTGTACCCAAATCAAGAACTTTGTTGCGGTTGAGTGAGAAATTAAATTTAGTATCCCAAACAAAATCACCGGTCAGGTTATGTGAGGTCAAATCCAGTTCAAAACCTCTGTTTTGAATAGAACCTACGTTGCTCTGTCCCGAAACAAAACCGCTATAGAAAGGCATATCCATATTCAGCAACAAATCTTTTGTCTTTTTGAAATAACCATCCACTGTTACCGACAACCGATTGTTGAAAAAGCCCATGTCCAGACCGATATTATATTGTTGAGTTGTTTCCCATTTTAAATCGGGATTTGCCGGACTAGATTGGTTCATATGCATACCGGCAAGATTACTGGAGCCGTCCATCGTCAGATGTGTGTTTGACATAAGAGCAAAAGAAGCATAATCGCCAATACGTTCGTTACCTGTAACACCAAAACCGGTTCTTAATTTCAAGCTGCTGAAAATATTCAGATTCTTAATGAAGTCCTCTTCACTCATTCTCCAAGCTAAAGAACCTGAAGGGAAAGTACCCCAACGATTATTTGCACCAAAACGGGAAGAACCATCACGACGAACTGTTACTGTTGCCAGATATTTGTCCATCAAGGTATAATTAACACGTCCGAAGAAAGAGATCAGGATATTTTCAGTTTTATTGGAAGCGATACTTGTCTTCTGAGCAGCAGCACCTAAATTGTTATAGCTGAATACGTCGGTAGAGAAATCTTTTGCATTGATCTTTCGATAATCAGCAGAAAACTTTTCATAAGTATAACCGACCATCGCTCCGAGGTCATGAATCGTATTGAATGTCTTCATATAATTAACAACACCTTCAAATAACTGACGGGTACCGGTATAATCATACGTACTGGCTACGCCATTATCGATACTTCCCTGATAAGTTGTAGAGGCAGGAAGATAAGTGCCCTGAAAGTCATGCATAATTTCGACACCACCTGTAGCTTTAGCAACAAGTCCTTCTAACGGATGAATCTCCAGATAAGCACTACCGTTAAATTTATCATTTTTAGCGTCATTCTGACGTTCCATCAGGTTAGCCAACGGGTTATCTCCACGGCCACCAGGCACACGGCCGTAAGTGCCATCATCATTATATGGTTTTACTGTCGGATCATACGACAGAATGCTAAGTAATACGTTAGAATTAACTATATTACCACTATATTCCTGAAATTTAGAAGTTTCACGATGTGCATATACCGTAGCACCAGCTTTAATATAATCATTAATAGTCTGATCCACATTTACACGTCCCGAAATACGTGAAAAGTCTGTATTCTTCAAAATACCATCTTGTTTATAATATCCTAAACTGGTAAGTACTTTTGTTTTTTCAGAACCACCCTGAAACTGGATACTATGATCCTGTACCATACCCAGACGTGTACAGACATCGATCCAGTCTGTATCTACATCCGATTGCAACTGTGAAGGAGTATAAACGCCATTCTCCGTATTTTCACGTCCTGGCAATTCCTTGAACAATGCATTTTGTAGATTCATATAATCCTTTGCATTAAGCAGGTCAAACGGGTTAAGTCTTTTTTGTACTCCAAAATAGCCATTGTAAGAGATCTTATTCTCACCGCTCTTTCCACGTTTGGTTGTGATCAACACAACTCCATTTGCTCCACGGGCACCATAAATAGCAGTAGCGGAAGCATCTTTCAGAATTTGCATGGATTCAATATCATTCGGATTAATATTCAACCCCTCTGAAGAAGGGAAACCATCCACAACATACAATGGTTCATTAGTAGAACTGATAGAGTTGCTACCACGCACACGTACAGAAATACTTCCTCCCGGAGCTTTAGATGTTTGAGATACCTGAACACCAGCAGTTTTACCCTGCAATGCCATAGCAGCATTACTTACCGTACCTCCCATAGTCATATCATCTGCCGATACGGAAGATACAGAACCTGTTAAATCTTTCTTCTTTTGATAGCCATAACCAATTGCTACAACTTCATTCAGCCCGATCGCATCTTCTGCTAAAACAACATTAACAGTGGGTTGGCTACCAACTTTAACTTCTTTGGTTGTATAACCAATAAAAGAGATAACCAATGTCGCATTATTAGGAACTTCCAATGTATAGTTACCATCCATATCGGTAACCGTACCATTTGTAGTTCCTTTTACTACCACATTTGCTCCGGCAATGGGTTCACCCGCATTGTCTTTTACTACACCCGACACCTTTTTAGCCTGTTGAGTGATCGTAACACTTTCATTTTTAGCTTTCGTTGCATCTATTCCGGTCGGAATTGCATACGAAGAAACGATGGAAGAAATACATAATCCGACTATAAGACCGGATCTTGATAGCACCTTCCGCGTTTGAAAATCTGTTGCTTTAGCAACAAAGTTCTCTTTTGGTAAAGCGTTGTTCATAAAATAGAATAATTAGATTTATATCTGCGTTACAATAGCATTAACTCTTACAATAAACTTATCAGAATACCAACAATTGACCTGAGTTCAATAAGAACTCAGGCAAAAACATATAAATTCTAGGATGGGAATACGTAAAATGGTCTTAGGTTGCCTCTATTCATAAAAAATTGAGTAACAAGAGTGTTAAATCCTTATTATTTTTAATAAAACCAACCGATATTAGTTCTTTTTTTATATATTTGGCAAAAAATTGAAAGAGTTCTTATTGGACTAAATCATATCTTTAAGAAAGGTTTTCTTGATCCACAAAATGATATTCATAGCATAAAGTTGATTTACAACAAATTACATACTGCTTTGTAAAAAAGAAGCGGGAATTATTTTAGCCTAATAATACATACATTGATAAATTTATAATAAAAAAGGCATGCTTCGTTTTGAACATGCCTTTTTAAAATATATTCGTTATACCTAAACTAAGAAAATAAGTTAATTGACCTATTTACGTACACGAAAATAAATTTCATAAACTTCTGAACCACTCCCATAGTCTGCAACAATTTTATATTTAACTGCTACTGGAGTTTTATCACCCACACAAAACCAAAAGCTAGGTCCCGTACCAGATGTAGGTCCACAGCCAGCCGTTTCCGGAGTCTCCAATGTCCAACTACAAGAAATTAGGCCTGCTGTATTTAAATATACAGATACATCTTGATTATTCTGTATATAGTTCTCATCTCCCAACTGGAGTTGACCAGACGTATTTGACGTAGTATAATAACCGAGAGGGCTAGGAAGTGCAGAAGCCTTTTCCCCAGCATTAACCAATAACAAGCTTATTCCGCAGAATAAGAACAATAAGAAAATCTTAATAAATTTCACTCTTTTCATAATCAGTCTTTTTAATTAGGTTACTGTTTCTAAAGATACAATAAAACAATCACAAACAGCCCCATCCTTCCTTAAATATTCAATGCGTTAACATTATTTACACGAAGATCGCAAAATCAATATTACGTTATTTCATAAGTATCTCCAATTGCATATACTTTTAAGCAAATAAATTTTCACTTTTCACCTACTACAATATAAAATACTGATTTAAAAAGCAATACCTATTCAAATAGCAGGTGAATAGTTTAAATACCATTTTAATATGTAGATTATTCGATCACCAACCAGGTATTTCCGCGAGCAGGTATTGTTACTTTTATATCTACCGTATAATCGCGATTCAACTTGTAAGAAAGCGGAGCATTCTCCTGTTCCCGTATCCTGGCAACATCAGAGATTCCCGTATAGTAAAGCGGAAGGCGCACTGTCCGGGTAATCGGCTGGTCGGTCGGATTGAACAACAAGGCAAACCCTTTTTCTTTTTCGTCCGGATTCACATGCATAAAGCCGTCCCAGTCGCGTCCATCGGCACGGCGCAGATGGATCAGTTCGCTGTTGAGGATATTACGGTATTTCTTATACCAATCGATCACCTCGACTACGGCCGCCTTTGTTTCCGGGGTGTCATATAGACGAGGACCACGATAGCAAGCCTGTACACCGGCTCCGTAATTCTGGATCATATGGGCTTTATAGTCGAGGATATGGTCTTTCAAAGGTTCCAGTGTAGCGGCTGATCCGCCTCCGTGGTATTGGGTAAGCGGAACAAATGTCCAACACATTCCCGGAAGACGTTCCCACAAGCCATCGTACATCACCTGACGTCCCAGCACCAACTGACGTTCGCGGGGAAGCGACCAGTTTACTTCACGATAACCGATACCGACTTTCGATCCGCCATTCAGCATATAACCGCAATCGGGGATGTTCGTATAAATACCGGTTTCACACATCCACTGGTAGAGGTCGACTATTTGTTTTCGCTGTTTCCATTGGGAGTCTTTTAATCCCTTGTGATGTGCATGCGTGGTAGAGGCGCAAACATTCCCCGGATAAGAGCCATCGTTCTCAAAGACAGTCATTCCGGTCTTTTCGAAGAAACCGCGTATCTTGCGGAAATAATCGTATCCCCATTCACTGGACAGGCAGGGGGAACTTCCGAAGATCATGCCTCCCCGTTTTCCTGTCTCCGGATTGATCACATCGACTTCATCGCTGATCCACCGGCTGGATAACAAGGAATAACCGCCAAGTTCTATTCCTTTGGAATTGGCATATTCGGTAAATTCTTTAAATTTGGCAATGTTCGCATCACTTTCATCCTCCATGTTCATGCCTGAACCAAAGCTGAGGATCACCATTTCGTAACCGGTTTCGGCACATTGGTCGATCGCCGTTTTCACTACCTTCGGGTCAGAGGAGACACAATGCAGAAAGATCGGATTCTCAGTTGTCCAGGGAGCGATTTTACGATACATCCGTTTCTGGAAAAGACCTTTCCGCTCACGGTCGTCGCTATCGAAAGGCATCAGCCAGGTACGGAAACTCTGGAACTTACCTCCGTCAGGAATATCTTCATCAGGCCCCATCGGTAGTTTTACTTCCAACAGGCACGGCGTCAACAAGGGATAATTACATTGAGAAGTATAACGAGGATCCACACTCCAGTTTTCCGTCCGTTCCGCTTCCCGTTCGGTAAAACCGAGAAAAGCCCAATCACTTTCCACATGGATATTCGGTTTAAGGAACTGTTCCGGCCTTTTGGCTTCTACCGGAGATTCGGGTTCTGCCATAGCCAGCTGTTCAAGGGTAAACTCATCCAGCGTTATCTGCATTCCGGTTTTATTCTCGATCTCAAACCATTTGCTGATACAAGGGATGCCGTCATACAAGGCATAATTCAGTTTGACTTTGACACCTTTCAGATAATCAGGCCCTTCCAGATAGAAAGAAAGCACTTTGCCGGATGTTTCTCCCGGCTTTACAAGCGACCAACGTTTGTTCGCCCATTGGATGCGAGGCGCCAACTCCCTAATATCAAATCCGGTCACACGAAAAGAGTTAGGCAGAATAGTTAAACTGTCAATCCATTTATATTGTGTATAACCATACTCGAATTGTCCGTCGAGGCCGCCAAGCGTATAAATCTTATCATCGATCTTCAGGATGCCTTCGTTACTGACAGCACGGAGCATGCTTTCACCGGTCATCTGATTGATCAGGTCGACGGTAGCAAGATTCGGATAGATGCGGAATATACGGCTTACCAACCCGTTAGAAAGAACGATATCTTTTCCGTTATGTGTTTGATACACGCCGGCTTTTATACCTTTGGTATTGAGCAGCCAGTCTGTTTGGGGGCGTGCCACCGGCAGATCGATCGCCGGTAAAGTGGCAATCTTACTTCGCAACGTTCTTTCTATTTCAGCAGGCATTGTCTCAACGGCTCC
Source organism: uncultured Parabacteroides sp. (assembly GCF_905196875.1). Lineage (GTDB taxonomy): Bacteria > Bacteroidota > Bacteroidia > Bacteroidales > Tannerellaceae > Parabacteroides. Next base: position 144,174 of record NZ_CAJJWO010000003.1, on the reverse strand, counting down.
TTTATAATCTGCATTTACCAGCGAAGGTTTGATCTCGTTATAAGAGAAAACAGGATCGATCCAGTCGGCATGGTCGCCACTTACGCCATCGCCACCATCATCCACGATCAACTCCAGTACGTCTATTCCGGATACATCGAGTGAGATATCACGGGCTTTCTCTCCTCCGCGAACCATTCCGCAGTTATACATTTCCTTTCCGTCGCCTACCAGGCGGAAGACAACACTTCCTTTATCAAAAGAGCCGTCCCCGGAACCGACTCCGACAAACTGCTTCTTTCCTCCGGTACCGTCCGTCCGGTAAAACAACATCGTCCCGTCCGTCATCGGTATCTTGCTGAAATCTTCTTTTTTATAATCCAGCGAATGGTCGTTTATACCAATTTTGCAAGTGAATTGCCCGGTGTTCTTTCGCAAGCTCAGTTTTATCTTACTGTTTGACTGCACACCGACACCTTGTTTAAACTGTTCGCCGGTTACCACCAGCTTTTCACCGGTAACGGCCGCATTCTTCATAGGTGATCCATACTGCTGATAAGCCAGAGACAGATCCATCTCAGGTAAAGAAATTGTATTTTGGGCACCAGCGTCCCAACCTGAAAAGAAAAATCCTCCCATAAGGAGAAATAAAGAAAGAGTCTTCTTCATGGTAGTTAAAAGTTAGAATATAATAAGTACCCAAAGATACTCAAAATATCTCCGGGGACTATATAGGTTACATAGAACATTTTATTTGCCCCAAGCTTCATTGGGAGTATCGCCCAGCCATAACTCCAGTACACCTCCGTCTGCAAAGACGGTATGAGGGATTTGGAAAGAGTTATGCTCTTTTCCGTTAAGACGTGCACGCTGGATATAACAATTGGTTGCCGAATTATTATATGTCTTTATCTTGAACGACTTTCCCTTATAATAATCAGTATCCAGCGAAATGGTCACCTCATCAAACACCGGACTCGTTATGTCATAGTACGGATCACGGGAAGAGCCACCATCCAACCCAAACAATCCGATCGCCATCAGAGCGCTTACACCACCCATCTGTCCCTGGTCTTCATCATGTCCGCCATATCCTCTGTCGGGAGTAACCGCGCCATAGGCCTGTTCCTTTACACGACGCACCCAGTATTGGGTCAACCAGGGTTTTCCAGCATGCGAAAAGACATGTGCATTCGAGCATCCCGGCTGGTTGGCATAGCTGACATAACCACTGCCATATCCATAGACGAAATCCGTGGCTTCCGACTCCCTGAAAGCAAAGTCCAGCTTACTGCAAAGACTGTCGTTTCCTCCCATCATCTTTGCCAGCCCGGGGATATCGTGCGAAAGTCCGAACGTAGCCTGCCAGGCATTCGCCTCTACATATCCGCTACCGCTCAACGGGTCGGTATGGCTCCATTCCCCATTAGCCTTCTTCGGTAAAATCAGACCCAGTTCCTTGTTGAAGGAAGCCGGCCAACCTGTTGCCCGCTTATTGTAATAATTATAATCGCTTTTCTTTCCCATTTTAGCAGCCATTTCAGACAAAGCCCAGTCCTCGAAAGCCCATTGAATGGTCAGGCCGGCATTACCGGGGCAATATCCGTTGCTGACATAGAAGTCCAGTTCCTTATCCAAGTCCAACGCCAGCATTCCTCCTTTGGAATGATTCCGTTTCATCGCTTTGAAAGCCTTTTGCGGGTCCCACTTCCGGACAAGCCCTTTCTGGAAGGCACTCGTGATAAGGGAAGTGGCCGGACAGCCTGTCATGATATAAGAATATCCGCCGGCACAAGGACCACGGGGAAGCAGGTTCCCATTGGTATCGTATTCCAGCAAAGAGGCGGCAAAGTCATCCAGCACGGAAGGGTAAGCCAATCCCCAAAGCGTATTCAGGTTCCATTGAGTCAACCAGAATGCATCCGAGTTATACATATGATGTTTCACTTTTCCCTGTCCGTCTTTAGCCAGTTGCCGCACATGGAAACGGATATTTTTCGTCTGCGATCCTTCCCGGGTTCCGTCTGTATAATCCGGATATTCGCCATTAAAATCATCCAGTTTATGTCTTCCCAGTAAAGAGTGCCATAAATCGGTATAAAACTTCATCTGTTGGTTGTGGCTTCCTCCTTTTACATCGATCCGTCCCAGCCATTCATTCCATTCTTGCTGTGAATCGTGCCGTACCCGGTCAAAATCCCAGTGGTCGCAGTCCTGTTTCAGGTTCTCCCAGGCATTATCCGTACTTACGTAAGAGATAGCCACTTTCATCTGTAATTGCTCTCCCGGCTGTACCTGATAATTTGCCTTCACCCCGGAAGTAGGGGCGTCATGATAACTCATTCCCTGGTTTCTAGGAGTACTCTCTTTCGTTCCCTGCAACTCATTTATGTCCTTGAACTGCTGTTGGTCTACCCAACCGTCCAAAGCCTTGAAAGGAGTATCGAACGTTACGGCAAAATAGATCCGGACCACATCTGGTCCTCCCCATAACCGCCCGGTAGTATCAAAATAACCTTCTACACTGTTATCTCCTTTCTTATGCACATGCGCATTCACCATGGTTGAAGTCCCGACATAACCGCCCAGGTTCAGCAGGATATCAGCCGCATTCTCTTCCGTATATGTAAACCGGTAGAAGCTAACCCGGTCGGTAGCCGTTTGTTCCACCCATATTTTATAATTATCCAGAAACAGCCTGTGATAACCTGGTTGCACAATCTCTCCCTGATGCAGGAAAGAAGATTTCCAGGACTGTTCTCCTCCTGTCGGGTCTACCTCTCCCGCCACCGGCATCACCGTCAATCCCGACAGCATCCAGCAATGGATTTGTGGAAAACCCAGCACTTCCGTCGAATTATAATTATACCCGCCGCCATACTGATTTTTATTTCTTGTCAGCGGTGCTGCCCCTATCATTCCATAGGGTTGATTTCCTGTGATAAAGAAAAAGTATCGTCCCCGGGCAGTCTCGATATAAGGATTGACCCAGGAGACATAATCGGTATAATCGTCGGGAGAAGGAAAAACCTCTATCTCCGAAAGACCTACCTGTGTACCAGCTGCATCGGTCACCTCAAACCGTACCCATTCGACCTTCCGTGATTCAAACTCAACTTCTTTGGGAGTCCCATCGTTGGCCATTCCCCATACATTAATCTTACTTCCATCACTGAAATGCAATACGCCTCCGGCTATATGAGATTCCATAGCCGGCCGATCATACAAAATGATCTTATTGATATTTACGGGACGCTCCCAATCCAGTTGTATCCAGGGATAATCGATCTGTCCCCAGAAAGTTTCGGTACTATTGGATACCCATTCGCCTTTATCCAAAACTCGTATTACACCGTCGATTGCCTTGTTCGCATCACGATCAGCATCGATCGAGGAAGAAGCCGATGCACGGGCCTGCAGGGCTATATTATAAGGGGTTGCCCGGCAAATAACCGGACAACAACTTAAAAACATGATAAATAGTGCAAATAAGCTTATCTTTTTTTCCATATAGTTGTACATGATATTTAATGCAAAAATAGACTTTCACATTCCTTTCGGAAATAGCAAAAAACTGCCTATTCTGTGCATTATTATTGTTTACCGCTTATGGATATGCGTGCCACAAAACCTCCTCCTGACATTAACTCTTCCTTTATTCGTTGTCCGGAACGTATCTTGCTCTTTTTTACTTCGATCTGTTTCCGGTTACCCGAGGCATCCGAAGCTATCTCTATCTGATATTTTCCTTTAGGCAGGAAATCCAGTTTCGCATCAAACGTGTGGGCTGTCTCTCCGTTAAGAACGGTCAGATACCAGACATCTCCCTTTCTCCGCGCCAAAGCGGCCAACCGACCGATCTCGCTTTCCGGTAAAACGATCGTTTCATCCCAGGTTACCGGTACACTTTCTATAAACGACCGCCCCGGGCACGACAGCATATCTTCCATGTCTGCCGCAAAGATCAACATCGGGGAAGTGAACATATAGATCGATGACAGCTGATGTCCAAAAGTCACAGACGGATGACAAAAACCACGGAAGTTCAACGGTGTATAATCGGCAGCTCCCACCAGCCAGCGGGTAAACGGCAATACCGTATTATGATAAGGCCAGGGCGGACCCGGAGCCCAGCTATTCTCTCCGCCTACACATTCCAGTCCTCTTACAGCCTCTTTCGCCAGCAGGTTCGGATAGGTATATGAATCGCCTGTCGGCTTATTCACGCCATGAAAGATAACCATGAGCTTCTCTTTGGCAGCAGCTTTCAGAATATTTTCCATCAGATTGACTGTAAAAGCATTCTCCGTATGGAAAAAATCAATTTTCAAACCTTTCACTCCAACTTCCGCACACTTCTTCATAAAATCGGCACGCTCTTCCGCATCTACCAGACCCACATCTGATTTATTTCCAAACCGGGGAGACGAAGAACGCCATACCCAGATATCCACATTCTTTGCTTTAGCATAATCGACCAGATCTTTCAACATCTCCCACTTGGTCCGTCCGTTTGCCTCTTTTTCCGTTTGCTGCCACAACTCCCAGCCGTCATCCACCACAACAGACTCAATACCCAGTTCGGCACATCCGTCCACATATTTTTTATGATTGGCTACACTCAGCCGGTCATTACCTTCCACCAACCAGGTGAACGTCGCTCTGCCGGGTTTGATCCAGTCGGTCTTCGCCCCGTCAGGGAAAAGCGTTTTATCCGGTTGGTCGGATACCTGAGCGACAATCCGGTTATTCACCAGGCCATTCAGATCTTTAGCCAGCATAAGAACACGCCAGGGAGTTACGATTTCCTGACTCTGCTCTTTTGGCGAAACAGTCCACGGGACATTACGTACAGCTTCATGCCAGTATTTTGTAGGTGGAAGACCGGTTATTATCCCCGTTTCCATATGTCCTTTATTTTCCACATAACCGAATTGTACCCTGTTTGGAGCTGTTCCAAACAGTACTGCTCCATGATAATTGAACAGATTGGCTTCCGTGATTGCTGCATAAATCCCATTCGGCAGATGGAAAGTGGCAGGCGGAGCCAGTAACTCACCTTCTATACGATCGGTCTCCCGTTCCTGATACTGTTGCAACCAGCCATATTGGAAAGGACCGCTGGCATACCAAACTTTCGTCTGTGACGGAAAGATAAATGATGTTTCCTCTCCGTAAATACAGACTGGTCCCTCTGCCGGGATACGATACCGTAAGGCAATCCCATCCGGAAATATTCGGATATCCATATAAAAACGACTTCCGTCGGCTTGCTGTAACTCATAGACAAGCGTATTATTTTCCTTTTTTTCCTTGTTAAGCAATTGAACGTCTTTCCCCAGCTGACGATTGTCGACATTCAAACCTAAAGGAGCTTCCCTGATAACTGAGTTTTCCTCATAAGAGACATCCAGCACCAATTGTTTATCGGCATTCGCCTCTACTTTCAACTTTACCGGGGTAGCACCAGACATGGCATCAACTCCCTCTGCATTCTTCCCTTTTACGAGCTGATTAGCACTCAGTAAAAGCAATGCTATCACTAAAATCTTCGATACATGATTATTCATCTTCAGTTATATTAGGGTTCCAAACTTTGAAATGGTAAAATTAAGAAACAAATCCGGTTGAGACTTTTATAAAATACGAGCTTTATTTTGCAGAATCCGAGATTAGAGAGGCTAGTTACACTTTCTCTCCAATCCCGGATATATGACATTTCAGATTTACATCTCCAACTAGCGATGAATTTATTCCTGTCGATATTTACCGAGCAGTCATAAAACGGAAATTATAATCACTGAACGACCAGACTTTAGCCCCTTCAGAAATGACGACTTTTCCCGTCTTATTTCCATTCCCGTCTACATCCACTTTCAGTACAATGCGGGAGAAGTCTCCTTTCTCATAATCAAAACTCTTCCCGTCGTCGTCATACAAATTGTAAGAAGAAGAGGCTTTACCATAATGACGTACTTCCAGCGGCAGTTTCTCGTCCTTCACCTTTGTCACGGCAGGCCATAGAGGAATAATCCCTCCTTCTTTCACATATACGGGAATTTTTGACAGGCCGGGAGAAACTGTTATCACCTCGCCTTCTCCTGCAAATTCTCCTGTATAGAAATCATACCATTTACCTTGTGGCAGGATCACCTGACGTTCTTTCTCACCTGTAAACAAAGGAGCGACAAGCAGGCTCGGACCTACCATAAACTGGTCTTTCACCTCTTTTTTTACAGCCATCGCATACGGATTAATTGTCGCATCCAACACCCCTTTTTCTGTTTGAGCATCCACCTGATACCCTTCTTCCAGATTCATGGCACGAACAGGAGGAGTTCCTTCAAATGCATAATCGGCAAAAGCCGTATAGAGATAAGGGATCAGCTGCATACGTAATTGGGCGATCGCACGCACCTCTTTTTCCACTTCCGGAAAACTCCAGGGTTTCGTACCGTCTGCCCAAGCATCCAATTGAGCCACAGGAGAAAAACAAACTGTCTGCATCCGTCTTAACCACTCTTCCCCTGTCCCGGAAGATCTTACCTCCGGCGTCCAGAGAACACCGATGAAGGAGCTGTTTATCAGTGCCGTTATAAAATCGCGATGAGCATAATAGTCATTATAAATAACATAAGGGTACGAGCTTGTTCCTGCATTCCCGGCGCGAACCAACCCATACGTTCGTGTATTATGTTTGCGAAACATATCCATCGTAACACTCTGCATCATTGAGCCGTATATCTGGCGCATCTGTTCCGCAGGGATTCCGGAGGGGAAAGAAGCCACATCCGGCCAAAGCCAGGAATCATAACCATCATTCTCATCCATCTTATATCCACTGACACCTTTGTCCAACTGATGTTTTTCAAAATGCTCTACCATAATCTTCTGCGCTGCAGGCATCGAATAATCGGGAACGATCCCACACCATACGGTATGCGAACCGGTATAAGGTTCTATTTTATTGTACAACTCTCCATCCGGTGATACATAAGGATTAATCCATACGTTTGTTTTTATATACTGGTCATCCAGGCTTTTCACAAAGTTATCCGGATCCGGGAAACGGGTTTTATCCCATTCGTAGGTACACGGATAAGAGCGGCTCATCCAGCCAGGTTCAAGTCCAACTACGCTCAGTGGAAAACCTCTTTTTTCAAACTGAGCAACTTCTTCATTGACTTCCTTATCAGAGAACAGAGAAGGTACACGATGCCAGAACCCCAGCCCCCATCTCGGTGGTAATGCACCACCACCATTATACAAATTAAAACGGCGAACGACATCCAACATTGTGGGTCCGGCAAACAGGACAACTTCCACTCCTTCTGCCGGGATCAAAAACTCCAGATTATCCGAATAAGGTTGAGCTTCCCACTGCTTATCCGTATTCCTGTCTCTGACAACGGGTGGGTTCTTGCTGTCTTTCCGCACACTCGTTCCAACCCATGTATCGATATAGCGGGCTGAATTTATAAATGCCCCATACCCTTTCGAAGATACGAAGAAAGGTACCGGTGTATGTGTTCGACCGTCATCTTTTCCGGTATAATGATCCACATGCAGCCGCATGATCCGGCCTCTCTGTTCTACCGTCTTAAAGTTGAGCCCCAAACCGAATATCTTTTCATCCTTGTCAAGCGGGAAACGAATATAGGTCTTTCCATCGACCACCTCAAAACTGATATCCTCCCGGGATACAGGTAGGGAAGCTTCTCCCATCTTTCCGATAGCATCTAATTTGGGAGTAATATTCAATTCACTCAACAGATTCACCTTCTCGGGAGTACCTACAGAAACGTTCCATACGCCTGCTACCTCCTCTTTCCATTCGACTCCCCCTTTACGTTGAGGAGAATGATTACATGCACTCAAAATACAAAGAGTACAGATTGCCACAAAATATCTTCTCATATATCCTATTTAAAAGAAAGCAGAAACACAAGTCTCTGCCTTCTGTAGTTATTAAAAATCAATCCAGTGGATTGAAGGTACCACCGCTCCAGCCTTGTGTCTGCTCCATCTTAGAGTTCGTTTCCAGATACTTGTTAGGTATCGCATAGAAATAGTAGTTGTCCTTAAAATCAATCGCAAAGTTCTTATCCAGAATAACCAGCGAATCTCTGAAATAAGTAGCATAATTATTCTCAAAATCAACCGTATCCTTTATCTTATTGAATTCTTCTTCCGGGATATTCAGTTTAGGCAGAACTCCATGACGAACCTTACCATTCAATTCTGCTTCAAACAAACGTCTGCGCCGCAAATCCCAATAACGTTTACCTTCGAATGATAATTCCAGCTTTCTCTCCAGCATAATAGCATCGACCATTTGTTCAGAGGACAGTCCTTCTTTTAATCCGTACATGCCATTATTACCAGCTAATATACCGGCTCTCGCCCTGATCGTTTTCAATACGTCATAAGCTTCTTCTGTTTTACCCGACATAGCCGCACATTCCGCATAGTTCAGCAACACCTCAGCATGACGGATCTCAATCCAGTCCGTGCTGCTTCTTTCCGTATAATAAGAAGTATAACTCGGCTCGACAGCCTTTCTGCAATAAAAACCTGTTGCCGTAGGATTATTCAATTCAGCGCCGACATACGTCCACTGTTTCCTGCCGGATTTGCCACTCAACTCCCATATACAACTATTATAAGCGATAGTCACATTGAAACGGGGATCTCTATTCTTCCAATACAGAACAGGATCATACTCCTTAGATTCAGTAATAGGAATACCCGTTACCATCGGATATGACTCGACCATTTCCAAGGTCGGATGATTAGCGCCTGTATAGTTCTGTGCCTCGGACAAAGGACGAGTCGCCGCATTCCATTTGTTTGTAGCTCCCGGTTCCTGATATCTGCGGCCCCAGATAACTTCCCGGTTCATCTCATCATACCATATCTTTTCATAACTGGCATACAATCCATAGCCATTTGCTTCTAACTCTTCTTTCGCTTGTTTATTCACTTTATATGCAGCTTCCCAACGGTCCATCCGATTATCCGGATTAAACTGAGGACTGGCATAATACAGTAGAACACGCCCTTTCAAAGCCAATGCAGCAGCTTTGGTTGCCCGTCCCAGGTCATCACCGGTCCAGCTCCAGGGAAGATTTTCATAAGCGTAATCAAGATCTTTGATAATGATATCAATACACTCGGACGTTTTATTACGCGACACCAGTAAATCATCCGTAAGTTTCTGAGGCAATAATATCATCGGAACACCGCCATAGACGCGTACCATGCAAAAATATCTCCAGGCACGAAGGATAGAAGCCTGAGCCTTTAAGCTTGTACAAGTCTCCGTATCTATCGCTTCATTATTCTCCAGCTTCTCAAATAACATGTTTATATTACGAATATCTTCATAATACCAATAATCGCAGGAAGCTGTCGTCAACTGACCATACATCACACTGCCGCCGCCATCGGCTTCATCCGAGTAGGAGGAATAAAAAATAGAATTCGCACCATCTCCATCCCTGTCTTGTTCTCCTTCCCATTTCGGCAAGTTCTTTTCATACAGTCTGTTCAGGTAGGCTGTCGCATATTTGGCATCTCCCCAAACCTGGTCGTCCGTCACGGCAGATAAGTCTTTTTTATTCAGGATATCCGAACAACTCACACTCATAGCTAACAATGAGCCGTATAATAAATATTTGATAGTCATAAAGCTTTAATTTTAATATTAGAAACTAAGATTCACACCAAAAGAATAACTCTTCATCATAGGATAGTCGAAAATCGTCGAACTTTCCGGATCATAATATTTCACTTTGTTCTGAAGCAAACACAAGTTATTTCCTGTCAGGAAAAACTTCAGCTGGGCAACCCCCAACTTAGTAAGTACAGATTTAGGCAACGCATAAGAAAGATTCACATTTTTCAAACGCAGGAAAGAACCGTTACGCATCCAGAATGTAGACTCCTCCCCGGCTGCATTACGGGATGCACGCGGAAAAGCGGCATCTACATTCTCCGGAGTCCAATGGTCGGTCCAGAAGTCAAAGTTCGTTTCCTGCGGACGTGCCTGAGCCCCCCTCATAGCAATCATCACATCATGTCCGGCTACCCCCTGTAAGAAAATATCCAAAGAAATGCCTTTCCATGAACCACCTAAAGAAATACCGTAGTTCAAAGGAGGTGTCGTATGATTCATAATCCAGTCCTTGTCATTATCATCGATCACACCATCCGGTTCGTCGCTATTCGCTCCACGCAAGTCTTTATAGTTCAACATTCCCAGTTCAGGCTTCTGACCAAAAATAGTATAACCTTCCGGCAGTGCATCCAAATCGGCCTGTGTACGGATAATATCTGTTGCGATATATCCCATTTTACGATCCGTACTGTAACCGATCTCAGACTTATAGGAACGAAGATTTTCGGCTTCATCTTTTGTGATCACCTTATTCACTGCATATCCCAGATTTCCCTTTACATAATATTTAAAATCATCACCGATCTTATCATTGTAACCCAATTCCACTTCAAAACCTTTGGCATCGATCACTCCGTAGTTTTCAGAAGGCATCTTCGCTCCAAAAGTGGCAGGAATACTGGCTGCCCGATCTCCCAAAATATCATACGTATGTCTGTAGAATGCATCTACCGTCATTGAAAGCTTGTTGTTCAGGAAAGTAGCATCAAGACCGAAATTGTATGTCAACGACTTTTCCCAAGTTATATCCACATTAGGAATTACATCCGCTGCAACACCACTGCTCAACGAACCGAAGTATGCTCCGTTCACCAGATTATAACGCTGCATCCACTGCCATCCGCTAATCGCATTTTTATCTTTCAAGACAATGCCGTCATTACCCAGCAATCCGATAGAAGTTCTTAATTTCAGATAGTTGATAAACTTAACATTCTCTTTGAAGAATTTCTCTTCCGATACTCTCCATGCCAATGAAGCAGACGGGAAGAATCCCCAACGGTTCTTGGGTGCAAAATTGACAGAACCATCATAACGGAAAGAGGCTTCTATCAGGTACCTATCATCGTAACCATAATTCAAACGACCGATATACGAAATACGTCCAGTTTCTTCACCTTTTCCATCCACTGTTGAATTCTTTGAATCAGAACTACCAGCAAACAACTGATCCACCGCAGATGAGATAAAATAATTTCTTACGCCATTAAACCAATCCACAGTACCTTCCGACTGTTCATATACAAATAAAGCACCAACATCATGTTTACCGAATTTATTAGCATACGTAATATATCCATTTAATTGGTAACTGTCACGGGTATCATATTTTTCCTCCAGAAAATCACCGTCAGATCTCACTTTGACACGATCTACCACATCTGTTATAATATGATTGTGGCCGCCTGTCATTTTATATTCATACAATGAATAAGGACGGTTGAACTGTTTGATAAATGTGTGTCTGTCGTATTTATTAAATAATAATTTAAGACTCAACCCTTTGACAAACGGGACATTATATTGCAATGAAATATTTGCTTCATAATTGGAATATTTCTTTCTGTTATAACCGGTATTCCCTCCCAGCAATTCTATCGGGTGCCATTCTACAAAACTTCCGGTCGGCTTCCCGTTAATATACGGAGGTACCTGCCCTGTCCGGAAAAGCAACCCTCTGTACAGGTTATCCATCTTATCGGAATCATTGTCATATCTCCAATACGGTTTATCGTCGTTTCTCGTATCCATATTCAGATTCAGGGAGACGATCAAGTCTTTCGTGATGTTTGCCTCCAGGTTGCTTCTCAGATTATATTTTTTGAAGCTCAGATTATCGAAAGAACCTGTTTCATAATAGTAGTTACCTCCAATAAAATAGCGGACACGTTCGTTACCTCCGCTGACATTCAAAGAGTGTCTTGTAAGCAGCGGTTGTTTCCATGCCTCATCCAGCCAGTTATAATTGTTCTTTTTGAAGTATTCCAACTCATCGTCCGTATAATAACTCAAATCTGTCGGATCGACATTTTCCACAATTCTATTGTCATTGATAAAGACTGCCTGGTTGTAAGCATTCTGTGTCTCAGGGATCATAGTTGCATCCGATAAACCGATAGAACCGGTATAAGCGATAGTCGGTTTTCCTACTTTTCCTTTCTTGGTAGTAACCAACACAACACCGTTGGCTGCACGTGCTCCATAGATAGCAGCAGAGGCCCCGTCTTTCAGTACAGATAGGTTTTCCACTTCACTTGCATCCAAACCGTCAAACGCAAATTTATCTCTGACAATCCCATCAATCACATACAAAGGAGCTGAATCGTTCCATGTTCCTTTAGAGCGAACCGTCATATCAGCACCGGCACCGGGTTTACCTCCGGACTGCGTCAACAATACCCCTGCCATCTTACCGACAAGTGCACTTGATAAACTACCTGCGGGAGAATCTTGAATATCTTCGGCACTGACAGATGAAACCGATCCTGTCAGGTTTACTTTTTTCTGGATACCATACCCTACTACAACCACTTCTTCCAATTTTTGGGTATCTTCCAATAGCTTCACATCAACGGGAGCTCCCTCCCGTATAGACACTTCCTGACTGATATAGCCGATGTAGGAAATCAGAAGAGTTTTTCCGGAAACATTATTCAGGGTATATTTACCATCGATATCTGTTATCGTTCCGTTTGTCGTTCCTTTTTCCACCACATTGGCCCCGATAATCGGCTCACCGTTGGTATCTGTAACCACACCTCTAATATTTCCTTTTTTCCCCTGTGCCACAACCGGCATTCCCGGACCGCCACTCTTTTCCGCCGGATTGATCAGAATAAGATTATTCTCTGTGATCTCATACTTGATCCCTTCCTTTGCAAACAGACGGTTCAGGATCGTTTCGACACTCTGGTCTTTCTCGCGGACAGAGACTTTCTTATCCAGGTTGATTTTTCCACTCTCATAAATAAACCGGAACTCAGACTGATTTTCTATCAGGAAAAGGATTTCCTTAATGGATTGATTGTTTACGTCCAACGACAATTTCGTCTTTTGGGAATAAACGGTAGCGGAAATATTGAGCGAGAAAGCAATTAAAGCTAATGTTGTCAATCTCATAATAGCGTATACCTTTTTAAGGGCCGGATACGATTCCGGTCTTGACAAATTAAAAAATTTCATATATTTGTAATTTGATTGTTAGTTAACAATAGTGCTGGACACACTGTGTATTAATGATCAAAAAATAGGACGGGAAGTGTTGCTGCATTTCCCGTTTTTCGTGCTTCATGGTTGTTATTTCATAGGCAAACTTATTTAGAGGTTATACTTATATTTTTTCCTTTCACGTGATAGGCTATATTACTTAAATGGGATAAGGCCTCCAATACATCTGCAATTGTCTCTTCCTGTAATACACCATTGTAATGTATGTTTTTACCTAAATCTCCCTGAATATAAATATCGACATTATACCATCTTTCCAAATATTTACAGACATCCCCCAATGACATATCATCCATGTAAAGCTTATTATTCAGCCATCCATAAGAATGGGACAAATCACCACTAAGCTGTTTCAATGTACTAGTCCGCTTATCGAACTCTGCCATATCACCTGCTTTCATCTTCAGTTTGTCATTATTATGTCCCAGTTCAATATATCCCTCCACCAACGAAGCTTGTACAGTCGGGTCGTCTGCATAAGCTTTCAGGTTAAAAGATGTACCTAATACTTTCACCTCTACTCCATCAGTCATTTTCACAATAAAAGGGGTTTTACTTTTCGATACATCAAAATATCCTTCCCCCTGAAAACGAACTTCCCGAATTTTCTTCTTCGAGTTATACACATAGGTAATATCCGACCCTGAATTCAACTTTACGACCGACCCGTCAGGCAACGCTATTTCCGAACGGTTCCCATAATCGGCGGTCAAGCTGACAGAGATATCCTGCTCCCTATCAAATACTCCGGTAACAGAAAGAACAACCATCAATAAGACAGAGGCTGCGATACCCGACAATGTATAATAAATATTATTCATACGTTTCCGGAGAAGAGCCTTCTGTCTGTTAGACGTATCTACTTTCTCCCAGGCACGATCCACATTGAAAACACCGGGATCCATATAATGTCCGGATTCCTCCCAGATCCTGCGATACCGCTCCAGTTCCTGCCGGTTCTCCCCATTTCGATCCAACCATTCCTGTAGGACCGGGTCGGTGACCTCTTTTTCACCACTGAGCAGGTAATCTATTATATGATCACTTATATGTTCTTTTTCTTCCATGAATCTTCCTTTTATAATTAAGACACAGCAAAACAAAAAAGGTCCTATACAGACCTAAAAAATTTTATATACCTTTTACTTCAAGGCACTTTTTCAATCTCTGGAGAGATGCCCATATCTGATTTTTAATTGTTTTGACTGAAATGGATAACTGGTCTGCAATCTCTTTTTGCTTCAGCCCTTTTACGCGGTGAAGGAGTAACACCTCTTTACACCTGCCAGGCAGCAGGTTGATACAATCGTAAAGGGCCATGCGAAATTCTTCAGTCTCAAGCGGATTTTCTTCGTAATAAGGAAGTTGTTCTTCCCGGTTCTCTAAAACTGTTTTGTAATTCGTTTGTGTACGGATATGATTCAATGCCAGATTTCTCGCCATCTTATACAGGTAACCGGAAACATTCTCTCCAATCGCTATCCTCTTCCGGTTATTCCAAAGGGTAAGGAATAGTTCCTGCACAACATCCTCAGCATCCTCTTTCTCTCCTAACAGACGATAGGCATAACAACACAGACGGCTGTAGTAACGGACAAACAGCTTATTGTAACTGGTGTAATCATCATTTGCGATTGCAGCAATTAGTTTATCATCTGTAATAGAAACATTCAATATATATTAAGTTAAATATTCAACAAGTATTATTCTGTAATTATCGCGACTATTTCTTAATGATATGGCTGTATGAGCTAATTAAAATCTTTTTCTATATAATTGCACGCTATAATCCAATGCAAATGTAAACTTATTTTTGTTATAAAAAATAGTATAAAACTACTTATTTGATGGACTATCCTCTGATCGGCCAATCACCTCTTACCGGAAGCTGCCACAAATCGTAAAAGTTCGCAATGCCCGTCAATATCCATTATTCCTTTTTTATCAATTCTCTTTCACGATACCTTTACAAAGAAAAGCAGTATATCTTCATGCCCCAATATTCATGCTTAGGTAAAATACACAAAACGGCTAGGTTTTTTACATCGCATGCAGGAAAAGAAAAAAGCAAGGTAGATTGTTATTTCCCATATGACAAGCAAAGACTTTATCGTTTTGTCCTTATATTTGTCTCAAATAAAATAAGTTCGATATGGAAAAAGAAACAGAAGAGAAAATCCAAAAGAACGTTCACCAAGGTTCGAACGTCCGCAAATTACGTAATATAATGGGTATCAAACAGAGCTCATTAGCAAAAGATCTCGGCACTACTCAGCAAGCGGTTTCACGTATCGAAAGCCAACGGGTGATCGAAAAAGATACGTTGATCCAAATTGCAAATATCCTTAACGTTTCTCCCAAGATCATTGAAGAACTGGATGAAAATCCCCTGTCAGTGATTATTGAAAATAATAATTTTGAAAGTGGAAGCTATAATACAGGAATAATTTCAAATGATCAATACAATCAAAATACCATTCATCCTTTAGAGAAGATAATGGAATTGAACAAACAAGCCACCGACCTTTTTGAACGCATGCTGGCGATTGAAAAAGAGAAGTCTGCTTTGCTGGAACAATTATTGAAGGAGAAAGGGTAATATTCAGGTAACAACCCGATATAACCTGAATTTCATCCCAAAGAAAAGATAAGATCCCGTCGTAGTAATTGCTTGTCGACAATTATAAACAAATTTGCCAATAATTGTGAGCATTCAGCGTAGTATACTACGCTGAATGCTCACTGTTCATGATTGATCATTTCATCCAGTAAATCTACCTCGATAACAAACAGATGTTCGCACCGCCTTCCTGGTTTTATCAAAATATCTTTTTGTCATTCTTCCTCCTGTTTCTTTTCTCTCTACGCATCTATCATCGAACGAGAGGTAAAACAAACCACTGTTACGAAGTTAAGGATTATCATTCCGATTGTTTTTAAAGTTACTAATAGCCTTTTCGACATCTGAAACAGAAAGTTCCAGCAGTCAATTAAGAAAAACAATCAGGTTACAACTATTTTATTAACAAAATGCCAGTTTTAAAAGTATCATCAGGAAAAGGCATCTATAAGAGAAAAAGATGATTTTTCCTCTTACGGATGCCCTTTTTAGTCTTTTTCCTCCGAAAAATGAATTTTCCCCGAAGTTGTTTCCGATTACCTGGGAGCTAATTCCAATTATCTCGGACTTCAGCACCGATTACCTCGGACTTCGTCGCAATTATCCCAAGGATAATTTCAATCAGCTGGGACTTTATCTGTGTTATCAGGCTGATTTACTCCACAAAACAACTTATCAGAGTAATATAGCTCCAAACAGCTGTTAGTAAAACAGTCAATCAGGTGACTTTTTGCAAAGAAACAACAGCATATCCCACTCATATGGAAGGATAAGGAGCCACCTGCATCGCCTTTATGATCGCACCATTAACTGTCTGACGTAATCCCAGAACAAGAACATTTTTCTTTTTCCCGAAATTCAACCAACATTCCGGCAAGTAAAACTCACGTTGCGGACCAGCCTCCCAATGACGACCGATATTATGTCCGTTCAGCCACATATAACCGTTGCCGGAAGCATTGATACGCAGCAACCAGGGAATCCAAACGGAGGGATCAACCGATGGCAGTTCAAACTCAATTCGATACCAAGTGAAAAGACCGTCGGGATCACTTTCAGGCTGTATATCGTTTCCTTTACAGGGGATATCGCAGGTCGTATCCAATGCGACTGATTGCCAACCTTGCGGAGTGAATTGCGGCAGATTCCAACCGGCAGTTATTCCGGCTGCATCTTTTGCACATTCCCATTCAAGCGGATGTGTCATGGCCGTTTCCGTGACGGACAAACCACCCTGACGGATACCAGCCAACTCTTCCATCGGTACATACCCGTGAGCATGTCCGAGATTCTCATATACGGCAATGATTTCATTTTTGCCTTCTTTCAACAAACCCGATACGTCAAAACGGTTGTCGTATTCATCCGGTCGAATACGATCGAAACAGTTGCGGGTAGTCCAGGTCTGAGCATCCGCCTTGTCGGGGAACAACCGTTTTGCCTGCTTGCCGTTGACCTGTACGGAAACAATATCACGGGTAAACATATTGAACAACAAGAAACGCTCATCCGCCGCCTGCTGAGATGTCAGATTTACATGCGTGCGATACAGGCTATAACGGAAATCATTCACATCCAGATCGGAAAGCGATACCAGCTGCGGTAACAGCTGCCATTTCGCCTGTGAGAAATCGTCCTCTTTCTTCAATACGGAAGTGATACGGACAGGGTCAGGCAAACGGGAAGGACGTAGCGGACGCATTTGTTCTTTAGGCCACCACTCTCCCTGTGAAGGTTTCTTTCCTGCCGGAACAACCAATACCTTACAACCTAGTGCAGGTAAATCATAACGAACCTCTATCGGCTCAACCGTCAGCGAATCGGTATCTTTTATATCCTCCGAAGAGATCAGAACTTTCTCACCGTTCTGATTGATATTATACATTGGTTCTGCCGGTTTGCTCAATTTACCGGGAATCAGTGTCACCTTTCCTTTCACCGGATGATCCGGATCGGTATTATGGAGGAAGATGAAGCGAGTTCCGTCTACAGCGATACGTACACCGCCGAACAATTCCTTCGGTCCACCTTCCAACTCACAGGGACCACCTTCCGAGCGGACTAGCTGCGGTTCGAAAGCTTTTATAAAACTACCAATTCCTTTAGCTTCATAATATTTAGGACCTAACATCCCGTTTTCATGTATGGCAGCATTATAATCGTAGGTGGTAGTCATCCCCCTGGCTCCCCACCCTGCAAAATGGGTTCCGCCAAAAAACATATAATAATTGATGCCGGTAGCTCCACCCAATATGGACATCAAACCGATAGCTTTGAAATGACGGTTATCGGAATAGTGATCTTCGCTCAACTTTCCGGTAACCAGTGAAAACCAGCCACCCTGTAACTCAGTAACAAACCCGGGAGCATCCGGCTGTCCTCTGCGCAAGGCAACCATCCGGTGTGCACAACTGGGAGCAGCAGACAGACCGACATAATAATTATCGCAGTCAAATACCTGTGACAGTTCGGTATCTTCACTTTCACGGCATTCACGGGTCAGACAGGTAAACACCGGAACATCGAAACCGTTCCTGCGTACGGAACGATACAACTCTTTCAGGAATTTATCTTTTCCGTCACAATCATGGGCATCGTATTCATTTTCTATCTGGATCATGATAATCCCTTTTTCCCCTTTCGGTTTACGGGTGACCTGCTCATCTGCCAACGCCTTGCATACAGCATCGAACCAATGCACCGACCAGCGGATATGCTCCGGATCGGCACTGCGTAACCAAAAACCTTCCACTCCTTCCGGACGGAATCTAGTCAGCCAGCGGGGGTAACCTCCACCAGAATATTCGGCACAGATAAACGGACCCGGGCGGACAATAGTGTAAAGCCCAAACTCTTCCTGTGCAATCTTCAACCAGCGTTTCAGGTCAGAAAAGTCAAAATTTGTCGTATCGTTCAGACTCTTCGGCATACTTCTTTCATGCCAGTTCCAGGGAACATAAGTCTCCACCACATTAAATCCTGCCTCCTTGATTTGCCGGAACCGGTCACGCCATAATTCTTCCGGACAACGGAAATAATGAAAAGCAGCACTATAAACAAAGATATCTTTCCCGTCTATAGTCATACAGGAACCGTCATAACGAATCCGGGCGGGATAGGTAAATTGTTTACCGGTTATTTCCTGCTTAACAGAGTCATTTTCTCTTGCCTGTACAAATGGATTACTCACACAAAAAATAAAAGCCAGACAGGCTGTTCTCATCAAAATTGTATTCATTCTATTTCTTAGGGAATATTTTTATTATACATACGCCATCTGCCGTAAAGTTGACCGGACCGGGATAAGCCTCTTCCTGTCTCTTATTTTCCAGATAATCCAGATCAAAAACAATAGGAGTACCATCTTCTCTGTTAAATGATTGATGCGGTATAACTGCAGCCGGTAAGTCTTTAGTACTGAGCACAGACTTTTTTGATTCTTTTCTCCATTCCTCCAGAACTTTCATCTGTAAGTACCAGCCATCCGTTTTTTCAATGACACGGATATCGGGATCAAAACCGGAATTCATATGGGGGAACTCTTCTTTTTCAGACGGAATTGCCTCCGACAGGAAAATATTACCTCCCATCCGAACAGGAAGCGAACAAGCATCATAAGGTGTCATATCTATACGAGTAAAAATGTTGTTATAATATGTCACATCACCACAAGGGCAATTATGGAGTCCTTCAATCGAAGTTCCATGCGGAGCCAGATAAGGAGTTTCCCTTTCATCGACCAAAGGAGTCTCCCAAATCTTCCATGCGATCAGATTATTGACAAAAGCAATGCCCTGCGATAGTTTCACCTGTGATAATTCTCTCGACAGAAAGAAGTTATTATCGACCAGTACAGGTCCGTGATTGACTTCCAGAGAAAAATCCTGAACTTTATTATCGTGCAGAAAATTCCGGGTAATACGGGTTCCTTGTGTCATCCAGTCGAGCCAGATACCACCTTCGGTCCTGTAAATATGGTTGTTACTAATAACAGCATCGACAGCGGCATGGAATTTTATACCAGCCAGTTCATATCCCCAAAACGACTGGTGCATCCCGATCTCAAAGATACTGTTCCCTTCGACCAGGCTGAATATCGCTCCCAGGCTTCCGGCAATACCGGCCTGTCCGCAATAGGATATCTGATTATTTCGAATGATATGACTTCCTATATGATCCCTATCCCAATTGTTTTCCAAAGCACGCTCCGTCGTCCTCACAAAAGCTTCCGCCGATTCGGATTTATTATCCCATTCGTCACCATATTTACCCAAGGTAATTCCTACACATTTCGAATGACTGACCTTATTATCTTCAATAACCCATCCTTTACTCCAATGGGTACCGATCAAACCTATCTGTTCTGCTGTTGGCGGTGCCCACGGGGTTGCGGCATGGCTCATAACAAAACCGCGAACATGAATATAATTCACATACGGCTTACTGGGGTAAAATACGGATTGTCGGACATTAATCTCGACAGTCTCTTTGTTAGGGTCACAATCAAAGTTTGCCCAAATAGTCGTTGTATCCTCGTTTACCCGGCAATACCAAAAAGCCGTATCGCTTTTCCCGGCAAGTAACCGATCCAGTTCCGGTGTTTCCGACAATGCTTCATTATTCAGGTAAACTTCACCGGTATGGCACCATTTGCCTTTTTCCAGCCAGTCTCCATATATCGTATCGGCATAAGGATTAAAATCACCCCAATATGTATTGGGTAAGCTGACAAACCAGGTTCGGTCGTCTTGTTTTTCCCAACCTTTGATTACTTCCGATCCTTTTATTTCAACCTTCTCTCCTTTAGCTGCCTGATAAATAATCGGCTTATTTTTCTCTCCGCCACGTAGCGGATCAATTCTTTCCCGGTACGTTCCTTCGTGCACAGTAATTACGTCACCAGGATAAGCAACCCGAGCTGCTTTATCAATCGTTTTAAAGGGAGCTTTCAGAGTTCCGCTATTATTGTCATTTCCCTGTACGGATACATGATATTCCCTGGCTGGCAAAGAAGACCAACTAATACACAAACTAAATATATAAATGATATATAATACTTTTTTCATGGTATAGTTATTTGATATGTTTCTCCTTTATGAAGTTCCAGCTGTTTTGTTTTATCCCGGTAAAGGACCTCATACGGTCCGTCTTGTGCCGCATACAAAACAGCATCGACCAGTTCCCCCTCTTTCCAGGATATGTCGAGCGTATGCCCGCCAAAGACCCGGACACCTTTCAATTGTCCGTTGGCATACTCTTTCGGCCAGGCCGGTAACAATTCCATTTTCCCCGGTTCGGTGTATACCAGCATTTCCATAAACAAACGAGGCAAGCTTAATATAGCATCCAGGTTATAGATCTGATGATCAGGGTCGTGAGAAGTTACCAGCCCGTCGTATACATAATAACGACGGCTGAAACGATCCAGATTCTTCACGACTTTGTCCATATCTCCGATACGTACAGCCTGAAGGGCCAGATGAAGCAAACCGTGTGCCGAACTGGTATCGAACTCAAAACGTTTATCCAAAGCTACTTTAGCTGCTTGTCTCAATTGCTTGTCCCCTTTATTTTCACTAAGCTGAGATCCTGGGAATACAGGGTATAAATGAGATAAATGCCGATGGTTGTATACATCAGGATAGCCGGGATCTATCCATTCGGCCAAAGCACCGTCTTCATTGATCCGATATTCGGGTAGTCTTTCCAAATAGAAATTCCATTTATCCATCTCTTCCTGCGGCAAACCGAACTGCTTTCCCATATCCAACAAGATTTCAAAAACTTCACGAGCTATCGCCACATCCATCGTAGCATCTTTACTCAACCAGGTATCATTCCCGTTCGGAGCATTTTCCGGCGATACGCTCGGAGTAATGTGGAACAGGCTGTCACTACCCAGTACCAGAAAGTCTTCATAGAAATCCGCCATCTCACGATACAAAGGCAGCACTTTTTTTTCCAATGCTTCATTATTCCCTGTCAGCATGGCATATTCATAAAACGGACGTAGATTCCAGCCCGCTCCTCCCGGCCAGCACATCCAGGGGAAAGAGGGCCCGAAATGAGTCAAGTAGCCATTCTCCGGATCATTATAATGAGCTACGATGAAGCCCCGGCATCCGAGATAGTTGCTAGCGTTCAAACGCCAGCCGGGTAACAGTCGTTCAACATAGCTGCAATAAGATTCCGCACATTCCTGAAGGTTACTCATCGAAGCAGCCGAGATTGCCAGATTGATGTTGGAGTCCCAGACAAACCCGCCGATCCAGTTCGGTTTCCATCCTCCTCCCCAAATACCTTGCAAAGGAGGAGGATATTTACCACACGAAGAGATCAGCAAATAACGACCCATTGCATGCATTTGTTCCATAAACAAAGGAGTCGCTCCCTGCTTGTTTACTGTTTCTAACATTTGTTCCGTAGGGATTTCTTTCCACTCTGAAGCACATCCCAGATCCAACTGCATCCGGCAGAACATCTCTTTATGTTCCTTGCTGTGCAAAGACAGTAACTCTTCGTAACTGTCCGATAAGCCGGACAACTCCTGTCGTACATTCATTTCTTCCGATGTTTTGCCATCCGCCAACGGAGTAATACGTACCAAAACAAGTATTTCGTCTGCATCTTCAATTTTCAGACATGAACCTTCCTGTTGCATATTTCCGCCTTTCTGGGTAACCCGCGCCAAGCCATGGTATCCCCCGGGATCGTTCATATAGGCAGCATGATAAGTAAGCCAACCAGGGATAGCCCCTGACTCAACCGAAAGAAAAGCACTATCCAGATTATGTTCAAAGTGCATACCCTGTCGTCCGGGAGTTTCTTCAAGACTCAGGATTGTATTGATTTTTCCATGTTTACCAGCCTTCAGCCGAATGACATTGACATTATGTTTCCTGGAAGAGAAGATCGATTCCGTCATCCCGTTCTCTTCATCATAAAAAACAGAAGCAACCCCTGTTTCCAGATCCAGCTGGCGGCGATATTTTCCATTAACAGAAGCGAGCCGATCCGGATATTGTATCCGCAAATCGAAAGCCGGATGAGGGATCAAAGGCCATCGTTGTTTAGCTCCCATCCCGACCAGCTGACGATCAGCCTCATCAGCAATCAGGCTCGATGCTTGATTATTTTTACCTTCATCGATCAGACGGCGTACTTCCGGCAACAGATCAGCAGTGACAGGTACCGTCTCTTTATTATGATCCCATCCACGGATAAACAGTTCTTCATGTACACAAATGATCCGTTCATCGCCAGGTTGTCCTAAAACCATTGTTCCATGACTGCCATTTCCCGTCACAAAAGCATCTTCCCATATCGCTGACGGTTTCCCTGACCAGGCTACCCATCGCCCGGAAGAGTTCCCTTCAGAGAGAGAGGTCTCTGTTTGTAAACCACAACCGGACAAACAGAATATTAAGAAACTAATAATATATTTCATCGATAACAATCTTTTTCTATTAATAACAACAACTATTCAATCGGCATAAACTGATAAGTTTCATCAGCAACCGTCTTCATTTTGATAAACTCGCCTTCCATCACTGTTTTACCGGTTGTCTTTCCTCTTACCTCCACTTTCCCTTCTCCCCATGGGTTCTGTAATGTCAGATCACGTCCTTTTTCACTGGACAGAATCAGGGAGGTTACTTCTCCATTTTCAAGTGTAGCGGATACCAGGAAAGCCCCTTCTACCCGTATCTGGTGGAATGAAGCATCTTTATCACGGGGCCAGACAGGAAAAACACGGACAATATCCTGATGTCCCATACAAAGCATTTCATTAATGGTATTAGGAACAGTACTCAGATTTTCAATGCCATGCGGATTTCTATACTGGAACCCATTAGAATAAGTATGACGGGAATAAGCATTCAGATGAACTAATATACTATCCGGATCATAACCGACCCGCACGGCTGCAGGATAAAAACTGTTACTCCCGTTATAATCAGACCAACGGTTCATTTCCTCAATCGTGTTACGAGCTATCTTCAATAATTCGGAGTCACTATCCAACCCGATCTGACCTGCCGGGTAAATATGTTGGATTCCCAAGGTATTGCCGTCCCACCAGTCCGTACCTTTTTCAGTATAGCGAAAAACTGTCTTCCCGTTTCGTTCCTGTAACGGATACTCAGAAAGATGATCATGAACAAAAGTCCATTGAGATCTTTTATCAGCATCAACTCCTAAAAAAAGACTCATATCGGAAACTGTCTGCATAACCATACGTACCAAACCCAATGAAAGGATCGGATTCTTTGTGCCTACCGTACCTTCATGGATCGCATCGTTGTAAATGACATAACGATCTCCCTCACGGGTCAGATAATTTTCCCAAAAGGTAGCAACTCCTCTCACAAAAGGATATACTTTCCGGGTATATTCCTCATCCCATGTACGATAAAACTGCATGGACATATTCGCAACTGCATAAGCCGAATTACTTTTCTGTCCCCAGAACAGCCCCTCATCTTCCACATTTTTACCATCGATCCATTCCTTGAAATACAGATCCATGAAAGGAGAACGGCGGGTCGTTTCAATCCCCAAAGGACCGCTACCGACTGGCAACAAAATACCTCCAGGTATAGAAGTCACTTTTTCCGAATAATAATTTCCCCGCGATATCAGTGCCAATAAAGGCATATAATACGGATCAGCTTGTTCAATTCTGTTAGCAGAGTAAAGGGCATAATAAGGGGCCATATGATTATAATTCAGATGATAATCCCCATTCCACCAGGGACGTTCCTTAGTAATCCAGGAACCGAAAATAGAAGGAGGAAAATCAAGGTCGCGACTACAAGCTCCCATGCCATAAAGGGATCGATAATATTGTTTTTCAATGATACTGTCAGATATACTGACATATGATTTCTTCCAATAATTTTTCCACCATTGTTTATGATCTTTTTCTATAGCCACCAGTTCTCCGACCGAACAATCCGCCACCTTTCGTATGACTTCCGCCACACAATCATCACTTTTAAAATTACTGGAGAACGAGCCTACTATACGGACTGTTTCTCCAGGTCTCAAAATAAATTTACCATCCGGGGAACCTTCTACATGCAATGCCATAGCAGCTTTGGTTGGAATATCTACAGAATCAACAAAGGCACGGGATACATATTGGATTCCATCCGAAGTGAAATCATTTTCTCTGATATCCGGAAATACACGTTCCAAAGGCGGCTCATTCAATATTTCTTTTTCTCCGGGCAAAACAATCCGGGCAGATCCTTCCAATGCATCCTTTCCCTCCATTCTTATCTCTAAAACCCAGATATCTTCGGTAGCAGCCAAATAGGTTTTACAATACACAGAAAGACTTTCTTTAGTAAAAGATGCATAAGAGATCGCGTCATATAAATCTTGTTCTACCAGATAAGAAGTTCCCTTCAACTCAGGGACAGACAATTCTATTTTACCCAATACAGCAGGATAAGATTCATCTAGCGCTGATTTTAATCGCCAAAAATCATTACGCGCCACATAAAAAGCCAGTGCTTCCGGAGCTCCCCCCAACGCGATACCAGTAAAACCATTCCCCAGCAAAGGTGCATCAGTTGCATACCGGGCAGGAATTCGTTCCGGCGGAGTCGTAAAACGAATAATATGTTTTTTTATGATCGACTCCACCGGATCAGGTTGGTCAGCTTGTTGACGATCGCATGCAGAAAAAAAGTACATACTGAAAACCGGCAACAATAATATCAAAGTATTCTTGATGTTTTTCATTTTATTCCGATACAAGATTCAAGTTCATGATCCCATTATTTTCCAATAAAATGGAACCAGTCGAAATCAGCATAACCGCCAACTCCATTTGTTTTCGTTGAATAATTAAACAAAGCAAAACGGTTTGCAGTCCAATCCAAACCTAACCCCATTTTCAGTTCATTTCCTATCGGAGAATAAATCTCTCCATCGAGACTGTAATAGAAACGAGCTGTAAAGTCTTTGTCCATAACCCGGGCACGAATCCAGATCTTATTACCTTTTAAAGCATCTACCGTCTCTACGATCTCTCCGTCATTACACATAACAATCTTCCGGTCATCTCCCTCCTGCTGTACAGCTACATAAGCATACGGAAACTGGAATACTCCGAATCCTGCCACATTTCCATCTTTCAGACCGGTAATATCCACCAATACAGAACCTTCTGATGACGGCCCCTGTACACGTTGAGTTAAAGTATTACGAGCCTCTTTCAGATTTTTTGCCTGCGATGCCTTTAGACGCATATATCCCGGACGTTCAGTCAATGTCCATTTCATATCATCCGGATTATGGTTCCACTGCCATTGTAAGCCCAGTTTTTTCCCTTTAAACTCATCTGATGTCTCCGGTACCATAACCGGATATGTCTTACCGACATTCGGTTTCGGGTAAGTAATGACATCTTTTCCTTCAGTACCCAGCATTGGCCAGCCATCGACCCATTTTACAGGCATTAAACAGGGAACACGACCGATAGGTCCCCGATCCTGCATGATAATAAACCACCAATCGCCATTCTTCAATTGAACCATCCCTCCCTGATGTAAACCGTTAGGAGGATAAGAACTGTTGTCGTCCACGATTATTTTATGTTCGTACGGACCATAAATACTATCGGAACGAAGACAAACCTGCCAGCCTTCCGTGCCACCAGCCGGACAAGTGATATAATATTTTCCGTTAATCTTGTACATATGGGCACCTTCCATTCCAAAACGTTTACCGAATGTCTGGCTGTTCTCAAATCGTTTATTCCAGATTTCAACAGGTTTTCCTTTAACAGACCTCACGTCTGAATTCAATTCCGTAATGAGTAACTTTCCCTGCCCGTGAACCACATATACCTTGCCGTTATCATCGAAAAACAGCCCCGGATCGTAGAGATATTCCGGGAATATGGTACGCTTCCAGGGACCCTCCGGTTTATCTGCTTCACAGATGGAGAAATGTCCGGTTTCCGTGCCCAACCCATAAGGGGTACAGAAACCTACATAAAATTTACCGTTATTATAACGGATCGTATTTGCCCAGGAACCATTCAGGTATAACTGTCCGTTCTGCATATCATAACGTTCATCTTCGTCATATCGGTCAACGGCATATCCCACCATTTTCCAGTTAACTAAATCTTTAGAGGTAGCGATCGGGCTTCCCAGAACATAATGCATACTGGTCGATATAAAATAGAAATCATCGTCGACGCGAATAATATCGGGGTCAGGCCAGTCTCCCCACATAAGAGGGTTCGTAAATGTTCCGTCTCCGTTATCAGGAGTCCATACTTGTTGTGCCTTAACCAGGAAAGAGGCTAAACACAATAATGCTATATTGAAAAGGTTGTGTAATTTCATTCTAATTATTTTTAGCAAGTACAACACTGGTCTTCATTAAAAAAAGAGGAATATCTCCGAAACACAGAAGACATCGGAGATATTCCAAGCTTTCAAACAATTACAAAATTAATAACCTGGAGTCTGATCCAGATTCGGATTCTTATCCATTGCATCCTGTTTAATCGGTAAATAACGATTATGAGGTGCATACTGACGAGGCTCGATCAATTCCGTTCCTGTTACTACCGCACGTTTATAAGGATCACTTTCTTTATAATCGATAGTTCCTGTTATACGGTTTAACGGACCATTCAAAACTTCTTCCGCCACTAGTTTTCCGCTATCGTCTTTCCAACGGAGGATGTCCGCCCGGCGAAGACCTTCACCAGCCAGTTCTACAGAACGTTCACGGCGGATCAATTTACGCAGTTCTGCCTGTGTATTATACTTTGTCTGATCGACATCAGGCATCCCGACACGATTGCGAATACGGTTCAGTATGTTATATATTTCAGCAGAAGGACCATTCAGTTCATTTTCTGCTTCTGCATAGCTCAACAAGACTTCTGCATAGCGGAAAACAATAATATTAGCATTCGCAGACCACATATCAGCATAATAATTCACACTTTTACCCAAATACTTAGCCCAAGTCAAAACGGTTTTAGAAGAGTTATCCGCCCCGTTCGGATCATTCGGATTGGCAGCTCCGTTAACGGTCTTATCCAGCGTATTCAATATTCCGCCTCCCCAGTCCTGTCCGGGAAAAAGCACTGTCATAGCCATACGCGGGTCTCGATTGGCAAACGGATGAACCGGATCATAACCGCTACCGGCTTCCTCCTTTGTTAAACCGTTATCCATTTCATAAAAATCAACAAGATTCTGGGTAGGAACCATTGACGACCAACCACCATCTGCATTATTATACATAGTAGCTATTACCCAGGTAGAAGTCAAATTCGTATCATGCTGAGTGGCCATGATAATCTCTTTGGAATCCTGACCTTCTACCAGGAACAGTCTGGAATAATCAGACTCCAGATCGTACATTCCCATATCAATAATAGCTTTTGCAGCTTCTTTTGCACGTGCATAATCACCATAATATAAAGCGGAACGCATCTTCAATGCCAAAGCTGTCCCTTTTGCAATATACCCCCTGGCTGCAGGTGCTTCTTTTAACAAAGGAATGGCAGCATCCAATTCATCATAAACATATTGTTTTACTTCTTCCTCCGTATTACGTTTCACCTTTGCTTCATCTGCAGTAGAATAAGAATCGATAATAGGGATACCACCATACCACCAGTTCTTATCAAAATACTGGAAAGCACGGATAGTCTTTACCTGGCCGATCATATCATTTTTTTCTGCTTCATCTTCAAATTCAACATTTTCTATATTAGTCAGAAAATCATTACAACGACGAATCATACTAAAACTATATAAATTGGCCACCTGATTTCCCGGAGACATACCACCGTTACCTATAAGCCTCCAGCCTTCATGTATAAAATTATTATAGCCGAAATCAGAGCCACAATCCCAATAGAGAATCGCACTGTCATCCACCCATCCGTCATAACAACCAACCAAAAACTTTTGAGCGTCTTCTTCAGTCTGCCAAGTCGTACTTGGAGATAAAGCATCCCGGGGAATCGTATCTAAAAAATCAGAACAGGATGTGCCCATTAACGATGCACCTGTTAGCATATATATTAATAGTCGTTTCATAAAACTTTCTTTTAAATTGTAGATAATAAATAGATTAGAATGTCAGATTTACCCCAAAAGAATGGGTCTGAAGCAAAGGATATTCATTTGTTCCTGAGTTTTCCGGATCAATATCAAAAAACATATTATCAAGCGTAAATAAATTCTCTGCAGAATAATAAACACGCAAGTTCTCGATACCGATCGGTTTCAATATTTTAGCAGGGATCGTATATCCCAACTGAAGGTTCTTCATGCGTAGATAACTGGTATTTTGTATCCAGAATGTCGACATGACATTATAAGACGCACTCGGAGAGTTTTGCATATAATATATACGAGGCATCGTTGCATCCTGATTATCCGGGGTCCAGGCATCAAGCCATATAGATGCAGGATGAGAAATATCACCGGAAAAAGTACCGACAGAACCTCCATCAACCATACGATGTACACCCGCAGCACCCGAAAACAGCATCGACAAATCGAAGCCTTTATAACCGGCATTCAGATTCAGTGCAAATGTAACAGTCGGATCAGTCGATCCAGCCAAAATACGGTCATCGGCCGTAATTTTACCATCGCCATTGGCATCTTTATAAATCAAATCCCCAGCCTTAAACTTTTGAGAACCAAACGGATACCCATCCTTTCCTGCATATTTATCCATATAAGCCTGTGCTTCAGCATCAGAGCTAAAAAAACCATCTGCTTTATACACATAGTAGGAATTAAACCGTTTTCCGATTTCACGACGTTTATACTCATTTTTAGGGTCAGCCATATAATCGACTCCACCTAAATTCAGCAGTTCGTTCTTATTATAAGCCATATTTGCCGTTGCACCAAACTTCCAATCTCCCCAGGAATTATTATAACTTACCATCAGCTCGATTCCGCGATTGGACATTGCACCGACATTATCTTTATAAGCATCCAGACCGAATTCTGCAGGTACCGGCACATCCATAATAATCCCTGTTGTTTTACGATCATAATAATCGAAAGAGATATTGATCTTATTATTAATCGTTGCATCCAAACCAATACCCCAGGTACGGGCTTTCTCCCATCCAATAGTAGAAAGTTTATAAGATTTCTGATAATACCCAGTGTTCACCTCTCCTCCAAACAGATATTTGGCATCCAGATTATAAGTACTCATCCACGGATAATATTCGTCCAAAGCATCCTGATTTCCCAATAATCCCCAGGAAGCACGGATTTTCAGATTATTCAACCAGTCTTTTGTACTTTCCATAAAGCTTTCTTCACTCAAACGCCATGCTCCTGAAAACGACGGGAAATATCCCCAGCGATTTCCATCAGCAAAACGGGACGAAGCATCAGAACGGATATTCGCTTCGAATAAATATTTACCGGCGTAATCATAATTAATACGACCAAACCAGGAAACCATTGCCAACTCTCTGGTGTATCCTTCATTGGTTTGGGAAGCTGCATCCCCTGCACCGATATCCGTCAAATCGTTTGTAGGAAAATTTTTACGATAAGCTTTAGTATAGGAATAATCATACTTTTCGGTATGCCATCCTGCCATTGCCTTTAAATTGTGCAGCCCGAATTGTTTATCATAATTCAATAAGGCATCAAATGTTGCCCGATGCCAACCATAATAACGTTCATCCAAATGATTAGGCTCCGACTCTTTATTCTCATTGTACCTGATATATTTCTGAAAATCACGATAATGTTGTTGATCGTTCACATAAGAACCTGTTACTGTAGCCGTCAAACCATCCGTTACCTTATAATCTACAGCCAGGACTCCCGAGAAATTTTGATTTTTACGGTCAACGGTCTGATCCAAATCCAGCCATGCTAAAGGATTACCATCAGAAACAGTACCATAAGTTCCGTCCGGATAACGTCCGACAATCCAGGGAGCCATTCCTTGCAATGAACGGAAGATCTGACCGGATCCACCTCCCGCGTAACAAGATGTAGGATCTGAATAATCATTCTTAATATAGGCCAGATTCATACGAACAGCCAATCTAGGATTCAGCTGCACATCCAAATTCGTACGACCATTAAACTGCTGTCTTTCTGCATTCGGTAAAATACCACTCTGATTCAGATAACCGACAGACCCCATATATTTCACATTTTCCGTACCTCCGCTCATGCTGACGTTATGAGAATGCTGGATACCAGTTCTATAAGCCTCTCCGTACCAATCCGTATTCGGATAATTCGGATCTGTTCCATCTTTAAATTTCTGTATCTCTTCTTCTGAGAAACGAGGTGTCAGACCTTCAGCAACCATTACCTGGCTATAAAGGCGTGCATAATCATAAGAGTTCAGACGCTCAGTAAGATTCGTAGGATTCTGAATACCGACGTATCCATTATAGGAAATACGAGGCTTACCGGTCTTACCGCGTTTGGTTGTAATCAAAATGACACCATTGGAAGCTTTGGAACCATAAATAGCAGCAGAAGCAGCATCTTTCAGAACCGAAATACTTTCAACATCATTCGGATCGACCGAGTTCATCGTTCCTGTTTCAATGCCATCCACCAGGATGTAAGGATCGGCCGTATTCAAAGTCCCGACACCACGGATACGGATAGATCCGCCATCCTGTCCCGGACGTCCTCCCTGCGAAGTAACTGTTACACCCGGCATCAAGCCCTGAATACCAGAAGACAAGTTCTGAATAGGCCGACTTTCCAGATCCTTACTGTCAATCTGGGCTACAGCACCGGTCATATTTATCTTTTTCTGAGTACCGTATCCGATAACAACAATCTCTTCCAATGTCTGGGTATCTTCTTCCAAAGTAATGGCTACAGTTTCCTTGCTCCCTACTTTGATTTCTTTAGGGCGATAACCTATATAAGAAATTTCAAGAATCGAACCTTCCGGTACGTCCATGCTGAAATTACCATCGACATCGGAAATGACTCCGTTGGTTGTACCTTTCTGAATAATATTTGCCCCAATAACCGGTTCACCGTTTGTATCCGTTACAGTCCCCTTCAGTGATTTTTTTTGATTGGTAGCATTTTTTTGAAACTCCGGCTCAGTCAGTACAACCTGTGTTTCTCCTTTTATAGTATAAGACACAGAAACCTGTTTAGCAATCTGTCCCATCACCGTTTCAATACTCTGATCGTTTGCATCAACGGAAATAGCAGTATTCATGCCGGGAAGACCCTTTTTATAGAAAAAGCGATATTTACTTACTTTTTCAATTTGCTTCACCACTTCCGAAGCGGGTTTGTCTTTCATATGTATGGTTATCTGAGCGTGGATTTCCAACAGTGGAAAGGTTAACAATAATGTCAGAATAACCGTTTGTTTAAATAAATGCTTCATGTTACTCAATTTTCTTTTAATTAGAAATAAGATGTAGATAAAATAAATGTTTGTAACTTTGTAAGCAGAGGAATCCCGTTAATAACAGTCAATCTCCTACATCGACTATATCAACTGATGGGATATCTGCTAAATTGAACTTGTGAGGTAGCTCTATCAAGGGTTACCTCGCTTTTTTATTCTTTCAGTCCTTTCTCATAGGCATATTTATTAGATTAGACATATTAGTATTTATCTCCTGTTGGTTAGAGTTCTTCTTTTCAGGAAAACAGTGTCTCCTTTATACTCATAAACAACCGGAGTTGTCAGGTTAATAATATCGATAAAGTTTTCAAGGCTGTTATTCCGGATGGTTCCTACATAACATTCTTTCTTCAACGATTCGTCCTCTATATGTATGGTCGTATTATACAGGCGATTCATTATACGGGTAATCTCTTCTAAAGACTCACCGTCGAATGTGATCTCATTCTCCCTCCAAAGAGCTATATCCTGCATGTTTTCATCTTTATATTGTAAAAATCCCCGTGTCAGCAAATCAACCTTAACAGACTCATGCGGTTTAAGAATCGCCACATGATCTTCATAGCTGACTCGCACAGAGCCGGAAAACAGCGATGCAATCATTTTATTATCATCCCTGTAGGCATTAATATTGAATGCAGTACCCAAAGCTTCTACTTGCATGCCTTTCGCTTCTACGACAAAGCGTTTATCTGGATTTTTTGCCACTTCAAAATAAGCCTCTCCTACTAATGTCACATTCCGTTCTTTCATGCCATAGTCCGCCGGATAACTGATCTTTGTATCGGAGTTCAACCAGACCTTTGTACTGTCAGGCAAAGTGACAAAAGCTCGCTGTCCTTTTTCCGCAAAGACCATGAAATTCTGTGTCGACAATTGTTTTTGCTTATGGTTCATATTATAATTGAGCAGACTCAATACAATGATTATACAAGCCACAGCAATTCGCTGACCAACTTTCCATGAAAAACGAGAACGCAACGGAACGCTTTTCACCTCTTTCTCCTTCTCATCCAGTCTAAGACTCAACCGACGATACATACGTTCCTGTACATCTCTGGGCATTTCATCCGAGCTGTCTTTCCAAGCAGTTTCAAACAGTACAAAAAACTCTTCTTTGGATGCACACTGCCGGAACCATTCCATCAACTGCCGATTTTCTTCTTCAGTGGTGGAACCTGCTATCAGACGGTGAAGTAATTCTATTCTCATTATTGATTCGTTTATATATAATAGTCTTCCCAATGTATCTACTACTTAGTCGAAAGATAAAAAACATTTGTATTTAACTTTAATTTACACACTAGTCATAAATAAAAGGAAACATTTAGAAAAGAAATATGTGCTTTTACAAGGAAAGATAAATAAGAAGGAAAGCCACTGCCTTATTGCCCAGCACTTTACGGAGTTCTTTCAAAGCCTGATAGATATGGGCTTCTACCGTACGTTCGGACAAGGATAGGTTTTCCGCAATTTCTGCATGCGATAGGTTTTCAAAACGGCTCATGATAAATACTTTCCGGCGCATTTCCGGGAATGACGAAATGACATTAAAAATATACTCCCGCAATGAATCGGCTTCAATGGCATCTTCTTCTGAACTGGATATCAGTTTTATATCATTGAGCTCTTCGAGCGATTGATTTTTACGAAGAGCTTCTTCTATGTATTTATAAGCCAAATTACGGGCGATAGTTGAGATATAGGCTTCAAAATTAAGTTCGGGTTGAATGTTCCCGCGTTTTTCCCAAATAGTCAGGAAGAGTTCCTGCACTACATCTTCAGCCAAATCAGCGTCATTCAGCAAATACAGAACAGTGTTGTATACCTTCGGACTGTACCGCCAATAGACAGTATTAAAAGCATCCCTGTCTCCCTCCTTCAGACGATATAAAAGTTCACTATCCATGTTTATACTGCAATCCTCCTCATTAAATAGCTACCAGGTTAACATATTTGACAAGAGATAATTATTTCCACCGAGTAACATATTCTAATCCAGTACAAATATAAACCTATTATTGTTATTTGCCAATTATACGGCTATTACTTACTAATCTCACTCTTTCAGAAAAAAGAACAGAGTTTCCCAGACTATTCGTAAGAAAGGAACAGAGACTGTTTATTTCACCATATTAATATGTAAATCAACACATTACACAACACTCCAGTTTACATTAAAATGGATTTTGACATCTGGGACAGTCAGTTGGACAACGACGGGACACCCATAACCATCTATAAAGCACTTATTTACAACAACTTAAAGTACACTTAAAAAGGCCTGAGGAACAGCCGTGGGACAACCGGATGGACACTCTATATAATATAATAAGAATATATAAATAAAACTACTATAAAGGTCACTGTTTTATTTTGTAAAATGCACTATAACTTCAGGTTTCGTAGCACAGTAGTGCTAATACAAACAGGACTATAGTGCTAAACAAGCTAACACTATAGTCCTATTTTCAAAAAAGACATATTTTACTTGGAAGCCTTCTTTAACGGATACGAATGGCCTCTTTTTGCGGACAACTTTCCATGTCTTTCTGGCTTAATTTCAGAGCATAACTTACTCCCCAACCCACCGACATGGCTTCGACGTGCTCATATGTCTCCACTGTAGATGTTTCCACTATCGGGAAATTTGAACCAAACGAGATCGGGAAGAAGTTAGCAAAGCATTGGTCTCGGGCATCCTTCCCCTGGCTGGTGGTACTACCCCATACCCTCAATTCCGTATCATACAAATTTTTTCCGCCACCGGCATTATTGATACTTTGATAATGCTATGAACCTTCGTTGAACCCTGCACCGGTGAAACGGATGTAATCCACTCCCAGTTCTTTGGCATGTTCAAACATTTTCCGCAAAAAGCGTTTAGTAGAATAATAACCATGACCGCTGTTCCAAAGAAACTCAAAACCATCAAAATCGTAATAACGGATACCATTGACTGACACTATTTCCGCATATACCTCAGCTATTTCATCCTGAAGATCCATATTAGGAATCACTTCGTCATAACCGTAATTCAACGTAACCTGTAACTTATAAATAGTGTCATTGGCTGAATGACTGCTTGCTTCCGTATTTCAATAACCACGAGTTACGTTCAACAGCCTGTATGGTTCTGTATCCGAAACACCTAGATAATGGATCAATAATCGGTCTTGAAATTCCAAGACCCTTTGGATGTACATCCGGCAACCAACAAGGTTACTCTCAAAAACAATATTTTCTTAAGCATAAAACTATGTTTATTTAAATGAGAAACTCTGTTTTACTGACAAGGCAACATACATTGCACGGTTTCACCCGATTTTATGTCGACCTTTTTTCCAACCAAGAAAGTTATGGTATCCTAAAGGCTTCTTTCGATGCTTCCGCAAAAATACTTACAGAGGCATCAAACCGCGTCGGATTGGTGATCTCCAAAGTTATACCCGACTTATCACGTTTGACTACTTTGGCATCCACATGATCGAATACATACATTTCATCTTTATCCGTCTGGAGGTAAATACCTGGTATTTCGATTCCCATCAACATACCATTCCCTTCCGTCCAACCGTTGGATGTATAAAGGATAACACCGACGGCTCCTTTGCCATCGGCATCTGTCGTCTGGATACGTTCCATCGAAGAGCCCAGTCCCATGCCAGTGGTAGGTCTTCCCGGTGTTTCCATGACTTCCGCATGTGCATGGTTTATATCTCGAAGCAAATCCGCATACCGCTGATCGCCTGTTGCCCCGTAAATCTTGAACAAATGGTCTGCCGACATCGTACATACACCGGGAGCCGCATGCTTATTTTGGGTACTGGCCCATACCGCACCGGCCACATGGCCACCTAACTTGCTAATGATAGAGTTTACGGGGAATTGGTAATCGTATGTAAGAGTCCATGTAGCGGCTATATTGGCTACATTACGAGCCATATCCAACCATTGTTTATCGGAAGTGGCATAATACAACGCCATCAACGACTCAGTAAAAGCGAAGTTCGACTCTGAATCGGCATCCTGCATGATATCACCACAGGCACCAGAGGTAAATCCCAAACCGATAATTTCCTTGTCATACATAAACCAGGCTGTCTCTTTCGCTATTTCCAAGAATTCCGGTTCATGAAAATAACGGCTTGCCATGACCAAACCGGCTGGAGCCATAGCTCCTGAAGCAGAATGGTAGATAATCACATCCCCAGTTTCCGTATTTACATAGTTCCCGAACGCAAAGTCGCAGGTCGTAAGAACCCGTTCGCGCGACAAAGGATCGTTCATGGCTAAAAGAGCGTATGTGTCCATCAATCCTCCTACCCATCCGACCAAATAACCATCCCCATTTGCGGTACGGTAAAAATGGCCGAAAGGTAATTCCGCCCGACGGTTCTTGTTTTTATACATTGCCGTAAGTTCCAACGTCTTGCTGAACGGTGTCAGATTCCTTGAATGGTTCGGGCCGACCAATGCCTTACGTTCATCCATAAACCGCGCGTATAAATCCTGCTTACTATTAGCCTTGAAGCTATACTCTTTGAATCTCAGGTTTATCTTGTCTCCGGATTTCCAATCTGCTCCCTTATCGCCACTTGGAGAAAAATCGCCGAACCCGGCACGCAATTCACGTACGCCTGGTCCGATCACGACAAATGAAGCCTCGTTTTGCGTCGCATTCTCTTCTACAAATATTCCATGATCGCCAA
Organism: uncultured Parabacteroides sp.; assembly: GCF_905196875.1. Taxonomy (GTDB): domain Bacteria; phylum Bacteroidota; class Bacteroidia; order Bacteroidales; family Tannerellaceae; genus Parabacteroides. Next base: position 107,240 of record NZ_CAJJWO010000003.1, on the reverse strand, counting down.
ATTCTGAGCGTTGTTGAAACAACAAGATGAATACCCACTTTTTTGGATGGGGAGAAGAAACACATAGCGGTTGTAGAGGCATTCCCGGTAAGTCCCTCTATCTTCCCCGGTGTGTTCTCCTCCAAAGCCAACCGTGGATTGTTGGCAAACAACTGGGTCAGGACTTCTTTATTATACAAATAATGTTTCGGATAAGGAGAGCAATAACCGTTTGTTTCTACATTGAAACGATTGCCATTGTACACATACGCCGGTATCAATACAAAATTATCCCGGCTCCAATCTTTGAAATCAAAAGCGACGGCGACACCTCCGGATTGTAATTCGCCTTTATCCACTTTAAAACAGATATCCAAGTCCAATACCTCCCAATGAGATTTCACCGGTTTCAAATCGCAACTCCACTCCGAAGAGCGCAGGCTTGCTTTCCCTTGTTGAAATGTTGCTTTCTCACAAACAACCGATCCATCGTACCTCACCAACATCGGCCGGAAACTACCCCCGAGTGATTTCAGAAAGGCGGTTATCTCCTGATTGCCTTCCAACGGATTACCATCTGGCAACCAACTGCCTTTCCGGTTTTCCTGGGCTTGAAGAAATGCAGGAAACATGGTTCCACACAAAAAACATAGTAAGATAAAGTATATTGCTTTTTTCATGTTCCAAATATTTGAATAAACATACTAAAAGCAGCTATCCCTATTAAAAATAGCAAATAGCTGCTTATTTAGTGGATTATTGTTGTTTATCTTCCTTTTACAATTTCCTTATTTCCCAATGCCTTAAATTCCACATTAACAGAAGGGGCTTTTGAGGAAGAGAAGTCGCATTGTACCGTCACATTGTTTTTCCCCTTTCCCCATGCAGTAGTTTCGGATACGGCAAAGCTTTTACGAGGCTTCCAGTATTCATCACATACATATACGGAATTGCCATCGCAATAGAGTTTGTCGCCCGCTTTCAATATCTCTTGCATTTGGATCGGAGCACAACCTTCCACCAAAATTTGCAGGTTGGTGATTTGTGCACCCGCTTCGTCTCCGGCTTTCATCGTTGCATAGAACTGTACTGGCTGCTTCTCATACGGATTATCAAAAGTAAACTTACTTAACAAAGGTTCTCCCGTTTGTACCGAACGATACTTGTGGACATTATCCCCTTTCAAGATTACATCATACAAGTTCCAAACATTATCACCCGCTTTTTCCAAATGGAATTCGTTTTTAGGATTCTTCATCTTTTCCCTCTGTTCGGCAGTCAGCAGGTGGTTGTTACGCACTTTCTGCCATTCCCGAATAGCTTCGAAAAGACGACTCTTAAATCCGTTCTGTTCGATGCTTTCGTCTACGCGCAACAAATAGCCGGCATCAAAAGCGGCACTACGTGCCTGGATCCATTCAATATCTTCCGGTCGATAAGTCTGTTCCAATTTAAACCAACCCAACATACCCGGCATCAGGTTCCGTTCGAAATAACGCTGGTTTTCCAAACGGTAATTGACCTGGCTTTCACGCAGATTGTCGTACCAAGGTTCTCCCCAGTTCATGAAGGAATAGATGTGCCACCAATAATGGAACGGTGATGAGCCGCAAGAGATAATGCCTTTCTGATCTAGGTCGTCAAACCATTGTTTCAAAAACCTGGAAGCCCCATATAAACCATGCCCTGTAGGCGAACCTCCGTAATAACCGTCGAAGTCCATCAATCCGACTCCCGTTTCATTACAAACTTCAGCCAGACGTTTAGCAAAAACATCACTCAAATGAATATCCGGAAAAAGACCGCTATAACAATTATTCAGCAGCTTATCGATCTTTTCACCCGCTTTATGATCCGTTGGCATCGTTCCGAACTGTCCACGAGTGCAATCCAACAACTTATAAGGTTTATCCGGTGTCACCTCCCGATACGACACAATCTCCGTACCTATCTTTGCCGAATGCGTTTCACCCAAATAGGTAAAAAATTCCGGTGATTCAATTTCTATATCCTTATCAGTAGCACTGATCTCTTTTGTCAAAACAGAACTACCTGAAATGGCCAGGCTATCACTTGGTACGGGAGAGACATACAGGTCATGCGTAGAAGTAAACATCGTCAGCGTATGCACGCCGATTTCAATGCCACGAGCTTTCGCCCTGTCGGTAAAAGCTTTGATTTGCTCTGCTCCCTCCGGAAAACGAGAGGTATGTAAATCAAAATGTCCCCAGCTTTTGAATATGTCCCCGATATGAACTAAATTGAAATTACAAGAATCAGCATAATTCAATGCATTATCCAGCGTACGACCCTCATATAACATATAAGCCGGATTCTGAAGCTTCCGATTTTTGATCCACTCCCCGTTCATCATCGGATGTGGCAATCCTTCCCCTATCTCGATCTTCCCGATAACATCGACAGCTTCTGAAGATGGCACGGCAAACAAGGCAATGGAACTTCCTATGAAATCCTGGTCCAAAGCCGTCACAGTCTGTCTTCTCCCTATATAGTCTATTACTTTTTCTTTTCGCCAATCACGTGCGAAAAATTGAATATCACTACCATACGGACGTGCAACAGCCGCATTCCCCCTTATCATGCGTACATATTCGGGCATATCTCCTTCTTCATTCACATTGATGTCATAAGTTTGCTGACCTATTTTGTCTTTCAAATCGTCAGGAAGTTCTTGTCCCGGCAGCGGATCAATATAACAGCCGCCTGTAGCATCATCCCCCAGATGAGGTCGTCCCTCTGTCGTATTTATGCCGAGCGCTTGTACACCGACAGCAAAAATCGTATCACGCACCACTCCTACCGTCTCTCCTATATATTGAGATATATTGGTTGCATAAGGTCCCCAGGCTATAGCTTCAATCCGGTCACGATTACTTAATGAAACCAAAGATAAGCGAATATACCCGTCTTTCACTTCTTTTGAAACGACAGCTTCCGACTGATTGGCAAAAGTCAGTATCCATTTGTCGTCTTCGGCTATCAGGCTGGTGGGCATGATGTATTCTTTTCCATCATAGAGACTTAATAAGGGAGACGTTCCCTCTTCCGCCAGATAATTTACGCCTGTTCTGTTATCCGCCACCTTGCGAATAAAACCTTTTCCATCTACACTGAATGTTGCATATTGAGTCGAGAGTTCATCGACATACGAATGTTTGCATGAACATAATATCAAAAATACAACAGCACAAACACTACTAATTCTTCTAAATCTCATAAGGTCACAAATTAGATTATTAGATTTCTTAATTTACATATACTTACTACACAAAAATAAAGACAACCATTCACATTAAACATAGCAAATAATTGCCTATTCAATGGATTATTATTGTTTACTAGTATGTCCGGCTATTAATCCTAAAAGAGACATAATACTGGACATCCTCGTTATTATTGGGAAATAGATGAAACTGGGCAAATCCTATATTTGTAATATTGAGGCTCATGTTCAAAATGAACTTGATTAGTCAGAGGAGTTTGGTTTATCACTGTTATGGCATTTCCGTCCTTATCAACCGCTTCTATATCTACACCTAATGCAGAAAGTCCAAGTAAAGATAAATCAAAATCTACTTTCTCTAAATCTTTCAAAGGAACAATTTCCCAACCAAACTTTTCTTTTTTCAACATATAAGAACCTTTACCTCCTAGATCACCCTTCTCCGTTTCGCCATACGTATCAATATAGAACAAATGATCCGAATAAACTTTATCTAATAATTTTCCTGCTAAAGAGATAGGATTTATTGAAGAAACCGAAAACAAACGGCTTCCTGGCAAAATGCCCAAAGTTCCATATTTAGGTAATGAATAATCATGGTTATTTTCTTTAACCAACCATGGTTGATCTGAGAAATTAGCATAAATCTTTAAACCATTATTGTATTCAACTCGGATACAAGGAGATTTCAACAGATCTTTTTTAATTGCATCGGAAGATGAGACATAAGATTTTCCATCAAAATACAATATCTCTTTTACCGGAATCATCGAATAACTATTTTGAAATGGTTGCAAAAAGGCATATCTGCGAACTGCATCAAAACCATCAGACAAAATTCCGATATTACCAAAAGCATAAGCATAAGCCACATAAGCTTCATTAGATACGTTTGACATTCCATCCATTTCCAATGGATTAATCTTTAACAACTGAAAATCCGGGAATATAGGTAAATCATGATTCATATGTGAATAATTCCCATCCAACAATCCGGCATAAAACCAATGTGTACCACCTTCCGAATAAACCGGGCCTTGATAAGCACGACGTTCGTTCATCAAAGTCATACCAATATATTCAAATACAGTACGAAATTTTCCTGCTCCCGGAGTACGATAATCGTAATCTACCCGATCCATAGGAGAAATACAAGTTTCCACATCACAATAAGAAAAGTTTGTTCCAAATGTCTTATGTATTTGCGGAGCCAAAATGGCCTGTTGTTCCCAACCTATAGTTACTTTATTAGCATAGCATCTACACCAAGCAGGTCCCCAACCATAATCTTTGTAGCTAATACGTACCCAATCTTCATTCCACAAAGCATTTACAGGGGCAAAATCCATGTAATTTGAATAAAAACCAATCCTCCAATCTTGCCCTTGTACAAAACGAACATATTCTTTCAAACGTTCCGTACCTAGATCAGGGTTAGGTATTGTTCGGAATGTATAGCTCTCTCCATTAGCACGCCAAAAATCTTCGTGATAGCGAATGCTAACATTTTCTACTCCTTTAGACCGTAAGTCTGTCACGAACTTTCCTAATTTAGGCAGATCACTACCACCGTTGATCGCCCACAAACGGTCTACCTGGTTAGAACGCATAGGAGATGAGGGGTTGTCAATCGTTGGAAACACTTCATGTACATCCGGCGATACGTTAATGAAAAGACGTTCGCGTAATGGATTACGTTTTTTGTTGTTCAACGGATAATATTTGACACCTCCATTGTAGGTCGCTTTACCATCTTTGATACCCTGTTCTCCACCATAATACATGGAAGCATTGGTATAATACCAATCAAACATTGTCAAATAGAACAGATTGTCGGCATACAGTATACTGGGAGCATCAGCCGTATAGGAATCATTAGCAAAAGGGTTATACACCAAGAAAGGAACGCCCACCAATTTACCATCCGACACGTTATCTGTTATGCCTAAGCAGATCTCTTCCACTTTCCCATCCGCTGCTTTTTCTTCAATCGTCCAAATCAAAGATTTCTGCTTGATCGTATAGGAACAATCAAAGCGTTGGCTCAAACCCTTTCCTACTGCTTTATAACGGATGAACAAAGTATCGTTTTCTAATCTCTTATCTATAACTTTCCACTCTGCTTCTGTCCGTTTTTCAAAAAGGATCTTAGCGTCGGCATTCACCTTTTTCTCTTGTCCGTCACACAAGAGTGTCACGCCGCCTATCGGATAAACCGGGTCTACTTGATACGTCAGCTTAGTATCTTTCCCTTCGTATGAGAAAAGGTATTTCTCGCCTTGTTGCTCTGCACGATTGCTAAATCCAGTCGTCTTATTCGTCGGCAAAATCGTCTCTTCACGAAGCGGAAAAGGTAATTTCTCCGGGAACGGTTTAAACTTCATCGGCTTCAAAACTTCTTGATACCCATAGATAGGACCCAAGAAAATATTGTTCTCCACATCCGGTTTTGTGCCATTCCCTTTAAATTCCAATCCGATGAATGTAATCGGTCGGGCAATACTATCATTCAATTTGATATGATTCAAAAACCAATACTTGTAATTCAGATTCCGCCATAACCATTCTTGCATGAACGGAATTGTTATTTCCCGACCTTTGGCATCCTGGATAACAGCATAATGAGTCATGGCTTCTCCACTGTTCTCCCATAACCAATGGTTTCCATAATTCCAAAAGTTAATGCAATCCCACTCTTTATCGAATTTATAAGGTTCAACAAGTTCTACACGAAATCCGGCTTTTGCCTGTTTGGTTTTGTAAACGACTTTTCCGCTGTAATCGCCTATTACCCGTTGTTCTTTAGTTCGATATAATGCCGCTTCCACCTGATCCGTCCGGACTTGCCATTGCGTACAATCATCAAACGTAAGCAACGGTTTCCGAGCTTCTTGACGCCCATCCATTTCATACGGTTTACTACCGATACTTTTTTGCTTCGGATCTTGATTCACCCCTTGGACCGCCTCTCCATATTCCAATCCGTTTGCCTCTTGTGCTTTTCCTTGTTGGATACCTAGTACCAAACACAACAACACACAGATTTGTACTATTTTATGCTTTACCATATTGTATATTTATAAGTATAAAGATTTCAAGATTCATTGAAGCGCAATAGCCGATGAAAGCGTCCTCGGATTGGTTCGTTCGCCGGAATCTTCCACCGTATATAGTGTCCATGTATGTTCATCGACACGTTCCAAATGGTACCGGTTCTCTTGGGCTTTCATCTCTTCTTTCAACTCTTTCGGGAAAATGTCGGCACGACGGGCATCCTCCCACACACGAAACGCCTTAAACACGCGCTCTTTATCCAAACATTTTTCAACCGCGTTTTCACTTAAACCAAGCATATAGGTGGCATTCCATGCCACGGCTTTCGATTGCAGGTTCTCTATCACTTGTTCATTCCATTCCGATTGGAAATTCTGGATACCGAAAGTGGGACAAATGAAGTTATTCATATTACCGTTCCTTTCATCTTTCCCCTGGATGCCGAACGAATTGGTTACAGGGTTAAACATGTTGTTTCCTCCACCAATATTCCCATTTCCCATATAGAGCCAATTCCCATACATGATACCAGATCCCATCACACGAAGTTCATTTCCGCCATACGCATGGAACTTCTCAAACAAATTCCGATAGAATCGTTTTATCGAATAATAGCCATGTCCTTGATACATGAAACTTTCCTGTCCATCAAAATCGACATAATCCATGCCACCGTCAACTAATAACCGGGCATAATAATCGGCATAATCGTCTTGCAAATTCATATCCGGAACAAAACCATTATAACAGTTCATCTGTAATTTTGCTAACACCTCACCCGCTTTATGTGTTTGAGCCACCGTGTTGTAAGCACCACGCTTCACACCTTTCAATGTATAAGGTCGGGTTGTTGTAACTCCTTCGTAAGTAAGTAGTTCTTTCCCAAGTTTCAAAACATTGAGTTTATTGCAATGCCAAGTTCCCCATTCATTTAACCAACTGGTATCAGCCACACAAATATCCGTTTGAGAAGCATTCAAATCATGAGTGATCGTTGTCTTCAACACCATGCATAAGCTATCATTAGGAATGGGACTGACATCACCGCAATGTGGTTGCAAAAACTCACACAACGTATGTAACCCATAAGCGATTCCAGCTTCGTTCGTCATTTTTGTAAACTCAGCGATCGGAATTTGTTTTCCACCATAAGAAATCATCTTATCCGCCCATCGATTTGCCGGGTTGACATAATACTCTCCCAAACCTTCATCCTGTACAGCGCGTACTCCCAACTGAGTGGCATAAGAGATCAAACTATCATGTCGTCCCCACCATGCTAAATCGGCACAAGCAGCTTTCGGATCACGAACCCATTTCCCTTGCTGGGTAATATAAGGCAGTCCTTCCTCTAAAACGACCTTCTCATAAAGTTTTAACGTATGCTCTTTAGGACAAACAAAAAATGCCACCGATGATCCTAAAACATCCTCATCTACAGCCTCTACCCGATGATGCTTAGGTACATTCACATTTTCAAAACCGGGTATAAGTGTAAAAAATATATCACGGGTAGTACGGCGATCACGCGAACTCATTACAATGTAAGAACCGTACTCCGGTATATACTCAGCCCCATTTCCTTTATTAAAAAAGAAATGACCTTCTTTCCGATTCGTAAAAGCCACATCACTAATGCCATCTCCACCTATACGCAATCGCTGCCCCTCATATAACGAATCCGGCAAAGGATATTTGATCGGATCTGGTGTATGTACTCTGTAATACATTTGGTGCATATCTCCATCTGTAGGGAGACCGGTATTCGTATTGTCATTACAGGCGACCATACCGATCGTACAACGTTCATTACTGACTACTCCCAACAAATCTCCAATATATTCACGTATCGTAGTATAATAAGGTCCCCATACTACATGATCCGCTTTACCACGATTAGTAAGTGATATAAGTTTAAACGTCAAGTACTCTTCTTTTTCTCCTATTTCTATAACAGCTTCAGCTCCATTGGCATATGTTAACATCACCTTTTTATCGATTTGTCGAGCCGAAACAGGCAAAATAGCCTCATCGTTACCGGCATAAAGAGCCAACAATGGAGAACTTTTCTTATCAGATAAATATTCTATATTATCAACTTTACTGTAGATACTCGTTAAGAATCCTGTAGAATCCATCTTTAATACTGCATAATCCGTTTCAAAGCAGAGATCCTTCCCTGCCTGATTACACGAAAAAAAGAATGGAGATATAACTACCCATACCCATTTTAATAAGAATTTTTTCATTTGCCTCATATATTAAGTATTAAAAAGCGAAGTAAAAGATCTTTTGGCAAGTATCTTCTACTCCGCTACAAAATAATGAATCTTCAAATCCAATCAGACATTACTTCAATGGATCGAATGAACCACCCCATTCATTGTTCTGCTGTGCCATATCATTGTCAAAGTTAGCACCCATAGTCTTGTCCCCAATGGCACCGAACCAATGCTTGGTGGAAATATTAAATGTGGAAACTTCAATTTGTTTCACATTCGGCACGAAATCAATATGGAAGAACTTCTGCGTATCTGCATCTTTCAACGTACGTGTCCAGTCGAATTTTCTTGCTTCTTCCTCTGTTCCGTTATACACTACATACAGGTTGTTGTAATGCTTTTGGGCATTGATGTTGTCGAAATTCATCCAACGGCGGAGGTCGTCATAACGGAAGTTTTCTTGAGACAACTCAGCAGCACGTTCGTTGTATAACAAACGACGGAAACCGTCGAGCGTGTTATATACATCCAGTCCATACCCGATAGCGCCCGTACCTTTATCGATACCTGCACGTTTACGGATGGCAGCCACATAACCCAACGCTTCATTTACATGTCCTGCTTCGGCAGCACATTCGGCAAGGTTCAGGTAAACTTCACCCAAACGCAAAGCGATGGCATTATTTTCACCTTTATATGAATCGGCATTGTTCAATCCCGGCGTAATAGCCTTTAACGGGAAGAATGAGCCATAATGAGTAGTTCCGGCATTACGTTCAAGCTGCAAGTTAGACATCGCTTTATAGAACGTTTCTGTTTTCGCATACGAAGTCCAGAAATACTGCCCGGCAGGAATTTCCAACGACGGGAAATCACAACCCGGGACAGAATAAGAATCGTAGAAACGTGGATCCATTCCGTTCACCAATTTGTCAAGAATTTCAGCATTGTAAGCAGCATCTGTAGAAAGGCGGTTTACATCCAGTTTTTGGCTCTTATACTCTTCGTTTTCGTAGATAGCCATCGAAGAACCATCCTTCAACGGGAATGCAAGAAGTTGAGGTGTCTGCGGTACTTGACGGCATGCCCATCCATGGGTAATATCTTCAGGAAGATATTGGTTCATGTCATAATACGAATCCGGATATTTGTAATTTCTATAGATCAAGGCTTCCGTATTAGACTTCCCTTTTGTCAACCAAATGTCGCCAAATTTATCCATCAATTTATAGCCACTCTTTTCAGCCAGTTCTAGAGCTTCCTTATTGGTTTTATAGGCTGTTTCCCAACGTTCCTTATCATTGGAACGGTTGAATAACTTACTAGCATACCACATTTGTACGCGTCCTTTGAAAGCCATGGCAGCACATTTGTCAATACGCCCATAGTCGACACCCGACCAACGGTCTGGCAAGCCTTGAATGGCATCATCCAAGTCCTTCACAATTTGTGCCATACAATCAGAAGTAGAACTTCGCTTCATCATCAACGAAGGCAGGTCGTTCACATCCTGCGATTTAAGGATGAGGGGAACACCACCCAAATCCTTTACGTAAGACCAATATCGGTAAGCCCGCCAAAACTTGGCTTGTGCCACCACTGCATCTTTATCCTCAAGAGCCATGACACTTTCCGGTACTGTTTCCAACTGCTCAAGCAAGTAGTTAATCTTATCAATAATTGTATAATTAAAATCGACCCCACGGCTGGAAGCTGAAATGTTTACCCCACGCAACCACTCGCTCATGCTATCGTTTGAGTCCGTTGTAAGATCCGTGTCGGTATCAGACGTAGAAGACCATCCCGGCACCATGCCGCTATAGATATCGGTAAGATATGCCTGGATCATTGTTTCATTCTGCCACACATTATCCGGATTAATTGCCGATTTGTTCTCGTAATCTAACTGGCAAGAAGACAACGCCAATAGGCATACCGATAAAGTCAGGAATTTACGTCCACTTCTTTTTATTATATTGAAATTGTTCATAGATTTTATTTTTAGAAATTAACACTAACACCACCACCAAAGGTTCTCATTACAGGATAACCAACACCGCTCCATCCTGGGTTCAATTCCGGATCCCAGTGACCGAATCCAGAGATGTAGAACAAGTTCGTACCTGTTGCAAACAGCTTGATACTAGAGATTGCGTTACCTAGAGGCTGGGCAAAATTAAACGTGTAACCGATATTTAAATTGGAAAGGCGGATATAGTTAGCCTTCTTCCAGAAGAAATCAACATCTGTCCAACCATATGAACGATAGTCACGCGGAGCCAACATAGGCAGGTCTGCATTGGGGTTTTCCGGAGTCCAAGAATTTTCAATCCACTCCATATTCCACATCTGGTTGTCATGGTAATCTCCTATTACACCAAAGTTTTTATAATTATGGAATTTACCGGTGAAAGTAGCTTCTACAGAAAGTCCCTTCCAAGTAGCACCCAAATTCAAGCCCATATAAACCGGGTTATTGTTGTTGTATAGGATATCCTTATCATACTTGTTGATAATACCGTCTTTCACACCGTCAGGACCACTTTTGTCAATATAGACAAACGAACCGGGACGAAGATCTACGCCACCACCTGAAGGCATGACATAATTAGGATTCTCTTTTTTGAAAGCATCTACTTCTGCTTGCGAACGGAGGATACGTCCTTCGTAAGCAGCAATATAGCTACGGTCTTTACCTACGGGGATTTCCCAGTCCAACAAACCGGCAGCATAATCCTGAACCTTTACATTGTTCCATCCGTATGACAAGTTCAAACCGGCATGCCAATTAACATTACCTGTCTTATCTTCCCATCCCACACTGAAATCAAAACCTTGTCCGTTGATCACACCGTAGTTTTCAGCCGGCATTGTCTTGGAGAAAGTGGTTGGAAGCGAATTTTGGCGGTCACCTAAGATATCATACGTATGCTTGTGCCAATATTCAACAGCACCGTGCAGGTGACCCAAGAAACGGTAATCTACACCGACGTTGATACCGGTAGATTTTTCCCAAGTCAGGAATTCATTCACCAAATTTCCATACTGCAAACCATTATTCACAGCAGCATTTTCACCAAACATGTAGTTACCACCATTCTTATAACTGGTCTGCCACTGCCATCCACCGACAGCGTCATTACCTGTTAAGGCAGCAGATCCACGCAACTTCAAGAAGTCAAGCCATTCAACATCTTTCAAGAAGCTTTCTTCAGAAGCGACCCATGCAGCCGATACAGCCGGGAACACACCCCAACGTTCGCTCGGAGCAAAGTTCATTGAACCGTCATAACGTACAGAGAAATTCAAGATATATTTGTTGGCATAATCGTAACCACCGATAAATACCCAAGAAGCACGCCCACCGTCTGTATCAGGACCACCATTGGAGAACTGTTTATCGGCAGAAGAACCGGCTGCCCAGAACTGGTCGGTCTGGTACAACGGGAACTGTTCGCGTCTACCATATACATAATAGTGATTGTAGTTCGAAGCTTCGTATACGGTAGCCGCATTCACATGATGATCTCCCCAACGTTTATCGTAATTAACCTGGAAGTTCAACTGTTGGTAAGTCCACCAATTGCCCGAAGCAGAAACACCGGCACCTTCATTGCTGACATAATAATTAGTCAAATTGTTTACATCGATGATATGGTTGTTTTCACCCGATTTTATCGGATAATAAAACCTTTGCAGCTCAGTGTAGTCTTTACCACGCGATGAGTTCCAACTTCCCAAATAAGAAGCCTTTACGCTCATTCCTTCTATCCATGGTAATTTATAAGTCAAGCTGACGTTGGCTTCGGGTCGTATCCAGCTATTTTTTCTGTAACCGGAAGCACCTTCGGCAGCCGCAGCCGGGTTACCATATGCCCATCCGTCGCCAATCCACTTACCGTCAGGCGAACGTGAAGGCATATATTCAAATGATACACGTGCTTTCGTGTAAGTTGCATCTGTACCTTCTGTTGGAGAAGAAGCATAGTTTGTATTCGTATTAGCAACAGAAGCGTACAATTGCAAATCGTCGGTTATGTTAGCCGTCACATTCAAACGTATATTCAACTTATTGTATTCGGTTGACTCCATAAAACCACTCTGTGTATAGTAATTAGCTGCCCCAAAGAATTTGATTTTTTCCGAACCGCCGCTGACGCTTAATGCATGATTCATCACGTAAGGTGTATGCCAGGTGTCATCAAGCATGTTAAAGCCTTGTCCGGGAAGGTTTTTCGCCCATTCCAACTCTTCATCGCTCCAACCTGCACCTTGGGGAGCAGTCAAGCCAAAGTTTTTGTATGCCTGATTAATAGCCATACCTTGCTGATAAAGATTCGTCAAAGCTACTTCTTGCGTAGCGAAGTCGGCAGAGTAATTGGCTGTATAGTTAACCGATATCTTCCCTGAGCTACCGGAACGTGTCGTAACCAAAATAACTCCCGCATCCGAACGTGCTCCATAAACAGCAGCCGAAGCGGCATCCTTCAACACGCTTACCGATTCAATTTCATTCGGGCTTAAATTATTGAACGTTTCCGCATCACGTACAATCCCGTCAATTACAAACAACATCGGTGAGGAATTCCACGTTGTACCGGTACGTACCCCTACACTTGCCTGTTCACCCGGCTTACCGGAAGGAACGGAGATATGTACACCTGCCATTTTACCAACCAACGACTGGGCGGCACTGTTTGTCGGAATCTGTGACAACGATTCTGTGAATTTGGTTGTCTCTACTGATCCAGCCAATAACCCTTTCTTTTGAGAGGTATACCCTACAACAACCACCTCTTCCAAAGCCTGGGTGTCTTCTTTCAAAACAATCGAGAAATTATTTTTTTTACTTACAGATATACTTTGGGTTATATAACCAATATAAGAGATTTCAATTTTTGCATTATCGGGTACTTCCAAAGTAAACTTTCCGTCCATATCCGTAGTTGTTCCTGTACTTGTTCCCGGAATGGACACGTTTGCCCCGATAATAGGTTCACCGTTATTATCGGACACGACCCCTGTTATCGTTTTAAGTTTCTGATTCACACCTGGTAATTCAGACTTATCAGCTCTGTATAATACAATATGTTTATCACTGATCGTATACCTGATATTCTCACTTTTAAATATTTCATCCAGAATATCCGTCACCAGCTTATTCTTTACATTTACTGATACTTTACGGTTTACATTTACCTGATTCAGGTTGTAAGTAAAATAGAATGAACTTTTCTGCTCTATCATTGACAAGACATCCTGCACCGTTATGTTCTCCACGTTCAACGATAGTTTTACCGATTGCGAGTAAGTAACACTCGCTGTGATTTGCATTGTACCCAATAATAAAAACAATAAGATACACCTCATAATAAATAGACTTTTCCAGAGCCATGCGGATTTATGCGTATCGCATGGCATACACTTCTTAATAAAATTCATACATTTGTAAATGATTAGTTAGTAATAAATTTAGGTTGTCTCTAATACGTTACTTGCTTAATCCGAACCGGGGGTGTTTGCGGCATCTTCGGTTCTTCATTTTTACTACATCTGTTTTTTCTTCATAAGCATCTTCATTTTATAGGTTTATAAATTTGTATATGATCCCCCTGAATTTGATAATCCAGTTTGTGGGTATTTTTCAATAAAGTAAGTATCTGATTTATTCTAGCAGTTTCTTTAAAACGACAAGTAAATAATTCTGTATTAAGTTCCTGATCTTTCACTGTGATATGAACATTAAAGCGACGTTCCAGATCAACTACAATATCGATCAGTTGTTTACTAATATAAGCAGCTTCGCCTACCGTCCACGATTTGACCAAAGAGGCATTGACTATTTTATTGACTACCAGGCCACCGTCTTTGGAATAGATAACCTGCTCATTCGGTCTTAGAGTGACTTTATGTTCATTGTCATTTGTAGCGACTTCCACCTTTCCTTCTGCCAACGTTATGGAAGACGGTTCTTCATTGTACACCCGCACATTAAACTTCGTGCCCAACACTTTTACCTGAAGTAAATTAGCATGTACGACAAACGGCGCTTTTTCATTATGTGCGACCTCAAAAAAGCCTTCACCTTCAAGGCTGACATTTCTCTTCCTTGATGAAAACTGAGCTGGATACGAAAATTTACTATGGGAGTTCAGCCAGACTTTTGTACCGTCGGATAAGGTCAAAGAAGCTCGTTGCCCATTAGGTACTTCAACTATATTCATGGAAGAGGGCTGTTCCTGCGATAAAAAATAAAGATTAGTACTTAATAATCCGATCAGCACAATTACTGCAGCATATTTCATCCATGAAATAGAAACAGGACGTTTTCGGCTTATTTCCACTTTTACCTCCTTTTCCTGCAATCCGGACATAAAACGTGCATAGGCCATTTCTATCTCTTGTTTGTCGGAAAAACGTAGCTGGTCTTTCAAACTCCAGATACGTTCCATCTCAAACAGCCAATCGACATTTGCCTGATCGAAAGCAATCCATTGATCAACCTCCTTTATTTCTTCCGAAGTACATCGGTGAGTTAAAAATCGTATTAGTATTTCCTCATTCATATATCTTTCTTATCGTTTATATAAAGAAGACAACTGAGGCACCGGAAACTACGTAGTCAAAATGAAAAAAGTTCAGATTGATTTATAATCCTACAAAAGCGATATATAGTATCAGCAAATCTTTTAAATCTTCCCGCAGGAAAAGTACTGCATTACGGACATGGACCGCAACTGTACGTAATGATATTCCAAGCCTTTCGGCGATTTCTTTATGTGGTAAATCTTCATAATAACACATCCGAAACACTTCTGCCGCTTTAGGTGGTAATTTTTTCACAGACGCTTCGATCTGTTCACGAAAATCACTGTCAATCACTTGTTTCAGAACATCATTTGCATCGGTCCGGTCATTCAAGAAAGCGATACGTGCTTCGGCTATTCGTATTTTAGCATTATACTCTTCTACGACCATTTGATGTTTCAGATAATTCAAACAGCGATTTTGAAGAGATTTAAAAAGATATGACTGTACACTATTTACATCGATTTGTCGTTTTTGTTCCCAATAGAATGTAAAGATATCCTGCACCAGATCTTTCGCAGCCTGTTCATCCACAAAACGACAAGCCAACGACATCAGTTTCGGATAAAAATGAACAAAGAATCTTTTAAAAGCTTCCTGATCTCCTTCCTTTATTCTATGTATGTCAATGGGACCCAAGCCTTAAATTTTATATTTATACAACAATATAGACGAATTGGAGTACATAGTTCTTGAGGAACTAAGGTATTTTATACTGGTAGTAAATTAATAATCAGCAATATACAAAATTGCATCATATTCTGATGGATATTCTTTTTTAAAGATTATTTTTCTATTTATAATAAGATAAGTGGATTTGAGTGGCTAAATTAACCATTTACAATATAAATAGGCTATATTTGCGATTAAAGAAGTATATTAGTTCCTCAAGAACTTCGTATCACTTTGTCTTATTTATTTCACAAGATCGAATAAAACAGGTCTCATTATTTTGTAATAAATTGATTATTAACATATACATATGATAATTCCCATACGACCTTGTAAAATAATTTGATATATTGAAATGATTATAAATAACGAGGTCTAAAACAAATGTTTCAGACCTCGTTACTCTGTTGTCTCACGAGGATTCGAACCTCGACAGACAGAACCAAAAACTGTAGTGCTACCATTACACCATGAGACAATCCGGCGCTTTATCTAAAGCGATGCAAAGGTAAGAATAAATTCTTACCTTGCAAGCATTTTTTCTTATTTTTCTTACTTTGCAATTAGCAGGTAATAGTTCTTCTTACCTCTCTGAACCAACAGGTACTTTTCATCCAACAAAGAAGAACAATCGATAACAGCTTCTGCATCTGCAAGTTTTTCCTTATTTATGCTTATACCTCCACTCTGTACCAGTTTACGCATTTCCCCTTTTGAAGCGAAAACAGCGGCCTTTTCCGTTAATAGATCAATGGCTTTAACACCACCACTCAGTTCATCACGGTTGATCTCAAACCGGGGTACACCATCAAATACAGCTAATAAAGTATCTTCATCCAGCTTCTTCAATGCTTCAGAAGTAGAGTTGCCAAACAAGATATTAGAAGCTTCCACAGCAGCTTCATAATCTTCCAGAGAGTGAACCATCACCGTGATCTCTTTCGCCAAACGTTTCTGTAAAGGACGAAGATGAGCAGCAGCTGCCTGTTCTTCTTCCAGTGCAGTGATCTCTTCTTTACTCAGGTCTGTGAAGATCTTGATATATCTGGCTGCATCAGTATCACTGACATTCAACCAGAATTGATAGAACTTATAAGGAGAAGTATAACGGCGATCTAACCACACGTTACCGGATTCAGTCTTACCGAATTTACCTCCGTCTGCTTTTGTGATCAGCGGACAAGTAAGAGCGAATGCTTCACCACCTGTTTTACGGCGGATCAATTCCGTACCAGTAGTAATGTTACCCCACTGATCGGAACCACCCATCTGCAAACGGCAACCTTCATTCTGATACAGGAACAGATAATCGTATCCCTGCAATAATTGATAAGAGAACTCTGTGAAGGACATACCTACACTCGATTCGGAGCTAAGACGTTTCTTTACAGAATCCTTAGCCATCATATAATTAACTGTCAGATGTTTACCGATATCACGGATAAAGTTCAGGAATGAATAATCCTTCATCCAGTCATAATTGTTTACCAACTTGGCTGCATTAGGAGCATCTGAATCGAAATCCAGGAACTTCGACAACTGCTTTTTGATGCTGTCCTGGTTGTGACGAAGTGTTGCTTCATCCAACAGATTACGTTCTGCCGACTTCATTGAAGGGTCTCCGATCATACCGGTGGCACCACCAACCAGAGCAATAGGACGGTGTCCGGCACGTTGCAAATGCTTCAGCATCATTACACTAACAAGGTGTCCGATATGTAATGAATCGGCCGTCGGGTCAATGCCAACGTAAGCAGAAGTCATTTCTTTCTGTAACTGCTCTTCTGTTCCGGGCATCATATCATGAATCATGCCCCTCCATCTTAATTCTTCAACAAAATTCATCGTTTTAATTATAGTTTTATATTGAATGCGGACAAAGGTACGACTTTATAATTGAAAATAGAGAATTGGAAATAGAGAATTATTTGATACTGCAATGGTTAGTCGCTTTCATTGCAGGGATTAATAACCAATAGAAAAAATATTATGCACATTGTTTTCTAAACCGGAAGCAAGTTCCTCAAGGGATAGATGCAACGAAGAGGCTATCTGTCGATACACAGCCTGTATATCAATCTCTTTATCATCTGTTTCTGCAAATATACGGTCAAGCCGTGCCGATTGGAGTGCTGACGGATTGAAATACTCACCAAAAGAAAGGTAGAACCCTTGTAAGATTAATTGCTGTGCAAGTTCACCATTGCCACGAAAACCGTGAATAATCCAAGGCGTTTGAGGTTTTACCATTTTCCTGGCAGCAATTAGTTCGGTCCAGGCTTTTACACAATGAATAATAAGTGGTTTACTCTTCTCTTCAGCTAATGCTGCTTGCTTCAGAAAGACATCCTGCTGAATAGCCAAAGGAGTTTCCGCCAGCTTATCTAAACCCGCTTCACCAATAGCTACAACATTGGAAGCCGAGATTATCGATTCGAGACAAGATAACTGTTCACGTACATTATATATATACCACGGATGAATACCAACAGAACAGTATACAGGAGGTAAAGACAATTCGCAATCCTCTTTTATTATCGTATTCACAATCGCAATATCCTCCACATGAACCGATGGCTGGTGAGTATGTATATCGTAGTAAATCATATTTACGGTACCGGATCATACCCGCTTCCTCCCCACGGATGACAGCGGAGTATTCGTTTGACAGCTAGGTAAAGTCCTTTGATCGGACCATATTTCTTCAGGGCTTGCACAGCATATTCGGAACAGGTAGGTGTATACCTGCACGATGCCGGTGTCATAGGAGAAATACAATATTTATAGAAATAAACCGGCAACAGAAGGAGTGTAGTAAAGAATTTCTTCATTATTCTTTGTCACGCAATACCTTGATCGCTTTCGTCATCGCTTTTTCCATATCCGTGAAAGGATGTATCTCTTTGTCCAGATAAAGGAAAGCAATAAGCATACGCTTATTTTTTTCTGTCAGCGGATCGATCAGATCATATTTACGTACCCGGTAGGCTTCACGGACCTGACGTTTGATCAGGTTTCGTTTTACGGCACGCTTAAATTTTTTCTTGGGAACGCTGATCAGGATAGAGACGGGGGCAGACATCTCCTCTTCCAGCGGTAAATAAACAACCCGCAGTGGAAACGCTACAAACGATTGCCCTTTTTCGAATAACAGGTCAATGTAACGTTTCCACGACAGGCGCTCTTCTTTAGAAAGGGTATACCTTTTATTTTCCATTCTTTTTATTTCCACCCAGCTCTTTCTTCAGATATAGATCCAAAGCAGCCGTCATTGAAGGAGCTTCGGGAGTAGGTGCTTCCACATCCAGCCTGAGGCCGGCATCCTTTACAGCTTTCGCCGTTGTAGGACCAAAGCAACCGATCTTTATATCTTCCTGCTTGAAGTCGGGGAAGTTCTTCAATAATGAAGAAATACCTGAAGGACTGAAGAATACCAGCATATCGTAATCAAATTTCTCATCTTTAGCAAATTCGTTACTTACTGTTCTATACATTACAGCCTTTGTATAGTTGATCTTTTTTGCATCCAGCATAGCAGTCAAATCTTCTTTATGCACGTCAGATACAGGTACAAGATATTTCTCCTTTGCATGCTTTGCAATAACGGTAACCAAATCTTCAGGTTTTCCGGTCTGGCCGAAAAATATTTTACGTTTTCTATACACGATATACTTCTGAAGATAAACTGCAATAGCTTCCGTCATACAGAAATATTTCATTGTTTCCGGAATGGTGACACGTAGTTCTTCACATAAATGGAAAAAGTGGTCAATAGCTGTACGAGCAGTAAAAATTACTGCCGAATAGTCCAGAATAGAAATTCTCTGCTGTCTGAACTCTTTAGATGAAAGAGCTTCTACTTTGATAAAAGGACGGAAGTCGATTTCAACCCCATATTTCTCTGCAATGTCGAAATACGGTGACTTCTCGGATGCAGGCTTCGGTTGCGATACCAACAACTTTTTGATGTTCAATGCCATAGAGTACTCGTCTCGATAAAGTTATACAAAAAAATCATACCTTCATACAAAAATATAAGAGGTAAAATTTCTTGGGTGCAAAGGTACAAACTAATATATAATAATCCGACATTATTCTTGTGAAATATCCGTATTGTCTTATAAATTATTACAAAACGACACAAAAAATAGAAAATACAAAACAATATAACGGGAGCCAATGTTTTACTGCCTACGAACAATAACCAAAGCACCGGAATGTATAATAAAATGCCCCAGCTACCCATTATCGCGTTATAACTTTTTTTCCAGAATCTATATTTATCCGGAGAGGCAAAAACAAATCCCAAAAGAGAATTACAGAATTGCTTAAACTGAAAGAACAGGAGTAGCACACAAAAAATAAAAACAATCGCAAAAAGGACTTCTTTCTCTCCCAGATGACTGACGGTTCCCTTTACCCGGGCAATAGTAAACAAGGCTATACTACATAAAAAAAGTGCTTGAAAAATCATAAAATGTCGAAAGAAAGCTCCACTTTTCCCAGCCGTTTCATCAAACAGATTCTGCCGTTCTTTCAAATATACGACATCCTTCAGCATTTTTATAAAATACTGATAATTAGCACGAAATATAACTGCAAAAGCGACCAGCAAGGAAAGTAGCAATGAGAAAATCACATCATCCACCAACTGTCCGTCCCACAAACGAATTCCTACATATCCTTCAAACATATTCATGCATTGCAATTTAGCTCTGCAAAGATAGGGAATTACTTTCTATATATGAAGATTGCGTCAGGTAGGTATATTTCCACATCCAAGATTTTTTCCCAGTGACTGCGGCAATCACTGAAAACAGGTAGGCATTTATCGAGGAAAAGACTTACACTTCTTTCGGGAAAAGCTTACAGTTATTCTCTACACCCTGCGCAATCCTATAACGCAGCAGGGGACAGGCTATAGGGTAGAGAGTGATACCTTTTAGGATATGGGGTAGTACTTTGTAGGGAAGAAACCGGGACTATAGTGTTATGCATGCCACGGCTACTATCTTACCCCTCTTGACGCTATAGTGCTGCTACCCGACAAATTGTCCCCTAATTGCCCCCAAACAGACTACTACAGAACAATTCAAACAGTACGTTCCACCTGTCACCGCTTCCAACCAGCTAAGAATTAGTCAATTCTGATGAAAGGACAATTTTTTTTGTTTATTTTAAGAAAGTCACAGAGAATGTCTTAAGCTACTACCAATAAAGAAATGGGTAAGCATCGAAAAGCTAACGGACAAGCATCGGATGGCAAACGGATAGTCACCCATTTTTAAAGGTATGGTGTTTTGAAATGTTAAGACCTTAGTTTTGATTTCAAAAGAAGGTACTTTTGATTTTAAAAGACTGGTCTTTTTTTGTGACTCCGGCTTGCTTCGGTGAAAGGAGCTGGTTTCACCGTTTCATACTGTTTCTTAATACGTTACAAAAGGGTGAAAGGTGAACTCAATAGCTTGAAAGATACTGATTTGAATGTTACTTTTCTCTTGAAAGAAAAGTAACCAAAAGTTCAAGGCTGCACCGGCTTCGCTGCTACGGTGAAAGACTCCGCTGTCGTCTGCGAACTCGCTTCGCTCAAACAGTGCAGCCTTGATCTTTTGACTACTTTTGGATCAAGCCAAAAGTAGGTTCAAAACTTTCTAATAAAGAGCCTCTTTTATAATCTCACCAACAGTTGGATGCGGGAAAACAATCGACCTCAATTCGTCAGCTTTCATCCCTTTTTCTATGGCAAGACCTGCAATAACGATCAATTCAGATGCCGGATTACCCAACAAATGAGCACCAATTACCGTCTCGTCTTCAGCCAGAATCAATTTACAAACGCCATTTCCCTGTTCGTTCTCAGCCACAAAACGGCCGGAGAAGGCCAGCGGCAGTTTCTTTACTATATAGGGAATTCCTTCTGCCTGCAATTCTTCTTCCGTCTTACCGACACCGGCTATCTCAGGATTGGTATAGACTACCCCCGGAATCGCTTTATAACTCATACCAGCTCCGGCTTTTCCCCGGATATGCTTTACTGCAACCTCCGCTTCACTCACGGCTGTATGGGCCAGTAAGGAATTGGCTGTGATATCTCCGCAAGCATATACATTCGGTAAAGAGGTTTGCATATATTCATTCACCTTTATACCATTACGGAAAGGTTCCAATGATAAAATTTCCAATCCGAAACCTTTCGTTACCGGGCGACGTCCCACACTCAGCAGAACCTTTTCGCCTTGTATCACAAAGCTTTCCCCATCTTTCTCAACGGTCACATCACCCCCATGAACGGCAGTCACTTTATGGCTTAGATAAAATTTAATACCTCTTTTGGCATATTCAGCCTGAAGCATTTCAGAAAGTTCCCGATCCATCGGACCGAGTATCTTATCCAGCATTTCCACCACATGCACTTCGGTGCCCATGCTGTTAAAGAAAGACGCAAATTCCATACCAATCACTCCGCCGCCGATAATGACAAGGGAAGCGGGAAGCTCTTTCGTCTGCAAAGCTTCACGGCTGGTCCAATAGTCTGTCTCCGCCAAACCGGGAATAGGAGGAATAACCGTTTCCGAGCCGGTACACAACAGAAGATTGGCTGCTTCATACATTTCTTCCCCGCTGACAATGGAGATCGTGCCGTCGGCAGCACGTCCCTTTATCTCCGCTTCACCACTTACAACAACAACACCATGTTCCGTCATCTTCATCCGGATACCGGCAGTCAGTTTCTTTACGACCTTATTTTTACGGGCAATAATCTTGGGGAAGTCGAAAGACGGGTTTTCTGCTTTTACCGCATATTTAGCCGCATGTTTGATCGTGTCGTACACTTTAGCTGAGTAGAGTAAGGTTTTCGTAGGAACACAACCTTCGTTCAGGCAAACACCCCCTAAGGCATTTTTCTCGAAAAGTACGGTAGAAAGTCCACCGGCAGCCGCTCTTTCGGCAGCAGTATAACCGGCAGGTCCTCCACCGATTATAGCAACATCATATTTCATGTTATCAGATTTAATTAAGTTTTATATTGTGATTCTATATTATCATTCTACAATAGTCCGGCATTACTTTTGATCTCGATATCCGGATTGTACTTCTTCAGCAACTTCACAAACTCTTTTTCGTTCTGCGGAGATATCAACATCCACATCCTACCTTCTTTCCAGATCACGATCCTGTCCAACGACAGAGAATAACTAAAAACGGGAAGAATAGACGGTTGCAACGCCTCTATATCAGCAATCGCGATTTCTTTTTTAGGAAAAAAGCCACAGCGGAGCAACAGCATACCGTCTGCCGTAACCACATAATAGGTATTAAAAAACACATGCAACGTCAGTGCGCTGGCAACCAACGATGTAACAATTGCCGCCACATTCTGATGCAGTACAGATACCACACACAATACTGCCAGCACAATAATCAACAAATGGTACCACCACCCGATCTTAGATTTGAAGACTCTGTCCATTTTACGAATTTTCGCGCAAGATAGTCATTTCTTCATTTACTTGTTGTAAAGCTGCTACAAATCCTTCGGTATCTACCGGATAGATCGTGTTCGTATATTCTTTGTCCTTATAAGGTTTACTGTAATATACGACCACGCTACCGGACTCTTTTACAAACACTTTATCGATCGAGTCAATAGGGATGGCAACAAAGTTACCTTGTGTCAGGTAATTGTTATCTATTCTGTACGGCTGAAAAGCAACGCAAGCAATTGCTACAACTGCTACATAAATAAACCAGGGCACATCATTCAAATAAAATAACCCCAAAATAATCAACAGGCAAACGGTAATCGAGAGGTGTTTCGGAGTTATTATCCGTTTTCTAAATGCTTTCTTTTCCATAACCTTAAGTATTAAAGTTAGTAATAAGCAATATTACGTTTTTTTATTCACATAAAAAAGCTTATACATCTTCTAATCTCATTTTAATGGAAAATACAACAATAAATACTCAAAATAACCGAATAACGATTTACCAGAATAAAATAAAAAGAGACTGAATTCTACATCCTTCAAGGAATCCACTCTCTTTTAAACAACACTCCCTATTGTTGTTTTAATCTTTTAATCACTTTCTCTCTCAAGTTGTCAGGGAAATTTTCATGAAAAGGAAATCCGAAAGTAAAATCCGGTTCCTTTTCAATAGCATTCCGATCATCCGGTTTATTTATAAAGTTGCCATAAAAGATATTCCCATCAAACTGAGTAGCTTTACTATCACCTGTTACAAACTTATATTCCAGATCATCGTTTATTACATAAAAAATATTTTTATTGAACACTGTATTTTCCGGCCAGGGTCCTCCCCAGTTATCCATAATAAGTACCGAACGGTCTATCTCCGGAGAAGGCTTTTTCATAATAACAATCACATTCTCTTCAATAGCGGTCTGTTTAGCCGGTCCGGAAATATGTATGACAGGAGAGAACCAACCGGGGCGTGTCGGATAAGCACGCAAACCGTCATTGATACTTACATTATGACGGATTATCGTATTTTCCGTTCCTATATTATAGGGTTTACCCAAAGTATTACCTTCGTTACACACCATTACAAAACCTCCGGCATTATCATGGCTGAAATTGTACTGGATAACAGTATTACGACAATTGTAATCCGAATCGAAAGCCTGTCCGTCCCATTTGGCATTCTGTTCGCTTACCTCATTAAATTGGATAATCGTGTTATCACAACTCCAGGGCCAGATACCGGCAGCGGCATCTTCTATCCGCAGAAGATCAGGACTATCCCTTACTATATTATGTTCTACCAATGCACCGTCGCAGGCAATAGGAACAATCCCATCTCCCGGAACCTGTTCGATCAGGTTCCCCCTGATAACGACATTCAGACTGGGAAACCATTTATCACGGCCACTATTACCATTACCGGTTATTCCATTCCGTTGGCAACGGTAAATATGGCAATTCTCTATCAGCAAATCAACAAAACGGGTCGGTACTTCATCTCCACCGTTATGCCAGTAAATTCCGTTTCCAGCTCCTTCATTCTTTATACAACTTCCGTTCACATCTCTAACAGTCATATTTTTCAAATGGATATGATGTACGTCGCCTTTATCCCAGGCATAAATAATAATACCATTTCTACCGGGATCCGGTTTTTCTCCCTTATTGGTAACCTCCAGATTATTCAGTTCCCAATACTCAACTCCTTCCAGTAGTATCGTATGTTGTTTCTGACCGTCTCCATGCAAGATAGGTTTCCCTCCGTCTCCATATTTATCGACCATCACCGGTTTCCCTTCACTCCCACTACCTTTCGGTTCAAACTGGCCGACATATTCAGTCCCCGATTTAAATAAAATCCTATCACCCGGTTCAAAGACTTGCTGGTTCAGTTTATCAAGACTTTTCCAAGCTTCTGTCGGTGAAGCCCCTTTATTCGCGTCATCTCCGGTTATGCTATCCATATAAAAGGTTCGCTGTGTTGAGGTACAGGCACATAATAACAATGCTAGTACAAAAGTGTACATTTTCATTTTCTAAAGTTCTATTGTTTCTAAATCAAGGTATTATAAGAGAAGCCACCGTAAACAAGTTTAAAACGGCTTCTCTGCTCATTCTATTCTTACCAATCAGGATTTTGTTTCAAAAGTGGATTTTTAAACAATTCTTCATTGGATACAGGATACAGATACATCTTGTCACTCCATGTACGCTTGTCAACAAGTTGACGGGTATAAATCAAACCGTCTCCCTGTTTCTCAATCTTCACCCCATAAATATCCATTGTCTGAGGAGCGATTTTCCATCTTCTAACATCCCAGAACCGATGGTCTTCAAAAGCGAGTTCCACCCGGCGTTCATTCCTGATCCGTTCAAGAAAATCATCCGAAGCAACTCCCGGCATTCCGGCACGCATCCTGACTTTGTCGATAGCTGCCCGTGGAGACAACGTAAACGTATTATCGGTATAATCAGGATTACCGTAAGCCTCATAAAGAGCTTCCGCATAGTTCAACAATACCTCTGCGTATCTGAAAAGTATCCAGATATGACGATCGGTAGTTGTATTGTTCGGATTCAGACTGATCGTTTCGACAACATATTTTTTCAAATAATAGCCTGTCGGTGTCGCACCATCCAGAGGCGCTCCGTTTTTACCGCCTACAAAAGTCTCAACAGTCGCATTCTTGAAAGTAGAGCCATTTGTCAGTACGGTCTCAAACAAGCGGGGATCCCTCTTTTCCGGATTGTACATATTATCGATATGTTCCTGGTTTCCCCAGTCGAACCGGCTTCCATCCTTCATTTCAAAAGCATCCACCAGATTTTGTGTAGGACAGGTTCCGGAGTTTCCTCCCTCATAACCGATAGGGAAATTCAGTTTTTCAAAATCATTTGAATTACCTCTGCGCGTTTCCAGAATCAGTTCTTTGGAGGCCAGATTATTCCATATTTGTTCATCTACCAGTTGATACCGCCCGTCCGATTCAACCTTATCGATCAGCTGTTTGGCCGCTTTAGCCGCTGCAATCCATTTTTCCTGACCAGCCGTCCCGTCATATAAAGGGCTGGCTGCATACAGTAACGTTCTTGATTTCAAGGCCATCACGGCTCCCTGGGTGATACGGCCCGTTTCATATCCCGGCACATCTTTATAAGATACAGGCAGCTTATCCATGATCTCATCGCATTCACTGACAATAAAATCAATCACTTTATCAAAATCAGAAGGAGTCACGCTATTCGCCTCATCGAGTTCCAGGCACTCCGTAATCAACGGGACGTTCTTATACCGTTTGGCCAACTCGAAATAGTAGAAGGCACGTAAAAAACGAGTTTCATACGGATAATACTGATATTGCTGCATTAAAGTCTCATAATTATCATTCCATTCAATATTGGTAAAGTCTTCCTGATAATTATTTAAAAACATATTAGCAGAACGGATTGCGGTATAGTAAGTGCCCCACACATTATCGATTGTCAGGATCGGACTCCACGAACCGTTATTATACCGAATGATGCCCGATGTATTCCAAGCATATTCCGCTTCATCGGTCGCCGCTGCCCGGATCGCTCCGTCAAAATTACCAAAATCGGCAGGAAGATATGAATATACGGTGGTAAGCATACCTTTTGCTCTTTCAAAATAGGTGAACATATCTTCTTTGTCAAATCCGGACGATTCATTATAATCTAGATAGTTACAGGAAGACATACACACTGCAAAAGCAAATATGGCAGATAATATTTTCTTATTCATAATGTCTATTTTTAAAAATCAAGAGTTAATCCAATGTTATATGATCTGAAAGATGGATAGGTAGCATACATTTGCTCCGGGTCCATATCTTTCACATGGTCAAATGAAAACAGATTCATACCTCTGGCAAACAGGTTGATATTGCTGAGTCTGATCTTGTTTACCCATGATTTAGGCAAAGTATAAGCCAATTCTACATTTCTCAGTTTCAGGAAACTGCCGTTTTCAGCCCAGATAGAACTTTCCCTGAAATTATTATCATTCTGTTTGGTAGTCAGACGCGGATACCGGGCATTGGTATTCTCCGGTGTCCAGCGATTTTCCAGATAATGTTGAGAGACATTCTTATTACCGACCAAAGGACGGTACATACTTGACATATTTCTAACTAACGTATAGTTGGCTACTCCCTGGAAATCTGCTTTCAGACTCACATTCTTATACCCCAATCCAATTGAAAACCCGTACATAATTTCCGGCAAAACAGTACTGTAACCGATAGCCACCTTATCATAATCATCAATCACCTTATCACCATTCTGATCTTTATACTTTACATCGCCCGGAGCCACATTGGAGAAAGATTGGGCAGGACTGCCCGCTATATCTGCCTCATCCTGAAAAAAACCGATAGCCTCCAAACCATAATACTGCCCGATCCGGTTTCCTGTATTTTTCAGGTAATCATACGGTTTATATCCTTCGTCCATATTTACAATCTCATTACGGGCAAAAGTGAAATTACCAGCCAGCATATAGGTGAAATCTCCGATACGGTCACGCCAGGAAAGGCCGGCTTCAAATCCATAGTTCTTAACTTCACCATCATTCAAAATCGGCGTGCTGACTCCCAACACGGAAGAGTAAATAGCAGAGGAGTTCACCAGAATATTCGTCCGCTTTTCATAAAAGGCATCCGCTGATAAAGACAACCGTTTGAATACTTCCATATCGACACCGAAGTTAAACTTATAGGCTGTTTCCGGTTTCAATTTCAAATTAGGCAAACGGAACTCGCCATTACCGGATACAGAGTTATTATTATCTCCAAAAAAATAGGAACTGATGCCCGTTTTGAAATAATATTTATCATAATCATAAGCAAACCGGTCACTTCCGGTAATACCCCATGAAGCCCTCGCTTTCAGATAATCTATCGGTGTAACTTCTTTCATAAAGTCTTCGGAAGAAATGATCCACCCGGCAGAAATAGCAGGAAAAAATGCATACTTATCAGAACTTCCTAACACACTCGAACCGGAATAAGTCAACACCAAATCAGCCAGATACTTGTTTTTATAAACATAGCTTGCATTTCCCATATAACTCTGCCGTCTATACGTATTATTAATTCCTTTCAGGGAATTTTCCTCCTGATGATAAATGACCACAGCATTCAGTTGATGTATATCCTGCCAGTTTTTTTCGTAATTGACTTTTGCTTCGAATGTGGTTACACGGTTCTGATATCCCAAGCTGGAACTGAAAGACAAATCCGTTTCCTGTCCGTAACGTGTACGGGTTATGTCGGTAATAGTACCTCCGTTATCCCTGACCGGCTGCAAACTTTCATACAGATAATTCTTTGTTTTATTATCCCAATAGCTGGCCCGGTTATCATAAGCAATAGCAAGCTCTGCACTCAAACCGGAAGTAAGAACGAACAGGTCCTGAATAATCCGCAAGTCGGCATATAAAGCCCGGTCATTTCCTACGGAAAAACCTTTAGCTACCGATTCTGCAACAGGATTTTTACGCACATTATCACCGCCCCATACACCTGTACCCGTCTTTACCGGGAAAGCCGCTGCCGGAACATCGTAGATCATCGGGAACAAAGTCGAATACTCCGTTGCCGGACGATTATGTTGCGACAATTCACCCAACAAGTTCAATTTTACCAGCGTGAGTTTTGTCGCATTAATATCGAGGTTCGCCCTAGCACTCAGTTTATCCCATGACATCTGACTGGAATAATCCGGACTGAAATAGTTCTCATTCATAAAACCG
Organism: uncultured Parabacteroides sp.; assembly: GCF_905196875.1. Taxonomy (GTDB): domain Bacteria; phylum Bacteroidota; class Bacteroidia; order Bacteroidales; family Tannerellaceae; genus Parabacteroides. The sequence continues at coordinate 78,224 of NZ_CAJJWO010000003.1, read as the reverse complement.
TTATCACCGATGTAATTGATTGCGGCAAAATAACTCACATTCTTTCCTCCCCCGGTAAAAGAAGCATTAAACTGATGAGTCGTCCCTTTATTCTTCAAGACTTCATCCTTCCAGTTCACATTCGGGAAAAGTTCCGGGTTGGAACCCGTACGGAAAACTTCCAGATCAGAATTGCTATACAAAGCGGACAATCCGTCCATCCGTAAAGCTTCGTTCATTGCCAATGCATACGCATATCCGTCCGCCATATCAGGGAGGCGAAATGGAGTATTTATCCCGAACTGATAGCTTGCATGCACTTTCATTCCTTCCAAAATACCGCGTTTGGTAGTCACCAGAATGACACCGTTTGCACCCCGTACACCATACAAGGCCTGCGATGCAGCATCTTTCAGAACCGTAACACTCTCTATCTCATCCTGTGACAAGGAACTGAGGGGGCGTTCAAAACCGTCGATCAAAACCAAAGGGGTTCCTGTCCCCATCGTGGCAAGACCTCTCACATACATTGTCGGATCATTATCCCATGCTACGGTCGAGCCTTGCAGACTGAACAATCCAGGAAGTTTTCCATACAGGGAATTAGCCGGATTAATATCAGACGTTTTAGAATCATCCATATATATCGTGGAAACTGCCGCCGTACTTTCTTCGCTACGCCCGGATAAATTGAATCCACGGTTTATCATTTTTGTATCCTGTGCATACGAGAAAACAGACACAGACAAAAATGTAGCTACATATATTTCTTTTATTATTTTCATAACCTGCTTTTATGATTTATCAAATGAATTACCATCCCGGATTCTGGACCAATCCATAACCTTTATTAATCTCTTCAGGCGGGAATGCACACAAATACCATTTGGGCGACCAATTCTTCTTCCAATAACGTTCGGCCAACTGCCATTTTTCATATTTATAAGAACCATCTGCCTGACTCCAGATTTTTACACCATACAGAGGTTTGGTAAAATCTTCCGTACGCTTCCAACGGACCAGGTCAAACCATCTGATCTCCTCAAAACCAAATTCCACGGCACGTTCATTCAGTACCATTTCACGGAATTGCTCCTGTGACAGATTACGCTGTAATTTCGGTAAACCGACTCGTCCGCGGACTTTGTCTACCCACTCATAAGCTTCACCCGTACGTCCAAGTTCATTCAAAGCCTCCGCATAGCTCAGATAAATCTCAGCCAGACGCAAATAAGGCCAGTGAATAACCGAACCGGTCAGAGTGGCATAATCATGTTCACGAAGGAACTTACGCATAACGGAACCGGTACGGCAACGCGTATCATTTTCTGTTTTCTGTTCTTGCCCACCGATATAGGTTTCAGCTGTACGCCCCTGCCATTTGTCGCCGTTAATAACAAGAGTTTCATACAACCGAGGGTCTCTGTCTTCGAACGGATTGACGCCCTGGGGTATATTATCCCAGTCTATATTAAAAGACGAACCGTCGGCATTACCGAACATATCCATATAATTCAATGTCGGACAGCTACAACCATACCAGCCAGCCGACTGCATAAAATAAAAGTTCCCATCCCAAATATCCGGACAAGTATACGCTACACGAGTAGAAATCAATACCTCACCGTTTCTTCTTTTATACCATGCATCCTGAAAATCCTGTCGGTAATCCCCTGTCTCAACCAACTGGTAGTTATAAGAACCCGAGTTGTTCGCCTGTTCGAATTCTTTACAGGCATCCACAACATCCTGCCAGCGTTGATCGGATTTATTTCCATACCAAACCATCAGGTTCGTACTGGCTTCGCCATCCAGATAAGGCTGGTTGTCATTAAACAAAGGACTCGCGGCAAATAATAGCACACGCACCTTCAATCCGAGTGCAGCAGCTTTGGTAAAGCGCCCGTCTTCTTCCACCGATACCTGCCAGGGAAGTACGGATGCCGCTTCATTACACAAATTGACGATAAAGTTAACCGTCTTTTCAATAGTTTCACGCGGATAATTATAGTCATCGCCCGGGTAAATCGCTTTATCAATCAAAGGCAAGCCGCCGAAATGACGCATCATTTGAGTGTACTGTACCGCTATCACCATCTTGGCTTCCCCCTTACGGATAGCCTTTTCTTCTGCTGTCATATCCGGTACCCGGTCTACGTTTTCCAAGAAAATATACGCTTTACGAATGGCTTCCCAACTACGTTCTTTTGTGTAAGCATACATTACATCATAGGTGTCGGCAACAGATGCATTATATTGTCCGTTATAATAATGACGTTCCGCACCACAACCCCATCCCAGGTAAGACTGGCAAAGGTCGGTTGTCGATTCAAGCAGGTCCACTCCCAGTTTATCTTCGGCAGGGTCCCAACTGTACATAACCCCATAGGGTAAATGCCTGTAAGCCGCAGCCAGCGCACGTTCGGCATACTGCTTGGAAGCAAAAATCGTATCCAACGTTACATCTGCTCCCGGGGCTTTTTCCAGAAAATCATCGCCTATCTTCAAGTCATTACATGAACCGAAATAGAAAGAGGCAGCTATTATAGATATTGGTATTAATAATCTTTTCATACTATTTGTATCATTAGAAATTTACATTCACTCCAAAATTGTAAATACGCGTATTGGGATACTTGTTCTTATTACTGATTTTTGATTCCGGGTCGATAAATCCCAGATGGTCAAATGTCAGCAGGTTATATCCGTTGGCAAACACCCTGAGTTTCTGAATACCGACTTTCTTCAACACATCCGCATTCAACGTATATCCTATCTCCAGGTTCTTCAGACGCAGATAAGAAGCATCTCTCACCCAGAAATCCGACATTTGCGAATTATGCATTCTGTTGGTTTGGGTAAAACGCGGAAATTGGGCCGATTGTCCTTTCTCTTCTGTCCAACGTTCCTCGACCATCCATTTCATCAGGGGAGCGTCACCGGTATTGAACGGACGGGTAAAGTCTTCTTCCAAACGTCTGGAAACGTTAGTTGCCCCTGTCCAATTCATCGAGAAGTCAAACCCCTTATATTCGAATCCGGCATTCAGGCCGAAAATATATTCTGGATTTTCCCCATAACCGAAATAAGTTTTATCATCCCCATCAATTACTCCATCATTATTAAGGTCTTTGAACAGTATATCACCCGGTTTAAATGTTCCCGACTGCGTAGGGATTCCCGTGATTGTCGAGCCATCCTCATTAAAGTCTTTTGCCTCGAAGAAACGGTCGAAAACATATCCGTAATTCAAACCAATAGAACGCCCTGTTTCATACATATAAGGCTCATTCTGTGGAATTTCATCTTTATAAACAATCTCATTTCTGGAGAAAGAAATGTTTCCTTTCAACCAGTAGCGGAACTTACTATCAATTTTACCGTTCCATCCCAAAGAGATTTCATATCCTTTATTGTTCACTTTTCCTAAATTGACAGCAGGCAGGTCGGCAGCAACGAATCCCGGAACTGTATTTTGTTGGATAAGAATATCCTTACGTTTCTCCAAAAATACATCCAGAGAGAAACTCAAACGCTGATCCAGCAAGTTCATATCCAAACCGTAGTTTTGCTTGGCAGCCTTCTCCCAGGTAACATCCGGATTTCCCAGAATCAGTTCCGATGCACCCGGATAAGCCTGCGGCGTATTCACTCCCCAATAATATCCGCCCGAACTGGCAGAATATGAGTCCGGCAAATACAGAAAACGTTTATATTCATTCAATATATCGTTACCTACCAGACCGTAAGAAGCTCTTAATTTAAGAAAGCTGATAAAATCTACCTGCTTCATAAACTTCTCTTCCGATATCACCCAACCGAGTGAAGCCGCCGGAAAAAATCCGTACCGTTTACCCGGTGCAAAGTTTTCCGAACCGTTATAACCAGCATTGAAATCAACCAGATAGCGATCTTTATAAGTATAGGTGACACGTCCAACCAATCCCAAATATCCTTTCGGGATATCCGTATTAGCCTTGGGATAATACTGTTTGGTCATATTATACAAAAGCAAGCCGCCGACTTTATGGTCCCCGAAAGTACGGTCGTAATGTAAGCTGGCCTCCACATACCAGTCGCGTGTCTTGGTACTCCAGTCCTCCGAAGCGGACAAAGCACTCGCTGTACCTTCAAGCTGATACACAATCGTATGATCAAAATTAGGATCATCGATAGCCAATCCCGGATCGGTCAGACTGGATTTATAGACCGGAGTATACGATTCCATCGAGCCGTTCCATGATTTACTTCCCGTATAAGAGGTATTGTAAGCTCCTTTAATATTAAAAGAAAGGCCTTTGGTGATAAAATCCAGTTTCTGTGTTAAATCCATATCCAGATTCATCGTATTTTGAGAAGCCTCTGTGTATCCTTTTCCATAATACATGGAGAATAGGTTACGCATTGTCATCGGAATATAACGGTTTTTAATCTGAACCAGATTTCCATCTACAAAGCCCGGGCTGGAGAATGGCTGTACGCGGAGAATCTCCATCCACAAATTATTTTGTTCACCGAACTTAGGATCCTTCTTTGTTTCTAGACGGCCCCCCAACCCCAATTTCAAAGTAGTGCTCTTAGTTATGTTAATGTCGAGATTCGCCCGGTAGTTATAACGGTTGTTTTTATAGTTCGGATTATAACTTTCATAAAATCTCTTCAGCAAACCATCCTGATACAGATACCCCAGGGAAATAAAAAACTTCACATCTTTCGTTCCCCCCGAAATATTCAGGTTATGCTGTGTTTGTAAAGATACTTTCTTAAACATCAAATCTTCCCAGTTCGTATTCGGGAACATGATCGGATCGGCATTCGTCCGGAACATATCCAATACATAAGGCGAAAATCTCAAATCATTGGGACCCAAATCGGGATTGTCGCTCAATTGCATTTCATTAAAATATTTGGCATGTTCATAACTTCCCATCATTTCCGGAACACGCATTGCTTCACTGATACCGACTGAAGAAGACAGCGATATTTCCGTACGTCCTTCTTTTCCTCTGCGTGTCGTTACCAGGATAACTCCATTCGCACCCCGCACCCCGAATACGGCCGTTGCCGAAGCATCCTTCAAAACAGTAATATTTTCTATTTCATTAGGATCCATGCGAAAGAAAGAACGTTCCACCCCATCCACCAGAATCAATGGTTGTGAGCGAACGCCATCCAAAGAAGCAATACCTCTGACAAATATTTCCGGATCTTCAGCTCCGGGCTGTCCGCTATACTGAACGGTTGAAATACCCGAAACAGAGCCGGCCAGCATATTACCGATACTGGATGTGGGCGATTTTAATAAATCTTTTGTGTCAATCGAAGAAACAGAGCCGGTCACAGTCAACTTCTTCTGGGTTCCATAAGCGATGATCTGCACCTCTTCCAGCTGAACATTGTCGGAAGCCAAAACAACATTGATGACTTTCCGGTTACCAACCTTTATATCCTGAGGCGTATAGCCCAGATAAGAAACCTGAAGAATATCATTGTCCGTACATTCAATTTCATAATTCCCATTTATATCAGAAAGAACTCCCTGAGCCGTTCCCTTGATAGAAATCGTGGCTCCTATCATTAATTCGCCAGCATCGTCGCTGACCGTTCCCTTTACCAGCTTCTTTTGTCCTTTTTGCTGGGTGATGGACGGAACATTACTCTCCAGACCGGAAGTAAGAGCTGGACTGTTAGCCTCAGCCTGTACATCTGGTCGTATAAACAAAATAAGCAGCAACAGTACGCCGACCTTTTGAAGAGGACTACCTACCAGCTTATACTTAGCCTGTACTTGATTCATAAGTTTAATCGTATTTTTAGTTTAAAGTCAAAATCACCAATCATTTTTCCAAGAATCCATCGATTAGACGGAGGTGGTCCTTTCTGCATAATAATTACATTTTTTTTCATCTGATTTCAAATTTAAGATATGCCGACAAATGTATAGTCTGCTTTCAAAAAGGGCATCAAATCCTGTCTAAAAGTATTCCTCTATTGTATAATCATTTATTAATCAATAAATAGCAATCAACATTTTGAATACAAATTCACTCTTCAGGCTATTATCCTTGTTGGGAAATTCATTGTTTAGCCGTATATTTGTAAAAAAGTAAAATTGAATTATGAAGTTTTTTTCACACATAGCATGTGTTATTCTACTCTGTCTTTTACCTGGTATCGGACAATGTAACAACGCCAGCTATTACTTCAAACAAATAGCAATCGAGCAGGGATTATCACAATCGAGCATCAACTCTATTCTATGTGACCATAAAGGAATATTATGGATAGGAACAAAATCCGGCTTAAACTGCTACGACCAACATGAGCTAAAAAGCTTCTTCAACGAAAAAGACAATAAATATTCGCTTCCCGGTAACCACATACAATTTGTTGCGGAAGATTCACTCAATAATCTTTGGGTTTCTACTAACAAGGGATTGGTTAAATATAATCCGGACTATAACCACTTCGACCCGATCATAAAAGAAAAGATATTTTCTTATCTCTGTATACCCGGAGGGATTCTTTTCGGAGGAGAAAAAACACTTTACCGGTTCGACTACCAAAACAAAAATACCGAACGTATCCTTCTTCATACGGAAAATCACCTACGGGAAAGCGGAGAATACTCGATTCTCAACATATTAAAAATAGAAGGAAAAGTATTACTGAATACAAAGAAACATGGGCTACTCACCTATAATTATACGACAAACGAAATTTATAAAGATAACTCGTTGCCATTTACCAATACCGTATCCGCCATTTTTATCAATGAAAAAGGATATATTTATCTATCACCATACAGACAGGGACTTTTCTGCTACGATCCGAAAGGGAAATTGATCGCCCACTACAAAAGCGAAGACTCTAAACTAAGTAACAATATCATTCTCTGCATTCTGGAAAAAGACGGAAACATATGGATAGGGACAGACGGAGGAGGAATCAATATTTATCATCCCGACACTAAAGATTTTACCGTCTTACAACACGTTCCGGGAGATGTAAATTCACTTCCCGTCAATTCCATCACTGTTCTCTATATGGATAATGAAAATAACCTCTGGGCAGGGAGCGTGAGAGGCGGTATATTCGGAATTAAAGAAACTTATATCAAGACATTCAAAGACGTAGCCTTAAACAACACCAACGGATTAAGCGAAAAAGCCATTACCAGCCTGTACGAAGACAATGACAGTCTTTTATGGATCGGGACAGACGGCGGAGGGATCAATGTATACAACCCATTTACCGATACATTCAAACAATTCACCTTCACCTACGGCGATAAGGTGACTTCCATCACCGGCTTATCCGACACAGAACTTCTAGTATCGTTATTCAATCAGGGAATAGTTGTTTTCAACAAGAAAACGGGAAAATACACTCCATTTACCATTGTCAACAACCAGATCAATACAGAAGAATGTTATTACGGCTTTATGCCCCTAGCGCATAAAGTCAGCAACGACAGAATATATATTTTATCGCTCAGTGCACATATCTACTATCCTGAGACAAAGACCTTCTCTACCCTAAAAACAAAAGAAACCGATTTCTCCCTGGAAGCACTGAACCTGACCTATGCGGACGATTCGCTTATTTTCATGATAAAAGAGAATTATGTCTTACAGACATTACAAGAGAACGACAGCCTGTCCCTTCTATTCACCACTGAGCCGAATGAAACGATCCATACTCTTTGTTATGATAAAAAAGGGACCCTCTGGATAGGAAGCGACCAGGGACTCAGTTATTACAATCTGAATGAGAAAGTATTACACCGAATCAATACCCGGCTTTTCAATAACGTGTCTTATCTTTTCCTTGACGATAAAGAACGTCTCTGGATAGGTGCACAGAATATGCTCTTTTCGTATGTTATCGATGAAGGAAGATTTATTATCTGGAGCGAATCCGACGGATTTTCACCGAATGAAATCCTGTTTATGTACCAGGAACAGTCCAAAACAAATAACATCTACCTGGCAGGAACCGACGGACTGGTAAAAATAGATAAGAATATCTCCTATAATGACGATCTTCAACCGGAAATTGATTTATCCGATATTCTATTCAACGGAAGCACTTATCTGAAAGAGTTCGATGCAACTCAACGGTCAATAACGGTTCCCTGGAATTATACATCTCTATCGGTCGTATTCAATATAAATCAGAAAGATATATTCAGAAAAACAATGTTCCGCTACAAAATAGAAGGGGCAAACGAGCAATACATCGAATCTTATAATAACAAACTAAACCTACCGGTATTACTCCCGGGAAGTTATTCGATTATTGCATCCTACAATACGAAAAGCGGGATATGGAGCGAGCCCAAAAAGATACTCACACTCCATATCACTCCCCCCTGGTATAAAAGTAACCTTTTTATTTTCAGCATAATTCTGTTAATCATAGGAGTCATTTCCATCACGGTATATATTATCCTGAAGAAAAAAGAAAACCGGCTGAAGTGGGAAATGAAAGAACATGAACAGGCCATGAACGAAGAAAAGATACAGTTCCTGGTCAATATTAGCCATGAACTCAGGACTCCCCTTACACTCATTTACGCCCCGTTGAAAAGACTTATCGATACCAGCCATGAGAATCTGAATCTTGAAGTTATTCACGGACAGTTAAATACTATTTACAAACAGTCGAGAAAAATGAAAAATCTGATTAACATGGTTCTCGACCTGAACCGTATCAAAACGGAGCAAAAGTCTTTACAAAAACAGCCTCATCCATTAAATAAATGGATAGTATCCGTCTCCGAAGATTTCAATACTGAATTAAAGGAAAAGAGTATCCAGCTGATATATCAGCTGGATACTCAGATTGATTCAATCTGGTTCGATGAATGGAAATGCCAGACTATTTTTTCCAACATACTGATGAACGCCCTCAAATTCAGTGAACCGGAGACACAGATAACAATATCGACCCAACTAATGGGTAACTATGTCAGAGTCGCCGTCACAGACCAGGGTATCGGTCTGCAAAATGTGGACCCCAAAAAGCTTTTCAACCGTTTTTATCAAGGTGAACATAATAAGAGTGGTAGCGGAATCGGTTTATCTTATGCCAAAATATTGATTGAAATGCATGGAGGGCGGATAGGTGCATATAACAATCCGGACAGAGGAGCTACATTCTATTATGAGTTACCCGCATTGACCGATAGCACCAACTCCGGACAGCAAGAGGTACAGGAAACAGAGATTAGCGAAAATCTATCTATACCATTAGACTTGTCCGCGACCGGAATTTCCTGTGCCGGATATTCTTTACTCATCGTAGAAGATAAAGATGAACTCCGGCTTTTCCTGAAAGATTCGTTCAAAGATATATTCAAGCAGGTTTATACTGCAGAAAATGGTCTTGCCGCCCTGGAAATAACGAAAGCCAAACAACCGGATATCATCGTCAGCGACGTTATGATGCCCCGGATGGACGGCTATGAACTTTGTAAGAATATAAAGAACGATATTGAAATCAGCCATGTCCCCATCATCCTGCTGACAGCCAAATGCGACCAGGAAAGTACTGCACAAGGATATAAGCTCGGTGCGGATTTTTATATCCCGAAACCGTTTGAATTAGACTTCCTGCTGACTATCATTCTTAATTTGCTGAAAAGCCGGGAAGCCATCAAACAAAAATATAAGGAATCTTCTACCCTGCTCCTGCCACAGGAGACCACAATCAGCAATGTAGACGAACATTTCATGTCGAAGATGAATGAACTGATAGATAATAATCTGGCCAACCCGGACCTCGATGTAAGCTATCTGATGAAAAAGATGACCATGAGTCGTGCTTCCTTATATAACAAGGTAAAAGCTCTTACCGGTATGGGCGTTAACGATTACATCAATAGAATCCGGATAGAGAAAGCCTCTTTGATGCTTATACAAACGGATTTGAACATATCGGAAATATCTTATGAAGTAGGTTTCACTTATCAACGGTATTTCAGTACCATATTTAAACAAATCAAAGGAATGACTCCAACCCAATTTAAAGAAGAAAACAGAAGGAAAGAGAGCTAACAGGGGAAAAGAAAATACGCCGCCGCTTCACAGCAACAGCGTATCCACTTAAACCGGTCAAACAATTCCAAAAAGGAATATATTTTACTTATTTTACCTCTTCAAGTACAGAATAAGATTGCAACACATTATTATTATTGTATTGCTCGGTACGTACCACTCCGATATTAGGAGCATACCATTCGTATCCATAACCTTCGATCGTTTCTTTCGGGGAACGTGATTTGATTTTGAATTTGACTTTCGTACAGTCGAAAGTACCGGCCGGAGTCGTAACTTCTTCTGTCGTTACATACTCACGATCATAAATGGAGATGTTCTTTCTATCTTTACGATTTTTCTTCGAATAAATATTAATCACTGCATCATCGAAATAGACATCGCCGGAAGAAGCTCCTTTCGATACGCTCGGATAATTAATCACAGCGTCGGTAGCAGCCAGTGCGGTATTGGTTGTAGAAACAAAAGACGGATTGGTTAGGACTTCTTTCATATCCATAAAGAATTCGCCATCCTGGCAAAAAGCTTCCAGCTCGCCTTTATCGATAACTGTTCCGCTATTATTGGTGAATACATAGGCAGCGTCGACTTCCAGACCGGATTGGTTGTTTTCCACTTCATCCACCACATAAGTCATCACGCCCGACAGGTTGCCTTTTCCATCATAACTCTTTTTCACCAGCTGAGTACCTTTTGTCGTAGGGAAAAAGAATGTACAATCTTGTGCCATAGCCCCGCCTGCCAACATAGAGGCTAAAGCTAACAGTAAAACTTTAGATTTCATTTTTATAACGTTTAAGTATTAATAATAAGCCGGATATCCAATGCGTAGTTAAAACAGGGGAAGCCTTCGAATGTTTATGGCTTTTCTTTTAAAAATAGCAAAAGAATAAGTATTTCCGGACTTTTTAACCGAAAGGCAGCCGGGAATAGTACAACCATAAAAGTTAATTCCTAACTTTGGCGCTCTAAACAGTAATGTCTTATGGTACAAAGATTCGATTTCTTAGTGATAGGTTCCGGTATTGCAGGAATGAGTTTCGCTCTAAAAGTAGCCAATAAAGGAAAAGTAGCCCTGGTATGCAAAACTAATCTGGAAGAAGCCAACACTTATTTTGCACAAGGAGGTATCGCCTCGGTAACAAACCTGATCGTTGACAACTTCGACAAGCATATTGAAGATACAATGATAGCGGGCGACTGGCTCAGCGACCGCGGCGCAGTAGAAAAAGTAGTGCGCGACGCCCCTCAACAAATTAAAGAACTGATCAGCTGGGGTGTAGACTTCGATAAGGATGAGAAAGGGAACTTCGACCTGCATCGCGAAGGAGGTCATTCCGAATTCCGCATTCTGCATCATAAAGACAACACAGGTGCCGAAATACAAGACAGTCTGATTCAGGCTATCCAAAAGCACCCTAACATCACTGTATTTGAGAATCATTTCGCCATCGAAATACTGACACAGCACCATCTGGGGGTGACCGTTACCCGCCAGACGCCTGACATCGAATGTTACGGCGCATATATCATGGAGCCGAACGGACGAATCGATACATTCCTGTCAAAGGTTACGCTGATTGCAACAGGAGGTGTCGGCGCCGTTTACCAGACAACCACCAATCCGCTGGTAGCTACCGGCGACGGTATTGCGATGGTTTACCGTGCCAAAGGGACGGTAAAAGACATGGAGTTCGTACAGTTTCATCCCACCGCATTATATCATCCGGGCGATCGTCCGTCTTTCCTGATCACCGAAGCAATGCGCGGTTATGGTGGCGTGCTTCGCACGAAAGACGGCAAGGAATTTATGCAGAAATATGACAAACGTCTCTCGCTGGCTCCGCGCGATATCGTGGCACGTGCTATTAAGAACGAAATGGATACCCGCGGCGACGATCATGTTTATCTGGATGTTACGCATAAAGATCCGGAGGAAACAAAAAAACATTTCCCGAACATCTACGAGAAATGCCTGAGTCTGGGTATCGATATTACAAAAGATTATATACCGGTAGCTCCGGCCGCCCATTATCTTTGCGGAGGTATCCAGGTCGACCTCGACGCCCGTTCGTCTATCGACCGTTTGTACGCCGTCGGCGAATGTTCCTGCACCGGTTTACATGGTGGCAACCGCCTGGCTTCCAACTCGCTGATCGAAGCGGTTGTTTATGCCGATGCAGCTGCCAAACATAGCCTGAGCATTATCGATTCGCTGGATTACCAGGAAAACATACCTGAATGGAACGACGAAGGCACAACCTCCCTGGAAGAAATGGTATTGATTACCCAAAGTGTCAAAGAAGTCGGCCAGATTATGAGTACGTATGTAGGTATCGTCCGTTCCGACCTGCGTCTGAAACGTGCCTGGGATCGCCTGGACATCATCTACGAAGAAACGGAAAGTTTGTTCAAACGCTCGGTTGCCTCCAAAGATATTTGTGAGCTGCGTAATATGATTAATGTCGGTTATCTGATCATGCGACAGGCGATAGAACGGAAAGAAAGCCGGGGATTACATTATACGCTGGATTATCCGCCGGTAAAGAAATAAAGAAAAAAGGTGTGCCCTACTTTTGAAGCAAAATAATTTCTAAAATAGGGCACACATTCTTTTATTCTTTATATTACTTTACAGCTTCCAGCTTAAGAGTCCATGCATAATTACACGGAAGCTCGTCGAAAGTTAATGATGGCATTGTTATTTGAATATCATTGCTTTTTTTTGTCCATTTTACTTCCTTGTCACAGCCCAGCAAAGATATTTTTGTTTTAGATGTAGTATGGATATCCTTCAAAAGGATCTGTTGGGAATATTTGGGCAAAATAGCATATACATTCTTATCTTTTGATGTAAAGAAGACCTCCTGTACGGCATAACCCGGATCAGGATCAACTGTTTGTTTGAGTATCGCATTTCCGCTTACATAATACTTTCCTTTATATTTCCAGCTTCTGTCTCCATCAGACCATTGAGTTGTCTTTCTCCATCTGCGTGTTCCATAAATAGCTTCTCCGTTTACCTGTAGCCAATCTCCCATCTGTAGCAAACGTTCCTGCATAATCGGAGGAATTTTTCCATTGGCAGTCGGTCCGATATCCAGAAGTAAATTACCTCCCTTACTTACAATATTGACCAAAGTCAGCACCAATGCCTGAGGGGTTGAATAATCGGATAAATCCTCATTCTGATTATATCCAAACGAGAAACCCATGCCACGACATTCTTCCCAAGGCTTGTCGAACACGGCGTCATTGGCACTGTATTCGCGCGTATAATAATCGCCATGCTTTTTGCCATCCGAGAACTTAGCCCATCTGTCATTGACTACGATGCTGTCTTTCACGATAGATTCGGAATACAACCAGGATAAAAACTCTTTTGTTTTCCAAATAGTATCGCTAATATCGTCGGGGCCGTCAGACCACAAAAGATCCGGCTGGTAACGATTTATCAAATCCTTCAATTGCGGATAGAAATGCCGGTCGACAAAAATATCCATTGTTTCAGGGTAATACAAAGGATTATCCCACTCCCGGCAGGAAAAATAACAACCAACTTTAATGTCGGTTTTTCTAAGAGCTTCGACATATTCTCCGACTAAGTCTCTTTTCGCTCCAATCTCCATACTGTTCCAAGGCCTTCCATAGTCGCGGGAGGCTTCTTTATTAGGCCATAAAGCGAATCCGTCATGATGTTTTGTAGTCAACACGGCATATTTAGCTCCGGCCTTCTCAAACAGTTCGGCCCATTCATCGGCATTATAATCCTGAGCTTTAAACATTGGGGCAAAGTCGGCATACGTAAAATCTTTACCATATGTCTTTACATGGTAGTCATATATTTCAGTACCCGTAAAATCCCCGTTTCCGAATAACTTTTTGTTATCCAGCCAATATTTGTACCATTCCGAATAAGTACCTTTAGGCGACCAGGCAGGCACAGAATATAATCCCCAGTGTATAAAAATCCCCAGTTTAGCATCTTCAAACCAAGCAGGGACAGGCCTACTATCAATAGAACTCCAATCCGGCTTATAACTTTGTTGAGTAAAAGCAGTAATTGTCGTCAAACCAAAGACGATGGAAAAACCAATCCGCCTTATTTTCTTTATAAATCTATACATAGATAATCTTCTTAAAAACTTGAATAGAAAATTCAGGGATGCCTGTACAGACATCCCTAATTTTATAAATCAATTACACTTATCACTAAATTATTTGCTACCAGAGGTTTCATATCCCGGAGTCTGCTTCAAAGCCGTATTATTGGTCAAAGTAGTTTTATCTATCGGCCATAACAACTTTTTCTCATTACCGGATTCAGCCAGCGTATATTTGAAAATATATTCGCTACCAAAGCGTCTTAGATCATACCAACGTTTCCCTTCTATCAAAAATTCTTTAAAACGCTCTTCCAATAAAGCCTCATTGACATCCTTATCTATTGCCTGGTTCGGAAAGCCGATAGTCGCTTCATCATAATTTTCACCATAAGCCCGCCGTCTTATCTGGTTAATTTCATCTGCAGGATTCTCTCCCAACATTACTTTTGCTTCTGCCAATAAAAGCAAAAGATCTGCATATCGATAAATCGGATAATCATCGACATTAGAACGTGTGCTACCTGCATCTTGTGTTCCCTGGTATTTATAGCAGTAAACTCCTATAAGATCCAAAGAACCATCTTCCAGTTTATTATAAGCACCATTCAAACTGACCCGTTTACGACTATCTTTATCATCAAAACGTGCTAAATTGGTTTTCTTGATACCTAAACGCATTAATCCGGACAAATTTTCTTTAGATATATCAAACTTCTCTCCTGTAGAGGCATCATAATAAGTAGCCAAAGTTGCCGCATAAGGAAGTAGATTTCCACTAAAGGAGCCATTCCACATATCAAACTCTTTCAATTCACTACGCATAGCAAAGATAATTTCCTTATTTCCCTTCTGGGTATAAGCAAAAACATCTTTGTAGTTTTCCATTAAGCCCAAATCAGGAACATTCTGCTGAATATCAGTCAAAGCAGCTTTGGCTATGTTGGCATCACCGGTTCCGCCTCCCATTTGCTTAGCCGACCAAAGATATACTTCACCTTTCAACATCAATGTGGCAGCCTTTGACCAAAAAGCTTTACGACCTTTAATCGTATAATCAGAGCCAAAGCTTTTTACCGATTCATCAATATCATTTTTAATAAACTTCATGACATCTTCTGCCGGCGAAGCCGCTTTTGCCAGATTCGACCAATCCAACTCTCCTGTAGGCTCTGTCGTTATTATGACATCTCCCCAACTACGCAGTAAATGGAAATAATAATAAGCACGCATACCGTAGGCCTGTCCCAAATAGTAATTACCGGCGGCTTCTGTCAGCTTATCCGTATTAAGTATTTTATAAATCATCAGGTTTAACTGATTGATATTCTCATAAAACTTACCATAATTAGAAATAATAGGATTTTCTTCATTCAGCGTATTATAAGGTAAACGTTCCATTCCCTGTGAGGCTTCTCCACCAAACGGCTGATCACCGAATACATCACTACGAGCTTCCCCTAATAAGAAATAATTGAATGAACCTTCTCTAAAACGAGTATGCAGACCATTCATAAATGCTTCAAAATGATCTGGAGTTTTCCAATAATTATTATCGGTAATAGAACTTACCGGCGTTACATCCAAAGATGTACATCCCCCTAATGAGAGTAAAGAGGTAACAAATATAAAAGATATTGCTATTTTTTTCATCTGAGTCTTTATTTATAATTATACAATTTCAACATACATCAAAATGAGACTGATACCCCCAGCAAGATTGTACGAGGCATAGGATATCTACCCTCATCTACACCCGCATTATCCTTTTTGATGGCTGGTTCAGGAGACATCCCTTCATAACCGGTTATGTAGAAAAGGTTCTGACCGGTAATATATATTGATGCATCACTCAACGTTGCTTTTTCAATAATTCGCCTCGGTAAGCGATAACTCAGAGTGATCTCTCTTAACGCCAGATAATCACCCTTTTCATAAAAACTTGAGTTATTATTATTAATATTAGGATTTGCATTATTAGAACGCGTTATATTCTTCTTAACCAGCTGATCCGCATAGTAGAACTTCGGAAGATCTGAATTCGGATTTTCCGGTGACCAACTATCTTTCACATCCGTAATAATATTGAATGATCCCTGATACTGTCCCAACGAACGAGCTTTTAAGTCATTATACAAGATATGTCCCAACGAATAATCGAAACGGGCAAATAAAGAAATATCCTTATAAGACACAGTTGTTGAGAAACCGCCGGTCCATTTGGGTAACACATTACCAATCTTCACACGATCCAATTCATTAATAACACCATCCCCATTCAAATCGGCCCACATAACATCACCTGGTTCAATTGGTTTCTTCCCGATTTTTTCCTTATCACTCATCTGTGCCCATTTATTGGGACCGTAAAGCTCTGCAATTGCATCATAACGATCACCGGCATTATTTTTTACATCATCCCAGTCACGAAAGATGCGTTCTTGTTTATATGCATATACATCTCCTAAAGTCTTGCCTTCCTGGTATCCTCCCACCCAGACATTTTTGCCTGTTGCAGGATCATAAACCTCCATACCTCCCTGACGGTTATTCTCATTTCCGTTATAAGGTAATTTAATAATCTTATTCTTTACGAAAGAAGCATTGGCTGATAAATCCCAACTAAACCCTTTCTGGTCAGTCAATATATTGAACTTTGCCTCTACTTCAAATCCTTGATTACGTAAACTTCCTAAGTTCGTACGTATACTACCGAATCCGGTATAACCCGGCAAATTCAGATCGGTTAGCAAATCACTTGTCGTACGGTTGTAGTAATCCATAATCAAATTGATCCGGTTCTGGAAAAATCCGACATCCAAACCGACTTCAAATGAATTACTTTTTTCCCAACGCAAATTATTATTCACCAATTTAGTATTCAGGAAACCAACCTTTCCATCATAAGGAATAGGAATACCCGATGAATTATTAATTGTATTATATTCCCCATAAACCTCATAATTACCGAGGCCAGCAACATTTCCATTTACACCATAACTAACTCTGGGCTTCAGATTCGAAACCACATTTGCCAATTTTGAATCTTTAAAAAATGCTTCTTCATGCATATTCCAACCGGCAGATACTCCAGGGAAAAAGCCCCAACGGTTGTCACTTAACTTAGAAATACCATCATAACGGGCAACAACAGAAAACAGATATCGATAATCATAATTATAATTCACTCGTGCAAATCCGGATAACATCCGATAGCCATCCTTATAGGAATAAACAGATACCTTATCACTGGAAGCATTCAATGTCGGTATATCATCACTGGGTGCTTTATTTCCTTTCTCTTCCATCTTGAAACGGTCGTAATCAAAATATTCTCCCCCTACCATTGCATCCAACTGATGCTTTTCTGCAAATGTTTTTGCATAGGTAAGAGTGGCACTATGCTGCTGTTGGAACTGACGTTCATACATAGCACGTGCAGCACGGGTACTATTTGGATTGGAATTATTTTGTGTCTGATACTGCTTATCAAAATCTTCCTGCTCGTTATCTATATAATAGATCGAACTATTTTCATTCAAAGTCAAACCAGGAATTATTTCCCAGGAACCTCCGATATTGAAAGTCGTTTTTCTTATATTATTGAGGCGTTGCAGTTTATCTTTCCAATAGAGAGGATTACCATCGGAGGAACCAATACCTGATGTAGGTTCACCAGCTTCAGTAAACGGATTATAAGTTGGCCAGGAACTCATTGTACGATAAAACAACTGTGCTTCACTGATCCACATATTCGGTTTTTTAGAAAATGAATAAGTTGCTCCCGCATTGATTTTTATATTATCACGAACCTTATATGAGCCATTCACATTCCCTGTAAACCGTTGATAAGAAGTCCCTACTACCTGTCCTTGTTCATCATAATAACCAAAAGAAGTAAGGAATGTTGATTTATCGTTTCCTCCAGTAACACTTACATAATGGTCCTGTGTAAAAGAAGGATCATTGAAAGCAGCATCCATCATAATCCCACCATAATCTTTAAAGATCAGTTGACCTTCTCCGTCATAAGGGTCTGTCATTTGTTGCCATCCTTCATTCAAAAGATGCTTATTCTCATCAGTCAGATAATGAACAGAATAAAAATCACCTGCACTTGTTCCATATCCGTTAGTATTGTTCACCTGCTGTAAAGTACGGGATACTCCTGCATCATTAGCATATTTATTCCCTAAACGGTTGTAATATAAGAAGTCTTTCGCATTCAGAAAGTCATATCCTTTACGCGCAAAATTCATACCTCCTTTAAATTTATAAGAAACGGTAGCTTTCCCTTCTTTACCCCTTTTAGTTGTCACCAGTATAACACCACTATTCGCACGAGCTCCGTAAATGGCAGTCGATGCAGCATCTTTCAATACCTGTACAGATTCTATATCGGCAGGATTTATATCACTTAAAGAGCGTACGACTCCATCTACAACCACTAATGCCTGATTATAAGCAGGATCACCAGTTATCGTAGCACCACCACGCAATACTATATTCGGAGCCTCACCCGGTTTTCCGGAAGTATTAACGACACGTAAACCACTCACTCCCCCTTGTAAAGCCTGTGCAGCATTCGAAACGGCAACATTTTCCAAAGCTTTATTATCTAATTTCGATATAGCTGTGGTCAGCGTTGCACGTTTTTGCATACCGCCATAACCCGTTACCACAATCTCTTCTAACTGCTCAGAATCTTCAGACAAAACAACGTTTATTGTTGTTTTGTCTGTCACAGGAACTTCCTGTGGCTTGTAGCCAATAAAGGAGAATTGTAAAACGGCATTATTTCCTGTAAGAGAAAGAACATACTGTCCATTTAAGTCTGTTACCGTACCGTTCGTTGTCCCTTTCTCTATTACATTCGCACCGATAACAGGTTCACCAAACAGGTCCTTAATAACACCCTTAACGCTTTTTGTTACTTGTTGGAGAGATGAACTTTTTTTCATCAGAAGGATATTACTCCCTTCGATGGCATAAACGATATCTGAATTACTAAATATCTTGTTCAAAACCTCGGCTACCGTCTTATTCCAGGCTTTCAATGAGACCTTTCCACTCAGATCGACCTTTTCATGATTGTACACAAAAAGATAATCTGTTTGTTCTTCTATTTGTTTAATAACATCCTTCGTCTGCAACATATTAGCATCAATGCTAACACGTGCAGTTTGAGAGTTCAAATTCTCTGAGAAGACTGTTGAAATACACAATAGTATAAAAACTAAGGATAACTTCATAACTCTAATAATGTGCTTAAATTCACTTAATAACAGGGCACAATCCTCCCCTGTACATTTTTTTTTCATAACTTTGTATTACTGAAATGTTAGTACTTGATTTAATTATTCCAAGGTTGTCAGCGTGCTGACATTTTATGCTGGATTATGTTGACGCATAATCCAGCTTTTCTTTATTATACTTTCTGCTACTTTATCATAGGCTATTCATTTTATAGTTATTTGATTTAATTCGTTATCTTTCACATAGATAAATCTATGTTCCAATTGTAATACCTTTAAAACATGTTCAACACCATCTTTCACACGGAATTTCCCTGAGTATCGTTCTTTCAGGAATGGAAGATCAGCTACATCTATATGAATATCGTAATACAGACACAACTCTTCCATTATTTCTGATATAGGCTGATTATTAAAGCATAAAAGACCTTCTTTCCATTTAAAATGATCCATATTATTTATATCGGAAGATATATATTTACCTTCTTTAAATCGAATTTGTTCACCTGGTTTCATCATATATTTTAAAGAAGACTCCAGTGATTCAAGCTCTACACGCCCTTTCAGCAATGCGATCTTAAGTTCCGGATTTTTTGAATAGGCTGTTACATTAAACTCGGTGCCTAAAACCTTTATATCCACTTTCTCTGTTTTTACTATAAAAGGAGATGCTTCATTATGTTTTACATCAAAATAAGCTTCTCCCTCCAGCTCAACCTGCCGATAATTTTTTTGAAAAGTAACCGGATATACTATTCGGGACTGTGCGTTTACCCAAACTCTCGTGCTATCCGGAAGAATCAGTTCTGCCCGTTGACCAGAAGGGACATATAACGTCTGAAATAAAGAGGGCTCCTTTTTATGCTCTTCCTTGTTCAATAAAAATTCGATCCCCACTATAAACAAAGCAACAGCGGCTACTTTTCCGATTTCCATTATAATACGACGGAATACAAAAGGACGTAACTTTTTCACTTTCTCTTGTTGCTGTGCAGATTGATTCAGAACCGAAATATCATATAATTTATGTAAAGACATATATTCCTTGACATTATCATTATCGACATCCAGCCAATCAACAACCGTTTCCACTTCCTCTGGTGTAACGTTGCCTTCTACATATCTTTGCAATAGATCCTTATCCATTTCTCTATTTTATCGTTTCTAATAATATAGACAACACACAGACAAAAATCCCTAAACAGATTTGAAATTATTTTAGGAAACAAACAGGAAATAAAAAAATGGAAGATATTCTTTTAAGGCTATTCGTAAAATTTTTAATGATTTAGTTATATGATATTCCACGCTTTTAGAGCTTATGGAAAGTTCTTCTGCTATTTCCTTTACCGAACGACATTCATATCGACTCATTTCAAAGACGCGGCGCGTTTGTTCGGGTAATGATTGTAAGGTCTCCTCTACTATTCGAGTGATTTCAAAAGAAAATATCTCTTCCGGATCGCATACCTGTAATGTAGATATGCGGTAATTCAAATCACGATCCATTTTAGAAGATATTGACTCAGAGGCTGTTTTTCTTATGTCCAAATGTTTTAGATGGTTTAATGCTCCATTTTTAAGCATCACCAACAGAAGAGACAAAGGGTGTTCCACCTCCTCCTTTTTGCTCGTCTCCCATAAATTAATTAAAGCTTCGGATACGATATCTTCCGCCACCATATCATCTCTGACATAGGACTTCACAAACAAAAACGATCGTTTGTAATAACTGGTATATATATCACTGAAACTTATATTACCCATATCCCAATCAAACCTCCTGAAAGATCTTTTTCATCTATCAACATTATGCAAATGTAATCTTTTATTCTTCCAGTAACAACATTTATTATAAAATCCGATGTCATTCTGAACACCTAATACCTACCAGAGCTGTATTCCGTTCATACCACAGTTGGATTCCGTTTGTTCCACAGATGAGTTTCTTTCATACTACAGTTGTGGTATGAAAAGAAAAACGGCTACTAGCTGCAGTACATTCTGGGTAAACAGCAACATCCACCGGGTAATCCGCTATATTTCAAAGGTAATGGAGACTATAACGCATTATACCGCGACGGCGACACCCCAAACTGCTTTGTAAAATGTTTACGGAAGGTCGTTATATCATTATAGCCCACCATTTCGGCAACCTCCTGGACGGAGTATTTCTTCTGCATGATCAGTGAGGAGGCTTTACTGATTCGTATGCTTCGGATTACTTCGATAATAGACAAATTGCTTTGCTGCTTCATCTTCCTGTATAAAGTCGGTTGGCTGAGGTTCAGGAGGCTTGCCAGGCTCTTTGCACTAAAGTCGGGATTAGTCAGATTGGCTTCTACAATACCGATCACCTGTTGCATGAAAGGATCGGCGGCCTCTTCATCGTCAGGTCTCTCCTCCGTATGTTTCAACATCAATGTCTTTGTATAAATACGCTTCAGTTGCTCGCGCAGACGGATCAGGTTCTCCACTTTCGCTTTGAGGACTTCGGGGTTGAAAGGTTTCATGATATAATCGTCCACACCAATCCGGGTACTCTTCAGTAAATCTTCTTCTTCCGCCTTTGCCGTAAGCATGATGACCGGGATATGAGCTGTCGCCAACTGCAGCCTGATCTCCTGTATGCAGGCAAAGCCGTCTTTTACAGGCATCATAATATCTGAAATGATCAGGTCCGGAATCTCTTCGGTAGCAATTTTTATTCCTTCTTCTCCATCATGGGCTTCCAATACCTGGTAATCTTTACAGAACAAAGAATAAATATAACTTCTGATCTCATCGTTATCTTCTATGATCAACAGCTTCTTTCCTGAAGTAACTTTTGTATCTTTTTCTTCTTTCTGCGTTGTATAGAAAAGCTCTTCTTCTTTTGTTTTCCGGATATCTTCAATCCACTCATATTCGTCCTCTCTGAAATGTTCTTTACCCAGCGGCAGGTAAAGCGTAAATCTCGAACCTTTCCCCGGAGAACTATCTAATAATACCTGCCCATGATGAAGATCCATCGTATTTTTTACAATACGTAAACCGATCCCCATCCGGGTAGAAAATGAGGGATCATTTTTACCTGTAATAAACGAATCGAAGATACGTTCCTGCAAATCTTCCGCTATACCGGGACCATTATCCAAGACGGAAAGCAAGCAGAACATTTTCCCGTCGACCTCCTTCTCCTCCAGCGAAACCCTTATTATTCCATCGTTTAGAGTATACTTAAATGCATTCGACAGTAAATTCTTTAATGCCGACTCTATCTTCCCGGCATCTATCCAAAGCGTAAGAGAAGAGATACCAGAGTCCAGGACATACTCAGTACTTTTTATCTCTGCCATCTGCAGGAAGGAGGCCATCACCTTCCTCACGAGCGCTACAATATCTACTTTCGACAAATGAAGCTGAACCATGCCGGCCTCTATCTTCTGGACATACAATAGTTGGTTCACCAGGGTAGATAATGAAGTGGCATTATTGTACACCAGAGACAGCTTGTTCTGTAAAGTCTGAGACAAACGCTCGGTCTGCAACAACTCCTGCAAAGGAGAAAGAATCAACGTTAACGGTGTGCGTAATTCGTGCGATACGTTCGTAAAGAAATTTTCCCGCTCACGGTTGATTTGTTTCTCTTTCTCACGTTCCAGATTAGAAACAAAGAGCTCATGTTTCAGGCGTTCTTCCTGAGTTAGTCGGATTTGTTCCTTCTTGACACGGCGCATCAGGTAATATACAATAAAGACAGCAAAAGCAAATACCAGTAAACGGAACCAGATCGTTTCATACCAATAAGGCAGAATATTTATTGTCAGCGAAGTAGTATCTCCGTTCGAACCGTCAGGGGAAATACTCCTTACCTCGAAAAGATATTCTCCGGCAGGCAAGTTAGCATAAGAAATCCGTTCGCCCTCACCGGCTACCAACCATTCGGACTGACCGGGAGCAAGCCGGTAGCTGTATTTTTGTAACTCTTCCGAATACGTCAGGTTACTGAACATCAAAGAGAAATTATTGTTGGAAGCATTCAGTGTCAGTTCGTTCGTGTAAGGAATCCCTTCCTGCAGAATAACCTGGTCATTTATTTTTTGTCCGATCAGAACCGGTTTGTTATCGACATCCAATTGAGTGATAACTACTTTATTCTGTTCAGGTTGATCGTTCATAACCTCTTCCGGCAGAAAATAGGTTATATTCTTGTTATTTCCCCAAAACAGAAAATCCTTATAATGTAATACAGATCGGTTATTGCCTGAGATATAATAGTTATAAAACAACTTCTGATGTTTACTGTACCGGCAGATACTTGAATTGGAACCGATCCATAAATGACCTTGTGAATCTTCACTGATACAACCGATAAAGTTATTACTTAATCCGTTATGCGTCGTATAGAAACTCCCGATCGAGTCGGTTCCGATCTCCATGACACCGAAGCCATCCGCATAACCTATATACAAATTCCCATCTGTCGAAGCGAAAAGAGAACGGGCATCCTTCGCCGGAATATTAGCATCTTGTTCAAAACCGGAACGTAGCATCTCATTTTGAAAAATAAACTTTTTCAAACCGTCAGTCGTACCCAACCATAAACATTCACCGGGAACTTCTGCGATAACCCGGATTGTACCCGGAGATACAGGATAATAAGAAAAAAGTTTGGTCACAGGATTAAAAAGAAGTAAACCATTTGTTGTTCCCAACCATAACCGATCCTCTCCATCACATAATATATACCAGACACTGCCTGTCCAGCCCGGCTTTCCGGGAATACGGATAGGATAAACCGTAAAAGACTCATTATCCGAATTATACCAGATCAGTTCGGACTGATTATTACCAAACCACAGATCACCGTCCCTATCGGTCGCTACACACAATACGGTATTTCCTGTTCCGACAGAGACTGGCTCAAAAGAAAGTCTTCCCTGAGGATCGAATGCTTCCGTGCTCTTCAATATTCCTTTATGGAAAGAAGCCAGCCAAATACGATCCTTTTTATCTGTTGCCATCCCGCATATTTCGTTATGTGTTTCCTGATGAAAACGTCGATAGAACTGTTTTCGCAGATCAGAAGCATACACACCTCCTCCTTGTGTCCCGATCCACATGATCCCTTCCGGATCATAATACGCGGAGATCATACGGGTTTCCAGATTGCGGTGTAACTGTGAAGCCGTATTGTTATACACTTCTGTTGTATACTGTGTAGAATCTTCTTTTTCAGGAACAAGGATCGTATATCCATTCCAGGTGGCAGCCAATAAACGACCGTTTCCCATAGGAACCATTTGATAGACATCCCAATGGGACAATGTCTTGTCTTTATCTTCGGGCTTATAGGTATATTGATCGTAAACTCCCGATTCCGGATTATAACGGATCGCCCCGTTAGCCCAGGTTGAAAGCCAGACATATCCGTCTGCATATAAAAGCCTGTGGACATGCACCTTATTAACCTTCGGCAAATCACCTTTATCTATCACATGGTAGGAGACCGGGTCGAACGTCACTATATTTCCCCAGTCTGTTGCGATATAAATCAGACCTTCCGGAGACTGGCACATCGCAGTATAATTAGTGCCACTTCCGATCAAATCGGTAAACTCCATTTCTACCCGAAGATCAACCCTGGTTATATTTTCATCCGTATCCTTCCTGTAATCAATGGAAATAAGATAAAGAGTTTCATCTGATATGACCCATAAAGAATTGTTTTTTTGCAATAGTATGTCCTGAACTCCGGTACATTTTTCGTTCAGGCTGACAGGAATATATTGCTCCATCCGCCGATCAAAGCAATAAATCTGTCCGTTGGCTACCAGCCAGAGTTGGTTATTCTCCGTTTCACGGATATGGCTTACTTTCATATACAGTTCATCCAAACCGAAATTCCTGATATTCTTTCCATCATAGCGGCTTAACCCGTTATCCGTACCAAACCACATAAATCCATCTTTATCTTTATGGATACAGGAAACAGTATTGTCGGCCAGCCCGTTCTGCATAGTAAGTATACGGATATCCTTTTCAAAAAAACTATATCCCGACAGGTAGCAAAAAATAAATAATAATATAAATAAAGATCTCCTCATATTCCTCCTTAACAAAGTCCAGTATGTAAACACAAAGAACATTATTACAAAGAAACAAAAAAAGAGGAAGAACACACCAACGCAAACAAAATAAAAAGTCTGCAAAACAAAGTATGAACAAAACACCCACTATTTATGAATAAAATACCCACTACACTGATATACAATCCACAGAATAAAGAAAACGCCCGTTGTTAATGAAGAAAACACCTGTTATCCCTTCCATGCATACCACATACTTTTGCTTACAAACATTTAAAAATTTTAGTATTTACACCTTAAACTAAAAGAGAATGAAGAAGAGAGTCACATTATTAATCATGCTGCTGTTAACCGGTATATCATATATATACGCACAGCAGTTGACCATCACTGGTACTGTTATCGACAAGAGCCTCGGCGACCCCGTTATCGGAGCTTCCGTACTGGTAGAAGGAACCACGAACGGAACCGTCACTGATATCGACGGTAAGTTTTCAATCAACGCCTCCAAAGGCAATGTATTAAACATTTCTTACATCGGTTACCAGACACAAACAATCAAGCTGGACGGAAATCAAACCGTCCTGACCATCCAACTGGGAGAAGACACCCAGGCGCTGGACGAAGTCGTTGTAGTAGGTTTCGGTTCCCAAAAGAAAGTAAACCTGACCGGTGCCGTATCGACTGTCGACAACAAGACACTTGCCTCACGTCCGGTAGCACAGGTAGGACAAGCTTTACAGGGGGTTGTACCCGGTTTGAACATGTCCCTCAACAACCAGGGAGGATCATTGGGTAATGCACTGAAAGTGAATATCCGTGGTACAGGTACGATCGGCGAAGGTTCGACCGATTCGCCGCTGATCCTGATCGACGGTATCGAAGGCGATATGAACGCATTGAATCCGGATGATATCGAAAGTATCTCCGTATTAAAAGATGCTGCTGCTTCCAGTATTTACGGTTCACGTGCACCTTTCGGTGTAATCCTTATCACCACCAAAAGCGGAAAGAGCGGAAAGGCACAAGTGAATTATAGCAATAGCTTCCGTTGGTCGGCGGCAACTAATCTGCCGGACATGATGGATTCCTATACATTCGCCAAGTTCTTCAACGCAGCTGCACTCAACAGCGGACAGAATGTTCCGTTCGATGACGAAACGATCGGAAGGATTCTGGCTTACCAACGCGGAGAGATCACAACGACAACCGTCCCTAACCCGGGTAACGGCATGTACGAATTCCACCAGAAAGCTAACGACAATCAGAACTGGGCACGCAACCATTTCAAGACAGCTTTCACACAGGAACATAATGTAAATGTAAGCGGCGGTACGGAAAAGCTTACCTATTTCATGTCGGGCGCTTTCATGGATCAGGGCGGTAATATGCGTTACGGAGATGATAGCTTCAAACGTATGAATGCCTCCGCCAAGATCAACTCACATGTAAACGACTGGTTGCAGATAGGTATCAGTACCCGCTTTATCCGCGAGGAACTGGATCGTCCGACTTATGCAAACGACGATCCGGACAATACCGTCAACGGTATCTCTGTCGGTTTGTATTACCATGATATCTCACGCACCTGGCCGACCATGCCTTTCCAGGACCCGAACGGCCATTACATGCGTAACTCCAAGATCATCCAGATCGAAGACGGCGGACGTTACAAACGTAGAAAAGACATTATCTATACACAGGCAAACTTCACCATCACTCCAATCAAAGACTGGAATATCCGCGGGGATGTAAGCCTGAAGGCAGAACATGTAAACAAAGACGAAAACCTGGCTAAAATTTATGAATACAACTCAAAGAACGAGCCTGTCGCCCTGGCATTTGCCGGTTCGTACGGACCAGGCGCCACTTATGCCTGGTCCTCGGCACAGGACAACAACCTGCTGACCACCAGTCTGTATACCGATTACTTCAAATCTATACAGAAGAACAACTTTAAAGTAATGGTCGGTTTCAATACAGAGCTGTACAAACAAAACTATGTATATGCCAGACGTGACGATGTGATCAGTGACGAAGTGCCGAGTATCGACGCCAGCATGGGTAAAGACTACACGGCAGCCAACAAGAAAGAATGGGCTACGGCCGGTTTCTTCGGACGTTTGAACTACGACTATGACGGACGGTTCCTGGCAGAAGTCAATTTGCGTTACGACGGTTCTTCCCGCTTCCTGGGGGACAAACGCTGGAATGTCTTCACTTCTTTCTCATTAGGTTACAATGTAGCACGCGAAGCTTTCTGGGAACCGTTCTCTGAATATGTAGGAACTTTGAAACCGCGTTTCTCATGGGGTAAACTGGGTAACCAGAATACAAAGGAATTCTATCCCTTCTATCCAGCCCAGCCACTGGGACTGAAAGACGGTAAATGGCTGATCGCCGGACAGATGCCGACAACTGCAACTGCACCGTTAATGGTCAGCGACTTGATGACATGGGAAAAGATCACGACAACCAATGTCGGTATCGACTTCGGTGCCTTCAGCAACCGCCTGTCGGGTTCTGTCGAATGGTTCAAACGTAAAACGGATGATATGGTGGGACCGCCGGAAGAAAAGTCGCCGATCATCGGTATCGACAACGACAAGCTGCCGCGTATCAACAACGCAGCCATGACAACCCAGGGATGGGAACTGGCCCTTAACTGGAACGACCGCATCGGTAAAGTAGGATATACCATCGGCTTTACCCTGGCCGACGCCAAAAGCAAGATTAACAAATACCCGAATGAAACACAGATCATCGACCGTAAAAACTCGGACGGAGTCATGGAATACGTTCCCTATGCAGGAAGATATATGGGTGATATCTGGGGATACGAAACGATCGGTATCGCAAAGACCGATGAAGAAATGCAGGCTCACCTGGCCACTACCGACCAGTCACAGCTCGGAAGCAAATGGGGCGCAGGCGATATCATGTATAAAGATCTGGACGGCGACGGTAAAGTATCTCCGGGATCAAACACCGTAGGCGATCCGGGCGACCGTAAGATCATCGGTAACGAAACGCCACGCTACCAGGTCGGTATCACCTTGGGAGCAGACTGGAACGGTTTCGACTTCCGTGCTTTCTTCCAGGGCGTTTGCAAACGCGATATCTGGTTGACCGGTAACTTCTTCTGGGGAGCCACCGGAGGTATCTGGCAATCTATCGGATATAAGGAACATTTCGACTACTTCCGCCCGGCAGGCGACGAGATGGGAGAGAATCTAAACTCCTACTTCCCGAAGCCTTATTTCGACAGCAATGCCGACAAGAACCAACTGTCACAGACAGGCTATCTGCAAAGTGCTGCTTACCTGCGTCTGAAGAACCTTCAGGTCGGTTACACCGTACCTACTTACCTGGTTAACAAGATCGGATTGAACAAAGTACGCGTATTCTTCTCCGGTGATAACCTGTTCACTATCTCTTCCATCTTCGGCGTATTCGATCCCGAAGCAGTAGGCGGAGCAATGGGTAACGGTAAGATCTACCCGCTTTCAAGAACACTTTCATGCGGAGTAAATGTTTCATTCTAAAAATTAAAGCATCATGAAAAGACAATCGATCATCATATTATCACTCGCTGCAGGTGCTTTCTGTTTTACAGCCTGCAACGATTTCCTCGACAGAGAACCCCTTTCCTCCGTTACGTCAGAACATTATCTGAACACGGAAGCCGAGTTGGCCAGTTTCGGTGCCGCTCAATATGACGCCCTTCCCGCACATAAACCGGGAGAATACAACGTCGGCGTTTTCAAAACAGACAATAACAGCGACAACCAGTGCTCGGCAACGGAAGAAAACAACTTCATCCCCGGCGAACGGCGCGTACCGACCAGCGGCGAATGGGATTTCAAGAAGATACGCGACTGCAATTATTTCCTTGAAACCGTACTGCCTAAATACGAAGAAGGAAAGATTACCGGTCTGGATGTCAACATCCGCCATTATATCGGTGAAATGTATTTCTTCCGCGCCTTTCAGTATTTCACTTTCATGAAAAAATACGGCGACTTCCCGATCGTGGATAAGACCCTGTCGGACGATTATTCGGAACTGGCGGAAGCCAACCAGCGCCGTCCGCAGAACGAAGTAGCCCGCTTCATCCTGAAAGACCTGGATAAAGCAGCCGAAATGATGAAGGAAACAGCTCCCGAAGCCAACCGCCTGACCAGATACGTAGCCCTCCTGTTGAAATCGAGAGTAGCCCTTTATGAAGGAACCTGGTTGAAATATCATGCAGGAACCGACCGTGTTCCGGGCGGACCGGGATGGCCGGGTGCAAACGCCAGCTACCTGAACGGTTTCAATATCGACCTGAACAGCGAAATACAGTTCTTCTTGTCAGAAGCCAAGAGTTCAGCCGAACAAGTAGCCGATAACTTTCCGTTGGAAGATTATGCCAGCATGTTCAACAGCATCGACCTCTCCGATAAAAAAGAAGTACTGCTTTGGAGAAAATACGATATCAGCCTGAAGGTGTTCCACTATGTCGTATCTTACTTACAGACAGTACAGCCCGGCGGCAACGGTTGCGGAAACACCGGCTTCACCCGTTCGCTGGTTGAAAGTTATCTTATGACGAACGGCTTACCTATCTATGCTTCCGGCTCAGGGTATAAGGGAGATAAAACACTGGCGGATGTAGCTGCCAACCGCGACAACCGTCTGCGCGAATCGATGAGCATTCCGGGCGACCAGATCAACCCGATGAATGTATATACCCGTCCGGGTATCACCATCATCACCGAGAATAAGAATACAACGGGATACACCTTGCGTAAAGGTCTGAACCAGGACCCGAGTATGGGAGCAACCAACCCCAGTAACACGGGCTGTGTGATCTTCCGTGCGGCAGAAGCTTACCTCAACTACATCGAAGCCAGCTATTTGCTGACTAACTCGCTGGATGCCAAGAGCACCTCATACTGGAAAGCTCTGCGCCAAAGAGCCGGTGTAGACGACGATATACAGAAAACAATTGCCGCCACCGACCTGTCCAAGGAAAACGACCTGGCAGTCTATTCCGGAGATCAGCAGGTAAATGCAACATTGTATAATATCCGCCGCGAACGCCGTTCGGAGTTCATTGCCGAAGGTTTGCGCCTGGATGACCTGTACCGTTGGAGAGCACTCGATAAGATGAAGAATTACCAGATGGAAGGTTTCAACCTGTGGGACGAAAACTACAAACTATATGACGACCTGAAACCGGAAGGTGAAGCCGACGAACCGAACGTATCCGGCCGTGCCAGCAAATATATCCGCCCGTACCAGATACATAAGAACAATAAGGCATTCAACGGATATACTTTCATGCAGGCTCATTACCTGGCTCCTATCGCCTACGACGTGATCCGCCTGAGTACACCGGATAAGGGTGGCGACATAAGCTCTGCTTACATCTATCAGAACCCAGGTTGGGATGTGCAACCGGGAACAAGTGCTAAGAAATAAGGGAGAGGCTAACACAAAACCGGTTAGCAACTAATGCAAAACTAGTTAGTAACTAATACGAAAGTCCTTATCCATTAATCTTTCGGCAAATGGCAAACAGTCTTTTGCCATCTATTAAAAGATAATTCTACAAATGGCAAAAGATCATTTGACAGCTGTCGAAAGATTAAAAGATAGGGTATTAAACATTAATAAGTCACTATGAAACAGTTACCCAAACAGTTGTTATTACTTACTTCCTGCCTGGTTGCCAACCAGATACAGGCAGAGAAGAAGTCTTCTTCCCCTAATCTGGTATTCATCATGGCCGACCAATGGCGCGGACAGGCAATGGGTTGTCTGGGACTGGAACCGGTACAAACGCCCAATCTCGATCGTCTGGCTTCCGAAGGGGTCTATTTTACGGATGCTATCAGCAGTTACCCTGTCTCCTCTCCTGCCCGGGGAATGCTGATGACGGGTATGTATCCGACAAACAGTAAAGTAACCGGTAACTGCAATTCAGAGACGGCTCCCTATCATGTAGAGCTGCCTACCGAAGCCCGTTGCTGGTCGGATGTACTGAAAGACCAGGGATACGAACTGGGATACATCGGAAAATGGCATCTCGACTCCCCTTATAAACCTTACATTGAAACCAATAACAACAAAGGAAAGATCGCCTGGAACGAATGGTGCCCGAAGGAACGTCGCCATGGCTTCACCCATTGGATTGCCTATGGCACCTACGATTATCACCTGAAACCTATGTACTGGGATACGGATGCTTCCCGCGAGGAATTCTATTTCGTAGACCAATGGGGACCCGAATATGAAGCCGACCGGGCCATAGACTATATCGCCAACCAAGATAATAAGTTACGCAACGCAGACAAACCGTTTGCCCTGGTCGTGTCGATGAACCCACCTCATACCGGATATGAACTGGTTCCCGACAAATACAAAGACATCTACCGCAACGTAAATGTCGAAACTTTATGCAATTCCCCTCTCATCGCCCCCAAAGGGACGGAAATGGGAGATTTCTACCGCAAGAGCGTGCTCGATTATTATGCCTGTATGACCGGAGTAGACGAACAAGTCGGCCGCATTATCCGCCAGCTGAAAGAACAGGGATTGTACGACAATACGATCGTGGTCTTCACTTCCGATCACGGCGACAGCATGGGTATGCACGACCATATCGGTAAGAATATCTATTACGAGGAAGCTATGCGCATCCCGATGATGATAAGCTGGCCGGAAAAGATTGCACCGCGCAGGGACTCTACCCTGATGATCGCTTTTGCCGACCTGTGTCCTTCTCTTTTATCATTAATGGGATTCAAAGACCAGATACCGGCAGAGGTCCAGACCTTCGACCTGTCTGCTTCCATCCTGTCACCGGAGAAGGAGCAGGAGATCGTACAGCCTTATTATTATCTTCTCCCTGAAAATTTAACAACCGGATACAGAGGATTACGGACTAAAAAATATACATTTGTCGTACACGCTACAAACGGCCAGACTGACGAGTGGATACTGTTCGACCGCGAGCAAGACCCGTACCAGCTAAACAATATTGCATCCGATCAGCCGGAACTGATTAAGCAGTTTTCAAACCAGCTAAAAGACTGGTTGAAGAAGACAAACGATCCTTTTATGAATTGTCTGTAAATAACATATACATGAAAACACATTTTTATCTGGCAATCTTACTGATAGCAAGTATTCTCCCGGCAACGGGACAACAGAACGATATTCCCCGCCCTGCACCTCATCAGCTGAAATGGCATGAATCGGAAATGGGCGTAGTCTTCCATTACGACCTGCACGTTTTCGACGGTATAAAGTATGGTCAGGGTAACAACCGCGTCCAGCCGATAGAGGATTATAATATCTTCAATCCCACACAGCTCGATACCGATCAATGGGTGCAGGCGGCGAAAGCGGCCGGGGCGAAGTTTGCCGTGCTGACGGCAACGCATGAAACGGGTTTCGCCATTTACCAGAGCGATGTAAATCCGTATTGCCTGAAAGCGGTGAAATGGGGCGACGGGAAAGGGGATATTATCCGCGACTTCGTCAATTCCTGCCGTAAATACGATATAATGCCGGGCATTTATGTCGGTATCCGATGGAATTCACTTTTTGGCGTTCATAATTTCAAGGTACAGGGAGAGGGAGAGTTTGCCGTCCACCGTCAACAATGGTATAAGCATCTTTGCGAGCGCATGGTAGAAGAACTGTGCAGCCGCTACGGGGATTTGTTTATGATCTGGTTCGACGGTGGCGCAGACGATCCGAAAGGCGACGGACCGAATGTATTACCGATCGTCAGCAAATACCAGCCTGAATGCCTCTTCTATCATAACGTAGACCGGGCGGACTTCCGCTGGGGCGGTTCCGAGTCGGGCACGGTCGGTTATCCCTGCTGGTCTTCTTTCCCCTACCCTTACTCACACAGTAACAATACGGAAGGAAGCCGCAACCATAACGACCTGCTGAAACATGGCGACAAAGACGGTAAATACTGGGTACCGGCTATGGCAGACACTCCGCTGCGTGGCATGAACGGCCGGCATGAATGGTTCTGGGAACCGGACGACGAGAATACCATCTATCCGGTAGACAGCCTGATGAATATGTATTATAAGTCGGTAGGCCGCAA
Source organism: uncultured Parabacteroides sp. (assembly GCF_905196875.1). Taxonomy (GTDB): domain Bacteria; phylum Bacteroidota; class Bacteroidia; order Bacteroidales; family Tannerellaceae; genus Parabacteroides. Next base: position 44,639 of record NZ_CAJJWO010000003.1, on the reverse strand, counting down.
CGCCACCCTGATTGTCGGCCTTACTCCCGATACTACCGGTCTTATTCCTGCGGGCGACGTAGAGCGGCTGAAAGAATGGGGCGATGAGATCAACCGCCGTTTCTCTTCTCCTTTGGCTTATAATCCGGGACAAAAGAAAAGCCTGACACTGAAGCTGGACAAAACGCAGGCTGTCAACCATTGCATCATCCAAGAGAATATAGCCAATGGTGAACGTATCCGCCGGTATAAGGTAGAAGCCAAAGTAAACGGCAAATGGCAGACAGTCTGCGAGGGCGAGTCGGTCGGACATAAACGGATCGAGCAGTTCCCGGCAGTCGAAGCTTCGGCTTTGCGCCTGACGGTTTCCCAATCGGTAGCACAACCGGATATTCGTGACTTCAGTGTCTACAACGTACAGCCCTCGTTTGTCTATGAGAAAGGTAAGATGTTCGAAGATATAGCAACTTTTCAGATGACAAAGGCAATCAGCCTGGCGAAGTTGCAGGCCCCTGTATTCTATGAACAGGCCGTTCCTGAAGGACAGCAAACCCTGTCTTATAAGATAGAGATCCCGGAATATAAACGAGGTATCTTCTTCAGCCGCGATTCCCGTCCCGGCGATTATCAGTGGCCGAACAATACCAACCGGTTATTACCCTGGGTATTCACCCGTCTGGACGACCTGACGAAGGATACTTATGCGGGGATTCCTTCAAACGGAGCGCCTTCCGTATTAGGTGATGCCTTGTTACTGGAACTGACCGACGGGCAGTTCTTATATACCAAAGCGGTAGCCGGAGATAACAGTATCAGCTGGTTCCGGGTTAACAAAGACGGTTCGCTCACCCTCTATCTCTCTACATTAGGAACAGACACACTCAATCCGCAAGCTCCTGTCCTGTTAGCAGAAAAAGGTGTAACGGCTTACGACGCTATCGATAAAGCATATGCCACACTGATCGGCAACCGGGAAGTGTCCGCTTTGAAGAAAAGAGCAGATAAAGACTACTTCGAAGCGTTCAACTACTTGGGTTGGTGTTCATGGGAGCATTACCATTACGACATAGACGAAACAAAGATGTTGAACGACCTGGATGGTATCGAAGCGTCCGGCCTTCCTATCCGTTATGTCCTGATAGACGACGGACACCTGGCGAATAAGAACCGCCAGCTTACCAGCTTCGTGCCGGATAAGGAGAGGTTTCCTAACGGATGGAAAAACATCATGGCCCGGAAAAAGGAGAATAAAGTAAAATGGATGGGGTTATGGTATAACTTCTGCGGCTACTGGATGGGGATATCGCCGGAAAACGATTTCCCGGAAAAGATCAAACAATCGCTTTACCTCTATAATGGAAGTATGCTTCCGGGAAAAGAGAAGGAGGATATCGGGGCATTCTACCAATACTATGTCGGGATATTGAAAGACTATGGTTTCGATTTCCTTAAAATAGATAACCAGTCTTTCCTGTTGCCCCTTTACATGGGAAATACGGAAGTTATACATCAGGCTAAAGCGTGTAATCTGGCATTGGAAGAGCAAACGCACAACCGGCAGGTCGGCCTGATGAACTGCATGGCGCAGAATATCCTGAACATCGACCATACATTATATAGTGGTGTAACCCGTGTCAGTATCGATTACAAGAAATATGATGAAGACATGGCGAAATCGCATCTGTTCCAGTGTTATACCAATACATTGCTGCAAGGGCAAACGGTTTGGCCCGACCATGATATGTTCCATTCCTGCGATACTATCTGCGGAAGCCTGATGGCACGGTCGAAAGCCCTGTCCGGCGGCCCGGTTTATCTGTCGGACTCTCCCGCTGATTTCATCAAAGAAAACATAGTACCGTTGATCGATGAGGAAGGAAAGCTGTTTCGTCCCGAGGCTCCTGCCATCCCGACACCCGAATCGGTTATCACGAACCCGCTGCAGGATGGCAAGGCTTACCGGGTATTCGCCCCTACCGGCGATGAAGCCGTATCGCTGATATGCTATAACCTGAACACTTCTCCTCTGCATCATAACGTGCAGGCAACGATCGGTAAAGCCGATTATCTGCTGCGTGAAACGATGACGGAGAAAGCTGCTACCGAAGATCAGCGGATCATCCTCTACGACTGGGCTAAACAGACTGCTACCGAACTGACTACGGATGAACAGATAGGGCTGGAAGGTTTCACCGACCGACTGTATCATCTCTGCCCTGTCATCAACGGTTGGGCAGTCATCGGTGTACGGGAAAAATTCCTTTCGCCGTCGACAGTCCGTATCCTTACCCGTAATGACAAACAACTCACCCTGGATGTTCTTAGTCCGGGAACCGTCAATGTATGGGTAGAATCCGGGAACAAACGGGAACTACGGAGTATCCCGGTATCTGCCCCGGGCAAAATAACAATCGACAAATAACATTCAAAAGATACAAGTATGAACAAGAGACTATTCTTTTCCCTGGCTGCAATTCCTTTACTGGGAACGACTGGACAAGCCGAAGCGGCAAAGCCGCAGGATCGGCCGAATATTATTCTCTTCTTAGTAGATGATATGGGCTGGCAGGATACTTCCCTCCCTTTCTGGAAAGAAAAGACCCCTTACAATGAAGTATACGAAACGCCCAATATGGAACGTCTCGCCCGTCAGGGAATGATGTTCACCCAGGCGTATGCGTCGAGTATCAGCTCACCGAGCCGTTGCAGCCTCTATACCGGCATGAACGCCGGACGCCACCGGGTAACGAACTGGACTTATCCGAAGAATGCTTCCACCGACCGCAAAAGCGATATACTGGAACTGCCGGATTGGAATGTGAACGGCATCTGTGAAGTCCCGGGTATCGAACATACCTACCAGGTAACTTCCATGGCTCAGATCTTAAAAGATAACGGCTATCATACCATCCACTGCGGGAAGGCCCATTGGGGAGCAGTCGACACACCGGGAGAGAACCCGTACCACTTCGGCTTTGAAGTAAATATTGCCGGACATGCCGGCGGCGGACTCGCCAGCTATCTTGGAGAAGCTAATTTCGGTAACCGGACAGACGGGAAACCGAGTCCCTGGTTTGCCGTTCCGGGACTGGATGAATATTGGGGAAAAGATATCTTCATCACGGAAGCCTTAACCCAGAAAGCGGTGAAGGCATTGGATAAGGCACAGCAATATGATCAGCCGTTCTTCCTGTATATGTCGCATTATGCTATCCATGTCCCGATCGATAAAGATATGCGCTTCTATCAGAAGTATATCGACAAGGGGCTGGGAGAGAAAGAGGCCGCTTATGCCGCCCTGATCGAAGGAATGGATAAGAGCCTGGGAGACATTATGGATTATCTGGAGAAGAATAAACTGGCAGATAATACCATTATCCTTTTCATGTCGGATAACGGTGGACTGGCAGCCGAACCGGAATGGCGCGACGGCAAACCCCATACCCAGAATTCCCCGCTGAACAGCGGTAAAGGTTCTGCCTATGAAGGTGGTATCCGCGAACCAATGATCGTTAGCTGGCCGGGAAAAGTACAGCCGCAAACCAAGACAGACAAATATCTCATCATCGAAGACTTCTTCCCGACTATCCTCGAAATGGCCGGGGTAAAGAAATACAAAACGATCCAGCCTGTCGACGGTATCAGCTTCATGCCGCTACTGACCAACACCGGCGACCCCTCCAAGGGCCGTAGCCTCTACTGGAACTTCCCGAACCTTTGGGGAAACACCGGTCCGGGTATCGGAGCAACCTGTACGATCCGCCAGGGAGACTGGAAACTGATCTACTATTACGAAACGGGAAAGAAAGAGTTATTCAATATCCCTAACGATATAGGCGAAAAGAACGACCTGTCCGCTACCCATCCCAAACTGGTAAAGAAACTATCCAAAGACCTGGGCAAGCAGCTACGAAAGATGGAAGCACAGCGCCCATCGTTTAAGGTAAGCGGCAAGCCTTGCCCCTGGCCGGATGAGATATAAATTTTAGCAGTTATCCCTGCACTCTTTCAATAATATATCCTATCTTTGCCTGTAACAAAACATATTAGCTATGAAGAATAAACGAAGGACAAGAATTGTACCTGTTCCTGTCATAAAGGAACAGATACGGAGAGAGGAAATAAGTCTCTCTAAAGAATTTGGAAGGTATTTATTGGATCTATCGAAGTTGATCATTGGAGGAGCTGTTATTACAACAGCCCTACAACCCAATTCAGATAAATATTTGATAATAACAATCGCTGTGAGTCTAGCTGTTTTTTTATCAGGCTGGGGGTTTTTAGTATTAACTAATAAAAAGAAATAAATATGAGTCCTGCTTTATTTTTATATCTCCTTTTAGGAGCAGTTGCTCTTGGGGTTTTTATCTTTTTTAAAACACCTGCAGGTAAGCGTTGGTTTGACAAGAATAGCTAGTATAAACTAGCTCAAATAAAATGGGCGAAGAGAAACGCAAACAATATAGTTTGTGTTTCTCTTCGCCCATATCACTTATATAAACCTCTCTCTCTTCTGCAGATTCAACAGACCGATCATCATCCATACCACACCGCCTATCAGGAGGAAGATACGGTTCTTCACGATCAGACTTTCCCATATCACCGGAAGGAAGTTATCGGGAACTTTAAACGGGTTCAGTAGGATATTCCAGAAAGAGCGTTCTATTATATCCATTTCACTGGTTATCAACAGAAGGATTGCCAGGATGATTGTCAGTACCGCCGTGCCGTTGCCACTACGGGTGATGGTAGAAAGCATAAACGCCAGATTTCCGAAAAAGACTAATGGGAACATTAACTGAACGGACATTTCAAACGGATTAACCGGATAAAGCAATAAGGTCGCCACATAGGAAAAAGCGACAAGGATAAAGAATATCGCCACATAGATCATCAGTAGCCGTACTCCCCAAACCTTGTACTTATAATCAGGGATACCGAACAATATCTCCAATATACGGTTGTCCTCATCATTCTGGATACCGAAAACGGCCGGATAGAAAACAAGTAACACGCAAGGGAACATCAACAGGCTATAAATAAGACCTTCATTGATTTCCACCCGATTCCAGGCAGACTGAAACATGAAGTAAGCAAAGAAGACAAAGGCTGCCAACAGAAACCAGATAAACTTCCCTGCAAAAATGATCTTCAGGTTATATTTAACTACTTTAGGTAGTAATTGTATGAATTGTTTCGTCGTCATATCAGTTATTCATATTCTTTAATAGACAGAGATAAGCATCTTCCAAATTCGGCTCCACCAGTACGGCTCCTTCATAAGGCGATACGGTGGAGAGATAGCGCACCTGGATCGTATCACCATCCTGGATATGATGTATCACCATTGTCTTATCCAGTACTTTCTCGAATTCATCACGTCCGATATGGAACTGCCATACCTTACCGGCAGCCATATCCACCATATTGATCGGGTCACCGAAATACTTCAGATCACCCTTATTGATCACCACTACCTGACTGCAGGAACTGGATATATCTTCAATGATATGGGTAGAGAAGATAACGATACGATCGCGGCTCAGTTCGACCAGCAGATTACGGAAACGGATACGTTCGCGCGGATCGAGCCCGGCCGTTGGTTCATCTACCACAAGGATACGCGGTAAATGGAGCAAGATAAGGGCAATACCGATACGCTGTTTCATACCACCGGAGAAAGAACCGATCTTGTCGTCCTTCCGTTCATACATATGGACAGCTTTCAAGACGTATTCCAGGCGTTCCTCCCTCACCGTGGTATCAGTAATACCTTTTAAGATTGCCTGATAATCGAGAAATTCCCAGGAAGACATATTCTCGTAGGTACCGAACTCCTGTGGAAGGAATCCGATAAGGCTTTGCAATTCCTCACGATAAATACGGGTATCCAGGCCATTGATCCAGATGCTTCCGTAGCTCTGCTCCAGAATACCACAGATCACACGCATCAAGGTGGATTTACCGGCTCCGTTAGGTCCCAGCAAACCGAACATTCCTGTACGGATCTCGAAAGAGACTCCACGCAAAGCCTTGAACGGCTTCCGCTGTTTCCCGATCAGCGGGATACTTTTCACCATGCGAAACCAGGAACGGCGCAGGCCGGCCAAACGTCCTTTGATACGCTCTATATTGATCTCTTTCTCATACAGATATTGGGAAGAGATATAAACAGCTATACAGAACGCCCACAAGAATCCGACTACCCCCACCAGGTTGGGGTTATCCATCTTCCGGAATAAGACGAACAGGATTACCGGAGGGATACTCCAAAAGATGATACGGTTTATATACTTCACAACCTTACTCTCCGCAAAACGGAAGTAGAGATATTCACGGACTTTCCGCCACAGGTAAAGGGTCGTCGCATAAATAGCAAACGACAACAGGAATATCCAAAGCTTATTGCTGATAAAAAACCAGGTGAAATAGATACCGAAAAGCAACATACCGAATTGCCAGATCACATTCACGAAATCCTTCAGGGAATGGTATTCATTACTCAATCCCAAATGCTCACGGATATGCAGACCGCTATTCCACTGGCGACTGATGCGTCCCGGCCAATCGTATATCTTCACCAGATTACGAACAGAGATATGTATCTCCTCCCCGGGATCGATCACTTTCGAGCGTGCCCGCCGCAAACTGGCCTGTGCAAAATAAGTCACTCCCGGAATACCGAAAACAAGGATTACCAGATAAATGGCCTGCCACAACATGCCATCGGCATACAGCCAGATACAGGCTAGTCCCAGAAGAAACAATACAAGATGGAGTATCCATATTTTAGGAGACAAACCACGATACCATTGCAACGTGTTCTCCAATCCCATACAAACGGTCGGAATCAGAATCAATGTAAGTAAGGCTGAAAAAGCCAAACCTCCTATAACCGTAATGGCAAACGGTGCCCCGATCGCTCCGGCATATTCCGAATTACCCATTGCCAACGGGAACATGGCAACGATCGTAGTAATCGAAGTAATCAGGATCGGGCGGATACGCGACAGACCGGCTGTCATCAGGGCCCGGTTGCGGCGAAAACCTTGCTTACGGAGAATATTGGAGTAGTCGATCAGGATAATACCGTTGTTTACCACGACTCCCAGCAAGATCAGGAATCCGGTCAGGGTATTAGCATTGAGCAGGCTGTTATTTGTCAACAATAAGGCCAATAAGGAACCTATAGCTGCCAACGGAATAGAGAAAAGCAGGACAAAAGGCGTCACCAACGATTCGAACACAGAGGCCAGGATCATAAAGATCAATACAAAGGCGGCAAGAATAAGAAACTTAAAATCGGCAAACTCGTCTTCCTCATGAAAGACCTCTACGGCTACTCCGGCAGGAAGATTATAACCTGCCACCAACCGGTCGATATCCGAGCGATAACCTTCCAGCAAGTCTTTGGACGATTCCACATCCTTAGAAAAATTATAGAACACCTCGATCTGCTTATCCTGGTTGACACGCATAATACGTGACCGTCCCCGCCCATAATTAATAGAAGACAGATCCTGGAGGTTATGTAATCCTCCGGCGGCATTTTCTATCTGCACGGCACGCAGGTCGTCGACTGTCTTTTCTTTCTTTTTTGATTCCTCGCCGTCCGTTTCCTCTTCGGGGACATCGTTACGAATGATAATATCATACGTATCTTCCCCGATCTTGAATGAGGAGCCGGAAGAGAACTCCGAATTGAGTGCCGTGAGTCCGGCGGAGATATTGGCACGGGAGATATCATACGAGGTCAGCAAGATAGGATCGAAATCGAGCCGTATCTCCGGCTGACGGCGGTTGTAGGAAACATTGGAATTGCGGATAAACTCCTGCTCATCGAGATAATAACGGAAGTCTTCAGCCACCAGTTGCATAACGTCGAAGTCGGAACCTTTTATCACAATACGTTCACGGTTGTCGCCGATACCCAACAGACGCATAAAGCTACCCAGGCCACTCATAGCGGAACTACCGCCTCCTCCACCACCGCCCATCGCTTCGCCGACGGATATTTCGGTACCCTGGATATTGGCCAGTTTCGATTGCACATCGGCTTTGATATCGGCTATCTGACGTTTTCCGATCTTCCGGTAGTCTGCCTTTAAGACCAAAGTAAGGACGGCATCTGTCTCACGGATACGGCAGATCAGGTCTTGTTTCTCCGGAAAATCACTTAACCGCTCTTCCATTACCTTTACGACTTTGTCGGTATTGTCGAGTGTGCTGCCCGTTTGCATGGTAGCATAGATGTTGAAACGGTCGGAGTCGACATCTTTCATCTGCTGGACATTCAGGGTAATGGAGAGAATGAGGGTGACAAACAAAAAGATGATCGCGCCTAATATCGTCACACCGGGATTACGCATACAGGTTTTCAGGAAGACCAGATAGATCTGAACGGGACGTTGTACGATCGATACTTTCTCGTAGAACACGCTTCGTCCGTTTTTTTTCCGCAGCAAAGTGTAAGTCGCCATCGGGATAAACAACAGGGCAACGAACAGTGAAATAGTAAGCGTAGAGATAATCGAAACGCCGATATGATGCCCGATCAGCTTGATCATAAAATTATCGGAAAAGACAAAAGGCAGAAAGACCGTTACCGTCGTCAGCGTTGCCGCCACAATAGAGCGCCAAACCTCCCGCGTCCCCTGCGTCACGGAACGTTCGGGCGTAATACCGGTTGCGGAGAGGCGGTAGATGTTCTCAAGCACCACCACGCTGTTATCGAGCAGCATCCCGATAGCCAACGCCATACCGACCAATGTCAGGCTGTTTATGGTTATCCCGAAAGCATAGAAGAAGTTGAATGCCGTATAGACAGAGATCGGGATCGAGAGGGCGATAAAAAACACCAACCGCAGGTTCTTCAGGAAAAGCCAGAGGATCAATACAGCCAATAGTCCTCCTACGAGCGCCAAGTTGATAATCTGGTTGATATTATTCTCCATCGTCTCGGCCGTATTCTCCTGCACCACCACTTCCACATCGAGATATTCCAGTTTCTTATTCAGCTTTTCGATGGCTTCGGTAGCCCGGTGCGACAAGTCGATCAGATTGGCCTGCGAGTCGTTCATCAGGGCAACCGACACAGCATCTTTCCCATTCACGCGACTGAAAGAGGTTTCTTCTTTCAGGTCGAAGAAAACGGTTCCGACATCTTTCAACAGTACTGGGCCGGGGGCGACGACGATATTCTCGAGATCACCCACCTGGGTATAAAGCGAATTGACATGGATGAAATACTTGCTGTCGGGTTCATCCACAAAGCCGACAAAAGCTTTATCCTGCGTATTCTGCGTCAACAGGCTGCTTATTTTAGAAGGAGTAAGGTCTAATGCCCGGCACGCCTCCGGGTTGAGACGTATCTCGATGGCTTTCTCCCTTCCGCCGTAGATATTGACAGAGGCCACTCCGTCAACATTCTCCAGGTCGGAACGGATCTCTTTGTCCACGATATTGCGCACACGATCGATGCCCCCCGAGCCACGCACCTGAAGCACCATAAAGTTATTTGCCATCTGCGAGACATCTACCTTCTGTAATTGCACCGTGAAACCGTCTGGAAAGGCTCCGGCCACCTCGTTGATCTTCTCCTGCAGACGCAGGGAGGTGATCTTGAAGTTGACCGTGTTCTTAAAATCCACCTGTATACTAGACTGCCGGCTGTCGATCGTCGATTGTATCTTATCCACCCCACCGATCGAACTGATGGCGCCTTCCAACGGGATGATCACCTCCGATTCCACATACGAAGGATCCATATCCTGGCCGGAAGAAACCTGGACAAAGAGCATCGGCAATTCGGCATTCGGCAATAACTCCACCGGAAGCTGCTTATACGACACATAACCCAATAGGGAGAGTGCAATAAACAGCATCGAGATCGTTATTCTTCTATGTAGTAAAAAGTTCATGCTTCTTTCATTTTTTCGATGTCCGGAGACTTTCAGAAGGTTCTGAAATCCTCTTTTCTTCGTTTTTATATTTTCAGACAGTTCTGATTTTATTTTTTCATCAAAAAAGTCTTTTCAGAACCTTCTGATTTTATTTTTTCACCGGAAAAATCTTTTCAGAGCCTTCTGATCCTATTTTTTTACTCATTTGAAGTTTTCAGAAGGTTCTGACCTCTTTTCATCTTCTCCAAAGTATAATAAACGCATGGAATGACCATCAAACTCATTAAAGTGGACGTCACCAACCCTCCGATCACGGCAATGGCCATCGGTGAACGTAGCGAAGCACCTTCCCCGAAGCTAAACGTCATCGGGAGCAGCGCCAGAATGGTTGTCAACGTCGTCATAATGATCGGGCGGATACGTTGCTGCCCGGCCTGTACGATAGCATCGGTCAGCGGGGCACCGTCGGCTTTCAACTGGTTGATACGGTCTACCAAGATAATCGAATTGTTTACAGCGATACCCACCAGCATCACGATACCGATCACACCCATCATATTAATGGTTGTTCCGGTAAAGAAGAAAAGCAGGATGGCTCCTACCACTGCCAACGGAATGGTCAACAGGATCGTAAAGGGATGCAATAGCGATTCGAACTGGGATGCCAACACCATATAAACCAGAATGACAGACAAGGCAAGGGCAAACAACAGGCTGTTCATCGATTCCTGCCGTTTCTCCTCCTCTCCTGTCACCGTGATGGAATAATTGGCAGGAAGTTCAATGCTTTTTACTACCTGACGGATGTCTTCCGCTACTTTGTCCAGCGATTTACCGGCATCCATGTTCGCCATCACCCGACTGATGCGGTTCTGGTTACGGCGATATATTTCTTTCGGGGCCTGCGACTCGCCGAAGGTAGCGACCTCCCGCAGGCGGAATTCCTGTTCGCCGTTCTTTATCACCAGGTCACCCAGCGCATTAAGAGGAATATCGGGCGTCTTAATGACGATATCACGCATCTCACCACGGTATTCCATCTTTCCGGCATCCTTACCGCCCAGCTGTTGCTTGAGTTGTTCGATAACGGTCTGAACGCTCAGGTTGTTGATACCCGCCATCGTGCGATTGATGGAAATAGTTATTTCCGGGGCACCGTCTTCGATGGAAGATGTGATGTTATATAATCCGCCTACGTCCTGCATGCGGATCTTTACCTCTTCGGTTATATCAGCTATTTCATCCAGTTCCTCCCCTTTTACTTCCACCACGATAGGGGCACCTTCGCTACCCAACAGGGAACTCAGGGAGTTTTCTTCCTGTTTGATAGTCAGTTCAAGGCCATCCGGATTTTCCGCCGTACGGACGAACTGTTCGATAACAGCTTCCGGGGATATATTGCATTCCGACGAAAGAATGACCTTCATCATAGCCGTGTTCTCCCCTTCGAAGATAGCGTTCTCGGAACCACTGCCTTCGCCTATATGGCTGTAAACCGTCAATAATGAATCTCCCGAGATAGTATAAAGCATCTCCTCCAGGTTTCCTACAGCCGAGCATGTCCGTTCCAGACGGGTTCCTTCCGGCATCTTCACCAGGACGGTAAATGCCTTGCTTTCCATACGCGGCATAAACTCCGTCCCGATAAACGGGAGCAGGAAACCGGTGATCACCAGCAAGCCCACCGCCCCGGCAATCACCCACCAGCGCCGACCGATCAGCTTACGCAGCAGATGGCTATATCCAGCCATTTGAATGCCTCCCGCAGCCTGCTTTATTGAAATGGCCTGCCCTTCTGTACGGGCGGTTCGCGAACCGCCCCTACGGACGCCTGCCCTATTATTCCCAATGCGGTCATATAACATCGGTATCACCAATATCGCCACGAACAGGGAAGACACCAACGAGAACGTCACTGTCCAGGCCTGATCCTTAAACAATTCGCCCGAAGCCCCATGCAGATAAACGATCGGGAGAAAAACTACAACCGTAGTCAACGTGGAAGCAATCACAGCTCCCGCCACCTCCGACGTACCTTTGATAGCAGCTTCGCGTACAGACAGGCCTTTCTCCTGGTTCCGGAAAATACTTTCGATCACTACAATCGCATTATCCACCAACATTCCCGCACCAAGCGCCAGTCCTCCCAACGTCATTATATTCAGGGTAAGCCCGTTGAAGAACATCAGATTGAATGTTGCCACAATCGAAATAGGAATAGCCATACTGACAATCAATGTCGTCCCGAAACGGCGCAGAAAGACGAACAGGATAACCACCGCCAGAATGATCCCCAATACGGCACTATCCTTTACTTCGCCTATCGCGTTCTTGATAAACGTACCCTGATTGCTTATCACCTTAAAATGATAACCGGGCAATGCCTGCTCGATAACGCCCAGCTGACGGGCGACACCGTCCACCACCTTTACCGTATTATAACGCATCTCTTTATAAACGGACAATCCGATACTCCGTTCCCCGTTGATACGGACAATATTATCCGGACGGGCATTTTCAAACTTCACCGTTGCTACTTCACGGAGAAAAAGAGGGGCTTTGTCCCCTGTCGTTTCCCCCTCCGTCTCCTGTTTGTTGATCGGTTTATAACCGACAATCAGGTTTTCAAAATCTTCCTCCGAAGCGAACAGGCTCGAACTCTTTACCAGATACTGCAAACCCAACTCACTGACACGTCCCCCGGATATACTTTGGTTATTCGCTTCGATACGGGAAGCGATATCTTCTATCTTCAACCCGAAAGCATCCAGTTTATAGGGATCTGTCCGGATGGTCAATGTACTTTCCTCCTGCCCCGACAGTGTTACTTCGGCCACACCTTCCAGCCGGATCAGCTCGTTGCGGATATAACTTTCGGCAACCTTCCTGAGTTCCGCCATATCCGTAATATTCTGATGCGACATACCGATCAGGATGACAGGTGACTGGTTGGGATCATGCTGCGTGATCTTCAATTCGGTGATATCCTTATTCTGAGAAAACGGATTCATGGCTTTCTGTAAATCAAGGAAAGCCTCATCCATATCTTTCGTCCAGGTATATTCTACCGTGATACGGGCCGAACCGGCCTTCACCACCGACGAGACCTGTGTAACATCGCTTTGGCGGATCACCATCGACTCCATATTCTTTACAAACTGTTTCTCGATCTCTTCCGGCGGACGTTCGCCTGCCTTCAGTTCGATAAACAGCCGGGGGTTATTCAGGTCGGGTAGCAAGTCGACACTCAGCTGGTCGTACGAGATCTTTCCCAGTAACAGGATAGCCAGTACAACCATACAGATAGTAACCGGATTACTTACCGCAAATTTGACGATATTCTTCATTATTAATAATGTGCTAATTTGTCAATATGTCAATATGCCAATGTGCCAATAAGAATGCGACAATTATACACCGATGATTGGCACATTTAGCGAAGCGCCACATTAGCATATTGGCATATTATTATTTTTGTACTTTCACTTTGCTATTCTCCTTCAGAGTCTCGAAGCCCTTAGTCACAAGGTTGTCATTTTCATTCAATCCTTCCAGAACTTCGATATTGTTTTCATCTTCCAAACCTGTACGGATATTCCGTAGAATAGCCGTGTTCTTATCCACAATAAATACATATTTACGGCGACGGTTGGATTGTACCACATCTTTCGGAATGATAATAGCACTGTCGGCACGGTCTACCACGATATCGGCCTTGACAAACATTCCGGGACGCAGTTTCAGATCGTTATTCTGGATCAGTACCTTACCTTTGAAAGTACGTGTCTCGGTACTGATAGCCGGAGACAGTTCACTGATCACCGCTTTCAGCGTATCTTCCGGTAACGTATAATGAGTGATATATACCGGCTGATCCGCCTTCACATAGCTGATAGTACTTTCCGGAAGGTTGACATCCATATACATCCGGGCATAGTCCATTATTCCAACCATCGGCTTGCCCTGTTCCACCCGCACATCCGCCGTATAATGAGGAAGATTGACGATCACACCGTCGAAAGGAGCCTTTACATTCATCTTTTCCAGACTAAGTTTTGCATTCTCCAGATCGTAACGGGCATTCGTCACCTTTACTTCGGTATTGCGCATTTCACTGAGTGTTACTCCGCCTTTTTCATACAGTGCTTTTTGTTTGTTTTGTTCCTGCTCGGCTATTTCCAGACTAAGTTCTTTGGCATCGATAGCGATGCCGTTCTCATATTCTTTATCCTCCAGGCGAATGATAAGCTGTCCTTTGGATACAAGATCGCCCAGTTTGAAAGGTTTGCCTGTCTTTGGGTTGGTCTGAAGTTTGTAAAGACCGCTCATTTCAGAATTGAGGTCCACACCATAGGTTGGCTGTGCCGTACCGGTCGTATTGATCAGTTTGCTGATAGAGCCTTTTTTCAGTTCAGTTACAGAAACCGGCGTGGCAATATCACTGGGAGCATTCTGCGGTTGATTGTTACAACCGGTGGTTATTACAGCTACAAATAAAAGAGTAGCGAGGGTATGACTATATTGTTTCATGACTGATTATTTTTCTGATATTAAGTCTTTCATAGGAACGATAGGAGTATTCTGCTCGAAGTCGTACAACGAGAGTATTTTAAGATTCAGCAACTCGATCTTGTAGTTGATGAGGGCCTGTGTATAAGAGATCTTTTTATTGGAAAGCTGTGTCTGGAACTGGCTCATTTCCATACCAGTCAGATCCCCTTCCCGGTAGCGGGTCAGGTTCAGATCATACGTCAGCTGGGCATTCGTTACGTTCTGTTCGGCAATCTTTATCTGTGTACGCAGATTCTCCAGACTACGCCATACCTGACGGATATTCAATTCGATGTCTACCTTGTCTTCATGAAAATCGAGTTCATTGATCTTTTGTGCTACTTTCTGTGCACGAACGCGGGCTTTCTTTTCTCCCCAGTCGAAGATGGGAACAGAGAAGCTGATCGCGACACGTGGGTTCTGTGTCGGATTATCATAGATATTCTTCAGGTTACGGTTATCACCGATCAGACCGAAAGAGACGGCAATATCTCCTTTGAACTCGTTCAGCGCCTTCGTTTTAATCATTTCAAACCCCAGTTCATCACTCTCTATCTCACGCTGGCGAAGTTCAAGGCGCGATTCCAGGCCGTGTGAAATAGCTTGTTGCAGATTTACATCGATCGGTTTGATGTCTATTTCGGCAAACACCATCAGGTCTTCATTCAGACTCATTCCCAATGTCTGCTTTAACTTATCCTTTGCATTTTCAAGCGACACTTGTTGTTCCTCCACCGAAGAACGGGCTGTAGCCAGGTTGAGTTCCGCCTGGAAGAGTTCGTCTTTGGCAGCCAGATCGGCTTCTACCTTATTCCGGATGATGTCATAGCTTTGCTGGGCATTCACCAGTTCCTCGCGGGTGATAGCCAGTTGGCTCTGCGCCATATAGACATTATAGAACTGGTTCGTTATATCCTTTTCGGTATTCAGCCGTTGCAGGGCATAACTGATATTGGCATTCTCGTAATCGTATTCGATCTGTTTCAGTTCCATCTTCCGTTTGTTATAGGTGAAGATAGGTTGGGAAAGTTGCAGGTACAGGTTATTGTTAAATGCCTTATTACTGTTCTTGGATCCCTCCACATCCGAGTTATTATCCTGCCAACCAAACGTATTTATCAAAGAAATTTCACCATCTGTCCACAAAATAGGCTGGTCTACCCGGAATGTACCGCTCGAACTGAATGTCTCGTTGGTGTACCACTGCGACAGCCGGTTATCGAACCGGCGGTTTTTGTTGTAATCGACCGGATTCAGGTTCAGTGAGAACTTCGATTTAAGGGAAGCCCGCTGTGCTACCAATGTTTCCTGATACCGTTCCAGATTCATGTGCGAACGGCGCAGAGTCGGACTATTCTCTTCCGCTATGTCCAATGCTTTCTCTATGGTCAGAGACAGTTGTCCGCGAGCTGCCAAAGGCACTCCCAACAGGACTACAATAGCCAGGATCATCTTTTTCATCAATAGTAACTCTCTTTGCATATTAAGATTATATTAATTATTATCGTTTGACCAGTTTAACGGCATCCGCCGCTACACTTTTTAGTTTACACTCGTTTGTCAGGGTAATATAAGCCGTATCGGCCGTGAAATAATAAACACCCAGCTGCTCCCAGCCTTCATTGGCTCTCCGCAGATTGATATAGGCATCTTCCGGCACCTCTCCCTGTCTTACCTTGAAATGGTATTCACCTTCTATCCGGTCATTATACCGCAATTCATTGCTTTTGCTCACATAATAATAAAGATCATATTGTCCTTCGGCCGGTATAGGGACCTTCCAAGTAGCTGTCTGACTTCCATTACCGCTTTTTATCACATAAGCAGAGCGGATGTATTTACCGTAATAGTTGTTATTGGTTGTAGCCGTCCATTGTAACGGCGGACGCCAGTCGGAAACACCGGAATATTTGAAGGAGGTATCTTCCACTTTATCCAACCATTTAGGAAGCAATCCCACTACGTCCGGTTCAGATAGGACGAATAGAGAATCATCCTCGTTATCAACAATGATTTCATCTGTATTTTCACGTGAAGAACCGGAAATGATAAAATCACCTTCGACATCCACATCGCGTCTTCTTTCTTCTTTTATATTTCCTATTTGCTGACTGATCACACTCGGCAGATTTCCGGAGATCATGGTATTGACCATCACATACCTCGGAGCATTCTCCCAAACGGAAATCAGCAGTTTTGTTTGATGCGGTTCCAGAACGATTTTACGGTTAGCACGCGGATCCGGATTCTGACCGCCTCGTTGTACCCCCTGTATTTCCAGATGGACAATGCCTTCATAATCCGAATTATTACTTATCTGTACTTTCAACACAAAATTCTCCTCTCCCCTGTTTGTCACTTTAGTTACCTCAAACCGTTCAGCACTATAATAAGGAAGAGGCGTAGGACGTTCCCACTCGGAAAAGCCTGAACGAATATCTGCATGGCTCACCTGCCCCAACGTATCCAATAAGTTTTCAAACTGGATATTCCGGAACGTATTCCGATCCAGCAATGTATAAAGAGAATCCCTGAAAGCATCCACTCCGATATTGATTTCGGGTACGGCAAACAACCGGTATGTCTTCAGACCGATGATATTATTCAATAAGTCACGGTATTCCACATCCGTAAGAAGTTCTTTAAAAGTCTGTTTCTCCATCAACAGGCTTGCCTTCTCATTATTACTGATACCATTGATATCGCGTTCCCAACCCGAGTTATCCGACTTCTTTTGCAAGTACAGTTCAATAGCAGTATTCGCTATCGGCCATTCGGGAGAAAATATATTATACCGGAAATTATATAACTGTGGAAACAGGAAATAGGGATTTGCTTGTGACGAGATATTATAATTTCCACGACCACTGGATGAGAAGTTATAATTCCCTTCCGAACGGGTAAATATCCAAAGAAAATTATTCAATGCCCGTATCTTTGCTTCTTCTTCGGTAATTTCACGACCGCCCCTTTTCGACCATTTAAGCTGGTTCTTCCAGGCCCTGTCGACATCCAACTGTCCGAATACACAACCTTTTTCCGGAAAAAGAACCATTTCCGGCTGTACAGCCTCCTGTGCCTGCGACCAAGCACGGGGATAGGTAGAGAACTGCACGGGAACCTCTACAACAGAAAAGCGTTTGAACGGATAAGACAGTTTGTAGGTACGCTCCAGATTCTCCCTGATATTATGAATAAAAGAAGGGATCGTATCGCGGATCGAATCAAAAGTAGCCGTATAGTAATCGTTCCCTTCAATATGCCAGATACTATATAAGGTACTGTCAGACTCCAGGGTTTGTTGTTTATATTTACCGATAATCAGCGAAACCGTCTGTGCCGGATATTCCGCGGCAAAAGAATAGCTACCGTCTTCCTCTTTCACACTTTCTCCCTGCGATACAGGAACCAAGCCGGGAAGCGGTTTTATCTGCAACCCGAACTTACTGAAATAAGTCTGTTGCCAATCAGAACTAAGATCACTGTAAGCCGTACCGGGACGAGGATACCAATAGGTTTCGGGAGTAAACAATACATAATCCGGCGTCTGGAACACATACTGTTTATCAATATTAAACAGAAAATTCTTATATTCCTGTTGCAATACTTCGGCCGGAATATCCAGATAGCAAAACCGGCTGTTTATTCTTCCACCATATTTAACAGAGAAAGTAACCGTATCCGAAGGAACGATCTTTTCACCGAAATCGACCAACAAGATCTGATTATCCCGCTCAAAATTCAAATTCTTCCCTCCCCGTGTTATTTCCTGCACCTGCAAACCCGGATTCAGACAAAAAGTAAAGACAGAAGCAGGTTCCAATGCCGTTCCTTTCATTGTCACTTCCGAAGAGAATGTTTCGGGTAGTTGTTCGAATGAAATATCATAACGGTCTATAATCATTTTAGGGGTATGCACATATTTATTATTGATAGCGGTATACAATGCACGCATATCGCTCTCCACCAATATGGAATGCACATGTTTATAGCCGGCGGCTCCACTGATCGACAGCATACAAAGGGAAAGCAACAACCACGGATAATTGCTGCGTGAAGAATTAGGCAGACGCCTGAACAAAAAGATCGTAAAGAAGATAAAGGCCAGGCCGGCAAAGAAATAGATCGCCCGATGATTCAATACTGTCTCCCAATTGGTAAAGCCGACGATTGTTGATTTTACCAGCGGCAAGCTATAAGCCATATAATCGAATAAGTAATAGAATTTATCACTAATATAAAAGATTGTCAGGCCGATATATCCCAATAGGACAATAAAGGTAAGTGCCTGATTCTTAAATACAAGCATCAGGAAAATGGATAGCCCTATGATAAAGACCAACGTCGGAATACTTATCAACAGGAAATAAAGAATATACGCCATCCAATCTACCGCCATTCCTGAAGTCATAAAGTTAAACAGCAAAGCGATCCCCATGATGATAAGGTTAAGGATCAGGAAAACACGCAGGTTTCCCCATATCTTACCGATCACATATTCGGCATTGCTCAAGGGACGGACATAAAACACCTCCGAAGTATCGAGCTTCTTATCCCTCTTCAGGAATTCCGAAGAAAGAAATATACAGATCACCGCCTGTCCGGTATTCAGTAAGAGCAGGTTCAGATAAGGAAGGTTGGCCGGAATTGCTTTCACCAACCAGAATCCTCCGGAGTCTTCCATGATCAGCATGGCAAAATCAAAGAATCCGAGTATCAGAATGGCCAGTATGGTAAACACTTTAAAGAACCAGCTCCGGATCAGAATTTTACTTTCGTACTTTGCTACCGATTGTATATTGTTGATAAACGACATAGAGGGTCAATTAATAGGTTGCTAATCGTTGGTCCAAAGATTCAGTTTATTCTCCATATAATATACATAAGCATGTTCCAGATTGGGAGGATACGATTCCGCTTCATATCCTATGATCTCGTCGGCCACCACCTGCACTTCCCAACCGGAACCGGAAGGAATGGTCGAGATTACAGGATATTTCTTATCCACCTCATGCAGTTGGTCGCTCGTCACTTTTATACGCCATACTTTCCCTTCCGCCTGTTTCAGCATATCCTGCGGTGAACCGTAAAAAGAAACCTGCCCTTTGTTCATCAGCGCCATACAATTACAAGTACTGGATATGTCTCCCACGATATGGGTAGAAAGGATAATCGTTACATCATTCTCGCTCACTTCCGAAAGCAGGTTACGGAAACGGATACGCTCTTCCGGATCGAGTCCGGTAGTCGGCTCGTCGACAATGATTACTTTCGGATGATGGATCAGTGCCTGTGCTATTCCCAAACGACGCTTCATACCGCCCGACAGCTTATTCGCATACCGTTCGCGCACATCGAACAACCCCACATTTTCCAGCATAGCGTCTACCGCCTGCTTTCTTTGTTTACCGTTGGTCATACCCGACAAGCGGGCGGCATAATCCAGAAACTCATGTGTTTTATACTTTGCGAAGAAACGGAAGTCCTGCGGAAGATAACCTAATATGCCTCTGATCTCTTTACGCTGCCTGAGCAGATCGTATCCACAGATATCCACCTGCCCCGAAGTCGGTTCCATCAAAGCAACCAGAATACGCATCAATGTAGATTTTCCGGCACCATTCGGACCCAACAGTCCGAACATTCCCGTCGGTATCTCCAGATTCACATCTTTCAATGCATGGTTTCCGTTCGGATATACCTTATTGAGGTTCTTTATCGATATACTCATTCAGTCAAAGGTTCAGAAGAAAGTTAGAATTAAATCATAAAATGCTGGTAAAGATATACTTTATTCGTATCAATACAAATAAAAAAACGTTCCCAACCAAAATATATTGGATGGGAACGCCTTAAATCAAATCCTGATAAGGAAAATTTTTTAATAATTCTGCTTCATAGGTTCGAAGTAAGCCTGAGGATGTTCGCAAGCCGGACATTTAGCCGGAGCTTTCTTTCCTTCGAATACGAAACCGCAGTTACGACACTGCCACAAGATAGCTTCATCCTTTTCGAATACTTTTCCTTCTTCCAGGTTAGCCAGCAGTTTACGATAACGTCTTTCGTGTTCAGCTTCTACCTTTGCGATCATTCTGAAAGCAACGGCGATTTGTTTGAAACCTTCTTCTTCTGCGATGTCGGCGAATGCAGGATATAAGTCAGCCCACTCTTCATTTTCACCGGCCGCAGCTTCAGCCAGATTTTCCATTGTAGAGCTGATCACTCCGGCAGGATAAGAAGCTGTGATCTCAACCATACCGCCTTCCAGAAATTTAAAGAAACGCTTTGCATGTTCTTTTTCCTGCTCGGCTGTTTCCATAAATACACCTGCAATTTGTTCGTAGCCTTCTTTTTTAGCAACGCTTGCGAAGAATGTGTAACGACTTCTTGCCTGAGACTCTCCGGCAAATGATTTAAGCAGATTCTGTTCTGTACGTGTACCTTTAATACTTTTTTCCATAATGCTAATATGTAATATAAAATGAGTTTGTCTAATCGCCCTATTCAAATAACTCTCAAAAGTAGGAAATTGTTTACCATTTTAACTCATTCATTTACTTAAAATATATCTATCGGACAATAAACCGTATCTATCCATATCTTTTGTAGAACGAGCGAATTGTTTCACCTATATGAAACAGTTGTTTCTATTAAGTGAAACACTTGTTTCTCCTAGGTGAAACAGTTTAAAAGATACTGTTTTGATTTTTTCGCCTGCCTGGATTCACATTTATCCCATTTTGAAATGTCGACATTGCAAAATACCCTATAATTTATACTTCCCGATAAATATTATTGTATCTTTGCACCACAATTTAACACATTAGGCAGATAGATGAAAAGTAGATTTGATTTTCAGCCCAAGCTTATATCGGCGCTGAAAAATTATTCCAGAGAAAAGTTCATGAGCGATCTGATGGCGGGAATCATCGTGGGTATCGTAGCCCTTCCGCTGGCTATCGCATTCGGTATTGCTTCGGGAGTAAGTCCGGAAAAGGGATTGATCACGGCAATAATCGGTGGGTTTATCGTTTCTCTTCTGGGAGGAAGTTCCGTGCAGATCGGCGGGCCGACGGGAGCTTTCATTGTCATCGTATACGGAATTATACAAAGTTTCGGTATCGAAGGACTGGCGATAGCGACAGTTATCGCCGGAATAATATTAGTGGTAATGGGAGCTTTAAAGCTGGGAACGGTCATCAAGTTCATTCCTTATCCTATCGTAGTCGGTTTTACCAGCGGTATTGCGCTGACTATCTTTACCACACAGATGAAAGACTTGTTCGGTCTGACGATGGAAAAGGTGCCGGCCGACTTTATCTCGAAATGGATTGCTTACTTCGAACATTTCCAGACAATTAATCCCTGGTCGTTCGTCATCGGAATTATCAGTATTGTTATTATTGCCGTTTCACCCAGGTTCTCAAAAAAGATACCGGGTTCTCTGATCGCTATCATTGTGATGACAATCATCGTTTATATCATGCGTAACCATTTGGGTATAGCCGGTATAGAAACGATCGGCGACCGTTTTACCATCAATGCTTCCCTCCCGCAACCAGAAGCTATTTCTTTCAATATGGAAACGATCAACCTGTTGCTTCCTTCCGCATTCACAATTGCCATGCTGGGGGCAATCGAATCGCTCCTTTCTGCAACAGTGGCGGACGGTGTGACAGGTGATAAACATAACTCAAATACCGAACTGATCGCACAGGGAGCAGCCAATATCATTGTCCCTATTTTCGGAGGTATTCCGGTAACCGGAGCTATCGCCCGTACGATGACTAACATTAATAACGGTGGCCGTACGCCTGTTGCCGGTATTATCCATGCGGTGGTGCTGTTGCTGATCCTGCTGTTTTTGGGCCCGCTGACCAAACATATCCCTATGGCCTGTCTGGCCGGTGTACTGATCATCGTTTCCTATAATATGAGCGAATGGCGTACGTTCCGTTCGTTGATGAAGAACCCGAAAAGCGATGTTTCCGTTTTACTGGTAACCTTCTTCCTGACCGTGATCTTCGACCTGACGATCGCTATCGAGATAGGCTTGTTGATCGCCATGTTCCTGTTTATGAAACGGGTAGCTGAAACAACGCATGTTTCAGTGTCCAAAGACGAAATCGACCTGTCCGACGAAGGTGAGATCCATCATGACGAAGAGGTACTGACTTTACCGAAAGGCGTTGAAGTGTATGAAATCGACGGCCCGTTCTTCTTCGGTGTAGCCAACAAATTCGACGATGTGATGAAAGTCATCGGCGATAAACCCAAAGTACGTATCATCCGTATGCGCAAAGTCCCGTTCATGGATTCGACAGGCCTGCATAACCTCGAAAGCCTGTTCCGTTTGTCGAAAGCCGAGAATATACACATGATCCTTTCGGGAGTAAATGAAGATGTGCGTCGCGTATTGATCAAATCCGGTTTCGATCAAAAGATCGGCGCCGATAATATATGTTCAAACATAAACGAGGCGGTGAAGAAGGCTGAAGAAGCAGTGGTATCAAAACCTGCTGAAGAAAAAGAATAAATAAGGAAAATGATACCAAATCCGGTATTGTCTCAGATAAGTTGCCTATATTTGCATATTATTGATACCATTATAGCATTAATGTTACATATAGCAACTTATTTGATACAATGATGTATATTAAATTTATACCGGGAATTACCCGTAGCGAAGATATAATAACAGAATATGCCGCCCGTATTAAACAGCGCAGGCTCGAAAAGAATCTCTCCAGAAATAAACTGGCAGAGCTATCTGGAGTCAGCGCTGCCACCTTACGTAAATTCGAAGATGAAGGTAAGATATCTCTGGAATCTTTCATTGCTATTGCCGTCGCCCTCGGATACTCCGAAGAGTTGCTGAAATTAATGGAAACACCCCGGTATACAACTATCGAGGAACTGAATGACATCAATACCAATAAATCCAGAAAGAGAGGGAGAATATGATACGTGAAATCTCCAAACTAAATGTATACTATCATGACAGGCTTGTAGGTATGATAGCCATCTCTCCCAAAGGTAACTGTATATTTCAGTATGACAAAAAATGGCTTACTGACGGTTTCTCAATATCTCCCCTAAAATTACCTCTCACAAACCAATTATTTGAAGCGCCTTCAACACCGTTTTACGGCAATTTCGGTGTATTTGCCGACAGCCTGCCGGATGGCTATGGTAGATATTTACTCCATAAGATGCTTTTGAAAGAAGGCATCGACGACTTTACTTTAAATCCACTGCAACGCCTAAGTATTGTAGGCTCAAGTGGTATGGGAGCCTTATGTTATTTACCGGAGACAGCAGTCGGTATATCTAAGAAACTTCCCAGCCTCGACTCCCTACAACAACTGGCAGATGATGTCTTAAATGAAAAATCGTTGGATAACATCGATATTTTATACCACAACAGCGGAAACTCAGGTGGATGTCGTCCCAAATGCCTGCTCAATGTAGATGGTGAATCCTGGTTAATCAAATTCAGGCATACTTATGATCCGTCGGATATGGGACAGAAAGAATATCAATATTCACTTACAGCCAAAGCTTGTGGTATCAATATGCCGGAAACAAGATTGTTCGAAGGGAAGTACTTTGGTGTAAAACGTTTCGACATCCACAACGGACAACGTATTCACACCCTCACCGTAGCCGGATTACTGGACGTGGACTTTCGCTACCCCTCTCTCGATTATATCGCTTTAATGCAGGCAACCAGCTATTTAACCAAGCAGCAATCACAGGTGGAAGAAATGTTTCGTCGGATGGTATTCAACGTATTGACCGGTAATAAAGACGACCATGCCAAGAACTTTGCCTTTTTATATATCAATAACGGTTGGCAATTATCACCCGCCTACGATCTCACCCGCTCGGATGAAGGCTATGGTGGCGAACATACTACGCTTATCAACGGGAAAGGTCTTCCCGATTATAACGATATGATTGAAGCTGGAACCCGTATGCGCCTTCTCCGTAAAAAGTGCAAAGAACTGTTTGATCAGGTATACTCAAATTGTGAAAAGATCATGTTAAAGAAATGGCATGATCTCTAATAAATAGCATGTTTGCCCGCCTTGCGTTTATGTTTCACCAGCGTGTCGGCGTAGGTGAAGAAGGTTGTTTTATCCATAACGATATGGTAATTATAGAAATAATTGAAATATAGTAACCAAACAAGCCTCCCGCCCTCTGAACGAGGGATAAGGAGGCTTGCCAATTAAAAGAATAAACTGTTCTATTCAGTAATTGTTACTCGGTCGCCATTAAAAATGGACAGACCCAGCTTATTCATTATATATTTGATAGCCAACTGAGCTTTCACGGAGTTTCCTGCGCTGTCGATCGGAGGTGCAAAAGCAGAGATACCGAACAGGCCGGGCATTACGCCCATCACACCACCGCCTACACCTGTCTTGGCAGGGATACCGGAAGTATATAACCAGTCGCCGGTATGTTCGTAAAAACCTACGGTAGCGATCAACGAGGTGATCTTTGGCGACAGGGAAGCGTCGAATATCTGTTTTTTCGATACCGGGTTCAGCCCATCGTTGGCAATCGTCGCGCCGCAGATAGATAATTGAGCGGCTGTAATTCCTAACGAGCACTGACGGGTATACAGGTCGAGCGACATATCCGGATCGTCGTAGATACGGTTGTAGTTCTTCAGCAGCCAGGCAATAGAGCGGTTGTTGAAGTTGGTGGCCGACTCCGATTTATAAAGCTCGTCGATCAGTTGCGGTGCACTGCCGCAAAGATCGGTGATGTTGGCTACGATGGCCTCCCATTTCTTCGCAGAGTCGCCGATCGGCTGCACCATACTATCGGCAGTAATCGCACCGGCATTGACCAGCGGAGTGGAAGGATGATCCTTTTCCAGCAGGATCGCCATGATCGAGTTGAAAGGCAAGCCGGTTGCATCGGCACCGATCATTTCCAGCAACTTCTCCGCACCGTACTGACGCAGAGCCAGTATTGCTGTATGCACTTTAGATACCGACTCGATACCAAAACGATATTCGGAGTCGCCCAGCTGGATCACTGTCCCGTCCATCAGGCAAATGCTGATACCGAACAAGTTCTTATCTATATTAGCCAGGTAAGGGATATAATCGGCATTCTTGCCTCCCGTATTCGTCTTAAACTTTTCGTAGGCCTCCTGAGCCGCTTCTTTTATTTGTGAAACGGAAATCTTCTTATCCATACGACAAATTATTTAGTTGATTTAGGAGTTCCTGTATGTGTAAAGACAGAACCTTTGACAGGTTGTTGTCTGTCCTGTGCGATGCGGGTCGGAGTCGGATATTCCAGTTTTTCCAGATCGGTGATGGCATTGCTGATGTCGCCCAGTAACTGGTCTGCCATGTCGCGGCTGAATCCCTGGCGGACAACGATACGCATAACGACCCAGTTTTCGAGGTTTTCAGGTAACGTATAAGCCGGAACCATCCATCCGC
Source organism: uncultured Parabacteroides sp. (assembly GCF_905196875.1). Lineage (GTDB taxonomy): Bacteria > Bacteroidota > Bacteroidia > Bacteroidales > Tannerellaceae > Parabacteroides. The sequence goes on along the minus strand of NZ_CAJJWO010000003.1, from coordinate 18,736 downwards.
TCTGTTTCAGTTTATCCTGCAGGTCGTACAATGTCCATTTAGCAGTCTTAGCATACTCCGGTTTCAGGTACCAGATGAACAGCGGGTTCACCACTTCTTTGCTGTAGTTCTGGAACGGAGCCATCTTAGCGATTTCAGCGTGCAGATAGTCGGCAACAGCCATACTGTTCTGCTGTACTTCCTTATAACCCTGGAAGCCCAAACGGATGAACTGGTAGTATTGTCCCAGTATCTGTGCGGCAGGACGAGAGAAGTTCAAACCGACCTGAGTGATGTTTGCACCTAAATAATTAACACTGAAAGACATGGAGCCCGGCAGGTATTTCTTGTCTTTCCATACAACCCATCCTAAGCCCGGATATACCAGACCAAATTTGTGTCCGGAAGTGCTGATGGAAAGTACCCATTTCAGGCGGAAGTCCCATTTCACTTCGGGTTTCAGGAACGGCAGGATGAAGCCACCGGAAGCTGCATCCACGTGGATACAGATTTCGTAACCTGTTTTTGCATTGTATTCGTCGAGGGCGGCGTCCAAAGCTTCCACATCGTCGTTCAGACCTGTCCATGTAACACCCTGAATAGGAACGATACAGATGGTATTTTCATCACAATACTTCAGGGCTTCCTGCGGATCGAGTGTGATATGTTCCTGTGTCAACGGCACCTGGCGCATTTCGATCTGCCACAATTGGGCGAACTTTTCCCATACCACCTGAAAACCGGCAGAGATAACGAAGTTAGGCTTGTCGGTCGGTTTGCCTTGTGCTATTCTTCTTTCGCGCCAACGCAACCAGGCAGCAACACCCCCCAACATACATGCTTCGGAAGAACCGATCGCCAGGGCACCGGCTTTCCACTGTGCCTGCTCGGGGCTGTTCCACAGGTTAGCCATGATGTTGATACATTTGGCATTCATCACGGCGATACGCGGATACTCAGTTTCGTCGATATAGTTGATGTTGATCGCTTCATTCATCAACTTCGTTGCATAATCATCCATCCAGGTGGTAACGAATGTAGCCAAGTTCAGACGGGGTTGAGTCTGGGCAAAAGTTTCGTCTTTTACCATCTGGTAAGCAATTTCCGGAGTGGTAGGACCATCGGGAATCACATCTACCGGAGCTGGGTGCAACATCGCATTCGAGCCAAAAATAGCTGTTTTGGCATCACCTTCTCTAAAACTTGAATCTTTCATGTCTTTTTGTTTTTAATTATTTAAGAATTGGCGCAACCGACATTCGTGCGTCGATTTGTATGGCAAAAAACAGCTGCTACCGGCAATTGTTCTTTGATTTTGGTTAATTTGGAGTTTATTAATAAGTAAAACACAAGAGAAAACCCCTGCGAACCAAAACAAATGGCTTACAGGGGTTGATTTATCTATAAAGATCCAAGATTAGTCTTCCCAGCCGGGATTCTGTGTTAAATTCTTGTTGATCTGTAACTGATCCTGAGGCAATGGATATAGGTAATGGCGATCAGTCCATTTATAAGTTGTCAGTCCCGGATAAGGTCTGACATATTTCTTTCCACCAATTTCCATCAATTCAACTTTACCTTCTCCAAATGTGTTTTCCGGATAACGTTTTATCACATCGTCATTTACAACGATACCCAACATAATCTTCGGATTATGATTAAAGATAGCTTCAGCAGCTCCCCAACGTATGATATCATCGTAGCGGAAGCCTTCGTTTACCAACTCAATGCGACGTTCACGACGGATTTCCTGAAGTAACGGACTAATTGTATATCCGTAGTTTGGCCAATTAGGATCTGTAAAGCCGACGTTTTCTTTCAGATGAGCCATATCAACACGATCACGCAATTGGTTAATTGTCTGGTCAAGTATATCCTGAGTACATTCTCCCAGTTCAGCTTTTGCCTCTGCATAAATAAGCAATACTTCAGCATAGCGGAAAAGGTACCAGTCAATATCACAACCAGCAGGCTGTTGATAAATCAAATCCGGATGACCAAACTTCATATTGGCATATCCTCCGGGGTTGGCTGCAGGAGCCACAGATGTGGTTCCAGATACACTCACTTTGCCATTATCATAAGAAACCATAGCCGTTTTATTCTGAAATGTCTGGCGCATACGCGGATCGCGATTAAGCACTTCGAGCGTAATTGAGTCGTCGCCCAAATATAATGGACTCATTGAGATGGGAAGACCGTCTTCACACAAATAGCTATCTGCCAAATCCTTACTCATACCGACACCCCATTCTGCCAATACGCGTGGAGTGTTATGCATAACTACATTGGTTATATAAATACGGCATAACACAGCTTCTGGATTGTTTGTCAGGTCTACCTGGTTGAATGCACTGTAATAATACATGGGGAACGTCTTTCCATCAAACTGAGGCAAAGAAGGATCTTTGAAAACTGCTTTATACATCTCAGGCATATCCTGTTTAAAAATACTGAATCCACCTTCATCCATCACTTTTTTAGCAGCTTCTGCAGCTTTACGGATTAAAGCATTCGAATCAATTCCCGGAGTTCCGTGATATTTAGCATAAGTACCTTCATGCAGGCAAACACGTGCCAACATCTGATAAGCAGCCATATTGTGCAAACGACCGGCCGTTACTTTACTTTTTGTTTTCATATTAGCAGCTGCCCACTCCAGATCTTCGATAATTTTGTCGACAATCATTGAACGAGGATCACGTGCCTTATAAAGTAACTCAGTATCGTTAATATTCAGATCTTTATCAAACCAAGGTACATCGCCAAACAGTTTGACCTTCTTGAAATAGTCCATCGCACGAAAAAAACGGACTTCTCCAACATATTGGTTAATATCTGCTTCAGTCCCTTCTGCCGTTTGATAATGGGTCATAAAATAGTTTGCTTTCTTGATTGTTTCCCAATTCCAATTACCAGTATAAGTTCCGTCATTGTTCGAAACCTGATCCAACAACCAGTTATCGGGAATATTACCATAACGGTTGTCACTGACTTTATCGTAAGTAGGATTAGCCGCATCGAAATTTGTATAGAAATTATTACAATATAATTCCAGATCTGTCGTACTTTTCCAGAAATTTACATCAGACAATCTTTCTTCCGGAGTCACATCCGTGAAGTCGCAGGCATTAAAAAAGAATGCTAAAACTGCTATAATTGAATATATTATCTTTTTCATATTTATCAATGTATTACGATATTAGTTTTAGAAAATAACATTTAAACCTAATGAGTACATCCGAGCCAAAGGATATGCGTAAATATTATCTGTCTGCTCAGGGTCATAATCACGATATAGCTTCGTCAAAGTGAACATATTTTCACCTGTGAAATAAACTCTCACATTCTGCATCTTAACTACAGATACCCACTGCTTAGGAAGGTCATAAGACAATGTCAGCGATTTCAGACGCATATAAGCCGCATTCTGCAACGTACCGGTCTGAGTTTGCCTGTTTCCATTACTGTAGCTCTGTCGGGCAATACGGGCATTCGGATTTTCCGGAGTCCAGTAATCCAAAGCTGATTTAAACGGAGCCACTTCGCGACGAGCACCATAGAAGTTCCCTTCGGGAGGAACATCTCGTTTAGCAACTCCCTGGAAGAACAATTGCAGACCAATCCCTTTCCATTGTGCACCACCTGTAATACCAAAAGAATAACGGGGAGTTGTATTACCGATAATCTTCATATCACCCGGATCAGCCACTGTTCCTTTTCCATTCGAAATTTTACCATCTCCATTTAAATCCTTATAGCGGACATCACCGGCATACCATTTTCCACCATAAAGCTGACTTTGATTGGCAGCTGCAGCTTCTTCATCCGTCTGAAAAAATCCATCAGAAGTGTATCCCCAGATTTCACCCCACATCTTACCCGGACGGTTAGCACCAATAGCAGGGTCAGTTACATCAAAGCGGGTAAGTTTCGTTTGGTTGTCTGATAATACAACACCTATGTTATAATATAAATCACAACTCTTAATCACATCATTCCAGTTCAGAGACACTTCCCAGCCGTAAGTCTTCAGATCGGCCGCATTATCACCCGGTTGTCCTGCTCCAAGTACGTTAGGTAGCGGAGCCGGAGAAGTTAGCATGTTCAGAGTATAACGGTTATACCAATCGAATGTTCCTTTCAAACGGTTCTGCAATATAGTGAAGTCAAGACCTAAGTCAACCTGTCTTACAGTCTCCCAGGTAAAATTAGGATTTACAAGCCCTGGAGCTGTAACAGCCACCGGTTGAGAATTACCGAAGATATACTGGAAATTAGTATTTGTAGGCATAGACGGCATGTAATCAAAGTTTCCGATATTCTGGTTACCTAATTCACCATAAGATACACGAAATTTCAGATCGTCCAGAAAACCTTTTGTTCCTTCCATGAATGATTCTTTAGACAAACGCCAAGCTGCCGAGAAAGATGGGAAAAAAGCCCAACGTCCTGAAGATGGGAAACGCGATGATCCGTCATAACGTCCGTTCACTTCTAACAAATAACGATCGTCATAGTTATAATTCAAACGAAAGAAATATCCCTGTATCGCCCATTCCTGGTTTGCATTTTTTACTAATTCATTATCACTGGGAAGATCTTCCGGTATATTAGAATTCCATGAACCGACATTACTTGTGTAAATGTTCATAGTACCCGTAGCCAGTCCTAAAAATGGCAATTCATTATTGATCAGATTTGTACGGCTTACGCCATAACCTGAATACTTTTTGGTTTCCTGATTATAACCGATCATTGCTTTTAAGCCGTGTTTACCCAATTGCTTGGTATAATCTGCATAAGCATTGAATGCTGAATAATAATCTGCATTGTTATACTGGGTTACTCTATTCGGATTAGTATGAGGGAACATTACATATACACCAGGAACAGCAAGATACTCTTTATAACTACGATCATGACGCTTATAATCACGTGAATAATAGTTGAATGTATAATCAGCATTAACAGTCAGACCAGCCATCGGAGTTAGTTTTGCACCTCCTGTAAACCAAAGGTCGTTCGTTAATACATTCGTGCGACCACCCTGGGCAGCCAAAGCCGCGCCATTAGTAATAGACCCCTGGCCTGAATAGTTTCCATCCGGATGGCGGACTGGCAGCAGCGGATTCAAGTCATACCCCAATACTCCTGTATTATAATCATAGTATTTACCTCCGGAAGGACCTTCTGTATCCCCATGAGAATACTTTGTTTTAGCTGAAATTTCCAGCCACTTCGTAATTTCGGTAGTAACATTGATATTTGCATTATATCTACGAAAAACATCATCAGTCAGTTTCATCAAACCTCCTTGATCCATGATACCCAAAGATGCATAATAAGTGGTCTTTTCGGAACCACCGTTGATATCCACATTATATAATTGGTTCACACTATAAGGTTTGATCGTTTCTTTTACCCAGTTGGTATTACCAACATATTGATAACGTTGGTTACCTCCCGTTGGATCATAATAAACAGGTAAATTATTTACAGGATCGTCATAGTAAGCCTGTACACGTTTAATGACATCCGCACTGTACACATCACCACCGCCGGAGTTTCTTTCTACCATATTCATAAAGTTGACATACTCCATAGAGTTCATGGGCTGTGGAAGAACTGTCGGTTGGTTGAATACTACCGTAGCTTTCAAAGATACACGAGGTGCTACATTCTTTTTACCTGATTTAGTCGTAACCAAAATTACACCATAAGCAGCACGAGCACCATAAATAGCGGACGAAGCAGCATCCTTCAATACGGAAATAGATTCCACATCTTCCGGATTCACCAAGTTGATATCCATTTGTACTCCATCCACAAGGATCAACGGAGAACCACCATTGATGGATGTCGTACCACGGATGTTAAACTCAGCACCTTTACCCGGACGACTATTACCTGGGGTAACAACAAGGTTAGGAACTACTCCTTGCAAACCCTGTCCGATATTGACCAACGGACGGTCTTCGAGGACTTTGCTATCTACTGAAGCAACTGCACCTGTCAGGTTCACTTTTTTTACAGAACCATAACCAACAACAACGACCTCATCCAGATTCATCGCATCTTTTTTCATTTTAACGGTAAGAGGTCCCATACTATTTTTCACTTTAATATCCTGAGGAACCATACCTAAATAAGAGAAGGATAATACTTTATCCACTGGAACTTCGATGGTAAATTTCCCATCCACATCTGTTACAGTACCTTGATTGGTTCCTTTAACGGCAACCGCGACACCAATCAGCGGTTCATTACCCGGATCTTCCACAACAATACCACTCACTTTCAGTTGTGCGAAACAAACACAGCAAATTAATGCCAGCAAGAAGGTTGCATAAATTTTTCTCATAAAATTAAATTTAAGTAGAACTAAATACTATTTGATTGTCCGGCTCCCTTTTTGAGTCTTTCATTTATATTTTAGAAGCAAAAGTCAACCGAGACAAAATTCTTAATAAGTCTTACAATACACATCCGATTTTAATCAAAAGTATATCCGAAAATGTTCAGATTCCGCTTAAAAGCAGGATTTTCATTCAACACAATAGGCTTCTATATTAGATATACACAAAGGCCCTCTACTCTCTTCGAAACGGATACGTAACCGATCTGTTCCTACGGTATTGAAGCGAAGTATTCGCTTATAACCAATCGTCGTCGTTTCTTCCCGGGTATCAACAGGAACCCATACATCTCCAACAAAAACCTCCACTACAAATTTCTTTACCCGCTGTCCTAATGGAATATATTCCTGAAGAACCAAGCGATTTATACTCACCTTTTGGGGTAAACAGAAAATGAGAGAAGCACTAAACGTACTATCCCCGGTTGCCCAGTAGGTATCACAATTCCCGTCAGTCAGATTCTTTGTGGAGAACTCCCTGTCACGAGTATCGGAAGCCTTAGGATTTAATCCGGCAAGGAGATCGTCTGCTAGCTCTTTCTGTATTTCCTGATGCCATTGAACAGCGTTTGCCGAGTCAGTCGGGTTTACTTTTCCTGTTTTATCAACAGGAAAATTCAATAATAAAGTAGCATTATGACCTACACTTCGATAATATAGATCTTTCAACTGATCTACCGTTTTAACAAGACTATCTTCACTCTGATGATAAAACCAGCCCGGACGCATCGATACATCGCATTCGGCAGGAGTCCATTGATCACCATCGGCATGCCCGGATGACAACTCCTGATATTTGGGATAACCAGGATACACTACTCCTTTTCTAAGGAAAGACCAATTAGTTTCACCCGCATAACCGCTCTCATTACCTACCCAGCGGCAGTCAGGCCCTCCATCGGAAAAAAGCATGGCCTGAGGTTGAAGTTCGGCGGCCATTTTATAAAGTCGGGCCAGATCATAGTAGTTTTTACGATCTATCTGTCGTGCCTCTTTAGCACCTCCATACCAACCATCACCACCATTCGCACCATCAACCCAGATTTCAAAAACTTTCCCATACTGAGTCATTAATTCATTCAGTTGATTGTAGAAATACTCTACATAGGCAGGACTACCGTAATCAGCTCGATTCCTGTCCCAAGGAGAAAGATAAACAGCAAACTTGATACCGTATTTTTTACATGCGTCGGAAAGTTCGCGTACCACATCACCTTTCCCGTCTTTCCAGGGCGAACTTTTCACGCTATAGTCTGTAAAGACAGAAGGCCACAGGCAAAAACCATCATGGTGTTTTGCTGTAAGTATCACTCCTTTCATTCCTGCTTTTACAAAGGTCTGTACCCATTGTTCACAATCCAGATCCGAAGGATCAAAGAGGCTGGGATCGGCATCACCAAATCCCCACTCCGAGTCAGTAAAGGTATTCATACCAAAATGTACAAAGGCATATGTTTCCATCTTTTGCCATTCCACCTGTTTAGGTTCAGGGACAGGCAACACTAAAGACGGAGGTACTGTCGTTGTACAGGCGGCTAGCAGAAAAAAAGAAAAGGCTCCATACACTAAGGATTTTAAATAAGTTAGATCCATATTCTTCAAGATTAAAAAGTATGGTAGCAAAGATGTTGCATCTGCAGATCTTTTGCATCCGATATTAATCATTTCAGATCAGGAAATGTTCATATTTTAAATATCTACAAGTATATATCAAGAAGAAAGAGTATTCAAAAACGAATAAATTCTATTTTTTTGATAAATAAACACCATAGTCTTAGTAGAACTATGTTATTTACAGACAGTAAGGAGATAATTATCAACCGATTAAGCAGCCACTGCTTTTTATCAAAAGAATATTCCCTTCTATCTGTTTATAAAAATTTAATTGCTAATTTTGTGAAACTAAATCTCTTAATAAGATAATCACTGGTTTTATTTATTAAATAGTTCTACTAATACTATGTTAACTTCTATCAGACAGATAATGAGACATTCCTTTTCAATGACTATTTTTACTATTGTTATAGTTGGCTTTTTATGCAATACTACAATAAAAGCAAATACCGATTACTACTTCCAGCTAATAACAATAGAGAAAGGATTATCCCAATCTACCGTTAACTGCATTTTAATCGATCATAAAGGATTAATGTGGATTGGTACCTCTTCCGGACTGAACAGCTTCGACCGTCATGAAATAAAATCTTATTTTCAGGATCCATCTAATCCAAACAGTCTTCCGGGAAATCGGATATTTTTTATTGCCGAAGATTCATTACATAACCTTTGGGCCGGAACTAATAATGGCTTGGCGAAATACGATAAAGAAAAAGACTCTTTCTCCCCTGTAATTAAAAACAAACCTTTCTTTTCGTACTCTTTTACTCCCGGTGGAATTATATTCGGAGGATATAATACATTCCATCAATATAAGTATCAAACACAAACAATCACAGAGCTCCCCACTATAGGCGATACCTCTATTAAAAATTTTCATCGTATTGTCTACTGGAAAGAGAATATCTGGTTAATATCAGACCGCGGAGGTTCAATTTGGAGTTATAACTCTACCAATCATCTCATTGAAAAAGTCTCTTTCTGTCAAAAAAGCGGAATAGCATCTCTATTCGTCGACAGTAAGCAGAATGTATACGTCTCCCCTTATCGACAAGGAGTTATTTGTTACTCCGCCGAAGGAAAAGAAAAATGGCATCTCACCAGTTCCAACTCTACCCTGACCAACGACATCGTACTGGATATACAAGAGAAAGACGGAAAATTATGGATAGCCACAGATGGTGGGGGTATTAATATCCTAGATGAGGATATGGATATATCTTCTTTAGTACATATTCCCGGCGATATCAATTCCATGCCTGTAAACTCGATCACCTGTTTATATAAAGACGACGAAAGCAATATATGGGCCGGGAGCGTTCGTGGCGGTATCATCGGTGTACAAGAAGTCTTTATAAAAACATATAAGGATGTGGCTTTGGGTAGTACATACGGCTTGAGCGAAAAAACGGTCATCAGTTTGTTTGAAGATAAAGATGGTATCCTGTGGATAGGAACGGATGGAGGCGGCATCAACCGTTATAACCCCTTTGAGAATACATTCCAACATTACCCCAATACCTACAACGAGAAAATCGTTTCGATCACCGATTACTCGGATACGGAGTTACTACTCTGCCTGTATGGTAAAGAACCTTACTTATTCAATAAAAAGACAGGCAGCCGCCGACCATTTATCATTATGAACTCCGAAATAAACCAGAAAATCTATCAGTCACTCTATATCACCTATGCCAACCGGGTATCTAAAAACAAAATATATATTCTGTCAAACTATGCCTATATTTATGATACGGAGAAAAATACTTTCTCATCCTTCAAAACAGATCTGGACTATTTGGGCGGACTGGTATTGATCGGATTTACAGATGACGCCGCCTATCTGATCAATAATAATGAACTATTTGAAGTTCAGCACAAAAATGACAGTCTGCAGGCCATATTTTCGATTAACAAAAACGAGACGATAAAAGCCGCTTGTCGCGACAAAAATGGTAAATTCTGGCTGGGAACAGACAATGGGCTCAGCTGCTACGACTCCAAAACCGGAGTTTACCAAAAAATAGAAACACAACTCTTTTATAATGTTTCGACCCTGCTACTCGACGACGAAAACCGCCTGTGGATCGGAGCACAAAATATGCTATTCTCCTATCACACCGAAAAGAACAAATTTACAATTTGGGGGGAGTCGGATGGATTCCAACCCAACGAGTTGCCTTTTGCCTATCCCCCCACCTCCATTGCCGGAAATATCTACTTCGGCGGAGTATACGGACTGGTCAAAATAAACAAAAAGATATCTATCGAAGACGAACATCCCCTGAAACTCGAATTAATGGATGTATTGGTAGACGGCAGTTCTTTATCTCCCAAACTGCTGGAAACCCAGAAAGAGATTAAAATACCCTGGAACCATTCTTCAGTGGTAATCAAAGTGATCTCCAAAGAAAAGGATGTATTCAGGAAAAGGATTTTCCAATACAATATTGTTGGCCCCAACAGTTCCTATACCGAGTCGTATAGCCATGCCCTCACCCTAAGCACATTGATTCCGGGTGATTATTCAATACGAGTTTCCTGTAATACTAAAAACGGCGACTGGAGTCCCAGTCAGGAGCTACTTCGAATCACCGTCACCCCTCCCTGGTACAGAAACACATGGGTTATTACAGGCCTGCTCCTACTAATCGTCTGTGTCACATTTACTATTATCCGCAATATTATCAGAAGGAAAGAATTAAAACTTTCATTACAGATAAAAGAGCATAAAGAGAAAGCCAGTGAAGAACGTATTCACTTCCTGATAAACATCAGTCACGAACTACGTACTCCACTTACATTGATCTGCGCTCCCCTCAAACGTTTACTGGATGCAAAGAAGCAACCAGAGTCGGAGGTAATGACGCAACAACTAACGAGCGTTTACAACCAGGCCTGTCAGATGAAAAACCTGATTAACATGGTGCTCGACATCAATAAGATAAAAGAAGATAAAAACATCCTGCGCAAAAAGCCGTATCTACTGAACGAATGGATCAAATCGGTCTGTGAAGACTTCAGAAACGAATTCGAAGCCAAACAAATTACGCTGGTTTATCATCTTGACGATACCATCGACACCCTTTCTTTCGACAAGGCAAAATGCGAAATCGTACTGTCTAACCTTCTGATGAACGCACTGAAGTTTACCTTCCCTAATACTCAGGTAACAGTCGCCACCAAAACAATCAGGGAAAACATCCGCATAACAGTCAGCGACCAGGGTATCGGATTAAGTAATGTAGATACCCATAAACTCTTCACACCTTTCTATCAGGGAAACCATGACCAACATGGCAGCGGTATCGGCCTCTCGTATGCCAAAGCACTGATCGAAATGCACAGAGGTAAGATCGGAGCATATAATAATGAAGACAAAGGAGCCACCTTTTATTTCGAATTACCTTTACATGCAGAGCAGGAGGAAAAAACAGATACCTCTATCCTGCTCTATGACAACGGGAATAACATAACCATCCCCGAAGAAACCATCATGACCCAAATTTCTACCGAAAACTATACGGTATTGATTGTAGAAGACAAACAGGAGCTACGCACCTTCCTGAAAAATGAATTATGGGGATTTAAAGCCATCTATACTGCTGAAGACGGCATAAATGCAATGGAAGTTATCCAAAACAAACAGCCGGACATCATTGTCAGCGACATCATGATGCCCCGTATGGATGGATATGAATTATGTAAAAACATCAAACAGAATATCCATACCAGTCACATCCCGGTCATACTGCTTACCGCCCGTGGCGACTCAGACAGTACCCAAATCGGATATAACCTGGGAGCAGATGCTTACATAAGCAAACCTTTCGAACTCGATCTATTGATAACAGTTATCAGAAATCAGTTGAAAAACCGGGAGATCATCAAGCAAAAATACATGGACATCAGCTATGTTGCAGAGTTAAGACCTAACCAACCGAACAATATAGATGAAGAATTCCTGCTTAAACTAAGCAAAGTAATCAATGATAATCTGAATGACTCTAAGCTGGATATTGCCTTTCTGACCGACCAGATGGCAATGAGCCGCACCTCTCTTTACAATAAGATCAAGGCATTGACTGGTATAGGAGCAAACGATTACATCAACCGGATACGCATTGAAAAAGCAGTACAACTACTGACACATTCGCAATTAAGTATCACAGAAATATCAGACGAAGTAGGTTTCGCTTACCAGCGATATTTCAGTACGACCTTCAAACAGATTAAAGGAGTTACACCAACACAATTCAGAGAAAATCTGAAAAGACAGGAGTAAGTCGCTAAACTTTCATTCTCAGCATTTTGTTTATAGAGGAAAACTTAAATGCACAAAATATGAAAGTACAAACCGGACAGGGGACTATTCCTCTTATCACATTGATCGGTATATGGTCTATCTCGGCACTCAACGCACTCCCTGGACTTGCCGTATCCCCCATTTTAGGAAAGCTTTCGACCATATTCCCGGGATCGACTGAGCTCGACATCCAAATGCTCTCATCACTGCCTTCATTGCTTATCATTCCGTTTATAATCCTATCGGGAAAGCTGACTGAAAAGATCAACATTATAAAATTACTACAGATCGGTCTGGTTATATTCTCATTAAGCGGCCTGCTGTATCTGTTATCCGGCAAAATGTGGCAACTGATCGCTGTAAGTGCACTGCTGGGCATAGGGTCCGGATTAATCGTTCCCTTGTCAACCGGGCTTATCTCTCACTTTTTCACCGGTGGATATCGGACAAAACAATTCGGATACAGTTCAGCCATCACTAACATCACCCTGGTAATGGCAACAAGTTTGACCGGCTATCTGGCCGAGATCAACTGGCACCTTCCGTTTGTCGTTTATTTGTTTCCACTGATCTCCATCGTCCTGTCTTACTACCTAAAAAGTAACATGACACTCGATACTTCGGAGATAAAACCGGCCGACGTTATCCTCCCCGATTCCAATCCATCGGACACCGCTTACGGCAAAAGCGGCATACAGGTAAACCACCTGTTGCAGATCATGTCATTCTACGGACTGATCACCTATCTGGTGGTAATAGTCACCTTCAATCTGCCTTTCCTGATGAAATCCTATCATTTTACCAGCGGCAATTCCGGCATTATGATCTCCCTTTTCTTTCTGGCTATTATGACTCCGGGATTCTTCCTGAACCGCATCGTGGCATCGTGGAAAAAGAAAACGAAGTTCTACTGCCTGCTCCTCGTGGCAGCAGGAATGGGACTGATCCTTATTTCGCGTACGGAATGGCTAATCGGACTAGGATGTATCCTGATCGGTTTCGGCTACGGCGTAGTACAGCCCATCGCCTACGATAAAACAACCCGCACCGCGTTACCCAACAAGATCACTCTGGCACTGGCATTCGTCATGTCGATGAACTATCTCGCAATCTTGCTTTGTCCCTTTATCATCGACTTATTCCAGTCTCTGTTCAACGTCAGCTCGCAACAGTTCCCCTTTATCCTGAATATGATCATCGCATTGATCGCCGCTGTATGGGCCTATATAAAACAAGATTCGTTCCTGTTTAACGACAGTTATAAAAAAGCATAAACAACAGTATACAGTATGAAGAATAAAAAGATAGAAGCCAACCTTAGTATGATCGTATCGAAAACCTTTAGCGGTCTGAATGCAAATGCACTTAAATATCTCCTACCCTTATGGATCGCTCCGCTGACAGGTGTTATGTTCCGTTGTGTATTCGCTGCGGCGGTATTCTGGATCATCAGCCTGTTCTGGAAACAAGAGAAGACGACCCGGCGGGAGAAGATCACCCTGTTCCTGCTGGGGGCGATCGGGCTGTACGGCTTTATGTTCTTCTACCTGATAGGAGTCAGCAAGACGACACCGGTATCCAGTTCGCTGTTCAGCAGCCTGCAACCGATCTGGGTATTTATCCTGTCGGTCATCTTCCTCAGGGAACGGATCACGGCGATGAAAGTGATCGGTATTGTAATCGGGCTGGGCGGCGCATTGCTCTGCATCATGACCCAGAAAAGCGACGATCTGGCTTCGGACGCTTTTACGGGCAATATGCTCTGTTTACTCAGCTCGATCGCTTATGCAGCCTACCTTATTATAAGCAATATCGTACTGGGCAAGGTCAGTTCGCTCAATATGTTGCGGTATAGTTTCCTGGGAGCGGCTGTTTCATCCCTGATCGTCATGGCTTTCACCGGTTTCCACGGCCATTTGTTCAGTCATTTCGAATGGCAACCTTTCCTTATCCTGATGTTTGTCCTTATCTTTCCTACCACGATCAGTTATCTTCTGATTCCGATAGGCCTCAAATACCTGAGCACTACGCTGGTCGCTTTATACGGCTACATTATATTGATCGTTGCCACCATCGTCTCCCTCTCCATCGGCCAGGATCGTTTCAGCTGGTACCAAATGATCGCCATCGCACTGATCTGTTCGAGTGTCTATTTCGTTGAAATAGCGGAAAGTAAGGATAAAGCAACCGTCTCAAAATAATTGGACATTGCCCTATTAATACATTGCCGCATTATTTTTTTCTCTTTCTTTGTAACAACTTATTCTCTGTTCCCGTCTACCTTATGAAGCCTCTCCGAAGTGCGCACGAGGAAAGGCTGGAACAAACAGAATTAGTAATCATTTAATTCAATAGAAAGATGAAACGATACTTTGTTATCCTGGCGCTACTAGTGATCTGCCAGGTAGGAAACAGCCAGACAATGAACCAATTGTTCAACGAGTTCTCCAAAATAGAACAGATCAACCATGTCAAGATAGGTAATATAACTATGAAACTTGCCAGTATGTTCACAGAGACAATGGGGGTTAACGGCATCGAAGTACTTGAGTTCGGCGATTGCAAAAGAGAAGTGAAAGAACGTTTTGAGAAAGCAATCAAAGAGTTGAAAGACCCGCTGTTTGAAACGATGGTCACCTCTAACGAAAAAGACAGCCGTACAAAGGTTCTGGTACGCATCGAAAATGATATGATCCGCGAACTTGTAGTCCTTACCACCGGCAACAGCAATGCCCTGGTACGTATCAAAGGCAAAATCAAACAATCCGATATAGATAAAGTGATGAAAGATCATGGGAATGGATAATGAGAGCTTCAAACGAAAGTTCCTTTCCTTCCACCCCAAGCTTTTTCGAATTGCTTATGCACTTGTCGATAACAAATCGGATGCAGAAGATATCCTTCAGGATGCTTACTATAAACTATGGAATAAGCGGGATGACTTGCCCGACATAGAGAATCCGGAAGCCTTCTGTGTCACATTGGTCAAAAACCTCTGTCTCGATTTTCTCCGGTCACCCCAGGCTAACCGCCGGGAAGAAGATATTGAAAGCGTATTTACACTGACCGCCGGCTCCTCACCGGAGAAGGAACTGGAAACAAAAGACAAGGAGCTACAGATCAGGCAGTTGATCAACCGGTTACCCGAAAACCAACGGCAAGTGATCAGACTGAGAGGTATCGAAGATTGCTCGATGGATGAGATAGAACGAATAACCGGCCTGAGTGCCGTAAACATACGCGTGCTACTTTCCCGGGCACGAAAAGTAATCAGGGAACAATTTGAAAAATTATACGGATATGAACGATAAACAGATAGATGAATTAATCGACAAGGTTCTCCAGGAGGATCAGATATTGCCGGAAGGACTTTCCGAGCGGTTGGAACAGCAGATAGATGCCTGGGCTACCACCGAAAAGAAAGAGACGATGCGCTCATCTTTCCGCCGTCGTTCCCTCTATTGGTTCAGCGGAGCCGCTGCCGTCGCACTGTTATGCGTAGGTATCTTCCAGTTTGTCGCCCCCGAGAAGGAAAATCAGCTGGCAGACACGTATACTAATCCGCAGGAAGCCGCCATCGCCGCCCAAAAAGCACTCGCTTTCATGTCTGTAAACCTGAACAAGGGCATCGAACAGGTAAACGAAGCTCAACAGGAAATGAATAAAGTAAACAATATCCTGAACAAACATTTAAAAGACTAACAAGATGAAAACTAAAAATATATTGCTCATTCTCTTTCTGTGCTGCACAAGCATCTGCTTTGCACAAAACAAGCTTTTCGACAAATACTCCGAAATGGATAACGTCACCTCCGTCTATATCTCCAAGAAAATGTTCCAGATGATGCCCAACTTCGAAACCAATGGCCTCAACCTGATGAACATGAAAGGTAAGATAGAAGGCCTGCAAGTGCTCTCGACCGAAGATAACACCAAAAAAGAAAACATGCGCAAAGACTTTAAAGGGCTGATCAGTAAAGACCACGAAGAATTAATGCGTGTAAAAGATGGCAACACCCGTGCTACTTTCTATGTAAAACAAAAAGGAGACTTGATCAGCGAACTTATCATGCTGGCCGACACGGATAAAAGTTTCAGCGTTATCCAGCTAGTAGGAAACTTCACCCTCCAGGACATACAGGAGATCACCCAAAAGATGGATAAATAAAAAAAGAATACATAATAGGCTATCTAACCGCTTCAAAATATTATATTTGCGAAATATAGGGGACCTATCCCTTTACATGAATCAAATAACAAACGAGTGGAGCGGCGTATGGAAATAGAGAGGTTGAAAGTAATGGTCGTTTTGATTACCATGCTTTTCTTGTCTGATATAGCACTTGCAGAAAATAGAAACAATGAGAATGTACCGGGAGGCGGAGTAGACTCCGTTGCTTATTCACGGCGATTGATTCACCGGCTGGGAATCGACGGCCGACCGACTTATATTTTCCCTACCAACTCTTTTCTGCGGGGAGATAACAGGTATAATAAAACAATCGACCAATCGATTTCCGCCCATTTGAAATACTCTTTCCAGTACTATCCGAACAGTTATACCGACCGGATTTACAGAGGTGCTTACCAGGGTATCGGATTGGCTTATTATTCTTTAGAGAGTAAAGAAGAACTAGGAAGCCCGATAGCCCTCTATCTCTTCCAGGGAGCCCGGATCGCTCGGTTCAACCCACGCTTATCTTTTAATTATGAGTGGAACTTCGGAGTATCGTTCGGCTGGAAGCCCTTTGATGAATACGAGAATTCATACAACAAAGTGATCGGATCGAAAATAAATGCCTATATCAACACCAACTTTTACCTGAACTATATGCTTTCGAAGCAGATAGACCTGACAGCCGGTGTAGATTTAACGCATTTCTCGAATGGTAACACCCGGTTTCCAAATGCCGGGCTGAATACGATCGGATTAAAAGTAGGATTGGTATACAACTTCAACAGGAATGGCGATTGCTTCTCCAAACCTTTCTTCCGGTCACCCGTACCGAATTTCCCCCGCCATATCAGTTATGACGTCGTTTTGTTCGGTTCCTGGCGACGGAAAGGGGTATATGTCGGAGAGGGACAAGTTGCCGCTCCAGGGGCTTTTGCCGTAGCAGGATTCAACATTAATCCGATGTATAATTTCGGGTATAACTTCCGGGCAGGTGTATCGTTGGACGGTGTCTATGATGAAAGTGCCAATATTTATGCCGACCAATATTCTTCCGATCGTTTTTACCGTCCGCCGCTCAGTTACCAGATGGCGCTGGGACTTTCTGCCAGAGCAGAGTATGTGATGCCTTATTTCACTGTCGGCATCGGCCTGGGAGGAAATGTGATCCACCGGGGTGGCGACCTGAAAGGCCTTTACCAGGTACTGGCCCTCAAAATCGAGGTTACCCGAAGCTCATTCATCCATATCGGATATAACCTGCAAAACTTCCATACTCCTAACTATCTGATGCTGGGTATCGGATACCGGTTCCATAACAAGTATCCGACGTTTCATAGATAGGAAATAAGTTCATATTATCTACAATTATTCCCAATCATTTACCACTATATATACCATCTTCACCTTTCAATGGAGAGAGATAGAGCGAGGTAAAAGTTTCTATAGGAGAAAACTAAAGTTTAAACAGCAGAAGAACAGATGTAGGCAACTCCTATTAAAAGGACGTTGCCATTTTGTTCCCAGACGATAAAAATAAGGCGGAACAAGCTGATATTATGTTTTTTCTGTATTTTTGCGACTGGATCAAGGCGACTTGTCCAGATTTATTCCGAAAAAAGACGAGTGATAATACTATTGCGGATTTATACAGTGATTTAACAAAGGAACAGAGGTGTTCTATCATTCAATTGTATTCTTATTCAAACTATCAATGATAAATCAGCAAAGTTTCAGAATTATCCGAAGCTTTGCTGATTCAATATTATAGTATAAACCAATTACAATTCTTTTATTTCTTCGATCGACAAACCGGTGCATTGGGCAATCGTTTCAATATTAACTCCCTGCTTTTTCAAGTTTGCAGCAATCTGACGTTGTTCTTCAGCCTTACCTTTGACTAATCCTTTCTCTTCGCCTATCTTGAGTCCTTTTTCCAAACCTCTCTCTTCCGCATAGTCTATCGTATTCTTATAATCGCGATAACGTTTCAGGGCTTCATCATACAGGACACGCTCGTCCTTGCTCAGATTAGCCACATCCGCCACTTCGAGCAGTTTGTCGAAGACGGCTTTTTGTGCTTTGAAGGGCATTCTTTCTAATGTATCCATATGCTTTAGTAAATAGAGCCAACGCTCAAAATCTGTTTCACATTCATCTGCTTCCTTTGTAAACCAGGGAAGCTCCAGATAGACCTGCCGGATCTTGTCGCTAAACATACGTCCGGTGTCGCGGTCTGCCA
>NZ_CAJJWO010000002.1 GCF_905196875.1 uncultured Parabacteroides sp. | reverse complement strand
AGATATGCAAACGCTATTCACTGAAAAAGAGTGAAGTTGTAAAGTTGGCGTTCGGCTATATAGACAAGGCACATATCAATCCATCCGAAGCACCTGAATCGGTAAAATCGGAACTGGCGAAAATAAATAAGAGACAGGATGATATTATCCGTTTCATTCGTCACTACGAGGAAGAACTACTGAATCCCATGATACGGGCTACAAATTCTATCGCTTTGCGTTTCGATACCATCGGAAAAACTTTGGAAACTCTTATTCTCTCCCAATTGGAAACCAGTCAGGAGAAACACGCAGCGGTACTCAAGAAGTTAAGTGAACAGTTCTGTAATCACGCTGATGTAATAAACAACCAGTCCAAACAGATAAATGCACTATACCAAATACATCAACGGGATTATAAAAAGTTGCTTCACCTGATACAACTCTATTCGGAACTTTCTGCTTGTGGAGTGATGGATAGCAAAAGGAAAGAGAATCTGAAAACCGAAATCAACAATCTGATAAACACATAGGATTATGCACATAGATTTTGCTCCACCATCAAACGGAACATATAATAATTCAGGAAGTAGCCGACAGCTAGCAAATTATATGGAACATGAGGATTTAGAAAGAATGGAGAAAGGTATTTATACCGAAGGCTTTTTCAATCTGACAGAGGATAATATCTATAAATCAACTGTTATAAAAGATATAGATAGTAATATCGGGCAACTCTTAAAAACGGATGCTAAGTTTTATGCTATCCATGTCAGCCCATCGGAAAACGAACTTCGGGCAATGGGAAACACCGAACAAGAGAAAGCCGAAGCGATGAAAAGATATATTAGGGAAGTGTTTATCCCTGAATATGCCAAAAACTTCAACAAAGAACTATCCGCTCCGGATATAAAGTTTTACGGGAAGGTTCATTTTGACCGTAATCGTTCGTATAATGAACTGAATATGCACTGTCATTTGATTATAAGCCGCAAAGACCAGACTAATAAGAAGAAGTTGTCACCGCTTACCAATCATAAGAATTCCAAGACAGGAGTAATCAAAGGTGGTTTTGATCGTGTGAATCTATTCCTGCACGCTGAACAAGGTTTTGATAAACTGTTCGGTTATCAACGACAACAAACAGAATCTTTTGACTATCATAATGCTATGAAGAACAGTTCTATATCCGAGCAGCTTAAACTACAGAAACAAAATTCTCAACACAGCAAAAGAAAAATAGAAATCATTCAAGAAAACTTGTTTTCTATCAATCTAGAAAATAAAAATACACGAAAGCAAGAAAATAAAACTTATACAAATTCGTCTTTCAATCAAGATAATCAAATATCCGATGCATCAATTTGTTTTAATTCATCAAAAGCAAATTTTTCATATGGTTCCGAAGAATATATACAAAAAGTCAAAAAGAAGAAAAAACGTAAATTATAATCACTTTTTTTCTATATGATTGCATATTAGTGTTGTTAATAATAGAAATTTGTAATCTTCCATTAGCCTGTCAAGTGAGATCTCTTTCAATCTATAAACAGATAACAAATGGCATTTTTTATATTTAATATTACTGCCACAGAAACACTTTTCATAAGGTTTCAGTCGTTTATAAAAATAACATTTAAACCCTTCTATGATAATGTTGAAATCTTTGGTATTAAAAAGTTCCTGATAAAATTGAATTACGCCATCATATCCATGTTGATAATCACCATTAGCCCATTTACCATTAACCTCAAAATAAATCTGATTGGCAAAAAAAGGAATAACATATTCAAATATGAATTCTTTTATTGTTATTCCTCTTTTACATCTTATATCTTCTTCTTGAGTTATACAAACACAACAAGCTCCATTCTTATAAATATGCCTATCTATTATATGTGGAATTTTATTTCCACTCTCATATAATATTGGGAATTCATATGGATATTTTAAAGGTATTGTGATTTTTATATTAAAACTTGAATAATATCTGTCTTCATTATCATAGATATCAATTTCGCCAACTAAAGTTCTAGAAGCATATTTGAGTTTTGGAAATATCTCTAATATGCTCTCTATGTCGACATCTAATTTATCCTTTTCTATCATTATAATAAGGTCTGTTAGTTGATGCTATTTCTTTCAGTGAATTTGGACTATTTAAACTGAGAGAAGATGGTAAATCTGTTTTAATATTAATTTTGCCTGTATATGATGTTGATACAAAATTTTGCTTTTTAAGAAACATCATCCAGTCAAATATGAATTGTCCATAATAAAATCCTTGTTCTCGATTCTCAAAAATGTACCTTTTTTCATCAACAGGTTCATATAATGATATATCTAAAGAAGTCGTATCAATTATATTCTTTCCAATTATAATCTGATTCGATTTAGCATATCCCTGCATTTTTGATGCTAAACTTGTATAAAGACTATAAGTCGCTATTTCACTTATATTATCGACTCCTGCCATAGCCCAAAGAACGTCATCCATTCCACCAAAATCGACTCCAATTCTAGTATAAATAGGATCTAATCCTTTTTGTTCAAATAAAATCTTTACCTCATTTTTTATAAAATACGTAAATAGGCTTAATGCTGTTAGTGCATGTAATGTAGCTTTTTTCTCTTCTAAACCCTTTCTTCCAAAATAAATAAAAACTCCATCTCCTTGAAGGCGCTGAACAAAACCGCCAAAAAGGCAACAAACATTAATTGCAAGTAATTGTATTGCATTCGTTATAATATAAACAGTCTCATTATTGTATTTATTAAAAAGTCCTGTTGAATTTTTTATATCAATAAAAGCTGATACAATATAATGCTTTTCTGTTTCTGTAGTGCCCTTCAGATATCTAAAATCAGGATGATTCCCTATCTCAGGGTTTGAGATAATCATTGCTCCTAAATCAGAAGCAACTTTCGTTAATGTACTATTATTTAAACTCAACCCATTTTTATCCTTCAAATACGCATTCACAGAATACCTATCTATTTCAGCAGAATCATAAAATTGACGTTGGGAGAAAGATTTAGTTATGTCTCTCATGTGTACTGAATCATTATTCAACGCTCTTGCGATTACATTTTTATAATTTTCAAATATCTCCATTTTGTTTTTTATTTTGTTATTAATAAGATGAAAATCCAAATAGCCAATAGAATGAATTCAAATGCAACCAAAAAACCTGCAATTCTAAGTTTTTTATATTTAGATGTGAGTCCTTTAGCTACACTATAGACTTGGGCACACATATCATCTAGAAGTTTTTCGTCTGCTTTTTTGTTTAATAAGATTTTATACTCGGAAAGAGAGGTACAACTTGCTATGTCATCAAAGAAAAATACCGATTTTTTCTTTGATGACATAGCATTTTTCATATATGGGTTAATAGAAATTAACGTTATTAGTATACTAAATATTGACACTATAGCAATACTGATTAATAAAACATTCATTATCTTACTGCACTCAAGATCTTTCAATATGGCAATTATGCCCCCTAAAACAACAGTATTTAGTGCCAAATATAGATTACTCTTATTTTGAGCACTGTCAATATAGGTATCAAGCCTTGTCAATATGAATTTCAAATTTTCAATTTTCTCATTCATTTCTTACTATTTTTCTTTTCTAACTCCCTTAAAAGGTTTATGACTTGATGTCTTCACATCCATAAACAGTCCTGTCTCTGAATCTCGTTTTGTCCAAAGCCCATTTTTCGGATTTAGAACTTGAGAACGTTTCTTCACTGCTCCTTTTCTTGCATTGTCATTTGGTGGATTTGTTGCCATAATCACTTATTTTATATTGTTTCATTTATATATGCTAAAGAAAATAAAGAAATTTCCATAGCTTACCGGAAATTTTCAGTAAATTTCGAGCATATATAAAAAAAGAAAAATAGTTGGAACGTAAAGTTGCATTACAAGATGAAGTTAATTGTGAGATAATCAATCTATTACAGATTAAAGATATCGAATATCAATTAATCAAGTATGGAATTTACAGGTTAGATAAATTCTATGCTTATAAATATAATATGGAACAAGGTCTGAACGGTATTTTACTGGAAGATCTTATAGGTGATGTTATTGAAGCCTTTCTTACAGGTAAGAGGCATTGGTACAAAGACAAGTTTTCTGATTTCAAAAAGCAGTTTATCAGTGCGTATGATAGTGTTATTTCAAATCAGATGAAACAAATATCTTTATTACCAGATAACAAATTTTTGAATGGGTTTGATATACCATCTGAAGAAAAGACTGATAATTATGACGATCTTTTAGAGTTTTGTTTGAAAATTCTAAAAGATATGGGTTCTTCTGATGAAGAATTATTAATATTTGAACCTTATATTATTCAAAAACAGAAAAGAGCTGATATTGCAAAAGAGTTCGGAATATCAGAATGTGAACTTACTAATTATAAAAAAAGGTTAGATCGAAAATTGTCAACCTTAGGTCATAGATTAAAAATATATTTAAATGAATAAGAAAGATTTGATAAATAAAGTTGATGAATCAATCTTTGATATGATTTTGGGAAATGATGCCGATTTCATTGATTCATATCTTGAAAAGGAAGGCTATGATCTATCTAGAATAAAACATATCTCAGATAAAAGTCAAAAAAAACATGCATTTCTAGCAAAAGGAATAATTAATAAGCAAAAAGATGAAATTAGGTTAGAAAGAGCTACAGTATATTTGCAACAATTTATAGAAAAAAATATTGACAAGCCTATCAATTTTATTATGAACATGATTAAAAACAATCGTTTTTCTATACAATATAGAAATTTGGATAAATTAGATATAGATGAATTAAAACAAATTGTCAAAGACCAAAATTTGTTGGAAATAATAGAAAAAATGGAAGAAGAGGATGATCAATAGAGGTGCATTAAAAGCAATAAGTTTATTAGAAGAGATTGGATTAGATGAGATAACAGATATTCCAATGGATATTTTTGTCCCAGCCCTTGGAGCTACTTTAATAAAAGAACCTTTAGGAAGGTGTGATGGAAAAATTATTCGGGGCACAAAAAAAACTCTGATAAAAGTCAATGCAAACATTCCATATGAAGAAAGAATGAGATTTGCTATAGCTCATGAAGTCGGACATTTTCTGTTACACGAAAAACTAGAAGTACACAATGAAAACCATAATACTTTAAATTGGTTCAAAGAAACTGAAAAGCAAGCTAAAATGGGTGTCCAAGAATTTGAAGCTAATGAATTTGCGTCTGAATTATTAATGCCGCGTAAATTATGTTTTGAAGAATGCCACAGTGAGGCATTTAGTCCACAATTAATGGAAAGGCTCTCTAAAAGATTCAAAACGAGTATTACTTCTACTGTTTTTAAATACTGTAAATTAAACATTCATCCAATTTTAATTATTTCAATAAGAAATGGAAAAATTGAATACTTCTGTAAATCTGAAGATTTTAGATATAGAATTAAAGACTTGATTAAGTTATCTCCACCAGAAAATTCTGTTGCCAATGAATATATTGAAGCTAATTACGATTTCATCTATAGGGGTATAGAGAAGCAACAAGAAATTGTAAAATCAACATGGCTCAATCTTGGAAATTATGAAAAGGATTCAACATTCTTTGAATATTGCATTCCTACCAAACAATATAATACAATAATTAGTATTATTTGGGGGAAATAAATCAAGCACATATTAATCTTTTAATTTATCAAAAAATATATGAAACAATACAATTTGAGAAACTGGACTATCTCCGAAGAAACTGAGGGCTTATTGTTTTTTGCCCAAAGAATGGACGAAATATTATTTGATTATACAGTGGATTCATATAAAGGAAGAATGCTAAATTCTTTTATGCTAATAATAGAAGCTCTAAAGACGATAGCAGATATTGAGTCTGCTAAAATAGAGAGTGCTCACCTAAAATATGTAATAGAAGAATTAAACTGGAGTTTACAGCAGGATATCGTAGTTCATCAATTGTTGGAAAACGAAAAAGAATTATTTATACCAATAAGCTTTGATGAAAATAACAAAGATTATACATTGATTAAAAACATATTAAAGCTACTTTCTAATAAAATATCACCTAAAAAGTATGAAACGACATGTCGAATCCTTTTTAAAGAATCAGTAAAAAGCAATAAAAAAAGAGAGATAAACGAACTAATAGATGGATGGATTTGTATATTAAAAGTATGGGGATATAACACAAAATGGATACATTCTCGTGTACTTGAATACTTTTTCAATACTGACAATGCAATAAATAGTGTAGACCAACTCTCTGTTTTTTTTGATATATTCAATTTTAAGAAGCAAGATTTTGATATATATCTAATTGTAAACAAAGGATTTAAGACAATTATAGAAAAAACAAAAATAAAACATTTTAAAGTTGTTGATTTGCCAGATAAAGATGATGATGATCTAAATAAATTCAGGAAACTGATAAAGGGAAAACAAATTGTAGTAAAGTACTCATGTAAAACGCTAGATGAATACTCTGCAAGAGAAATTGCTTTAAATTCAATAGATGTGCTCAGAGATCTATTTGCATTTTACTATCACAAACAAAAGCCTTTTAGAAATGATATAACATTGGTAGTTTCAGGTGAAGTAATATATTATACTAAAGGAACATCATCTCCATTAAATAGATCATCTTCTGATACTCCATTTATGCTTGCTGTAGAAAAATTGAATACATTGTTTGAAGGAGGTGTACCTTCCGAAGAAACAATGGCCAAAATTCATCGAGTATTCAACTTACATAGTACCTCAATTGAAAATAGGAATGTAGATAATCAGTTATTAAATCTATGGACAGCAATTGAAGTGATAGTCCCCATAAACAAAAAAACAGGAGGAAGCAAAATTCAACAAATCATTGAAATAATAAGTAAATCTCATACATTAGGATATCCTTATAGAATATTCAGAAACTCATTAAGTGATATGATTAGTATTGACAGAGAACTGGTCAAGACATATATTTATTCACTACCTAAAGAATATGGAAATTTATTGGAGAAATTTGTTGCTTTTTTAGTATTAGATACACTTCAAGAACAAAGGAATGCTTTATTTGGTGAATTAAATAAGTATCCTTTACTCCGATATAGACTATTCTGTATAAATAAAAGTTTTAGTAAACCGAAGCATATATTAAAGACACTAGAAATGCATCAGAAGAAATTATCATGGCATATAAGAAGGTTATATAGAACCAGAAATTTAATTGTTCATGATAGTGGTACTATGTATGATATTGAAACATTAGTAGAAAACTGTCATTCTTATGTGGATGAATTTTTAAAACAAATATTGAGGTTAATCCAAAAAGATAATAGTATCACAACTATTGAACAAGGTTCTAGTTATATTGATTTAACTTATATATTCAAATTAAATCTTATGAAAGAAAACAAAGTTGACTTGAATGAGAATAACTATTTATCATATCTGTTTTGGAAATGATAATTAGTAGATTCAATTATAATTATTTACTAAAATTATATCTCTACAATTTTGTTAAGACTAAAAAAATGGTTTTCTTTGTCTCAGTATTCTCTATGAGCAAACTACCGCAAAAGCACGTAGAAAATCAGTGGGACAATTCATGGGATATGCTTGAAGCTAAAAATATAAAGTTTTATATATCAGCGTGGTAACTCTAATAGGAGAATCCCAGGCGGATCACCAAGAAAACAGCTTCAGATTTATTCTGAGGCTGTTTTTCTTTTTATAACTCACAAAAGTTATTCACCACAAGTTATATCCTTCTGTTCATATTCTACTCACAAAATTGCTAATATATATAGTACCAGCAAATTAACCTGTTGATAACTTTGTTGAAAAGTCTAACAAATACACAGAAACAAAATCAACACAAAAGCCAAACTATTTACATGCGCCTTATGTATTCTGCATTTTAACCTTCACTCCCACCTCATCGTTCTGACAAACTCTGTTTAACTACAGGAGGCCTATTAAATTTCGATAAACTGTTTTTATGGACAAATGTTCCTTCCGAGAGAAAAAATAATCTCTCTCGGAAGAAATCCAAATTACATTCGGAAGAATTTGAAATCACTTTTTCTCATTCTCTTCCCGCCATTTGTCACGCATCTTCATTCGCTTGATCTGCAAAAAACGCAACAGGAGGATAACAAATACAGATACTCCCATCACAGAGAAATACTGCACCCAATCTGGATCAAGCTGCTTTCCGGGCCAACCCCATACACTCATTACAGTCAGATAGACCAGCAAAACACCAGTTGTAATATTAATCTTTTTCATAAGGATATTTCTTCTTTATTATTTTCAACAGGCAAAGATACAAGATAGTTTTTGCTTTCATTGGGTCAGAACACACTTGTGTTGGGTACGATAACCACCCGCGTCAATAAGCAGAATATATAAACCGGGCCGTAAAGGTAATGATTGAACAGAGGAACCATACGGCACCGGGCAAGAATAAACGAGACGTCCGGCAACATCGATCACCTTCAGCTTTCCTGCAGATGGTAGATCGTTCAGATAAAGCGCATTACCCTTCAATATACTTCCTCCGGTCTTCTTATTTACCTGAGCCAGCTGAGTTTTAACATCTATCGGCTCCAATAATTCGGAATACAAAGGAAAACCGGATTTCAGTAATATCGCATTTGTCGCAGTCGATTCACCCGCAATAATCAGTTCTGTATCGGAGGTCGCTTTAACAAAGAAAGCCGCAAGAGGAGGAAGTGCATAATCACTCCCTATTGCATAAGGTGTATAATTCTTTCCATCATATACATAAATGTTTCCATCGATGGAAGAGGTGGATTCTATTTGAGAGAGTTTCAACGGAGCAAGTAGCGGGTTGCCGCAAAGATACCAACCGCTATTATCGTTGTTTACATCTGCGGAAGAGACTATATTAATAGGAATAGAAGCGATCTTCCCGAAACCGATAGGAAGTTTTTTAGCCTCGACAGAAAAAGTCAATGTGTTATTAGAGGCGGCTGCATCCAATGCGACCAGATAGCCTTTCCCTTTTTCAAAAACAAGAGGATTACCCGAAGAAGCAGAGAGGGAGAAGACTTCCCAATTTCCGGATGGCTTTTGAGTGGAGGCTCGTTTGTCACCGTTATAAGTTTGTACATATAAGTAGTTGCCACTACCAACAAAATGCTCATCCTTTAATTGAAAACGGTTATCAATACCTTTCTGGTAAACATCAAAGGGAAAAGAGAGGAAATACCATTTACCTTTTTCTGGGAAAGTATACTGAAGGGTTATATTCTCTTTCACAGATAGTTCGCCTTGTACTGCCAGTGAAAAGTCAGAGGTTGTAAGTGGAATATCAGTGCTTGTCAGTAGATTGCCAGTACTATGTAGGAAAAGAGTATCTACGATAAAACGGCCGTTTTTTGCAATCCTAAGACTACCACCATCACCAAGGGATGCTGTTTGGCATTTTACAGCAGAATTAATTGTAGCCATTCCGGAAATCAATGCATTCCGATGGCGTAAAGGAGGAAGATGAGACCAGAAGATTGTATCATTCCAGTTACCACTGCCAGAAAAAAAGGAGTATTTAGGTATCTGCCCATAGGCATAAATTCTATCAAATAAGAAATACCCATTTTGGGTATCAGAAGATGGTAAAGATGCAAAAAAATCAAGACGATAAGGATTACTTCCAAATTCCACAGATTTAATAGACTTACTCAAAGGGTATATAACACTCGACTTATCTTTCCAATTCTGATTATCAAATATGACAGACAACGTTTCTCCCTCCACCAATAAAAAAGGAGAATACTCAAGAACTGCAGATACTTTCTGATAATTAAACAGTGAGTAAGGCTCAAATGAGACCTTTCCATTCAAAGGAATTTTCAACACTTTTTCCTTTTCCTGGGCAACTGTTCCATTTTCTGCCTTATAATTCCAGTTATCGATATCCGACCCCGAAAACGTTTGCATACGAAACGTATCCAAGACCAGCACATTCCCACTTCCTTTCACAAAATCGGACCATGTAGACGGATTAGACACTTGTGCCCGGACAGGCACTAAAATTGCAAGAATTGCAGTTCCGGCAAAGATGCGCCGAAACATACGTAAATGTTTCTCTTTCATAGCTAAACTATTTTGATCGTTATTCTGTTCGCAAATATAAAGAAATAATTGAAATGATTATCTTTGTCGCATGAAAGAATTTATCATATCAGAAGCGCTCACAGAAAAAGCGGTGCTCGTTGGTTTAATTACCCCCGAGCAGAACGAACAGAAAGTAAAAGAATATCTGGACGAATTGGCATTTCTTGCCGATACGGCCGGAGCCGAAGCCGTTAAACAATTTTATCAGAAACTGGACTATCCGAACCCCGTTACTTTTGTCGGAACCGGAAAACTTCAGGAGATAAAAGAATACGTCATCGAAAATGAAATCGGATTGGTTATTTTCGACGACGAACTGTCTCCCAAACAGCTTCGTAACATAGAAAAGGAACTTCAGGTAAAAATACTCGATCGTACCAGCCTGATCCTCGATATATTTGCCCATCGCGCACAGACCGCTAATGCTAAAACACAGGTGGAACTGGCTCAGTACAAATACATGCTACCCCGTCTAACACGTTTGTGGACTCACCTCGAACGTCAACGCGGTGGTGTCGGTATGCGTGGACCGGGTGAAACTCAGCTCGAAACCGACAAACGTATCATCCTGGACAAAATAGCCAAGCTGAAACGTGACTTGGTAGAGATCGACAAACAAAAAAGCGTTCAACGGAAAAACCGTGGTAAAATGGTCCGT
This sequence comes from uncultured Parabacteroides sp., assembly GCF_905196875.1. Taxonomy (GTDB): domain Bacteria; phylum Bacteroidota; class Bacteroidia; order Bacteroidales; family Tannerellaceae; genus Parabacteroides. The sequence continues at coordinate 189,523 of NZ_CAJJWO010000002.1, read as the reverse complement.
GTAGCACTGGTCGGATATACCAACGTAGGTAAATCTACATTGATGAATCAGCTGAGTAAGAGCGATGTATTTGCTGAAAACAAATTGTTCGCTACACTCGACACAACTGTCAGAAAGGTGATTGTCGAAAACCTTCCGTTCCTGTTGTCAGACACGGTCGGATTTATCCGTAAACTACCTACTGAACTGGTCGAGTCGTTCAAATCGACCCTCGACGAAGTGCGTGAGGCCGACTTGCTCATACATGTAGTAGATATCTCCCACCCGACTTTCGAAGAACAGATCGAAGTGGTAAACAAGACCCTGGCCGAGATCGACAAGACGGAGAAGCCGATGATCATGGTATTCAACAAAGTAGATGCTTTCACTTTTGTACCGAAAGACGAAGACGACCTCACCCCTCGAACACGTGAAAATATCGACCTGGACGAGTTGAAACGTACCTGGATGAACAAGCTACAAGACAACTGTATCTTTATCTCCGCTAAGGAACGCACCAATATAGATGCCTTAAAAGCATTGTTATACGAACGGGTTAAACAAATACATATCACCCGTTTTCCTTACAACGACTTCCTCTTCCAGCAATACGACGAAGAAGAGTAAAGGTGTAAAATGAATAGAATCACAAACCAGTTGACCAATGGATAAAATAAGAAACCTGCGGCCGGAAGAGATTGCGATCCTGCAATCTCAGAACTGCCATGCAGAAAGCTGGGATCAGGTGTTTGTCCCGCTCACTTTTGATACGAAATACCTTTCCAACGTACACTTTTCGGGAAGTGTCATATTGGGTCTCTTCGAAAAGGAATTTATATTGCCGGGTGGAGTCAGGAAGCATAGTGGGATCAGGAATGCAAATTTGCATAACTGCCTTTTAGGTGACAATATCCTGATCGAGAATATACATAATTATATTGCCAACTACCGTATCAACGACGATTGCTTTATCGAGAACGTAAATGTAATGGTCGTAGACGGAACAACTTCTTTTGGTAACAATGTTGCCGTATCGGTTCTGAACGAAACCGGAGGTCGGGAAGTCCCGATCTACGACGGCCTTTCCGCTTCAATGGCTTATGTTATTGCCCTCTACCGCCATCGACCGGAACTGATCCGACACTTACAGGAGCTGATAGCCGATTATGCCGAAAGCATTACATCCGATTATGGCACGATCGGTAAACAGGTCAGGATTATCAATACGGGAACCATCCGTAATGTACGGGTCGGAGATCATACGACGATTGAAAACTGTACCCGCCTGGAAAACGGTTCAGTCAACAGTAACAAACAAGCCCCGGTATATATCGGCGACAGCGTGATCGCCCAGGATTTCATCCTCTCGTCAGGAGCAGTTATTGCCGACGCAGCCAAGATCATCCGCTGCTTTATCGGGCAAGCCTGCCATGTGACTCATAACTTCTCGGCTCACGACTCATTATTATTCAGTAACTGTGCTTTCGAAAACGGGGAAGCTTGCGCTATCTTTGCCGGTCCGTTCACTGTTTCCATGCACAAAAGCAGCCTATTGATAGCAGGGATGTATTCGTTCCTGAACGCTGGAAGCGGTTCGAATCAGAGCAATCACATGTATAAATTGGGACCTATCCACCAAGGGATTGTAGAAAGGGGATCGAAGACGACCAGCGACTCGTACATCCTTTGGCCGGCACGTATCGGTGCATTCTCCTTGGTCATGGGCCGTCATCACCATCATAGCGACACATCGGACATGCCTTTCTCTTACCTGATAGAGAAAGACGATGAGACTTATCTGGTTCCGGGTGTCAACCTCAGAAGCGTAGGTACAATCCGCGATGCCCAAAAATGGCCGAAACGTGATAAACGGACCGATCCGGAATGCCTGGATAAGATCAACTACAACCTACTGAGTCCCTACACGATCCATAAAATGATAAAGGCGGTCGGTATCCTGAAAAACCTGCAGCAACTGGTGGGTGAAACATCTGAAATATATTATTTCCAAAATACCCGTATTAAAGGTTCGTCTCTACGGAACGCACTGAGCTTATACGGAATGGCAATCAATAAGTTTCTAGGTAACTCTTTGATCAAAAGGCTGGAGAACACACAATTCCGCTCTATCGAAGAGGTCCGCCGACAGTTACAACCGACATCAGAGAGAGGTGCTGGTGAATGGATCGACTTGTCAGGATTAATCCTTCCAAAAGAGGAACTGGATAACCTAATCGGCAAGATTGAAACGGGGCAAACTGACTCATTGTCTACGATAGAAGCTTTTTTCCATTCGATGCACAGCCATTATTACGATATGGAATGGACGTGGGCTTACGAGAAAATCGAAACGTATTACAACATTGACCTAAAAACGATCACTGCTGCTGAGATCATCCGGTTGGTAGAGTTGTGGAAATCATCCGTAATCAGCCTGGACGAATTATTATATAAAGATGCACAAAAAGAATTCTCCCTCACCTCGATGACCGGTTTCGGTGTAGACGGCACCCGAAAAGAGAAAGAAGAAGACTTCGAAATTGTACGTGGCGCATTCGAACAGAACCCGTTCGTTACAGCAGTCAAAGAACATATCAGCACAAAACGGACACTGGGCGATGAACTGATCGGTAGAATAAACCGTATTTCAGATTTTGAAAAATAATACTGGACTACTTTATTCCCGGTGACGGGGATGATGTTCCAATATTTCTTTACGCAGGAACTCCCGGTCGATATGTGTATATATCTCCGTCGTTGTGATCTTTTCATGTCCCAGCATATCCTGTATAGCACGAAGATTGGCTCCTCCTTCCAATAAATGAGTCGCAAAAGAGTGACGGAAAGTATGAGGGCTCACATTCTTTTGTATACCAGCCATCTCCGCTTGCTGTTTGATCACATGGAACACCATGATACGTGAAAGTCCCGTTCCACGACGGCTCAGGAATAGAATATCTTCATATCCCTTTTTAACAGCAACCAGATTACGATCCAATAAATAATTCTTTATCTCACGAACAGCCGTATCCGAAATCGGGACAAGACGCTGCTTGCTTCCCTTCCCTTCTACTTTGATAAACCCTTCATCAAAATATACATCCGAATAACGCAGGGAGGTAAGCTCGGAAACACGTAGTCCGCAGCTATACAACACCTCCAGCATAGCCCGATTACGCTGGCCTTCCGGCAAAGAAAGGTCGATAGAATCGAGTATATCATTTATCTCATTGACGGTCAGAACTTCCGGTAACTTTAATCCGATCTTGGGAGACTCCAACAATTCAGTCGGATCAACTGTTATATACTCGTCCAGTAACATGAAACGGTAGAACGATTTAATACCCGAAATGATACGAGCCTGCGAACGGGGATGAATTCCAATATCGTGCAACTGGGCAACAAACTGCTGTAAATCCTGATAGGTAATGTCGGTATACCCTTTTCCCTCCGATTCGATGAAGCGGGTAAGTTTATCAAGGTCGGTCAGGTAAGCCTCTATCGAATTGGCAGATAATGACTTCTCCAGCCGGAGCCAGGTCTTATATTTGCTGATTATATCTTTTCCTTGCTGCATTGTAGACAGGTAATTATGTATGTGTCAAATAAAATCACTACCTTTGCCGGATATTTTTAGCCCGTACAAGGTGGTACAAAGGTAATAAAGTTACAGCAAAATGAAGAAGATTCAGATTATTAACGGTCCTAATCTTAACCTGTTGGGCAAACGAGAGCCGACAGTGTATGGTAGTGCTTCCTTCGAGAGTTACCTGGACGAACTACGCGCCCGATATCCTCAATGTGAAATAGCCTACTATCAAAGTAATGTGGAAGGCGAAATGATAAACAAAATCCACGAAGTGGGTTTCGAATACGATGGTATTATAATGAATGCGGGAGCATATACACATACATCCATCGCATTGCATGACGCCATAAAAGCAGTAAATACTCCGGTAGTAGAAGTACACATTTCAAACGTACATGCACGCGAATCGTTCCGTCATGTTTCGATGATCTCTGCGGCCTGCAAAGGAGTGATCCTTGGATTCGGCCTGGATTCATACCGGCTGGCACTTGAAGCACTTATTCAGTTGACAGTTGACAGTTAACGGAAAACTAAGACGAAACACAAAAAAAAGGTTATTAGAGCCTGACACCCGACGAGAAGCAGTTCAGATAGTTTTTAACAATCGACTGTCACTTGCCAACTGTCAACTCTAAAAGAAATAATAGGTTATAATATTTATAAGGTTATATGTTAAAGCATACTAAGATTGTTGCTACGATTTCTGATCAGCGTTGTGATGTGGAATTTATCCGCTCGCTGTACAATGCAGGAATGAATGTTGTGCGCCTGAATACGGCCCACATGATGGAAGAAGGTTTGAACCGTGTTGTTACAAATGTCCGTTCCGTATCCGACCGCATCGGGATCCTGATGGATACGAAAGGCCCTGAAGTACGCACTACTATCTCACAGGAGCCAATATCTTTCACAACCGGCGACCATGTAAAGATCGTAGGCGACCCGAACGGTGAAACCTCACGTGATTGCATCTATGTATCATACAAGAATTTTGTCGGAGACCTGGAAGTTGGAAGTGATGTTCTGATCGACGATGGCGACCTGGAATTGAAAGTAATCGAGAAACATGACGACTACCTGGTCTGTGAAGTAGAAAACGATGCCGTATTGGGTAGCCGCAAAAGCGTAAACGTACCGGGTGTACGCATCAACTTGCCTTCACTGACAGAGAAAGATCGTAAAAACATCGTTTGGGCCATCGAAAACGATCTCGATTTCATCGCCCATTCTTTTGTAAGAAGCAAACAGGATGTACTGGATATCCAACATATCCTTGACGAACATAAAAGCCCGATCAAGATCATTGCCAAGATTGAAAACCAGGAAGGCGTAGACAACATCGACGAGATCCTGGAAGTGGCTTACGGTATCATGATTGCTCGGGGCGACCTGGGTATTGAAGTCCCTGCAGAAAAGATTCCGGGAATCCAACGCGTACTGATCCGCAAGTGTGTAGAAGTGAAGAAACCGGTAATCGTGGCGACCCAGATGCTTCACTCCATGATAAAGAATCCGCGTCCTACCCGTGCGGAGGTAACCGATATTGCCAATGCAATCTACTACCGTACGGACGCATTAATGTTGAGTGGCGAAACGGCATATGGAAAATACCCGCTCGAGGCCGTCCAGACAATGACAAAGGTTGCCCGTGAAGCCGAAAAGACAAAACTTGCAGCAAACGATATCCGCGTACCTATCGAAGGTAATGACCTGGACGTGACTTCATACCTGGCAAAACAGGCCGTAAAGTCGTCCAACAAATTGCATGTGAAAGCGATTATCACTGACAGTTATACCGGACGTACCGCCCGTTATCTGGCTGCTTTCCGTGGCACATCTACGGTATTCGCCATCTGCTATAACCAGCGTGTAACACGCATGCTTTCCCTGTCGTACGGTGTATGGGCTGTATACCAGCCGTGGGATGACAGCCGTCGTAACTACTTTTACAGTGCACTGAACGAACTGATCAAAAGCGGACGTATCACACGCAACGACATGGTTGCCTATCTGAGCGGAAGCTTCGGTGAAGGTGGAGGAACAACGTTCCTCGAAATCAACAATGTTGGCAAAGTGTTGGATTCAGGAAACAATTATTCTCTCCCGACCTTTAAAGAATAATTAAAATAAAACCGAAAGTTCGCTTTTGCCTTTGTGTAAGAGCGAACTTTTGTATATTTGACGTATAAACATTCTTTATTTAAATGACATTAGACGAATACATTCTCTCTCACAGCGACGAAGAAGGAGACTTGCTATCCATATTGAACCGGGATGCCAACGTAAACCTACTGCGTCCTCGTATGCTGTCCGGGCATTTGCAGGGACGTATACTGAAAATGTTTTGTCGCATGCTACGTCCAAAGCGTGTACTGGAAATCGGAACTTACACCGGTTACGCCACACTTTGTCTAGCTGAAGGGACTGATGAAGATGCACTTATCCACACCCTTGAGATAAATGATGAAATGGAGGATTTTATCATGAAGTATCTTTCCCGCTCCCCTTATAAAGAAAAAATAAAACTGCATTTCGGAGATGCGATGGAGATCATCCCTCAACTTGGCGAAGTATTCGACCTCGTGTTTATCGATGCAGACAAACGATTATATTCAGAATACTTCGATCTGGTATTTCCGAAAGTCCGCCCCGGCGGCTTGATCCTGGCAGATAATACGCTTTGGGATGGTAAAGTCTTGGAAAAACCTCACCCGGCAGATAAACAAACCATCGGTATTCTTAGTTTTAATGATAAAATAAAAGCAGACCCACGGGTGGAGAAAGTGATCCTTCCACTTCGCGACGGCCTGACAATGATTTGGAAAAAATAAAATTATAGCGATATGGAAAGTACAAGACTGAATAAGATTGGTCGTCTGATCCAGAAAGAATTAGGCGATATTTTCCAGAAACAGACCCAGGGAATGCCGGGTATACTGATTTCTGTAAGTGCAGTGCGCGTTAGCCCCGACCTAGGTGTAGCCAAAGCATACTTAAGTATCTTCCCTTCCGAAAAAGGTGAAGAATTACTGGAGTCCATCCGTGCCAATACCAAAGCAATCCGTTTCGACCTAGGTAAGCGTATCGGTAAACAGGTACGTATCATTCCGGAACTGAGCTTCTTTATCGACGACTCACTGGATTATATCGAGAACATTGATAAATTGCTTCAAAAATAAGAGAGCAGAACTTTGAATCTTCCGTTTTATATAGCCCGGCGGTACCTCTTTTCGAAGAAATCCCACAATGCGATCAATATCATATCAATGATATGTGTTTGCGGAGTGGTGGTTGCTACCATTGCATTGGTTTGTGCATTGTCGGTCTATAACGGATTCAATGATCTGGTTGCAGGTATGTTCAGCAGTTTCGATCCTGAACTAAAGATCACCCCCCGGACCGGAAAGGTATTCGATCCAACAACATCCGAAATACAGAAAGTAAGAGAGTTAAAGGATATAGCCTTTTTCAGTGAGACACTGCAGGACAATGCCCTGATTCGCTATCACGACCGTCAGGATGTAGCTATCATAAAAGGAGTGGACGATGTATACCAGCATCTAACCTTAATGGACAGCGTACTGATAGACGGTAAATTCATGTTGAAAGATGAGGTGGCAGATTATGCGGTATTAGGAGTTGGTCTGGCATCGAAACTCGGGGCAAGACCCGGATTTGCTGCACCGTTGGAACTGTATGTTCCCAAACGGGATGAGAAAGTTAACCCATCAAATCCGGCATCTTCTTTCAATACTGGATATTCCTATATCAATGGTGTATTCATGATCAATCAGCAAGTCTACGACGAAGGATATATGCTCGTTCCTCTCTCTCTTGCTCGCGAACTGTTTCATTATGATAAAGAAGTCAGTGCCATAGAACTGAAATTAGTCGAAAAAGCAGATATCTCTTCCGTAAAAAAACAGATTAAAACTATTTTAGGAGATAACTTTATTGTTCGGGACCGCTTCGAGCAGCAGGAAGCGTCTTTCAAGATGATGCAGATTGAGAAATGGATGACTTTCCTGATCCTTTGTTTTATTTTGGCAATCGCCTTATTCAATGTGGTAGGTTCGCTATCGATGCTGATGATCGAAAAGCAGGACGACGTCCACACACTTCGCAATATGGGAGCAAGCGACAGTCTTATCCGACGCATATTCCTTTTTGAAGGCTGGATGATCTCCGGATTTGGAGCGTTAATAGGGATTGTGATAGGCTTGGCTCTTTGCCTTCTACAGCAATCGTTCGGCTTGATTAAACTGGGACAAACCGCAGGTGCCTTTATTATTGATGCTTACCCGGTACGTGTAATATTCACCGATATCCTGATAGCGTTTATAACGGTAGCGGCCATTGGATTCATGGCCGCCTGGTATCCCGTACATTATCTGGGGAAGAAATGGTTTAGTTAAATTCCGCCCCGTATTTTATCTGTGCATCGGCAACAAACTGTTTGATGCGTTGTTCATCGTCCTTCTTGCAAATAAGGAGTACATTTCCCGATTCAGCGACAATACAATCATCCAACCCTTGTACGACAGTCAGCCTTTTAGGATTTCCTACCGCAATGACATTTCCCGAACTTTCATACAATAATGCATTGCTGTTTTTTAACACAGCATTATTATTCTCATCTTTCGGAGCCAGATCGAATAATGAGCCCCATGTTCCCAGGTCGGCCCAACCGAAATCTGCACACAGCATATATACATTATCTGCTTTCTCCATAATACCGTAATCGATAGAGATCTTCAGGCAATAAGGGAAGTTTTCACGTATAAACTCATGCTCATGTTCTGTATTGAATTTATCTTTACCCAAGTCAAAACGCAAGGCGATATCCGGCAGATATTTACTGAACGCATCCAAAATGGCATCCACATTCCAAAGAAACAATCCGGAGTTCCAGAAAAATTCACCACTCTCATAAAAGACCTTTGCCAATTCCAGATTCGGTTTTTCCGTAAAAGTCTTCACTTTGGTAAATTCACCCAACATAGAGTCACTGCTTTGAATATAACCGTAACCGGTTTCCGGACGGCTGGGTTTGATGCCTAACGTCACCAATGCCTTATTCTCTTTCACAAAATCCAATCCACGCTGAACGTCTTCCAGGAATACATCTTCTTTCAGTATCAGATGATCCGAAGGAGCAACAACAATATTGGCATTCGGATTACAGGCTTTGATATGATAAGCTGCGTATGCAATACAAGGGGCTGTATTCCTACGTGCAGGCTCCAGCAGGATCTGGTTTTCTTTTAATTCCGGTAATTGTTCTTTGATCAGATCAGCGTAAGCCTCATTCGTTACAATAAAAATATTCTCTGTTGGAATGATTTTGGAAAAGCGATCAAAAGTCATCTGTAGCAGAGAGCGTCCGGTTCCGAAAAAATCCAGAAATTGTTTTGGATAACTCTCTCTGCTAAAAGGCCAGAAGCGACTACCAATCCCCCCTCCCATGATAACGCAATAATTATCTTTCATGATACACAGGTTGTTTTATATTATACTCTTACAAAGTTAACGAAATAATCCGGTATTTAGTCTCCCGATATAGTATTATTAGCCTTTCGTAATATATTATTTGAAAAAAAAGCGCCGAAAGCTTGCGCAAATAAAAAATATGCGTACCTTTGCAACGCATTAGAAAAAAACAAATGCCCAGATGGCGGAATTGGTAGACGCGCTGGTCTCAAACACCAGTGGATTCACTTCCATGCCGGTTCGATCCCGGCTCTGGGTACTGAAACGGAGAAGTTAGAAATAACCTCTCCGTTTTTTATTTTTATCCTATTTCATACTCCATAGAAATACTTTACTCATCCCTTAAAGCCTTTACCGGATTCCCAGATGCTGCTCTGAAACTATGCCAGCTTACGGTAAGCAATGTGATACCTACCACAATAAATAACGACAAAATATAAGTCCAGATGCTGAAGCCAGCGCGATAAACAATATTTTCCATCCATTTACTAATCATCCACCAGGTAACAGGAACAGCAATGACAAATGCTATTCCGATCCATATAATAAACTGGGTATTAAGTAGCTTCATAATCTGCCATGTAGTCGAACCATTTACTTTTCGGATTCCGATCTCCTTTGTACGTTGCTCAATAGCATACAATGCTATACCAAAAAGGCCAAAACAGGTTAGCAGGATACTGATAACAGAATACATCATTAGCAAATCAGACAACTCAAAAAGTTTTTTATTATTACCCAATACTTTATTATACAGACTCTCATGTTCCAAATATTGTCCGGGATTAAGTTTATTCCATTCCCCATAGATTTGTTTGATAGCTGAAGTATTGTCGGGATAGATACGGACATGAAGTTTAACCCCATCTTTGGTATAACTGATGATCCCTTTATCAATAGGTGTTTCAAGACTATTGGATATATTCAGTTTAAAATAATCTTCAACCACTCCTGCAATCACGTAATCGTCACCGAAAGGAGGACGATCTTTCAACCTGGGTTCATATTCTTTTATAAGACCGCCAATAGGAATCTCTGCATTAGGGAACAAGCTTTGAGCCCAGGTTTGGTTCAGATAGACCGGATGTGGATATCGTTTTATAGCCTCTTTCCAGGGTAACCCTTGTAACAGTTTATACCCCATAACCTCTATCATTTCTTCTCCTCCATCTTCAGAAGTATAAGATTCATAGCTTCCATCCGGTGCGAACTCACTGATAGGCCATTCATACGTCTCATTGCTCAATGTCTCAGCCTGTACGCCTGGAATAAGGGAAATATTTTCTTTTAACCGTAACATGGAGGTTTTATTGTCACCCACCGAGAAAGTATAAATATCTTTATAGTTTTCAGCTTTACCATATAAAAGCGATATCTGTTGCCGTACGGAAAAGTTTCCGATTATCAGAATGAATGAGATAGTGAACTGGGCAACGGCCAGCGAAGTGATAATGCGTCGTCTTGCTTTTCCCCGGTAAAAGTTGTTATACGTAAAAATCGACATTTCCGGCAAACGCCTGCTCATATACAGAGCAGGAATACATGCCAGCAGGAAAATAAATCCGAACGTAATCGGCAACATCTGGTTACTGTACAGAAAGTTAACCGGAACCTGGATAGACATGATGCGATTCATTAATCCCAGCAGATCGAATTGTATCAATTGTGCAATCAGGAAACCGAAACCTACGGTCATAAATGTATCGGCGAACAATTGCATACTTAATTGTCCGCTTCCAGCTCCCATCAGCTTTTGCACATGCATGGAATATAATTGTTTAAAGACACGAGAAAAGCTCAGGTTTATATAATTAAAGCAGGCAATGGCCAATATCAGAATAGCTGAAAAAAAAGCGATGAACAGCAAAGTCGCATTAGGCTTCTTCAGAGAGGATGGGATTGAAACCGTATCAAAACAAGCCTGTCGGATAGTAAGGAATTCATTCTTAAAATCTCTACCATCGTTTCTTTGAAGAATCAGGTTCTCTGTTTTAGCCTGCAGATCAGACACAGAGACATTATTTTTAAGCAGAAAAAAGTTTAACGCCGGAGAAGGGTCATCAAAAAATAAAACATCAAATCCAAAGGCTGACTGGCTATTATCTTTTACAACTGCGGAAACAGTAAAAGTTAACAGGCCTTTTTCATCACCGAAATCACTTGGTCCGAATAAGATCTGAACTGATTCTCCTATCGGATCATTTTCGCCGAATAAACGTTTAGAAGAAGATTCTGTCAGGACTATCCGATCCGGACCAAGCAGGGCATCGTTAAAACTCCCTCTTACTATTTCCTGAGGAAAAAACGAAAGAAAAGTACTGTCAGACTCTATTACTTTGATATCTTTGAAGAAGTTCTCCCCTACCTTACAATAACTAACCATAAAATAAGGATGAACGCGGCATCCCTTATCCAATTCCGGAACATGTTCAAGCAATTGAGAAGTAATATCCCGTGATACCATATTAAAAGCAGTCATTCCTGCCCCCGAAATGGTCTGCTTAACCACTACCATCCTATCCTTATTCGGATTATCCGGTTCTATATTGTACTCATGAATAACGAAAGCTGCCAATAAATTGGTACAAGCAATACCGACCGCCAGACTGAGGACAGAGATAATGGTAAATGTTTTATTACGCCACCAGCTTCGAAAAATGATTTTAAATGAAATGTTCTTCATGATGTTTTATTTTTTTTCAAAGCTAATCTGTCTTCATTTTCTTGCCTACAAAAATAATGAACCTTTACAGCAACAAGGTGTAAATCGTCTAAATTTTAGACATTCTCGTAAATCGACCATCAACAAATAGTAGGTTCAGGCAAAACCTGATTCTTTTATATTTATCGTTCTGATTTATATTGTACCTTTGTAATAAAGGATATGCTGAATCGCAGATTACACCGGATCATTGTTGGCGGGATAACAGGAATTGTGTTATCCTCAGTTATAGGTGCGTGGCTTTTGATCAGCCAAACTTCCCTTTTCTTTGCTTTTATTTGTGTCTGCATAATCATAGCGCTGGCTATTATGTTGGTGAGGAAAATGGAGAAAACAAATCGTCAGCTGGAGAGTTTTTTCAGTGCGATCAATAACAACGATTTCAACGCTCATTTCGTGGAAAAGAAGGATGACAAATTCCTGAACGGACTGTTTCGTGAAATGAACCGGATTATAGCACAATTCGAAAATAACCATACCGAACTGGAAGAACGACGGTTTTATTACGAAAGTATTATCCGGGTATTGACACATGAGATCAGAAATTCTATTACCCCCATAGCTTCTTTATCAGCCGACCTGATCAAATATAGCGATGAATATGGAAAAGGCGGAATGATCGACGGACTACAAACTATTAACCAGCAGGTACAGCAACTGAATACTTTCTTGAATGCATATCACCGGTTAACACATCTACCCGATCCGGTTAAGACAAAAGTTGAGATATATGCTTTATTCGACAAGCTTGACCGGTTGCTGAATTCGGAACAGGGTAGTGAGAACATCCGTTATATTTCACCGAAAAATATGGAAATCCTACTTGATCCTAATTTAATCACCCTGGCATTGATCAATCTTATCCGTAACTCCCTACAGGCTACTGCACATAACCCAGAGCCACAGATCCAGGTAGAAGCGGGAAGAAACGCAACATCTTTATTCATACAAGTAACCGATAACGGTGAAGGCATTCCGGAAAACCGGTTGGAAGATGTATTCATTCCCTTTTACTCTACCAAGAAGGAAGGAAGTGGTATAGGACTCCCACTATCCCGCCGTATTATGCAACTTCACGGTGGGGAACTTAATGTAAACTCGGTTCCGCGTGAAAAAACGGTATTCCGCATGACGTTTCCTGAGCATTTATAGATATAGTTATATCTTTGTACATTCTAACGGAAAGATATATTTATGCAGAATACAGAACTGATCATACTGGGAACAGGCAATGCTACTGTTACCCGATGCTATAATACCTGCTTTGCACTGAAACGGGATAATGAAATTTTATTGGTAGATGCCGGTGGAGGAAATGGCATTCTCTCTCAGCTAGAAAAGGCAAAGATTCCTCTCTCGGCTATCCATGAGATATTTGTCACCCATGCTCATACTGATCATATCTTGGGCGTAATCTGGATGATCCGCATGATTGCCCAGCAAATGAACAAAGGAGAATACAATGGGATACTAAAGGTATACGGACATGACAAAGTAATGGAAGTCCTGACAACGATCTGCCAATTGACGTTGCCCAAAAAGGTTCTCGCACATATCAATAAAGACATTCTATTATGCGAAGTTCATCATGCCGATACTTTCCCTTCTATCGGTATGAACTTTCAATGTTTCGATATAGGTTCTACTAAAGAGAAACAATATGGATTCCGTACTATATTACCCGATGGTAAAAGCTTTGTCTGTCTAGGAGATGAACCATACAACGAAGCAAACCGTCCCTTTATAGAAGGAGCAGACTGGATGCTTTCCGAAGCTTTTTGCCTATACGAAGATAAAGAAAGGTTCAAACCTTACGAAAAGCACCACAGTACCGCATTAGATGCCGGCAAACTGGCTCAACAACTGGGAATCAAAAATTTACTGCTATACCATACGGAGGATAAGACTATTTCCACACGCCGGGAGAAATACACAATCGAAGCTAGGCTACATTTCTCCGGAAATGTTTTCGTACCGGATGATTTAGAGATAATTACATTATAGGTTGTTTATAGTCAGAGTATCTGCATAACTTACTTCCAGCTTGATACCCTTTGGTAATTCTCGTCCGGTACATACATATTATGTGGTTGAGTAAATAATATTCTTTTCCCAGTGAAAGACAAAAGGTTTTTCGGATGATCGTCAATCATGATATCCCCTTTTATACTATCCTTACGACCACAAAAAATCATCTGCTTCCAGGTTATAAATGGATAATGCTCATTCAACCATTCCTGCTTCTCATGTAAACTTGCGGGAAATTCCGTTGCAGAAGATACAATCAATACATTATATTTATCACTCAAATACTCCAATCCCTCTATACTGTTTGCTATTACAGGAGCCCTTCGAAAAAAGCCGGAACTCCTCACATGTTTGTCAAATGGAGGAAAAGTATTTCCTTCTTCCCAGGTCACAGTCGGCGTATCTGTATTTCAGACCTTACAGACCATACGCCCTAACTGGTTAGTTTTAGGCATCAGCGATGTACACCCTCAGCAGGGATTAACAGATCCGGACAGGGAAGAGGCGATGATGAAGCGACTGATGATAGAGCGTGCCCAGAAAAGGATCATATTAGCTGACGGTTACAAACTAAATACAGCAGAAGCATATAGTGTTGCATCCTTGGGAGATATAGATTACCTGGTAACAGAAGACAGCAAAATCGATTATATCAAACAACACTGGCCCAAGGGAGATTATATCGTTTTATGAAAGGTTTAGTTTATATTTCGATACATAAACCGACACCAACTTCATGTATCGATATGCTTTTATGTATTTCGGCTTTGGCAACAAAAGAAACACAATGACAGGGATATAGCTCTTTAATTTGATTCTTTTGGAAATAATCGACCGTCCCTCTTAATTGATCAGAAACTTCAAACAGATGAAAACCTCCTATCACCCCCACTATCCGGTCGTCCCCACATACCCGTTTAGCATATTCAATAATATTACATATTCCACTATGAGAACATCCCGTAATAATGAATAGACCATCCTCCTTTTTATAAACCAGAGCGGTATCATCCGCTACAAAGTCTTCACATTCCGTTCCGGCATCTTTCAATACGCCAAAAGACTTTCGCTGTTCAAAATCATTCAATGAAGGTATCTCACCAAGAAAAGTAAGATGTCCACTTAGCCGGACGGGTGTTTTCGACAAGGTCAATTCATATTTATCTTTCAAACTGGCCTCCGACAAAGGTGAACCAATCGATATATCTCCGGCCACCCGTTCTTTAAAAGTATCCGGATGTGCGACGATCCTGATCCTACCAGAAGAATTCCGGTAAGGAAAATACTGAAGCCCCCTGGTATGATCATTATGACCATGGGAAAATGCAATGGTGGAAACCTGCGAAAGATCAATACCCAATGCGTCCGCATTACGGATATACACATCCGAATAGCCGGCATCCAGCAGGATTTTCGTTTCACCATCTTCTATATAATAGCAAACAGCAGGTTCTCCGAGGTAATATTGATCAATAAATGTGTTATTGTCTACTAAAACTGTTAGCTTCATCATCGCCCGATTATTCGTTACTACTTTATTTTCAATCTTTCTATATTCAAAATACAAAACGTTTATATCTGTCGGCTGCCTTTTCAATCTGCTCATTATCCGGTTTCCGGCATTCTTCGAAGAAAGAAGTTTCAATGGAGATCTCCCCTCTCTTTACCATCTTTTTCCAGTTTCCGACAATTCTTCCATTGTGCAAGATAACCGGATAAAATATACCAAAGTTATTAAAAGCTTTAGGATGATGCTCTTTATCCATTGCTGCTGTACGATCCTTATAGCTGATCAGATATTCATCATAAGGCGGTAAGAAATGTAACACGTCACAGCTTCTCATCCTTTTTTTCCACTGTTGATGAACAAAAAAGGTTTGAGAAGAGAATTTATCCTCAACCAATTCCGAGTCGATCAATGCCACAGCCTGGCGGGCTTCAGTGAGCGACAATCCGGACCACCACACAAAATCATCCAGAGTAGCAGGCGAATGGCTTCTGAAATATTTTCTGGCTAATAAAGCCAGCGCTTCCTCCCGCGGTAACTCTTTTGCCATAGGTGCCCGTTCTTCCAATAATGCATGGGTAAATTTACCCTCTTTGTCATTACCACTACAAATAATCCCTTCCTGCTCGGCCCTCGTTATCAGATAGCCCACTGCGGCAGGATCGGGAATAATACCGGCCTTTACCATTTCATCTCCCAATTCCTGTTTAGTAAGATGGTTATTTCCTTCCAGTATCTTGCAGAAATGGTCATTAGCCTTTGTATACAGACTTTCCGGTATGTCTATTCCATTACTTCTAGCAAATGAGTTACATGCAGTTATAATCCGTTGCGACGACAGTTTCAACATCCATCGGATATCCTCAGAAGTCACAAAATGCCATGTCGGACGCATCACATGAGTACGAAGGATGTCCCCTCGCCAGATAGCCTCGTCTACTGTCCGGATCGTAGCAGATTTCAACCTGGTCCCAAGCGCCCATTTCGCTCTCGGATAATCCTGTGCCTGCATGCCTCCCATCCACGACACAAGATCCCTCGGGTCTTTGAACTCAGGTTTCAACAACTGCTGACTTCGCAAACGGATATCAGTAATCATATTCATCAAAGGTATTTCTTGAAACTATATTTATCACGTAAAGACTGCTGCTCTTCGAGACTTAATGAAGTGAAATAGGCTTTCCAGCCCGGGCAAAAATTAATATGCCAACGCCAGAATTTCCCTACCAGTGATTGGGGAGCCCGGTCATATTTCGCCCGCAAAGGGCATTTTACACATTGGTGTTTCATAAATTTGATTTTACGGATATGTACAAATGTAGTAAAAAACCTTATTTAGTCAGTTCTTTTCCATTTGTTTTACTAATTCTTCCTATTTTTGTGACCAGTATTCTTCGGGGCAGGGTGAGATTCCCTACCGGCGGTGACAGTCCGCGACTCCTCTGGATATATTACAGGGGACTGATCTGGTGAAATTCCGGAACCGACAGTTAAAGTCTGGATGAGAGAAGAAGACAATATGACTTATATGACATTTCTACCAACATATCTATATATGTAGTAGAAGTGTTGCATATACTCCCCTTTGCCCTGTTGTATACTTTACTTTATATAAAACTAATAACAGGGTTTGAAAATGAAAACAATTAAAGATTTCGGAGTTGACTACAAGGAACGCGTAGAAAAAGCAATCAGTTATTTACAGGCAGGAAAAGGCATTTTACTTGTCGATGATGAGAACAGGGAAAATGAAGGTGATATTATTTACTCCGCAGAAAAGATGACGGTTAAAGATATGACCCTGATGATTCGTGAATGCAGTGGGATCGTCTGCCTTTGCCTTACCCCCGAGAAATGCCGGTCACTCGGTCTGCCTCAGATGGTAGAAGAAAACTCCAGTAAAAACCAGACAGCCTTCACGATCTCAATAGAAGCCAAAGAAGGTGTCACCACCGGTGTTTCGGCAGTCGACAGAATACAGACAATAAAAACAGCAATCGCCCGGGAAGCAAAACCAGAAGACTTATCCCATCCGGGCCATGTATTTCCCTTACAAGCAAGAGAAAAAGGAGTCCTGGAAAGAAGAGGGCATACAGAAGGAAGTGTAGATCTCGTAAAACTTGCCGGACTGGGAGATACAGCCGTTCTTTGTGAACTGACAAACGAAGACGGAACAATGGCTCGCCTTCCTGAAATTATCCGTTTCGCCACACAACATGATATGACCGTTGTCTCTGTTGACGATATTTGCAAATACAGAAAATAGAAATATCATTTTAACACAAACAAAAAGAATACTCCCCGCATACAATAAAAAGATTGACATATTTTAAATACATCAAAACATTTTTTGATTTCAAAATGACATTTGATATCTTTGCTGCGTAAACAAAAGACGACAGCATCGAACATGAATATACGCAAAGAAGATAAACCGTCCATTCTGCTAATATATACAGGAGGAACCATTGGGATGATCAAAAATCCCGAAACAGGATATAAACTTTTGGAAGCCGGTGTAGTAAGCGGGTTCGACGGTACGACAGAATGCGCCGTAACCAAACTTATGTTTCTCTTCGGACAAGGACTGACACCCGAAGAAGTAAAGGATCATATACATTGTTCGCTGATCGGCGAAGTAACCGTCCCGGAAAATTTCTATACAGGCAATTAATATAAACATTATAAAACAACGTATTAATATGAATACTGAATTTACAGGAAAAACCCGCACTGAGAGTGATCTGATCGGTGCCCGGGAAATACCGGCCGAAGCATTATACGGCGTACAGACACTCAGAGGGATCGAGAATTTCTCCATCAGCAAATTTCACCTCAACGAATATCCGTTATTTATCAACGGACTAGCGATCACTAAATTGGCAGCAGCCGAAGCCAACTACGCTCTGGAACTGCTGACAAACGAACAATACCGCGCCATCACACAGGCTTGCCGCGAAATATTGGACGGACAGCACCACGAACAATTCCCGGTCGACATGATCCAGGGAGGTGCCGGTACGACCACCAACATGAACGCCAACGAAGTCATAGCCAACCGTGCCCTTGAAATCATGGGACATCAGCGGGGAGAATACACCTACTGCTCACCCAACGATCATGTGAACCGTTCGCAATCGACCAACGATGCCTATCCGACAGCCATCCACCTGGGTATGTATGCCACACATCTCCGGTTGCTCCCTTATCTGGAAGCATTGATTGCTTCTTTCCGCAAAAAAGGAGAAGAATTTGCCCATATCATCAAAATGGGACGTACTCAACTGGAAGATGCTGTTCCAATGACCCTAGGACAAACATTCAACGGCTTTGCCAGTATCCTGCAGGATGAAATTGCACACCTGAATCATGCAGCGAATGATTTCTTGACTGTCAATATGGGAGCAACAGCTATCGGTACAGGCATTTGCGCAGAACCGGGATATGCAGAAAAATGCATCGAAGCCCTGCGTGAAATTACCGGATGGGATATCAAACTATCTGCCGATCTGGTTGGTGCAACCTCCGACACATCCTGCCTGGTTGGTTATGCCGCAGCCATGAAGCGGGTAGCCGTCAAAATAAATAAGATATGCAACGACCTTCGTCTGTTGGCAAGCGGCCCGCGCTGTGGATTAGGCGAGTTCAATCTGCCAGCTATGCAACCTGGTTCTTCCATTATGCCGGGAAAAGTAAATCCGGTCATCCCGGAAGTGATGAACCAGATCGCCTATAAGGTGATCGGCAACGAGCTTTGTGTGACAATAGCCGGTGAAGCTGCCCAAATGGAACTGAATGCAATGGAGCCGGTTATGGCACAATGCTGCTTCGAGTCTGCCGAATTGCTTATGAACGGCTTTGAAACACTGCGTACCCTTTGTGTAGAAGGAATAGTTGCCAATGCCGAACATTGCATCGAAGAAGTACATCACAGTATTGGAGTGGTGACTGCCTTAAACCCGGTTATCGGTTATAAAAATTCCACGAAAATAGCCAAAGAGGCGCTGGAGACAGGTAAAAGCGTATATCAACTGGTATTGGATCATAGCATACTGACAAAGGAACAACTGGATACGATCTTAAGTCCGGAGAACATGATCCATCCTGTGAAACTGGACATTCATCCTGCCAAATAAACAATCGTATCGATTTACTATAATCTAAAAAGAGGTGTATCAGGATATATCCAGGTACATCTCTTTTTATTAATTACGATCTTTCTTATTCTCCCGTCCTATAAGTGAACGAGAGAGTTTCCGGCGAATTATCCATATAATCGGCCAACCAGAATTCAACAGGATAAATACCGTCTACTCCCAGTAAAGTAGCTTCTTTATATGCATTCACGACTTCCATACCACCTTTCTCTACTTGTACATTCTTATCTTTGTCGAAATAAACATAGTAAACGTCTACTGCCGAAAGAAGCTCAGACTCTTCCTGCGATAACGATTTATTTTCAATCAAGCGATTCACAGCAGCTTTAACCTCTCGTGAATCCGTATCCGACTCAACAATCAACAAACCGACCCTACCATAAGTGATAGACGAAACATACGACACACCTTTTTCCAGGTCCGCCTCTTTCAGTTCTTCCTGTATCAGCTTTTCAGGAATATTTATATCTAAACTAAAGAATGTCCGTTTGAAAGAATAAATCAAGCCGTATTTTCTGGCCATCTCTTTTTCCGTATAAGGAAAACCCGACACAAGTTCATCCAGCTTCACACCCAGATTAATCATTCCGATCACTTGTAATTGTTTATGGGTATAAAACTCGAACGCTCCTTTATCTTCAATAAAAGATCCTTTTCGATCTGGCATTTGTTCAGCGATCTGTCGGGCAAAATCATCCTGATCCGATCGTGAAGGAAGATAGGTTTTTACAACTTCAGAAACAGCTGCCGAGGTTGAAATTGTAATTGGATTGTATGTATATCCGGTAAAACCGGGAATATTCGTATTAGACTGGGTAGTTGGACAAACGAGGTTACCCAGATAGATTTCATTCCGGACAGACGGATTTATGAACAGACTATTGGCCCATACAAGGCACCTGCTCAGTTCGGAGCTGTATTCCATCCGCTTAAAATGAAATATAGGCAAGCCCGGCATTATGGCTATATCAAAAAGGCCGGATTGGCGGATATCCAATGCCTTATCTTCGGACTCACCGCGAAATACAATTATCGACTGCCTTCCCTCCGGATTACGGTTTTCCGCAATGGAAATCGTTATCTCGGCCGATTCATCACCCGAGGAAGGTGTTACAGTAACCCAATTAGGAGCAAAAAACAATTTCCACGGCCTGTTAGTCGTTAGTTTTACCTTTTGAGTTCCGGTAAAGCATCCTACATCCAGCCCGTTTTTATCCAGTTTAATAAAAGGAGCCATCTCATCCAGTCCCAATTGTTCGATATCCAATGTTTCGCTCGCCTTTCCCCGGATAAACAACAAAGATGCAGTTCTACGGGCAGGTTCTTTGTTTTCTTTTACCTCCACAGTCATGGTCTCCGAATAGTCACCGGATGTACTACTCAAAGAAATCCATTCGGGAACATCCTGAACCTTCCAGGGGCCGTTGGCCATTAGATTTACATAATCAGTTCCTCCCTCCTGATTTATACTGATAGAACTTTTATCCAGTTCAAGAGTATCTTTCTCCCTTTCAAGACCGCTGCAGGAAATCAGCAATGTCGTCAGAAAAAGGGGAAGTATTGAAAATAGCAGAAATTTGTTTCTCATTGTTTAAAGAATTAATATATCAGATAGATAAACCGACGGCAAGTTATATAAATATTATGAATAATACATCTGGTTCAAATTTGGAACTATTTGAAATTTATATCAGCCTTACGGGCCTGCGAATGCTGGAACTGCCGCTTAATCGCATATAATACACCATCTTTGATAAATTTCGCACCGGTCTGTTTGAACCAGAAAGAGACACCATTTTCCACACAGACGTCGTGCAAGGCCATTACCCAATCAAAATCACATGGACGGGCTTCAATGCCGGACTCGCCACCCACAACCACCTGCTCAACCCATCCGCCGATATGATAAGGATGTAGATCTATCGCTCCCAGTAAAGGCTCACAAATAATGATTTTATGTTTGATCGGAGCCGCTTTATAAATAGGCAGGCGGTAATCGGCACATTCCTGGTTCTCGATCGTGCAACAGATTGTGACGTTGGCATATCCTTCTCCCCAATCGTCTGGCATACAGGCAGAAAAACGGTCGATACGCTTGGTAATCATCATAAATTCGAGATCACTTCGTTCCCGTATCATCCTCCATGCTTCAGCGCGCCAACCATCGGCATCCTCGACAAAAAAATCGGAGGTGAAACAGGTGTATACATACGTTCCCGAAGGAATCTTGTATTCGCCGTTACGCTTTTTTTGTATGGGCAAATCGAAACTTTTCGTTTGCGTCACCACCGAACTGTCTATGTTTCTTTTGGCATCCCCCCGGTAAACATAGCAATGCTTACATCCTTGGCTTAACTTATGGCAGCCATGCCACAAGTTCCACATTTTCGATTTTTTTATTATAGCATTCGTCGGCATCCGAAAAAGTATTTGTACGCAAAGGTAACACAAAAGGACAGATACCGGCAAAAAGAAGCCGGACG
The DNA here is from genome assembly GCF_905196875.1 of uncultured Parabacteroides sp. Classification (GTDB taxonomy): domain Bacteria; phylum Bacteroidota; class Bacteroidia; order Bacteroidales; family Tannerellaceae; genus Parabacteroides. Next base: position 167,568 of record NZ_CAJJWO010000002.1, on the reverse strand, counting down.
ATTACGCATACGGCTAATTATCTGTTTTCAATGATTGCAAACTTTCGTTATATCAACCGTAAAACCATCATTCAACGGCATGAATTTCCCTTTTTCCTTCAGGAACTCTATCAGGTCATCGACACTCATATATTCTGCCGAGCAGGTATAAAAACGCTGAGTTTCACCGAACCGGTCAATGATAGCCGCTCTTAAAGAGGCTTCCGAGTAACTATTGCCTTCCATCATATGAAGGACTTCATGAGCATGTAACTGTTCCATAGTCTGATTATTTAATTATTTAAAGCAAAGATACAGGATATATATATCTTAAAATGTAACATATGTGACAGTCGCAGGTTCAGCCTTTATTTTTTAAACAATCCGATACACAAATCGCTTATATAATCATAGAAACATATTTATAATTAAGATTATGAGAGAGATGAAGAAATGGGGAATAGCATTGCTGGCAATTACCGCGAGTGCAGGGTTCAATCCATCGGATGCCTGTACAAGAGTAGTTTACCAGGGAAAAAACAATACAGTACTGACAGGTCGCACGATGGACTGGAAGGAAGATACTCATAGCAACCTCTGGATATTTCCACGAGGTATGAAACGCAATGGAGAAATAGGTAAAAATCCACTTGAATGGACTTCAAAATACGGAAGCGTAGTCACTTCCGCCTATGATATTTGCAGCACAGACGGAATGAACGAAAAAGGATTGGTAGCCAACCTGCTCTGGCTGGCTGAGTCGGAATACCCACAGTGGGACGGTAAAAAACCGGGGCTTTCCATTGCCGCCTGGGTGCAATACATGCTGGATAACTTTGCAACGGTAGACGAAGCTGTCGCTTTTGTTGAAAAAGGAACATTCGAAGTAGTCTCGGACATGATGCCCGACGGCACACGAATGGCAACGTTACACCTGTCGATATCCGACACAGAGGGAGATAATGCAATCTTTGAATACATAAACGGAAAATTGAATATTCATCACAGCAAATCGTACCAGGTGATGACTAACTCACCGGTGTTCGACCAACAACTAGCCCTCGATGATTATTGGAAAAATATCGGGGGAACGACTTTCCTGCCGGGAACAAACCGGGCAGCCGATCGTTTCGTAAGGGCATCGTTCTATATCAATGCGATACCGAAGGTAGACGACACACGCATGGCCATAGCCAGTGTATTCAGCGTAATCCGCAACACATCTGTTCCATTGGGTATCACGACACCCGACCAACCGAATATATCATCCACGCGATGGAGAACTGTTTCCGATCAGAAAAATAAGGTATATTACTTTGAGTCGACTACCTATCCGAATATCTTCTGGGTAGATTTCAAAGATGTGGATTTCTCTGCAGACGCACCGGTCAAAAAACTCGACCTGCTGCATGGTAAAACATACGCCGGTAACACGGCCGATCAGTTTGTGGCCACTCAGCCGTTCAAATTCTTAGGAGTTCATTAAGAACTCCTTTTTTTATATACAGACTCTGGGGTTATGCCGAGCAAAGCTTTGTCCGCAAATCATTTTGATAGGTATCCATAAACTTCTCCAGATCGAAAAAAAGGTAAGAGAGTACTTTCAGGAAGGGGTTTTTCATCCGGATGGTTTCGGTCGATGTGAAATGAGTCCCCCCTGTACTTGTTTCCTCCAGTTCTCCTTTCCAATGTCCGGTAAATCCATTCGCCTTGATAATATCGAATTCATAAAGCGAGAAAGGTTCTTTGCGGGTCGTTTTAAAACGAATGACGGAGCCGTTTTTGGCAATCTCGTCCCAGACTTCTATTCCATCCTGGCTTTCAAGGATAATTATTTCTTTCAGGTCGCTACGGTAGCCATAATCGACATTGTTGATAAGCACGTTATAGACTTTTTCGGGTGATGCATTGTAAAAGCATTGCCGGGAGCCAACTCTTTCGCCCGGCAGCAGAAGACCGGTTATTAGTACTAATACAAAAATCCCCACAACAACAATAAGAAAGTAAATCAACATAGCCATCTTTTTATATTTTATTCTTCGCATAAAGTAAAGTACACAAATTGTTCCTTTTTTCAGGTTTACCGATTCGATTTCAAGCAGTCTCAAACAAACCATAATCGCCTGAATATCTGATTATTTACAAAAGTAAACAATTTAAATCAATAAAGAAAAATTATATCCTTAAAACAGTCTTCCCGCCCGACAGCAAACAAAGAACACGTCGCCGGTCATATAAATTTAAAAAGAAGCAAGAACGGTAAAATGAGAAAGATGTGAGAGGGAATGTATATAAAAAATTAAAGCCTGTCTCACGACAAGCCCTAACCAACTTTGTTAACCTTAAATCTAATACTATTATGAAAAAACCACAGTACAAAGATACTCTTGCAAAGAGGTTTTGTCAAGCTTTTTCAGGCCAATATTTGTTAAGTTTGAAGGGCTGTATCGCCAAAAAGTGTTAGTGAAGATAAAACTTTATGCAATACAGGCAAAAACTGCTAATTTTAACAATTAAAGAACGCTTTTTTCAGCAGAAAAGAACACCCTCCTGACTAAAGTACCAACTCCGAGAACAACTTTTCGAACGTAGCTTCCAGATCTTCCGATAGTCCCGGATGCGGACGTGAAGTCTGTATCGAAGAACTGCGTACGGCTGTCAGCCAACGGAACCGTTCGGGAATATCCATCGCGGCGATCGGACCGCCCTCTTTTGCCCCGGAACAGATATGGTCGAATACTTTCAGGTTGGCGTATAACGACTCTATATCCAGCTCGGAAGAGAACAGGCGGATCTTCTTTTCGTCCACCTGATAACGCGCTTTTATATACTTAACCCGTTTAGAGAACAGGATAATGCCCACGTTGATAAACTCCTCACGTTCCACCCGGGGAACAAAACGGATTACGGCGTATTCATATAAGTGCTTTCCTTGCATGTTGCGCTTCTTTTATAAATGTGTCTGAATGGGCGATCCTTCCGTTTAAAAACTCCATGTATATTTCCTTTATCTCCTGCGGCGTGCCAGGACTGTCGTTCCATTGCAACCAGTCATCGGGAATCAGTTCGACGATCTCCTGTATTTTTTGCGGTGTCAACAGACGTTTAAATTCGGTATCGACCTCTTCGAGTAGGGAAGCTTCAGGCAATAACGCATGATCTTTAACCTGGACAAACGGGCTTAAGGCATGCTTGCTCCAGTTCAACCATGAATAATGGAAATAGAGTGAAGCGCCGTGATCGATCAACCATAATTCTTTATGCCACATCAGCATATTGGTATTGCGTGTCGTACGGTCTACGTTGGTCAATAAGGCATCGAGCCAAACGATTTGTGAGGCGGTTTTTGCTCCGGCTTTATTCACGACAGGATCGTAGGTCAGTGCACCCGACAGGAAATGGAGCCCGAGGTTCAGTCCGCGGCTAGCCTGCAAAAGGTCTTGTATCTCCTCATCCCCCTCGGTACGGCCAAAAGCCTCGTCGAGGTTCAAAAAGACCAGTTCAGGCACACGGAAACCCAACGTACGTGCTATTTCGCCACCGACCAATTCGGCGATCAGGGCTTTCGTTCCATGACCGGCTCCCCTGAACTTAACGACATATTTATATCCGTCGTCGGCCTCCGCCAGCGCAGGCAACGAACCACCCTCACGTAAAGGCATGATATATCTGACTACATTTGCTGTTCGCAATTCCATATTCAAAATGCTTTTGACAAAGATAAAGATAGTTCCCGTTCACACAAAAAGAAACAGGCAACATCTCTTAAACAAAATAAACAGGCAGTTGTTCTAATTCCATAAGCGTTATCGGATTATACAGGCTATAAAATCATTGGCGTATGTCGCATTCTTCACATCATTTATTAAGAAGCCGGGAGGAAGAGCGGGCTTCCGTTTCTTACTCGGAATTGTTGTTCGACCTGATTTATGTTTTTGCAGTCACACAACTCTCGCATTACCTGCTTCATCATCTGGACTGGCAAGGTTATCTGCAGGAGATCATTCTCTGGTTTGCCGTCTGGCTGGCCTGGCAACACACCACTTGGGTGACAAACTGGTTCAATCCGGAGACACGTATTATCCGGCTACTCCTGTTTGTCCTGATGCTGATCGGCCTGGTGATGGCTTCTTCCATTCCCGAAGCCTACACAAGCCGAGGCTTGGTCTTTGCGGCTTGCTATGTAGGCATTCAGCTGGGCAGAACGATCGTTGTCGTATTCTTACTGGATAAAAAGCACCATCTTTCCCCCAACTTCAAACGTATACTAGGCTGGTTCTGTATCTCAGCCATCTTCTGGATTGCCGGGGCATTCAACGAAGGTTATACGCGCATCCTGCTATGGCTTGTGGCTGTCTTATGCGACTATACATCGCCGATGTTCGGCTTTTATCTGCCTGGACTCGGACGGTCAGTTTCAAGTAGGGAATGGACGATCGAAGGACAGCACCTGGCGGAAAGGTGCCAGTTGTTCGTTATTATTGCTTTCGGCGAAACGATCATGATGACAGGGGCTTCACTCAGTGATTTTGAAGTATGGGATACCCCGATCATTTATGCGGCCATAATCTCCTTCACCAACAGCCTGGCAATGTGGTGGATTTATTTTGATGTCAGCAGCGAAGCCGGAAGCCGGAAGATCAAAAAAGTATCCAACCCTGGTTTACTCGGGCTGAAATACCATTCGATCCATGTGGTGTTGGTCGGGGCACTAATCATCTGCGCAGTGGGCGACGAACTGGTGGTCAATCACCCATTGGGGGAAATGACAGCGGGAGGAATCTTTGCGATGGTGGGCGGCCCGATCATTTACCTGATAAGCAACAGTGTTTATAAATGGATCACCTGCCAGAGGATTGCCTGGTCGCATGTGATTGCAGTTGTCGTACTTGCAATCCTTATCCCATTCGCACATCTTTTCAACCCGCTCTTGTTAAATGGGATAACAGCACTGATATTCATTGCTGTCGTCATCTATGAGACAGTTAAAAACAATCCCCATTCAAAATCCTAAACCAACTTATAAACATTCCCCGGCAAAATCCTAATCCGGCCGTTCATCTCCAGCTCAAACAGAAGGGAAAACAGTTCTCGAACAGGTTGGTTCAGAAGCAAAGCCAGACGGTCGATATGCATTTCGCCTTTCTCGCGGAGAAGGGCGAGGATCACTTCTGTCCGGTCGCTTGCTTCAAAAAACAATTCAGCCTGTACAGGGACAGGCGAAGCTTTCTTCTCCACATCCCAGCAAAGGGCGCTTACCAGATCGGAAGCAGAGGTTATCAATCCTGCTTTATTCTGACGGATCAGAGCATTACAACCTTTGGAATGAAGATCGCTTATCCGGCCGGGAAAGGCATAGACATCACGGCCATAAGAAAAAGCAATATCGGCCGTAATCAGTGAACCGCCTTTCTCTGCCGATTCGATCACGATCGTAGCATCTGCCAACCCAGCTACAATCCTGTTGCGTTTGACAAAGTTTGGCTTATCGGGTTCCGTACCACTGGGAAAGTCGGACAACAATCCGCCACCCCGTTGTAACATCTCTACAGCTGTAGAACGGTGTGCCGGAGGATAAATACGGTCGAGTCCGTGAGCCAATACACCGACAGTCGGCAACCCCATTCTGAGTGCACTGCGATGAGCACAAACATCGATGCCATAGGCAAGCCCGCTTACAATCAGAAGATCTGGAAAGGATAACGACAGGGTTTGTACCAGTTCTTCCGTTACAGCCCTGCCATATTCTGTTGCGTGGCGTGTCCCGACAATGCTGATAATACGTGCAGCATCGAGGTCGGCCGTTCCTTTATAATAAAAAAGTATAGGGGCATCGGAGCATTCCTTTAAACGCTTGGGATAGGCTTCATCTGTCAGATAGTAACAGGTGATCTGGTTCTTTTCAATAAAAGCCAACTCTCTTTCAGCCTGCAGAAGAACTTCCGGGCGTTTGATCTCGGCAGCCGTAAGGCTCCCGATGCCCGGTATCTTCTCCAGATTCTGCTTCTTTTCCGTAAAGACTGCCTCTGCATCGCCCAAGGCCTGCAGAAGCTGACGGGCCAGGATATCTCCCACCCCGTTTATCATAGTTAAGCCAATTTGGTAAATCTGTTTGTCGGTCATGATCTATATCATAGTTTATCTTGTATCCTTTTAAGCATTTCATCGAAGTATTCACCCCGTGTCAGTTTTCCGTCCTGCACAACGACTGACTCCACTTTCCCTTTCGTTGCCAGTGCACCGTCAGAGGCACGGTAAATATCCTGTTCAAAAACCAGCTTCACCCCTTTCTTGTAGACATTCAGGCAGGAGATATAACTGTCGCCACTCTTCAGGGAAGTCTTGAAGTCGATATCCACATGGGAGACAAACCCATCGACGCCTTTATCATGCATCGCACCGAAGTTTTCCCCCAGCGACTCAAGGAACTCATGACGGGTATGTTCCATATAATGCTGATAGTTGGCGTTGTTCACGACTCCCTGCAGGTCGCATTCGTAGTCGCGTACCTTATCTGTCAGTTTAAAGATATACTCTTTCATTTATTTCAGTTCTTTGTTGTTATTATTTTCGGGTACCATTTTATAGAGTCGGTCGGAAGGGCGTACCTTTTCCGATACTTTAAAGGAGAAACGTTCGCCTTTGACTGTTTCTTCCACAGCCTTTAGGTCTACGCGTATCTCGTCGATCGTCTGCATTACGGCGCCTGTTGTAGGGCCGGTAATCAGGATTTCGTCGCCCACTTTCAGCGTGCCCGATTCCATTTCGAATTCTGCCACGCCGATACCTGTGAAATATTTAATACCTTTTGCCACATATACCTTTTTCTTTGTCGAGCCGGAACCGTATTTACTGCTCCACTCGCCCAAGCGTTGCCCGAGGTAATAACCATCCCAGAAACCGCGGTTGAAGACACTCTTCAAACGTTCGTCCCAAGCGGCGATCTTCTCTTCATCGTACGTCCCGCTGCAATAAGCCTTGACTGCTTCCTTATAACATTCGGTGACGATGCGCACGTATTCGGGACCGCGGGCACGGCCTTCTATCTTGAATACACGAACGCCGGCATCCATCATCTTGTTCATGAAGTGGATCGTCTTCAGGTCTTTGGGCGACATGATGTACTGGTTCTCGATATCCAGCTCGATATTGCTGTCCTTATCTTTCACAGTATAGCCACGACGGCAGATTTGCATGCAAGCCCCCCGGTTGGCGGAAGCATTCATTTCATGCAAACTCAGGTAGCATTTGCCGGATACGGCCATGCACAGAGCACCATGTGCAAACATTTCGATACGGATCAGTTCACCCCGTGGCCCAACGATCTGCTGTTCGACAATCTGCCGGTAGATTTCGGAAACCTGTGTAAGATTCAGTTCGCGGGCCAATACAACGACATCGGCAAACTGGGCGTAAAACTTCAGTGCCTCCACATTCGATATATTCAACTGGGTGGAAAGATGCACTTCCTGTCCGATCCGGTTCGCATAGCTCATAGCAGCCACATCCGCAGCGATAATGGCAGACACTTCAGCCGCCTTTGCTGCATCGATAATCTCACGCATCAATGCCAGGTCTTCCCCGTAAATAACGGTATTGACGGTCAGATAACTTTTAATACCATGTTCTTTACAAATGGAAACGATCTTACGCAGGTCGTCGGTGGTGAAATTGTTGGAAGAGCGCGAACGCATATTCAGTCCTTCAATACCGAAATAGATGGAGTCGGCACCTCCCTGGATAGCTGCCATCAACGACTCATACGAGCCGACCGGAGCCATTATTTCAAATTCTTTTTCGTTCAAAGCTGTTTGGTTTTAAATTAGAAACCACAAAGATACAGGTTTCTTCGCATACTTCTAAGATAAAACAGGTTAACTTTTAACTCGTTGCCGGATACATTTCCACCGGATCAACGCAGATATTACTTCTTTCCGTCCGCCGGAAGAGCAGGCAACAAGAAGATAAATGAATTTCCTCGGCAGGAAACTCCAGTTTCCCAGGCAGGGAACGCGCGTTTCTTCCGCAGGAAATTCCAGTTCCCTGCGGAGGGAACTGCAGTTTCCAAAGCAAGGAACTACGAGGAAACTGTAATCGATTGACAATAAATAGCTTAAAACAAAAAGAGGATATCCATTAAAAAGATATCCTCTTATACTATCTTTACTAGAATTACTTTCCTGCCCGATCCAATACCTCCGGCACAATCATACTATCATAACCTTTTGTTGCCAGATGAGACTTTACGACAGCGAGATAACTCACCGGGACATTTTTTTGAGCCGGCTGAATTATAATATTCCTCACATGTTTTCCTATTTTTCCCAGAGCCTCATCAATCATTCCCAAACCTATGACCACCATATAATTCCTCTTATTCTTTTCAGAAGTATCATAGGATAACAAAGGTTTCCTTTCATTGAAGTAGGAAATCGAAAAAGCATAAGCCGTATTGCCTTCTTCAGAAGATAACTCATAATAGAAAGGAGGTGAAGGGATGATTTCGCCATCCGTATTTTTATAATAGGTGAATAATTCCACTACTTCGCCTTTTGCATCTGCCAGATCCGCTTTACGCACGGCACTACGGACGGCACGGTTTCTCAACTTTACGTATTCGTCAAAGAATATCTTCTTTCCGTTTACAGTATAATAAGCAACAATCATTGTCTGTTCTCTCAGGTCTCTTTTAAAGTTTTTAGGATCTCCAATGTAGAAAAGGATAGGAACGTTTTCTACTCCCGCCTTTGCTTGTTGCTGCATAAAACCGTCTTTCACCACTTTCAGGATATTAGCCGCTGCTATCGGAGGAGCTCCTGCATCAATGTAAGAATAAAATGCTATCGGCTTATCTTTCGCAGAAGCAAATATATTCGTCAATTTCTCAGACAGATTATCGACAGTAGCATACTTATTATTCAGAAGTATCTGTCCCAATGAGTTAACAAACAAATCCTGCCTGTCTGTCTTTTCATTCAGGAAACGAGACATGTACTCTTGTGAAGGGTTCTGCACATTCTCTTTTTCACTTATGTACTTATCCAGTTCTGCCCGAAAGAATTCCCTCACATCCTGCTGTTCGTTCGGAGGAGTTTCCTTATCTTTGCTTTGGATAAGCGTTTCCAACTGCCGGTTCACTTCCGGGCGGGCAAAAGCATTGAGGACGATAAGTCCCACAGGAACCAGGAGCAATAGCTTCAACCGGGCCCAATTCTTTGATTTACCTTTTAACATCATAGTAATACGTTTTTTAATTTTACTGTGATTGAAGCTGTTGGCAAGAGTGTAGAGGCTGGAGCCGACAGCTTTTTTCACGAGCAATAGTTGATATTTAGTTGCATCGATGCCTTGATTGAGCACGCCTTTATCGGCCTGGTATTCGTGTATTTCCTTCAATTCCCTTTTCAGTAACCAGACAGCCGGATTAAACCAGTGAAGCAAAAGAATGATCTCCATAAAGATCAGATCGATGGAATGACGATATTGAAGGTGCATCTTCTCATGTGTCAGTATTTCGTCCGGATACTTCATATAATCTTCTTCAGAAAGAATAATATATCTCCCCCAACTGAACGGGGAAACAGGAGAAGGAAGCAAGATCAGCGTGTAGTTTCCACATTTCGTTTTATGTCCCTGGCGGGTAATTTCCAGCATATTACGGAAAGAGACCAGGGTTATCAACAGGCAGACGGCACAGCCCAGAAGATAAGAAAGACCGATCAACTGTCCCCAGTCTATTGTATAAGCCGGTTTCTCAGCGGGAATAACCCATTCTTCACCATAGCCTTCAGGGAAAGATGTTTCAACTAGCGGAACATTTCCGGCGATGAGCTTTTCCAATCCGATAATCGGTTGCTGGATAAACAGAGGCTTTGATGTTTCGAGCTTTACAAAAGGCAGCAACATACAGACCACTATTCCGCCCAACAACACCCACCGGTTGAAACGAAAAAAGGTGTCATTACTGAGCAAGGCCTTGAACCCGAGGTAAAACAAGGTCAGGCAGATGGTAGATTTCAATATGTACAGAAGTAAAGCTCCCATAGTAAACGTTTTTACTTATTCTTGATCTGTTGTATCAATTCCTGCAGTTCATCGAGCGTCAAAGCCTCTTCCTCTATCAATGTAGAGACCACGCGAGTGTAAGAGTTGTCGAAATATTTATCGACCACCTGCTTCAGTGTCTTTTTCCTGTATTCGTCTTCCGAGACCAAAGCATAATACTGATGGGTATTTCCAAAGGCCTTGAAACCGATATATCCTTTCTCCTCCAAAGTACGGACAATAGTCGAAAGGGTATTGTAATGCGGTTTGGGCTCTTCCTGTAAGTCGAGCAATTCACGGACAAACAAAGGTCCTTTCGCCCAAAAGTAACCTAATATTTCTTCTTCTTTTGCAGTTAACCGTATCATAATCTGTCGTTTTAATAAAGGAATGCCCAAATATAACTATATTTTCCAGTAATACAACTACAACATATAGTTAATCTACTATAATTCGTAGTAGACAGGAGATTGAACACCATTCTTTCATGAAACTTAATAGAAAAGCAGTACTTTTGTGACCAATAATAAGAAGGTATGAAGATAGGCTCAATAGATTTAGGTGAACATCCGGTATTTCTGGCACCGATGGAAGATGTGACGGACATCTCTTTCCGTTTGATGTGTAAACGTTTCGGTGCAGACATGGTATATACAGAATTTGTATCGAGCGATGCACTGATCCGCAGCGTGAACAAGACACAGGAGAAACTGACCGTTGCCGAGGATGAACGACCGGTAGCTATACAGATATATGGTAAAGAAGTGGAAGCGATGGTGGAAGCAGCAAAGATATGCGAAGCCGCCCGCCCCGACATTCTCGATATCAATTTCGGCTGTCCGGTAAAGAAAGTGGCAGGCAAAGGTGCCGGAGCAGGTATGTTACGGAATATTCCGCTTATGTTGGAAATAACGCGCGAAGTGGTAAAGGCCGTCAACATCCCCGTAACAGTAAAAACCCGCCTGGGATGGGACGCCGATAATAAAATCATTGTCGACCTGGCCGAACAATTACAGGATTGCGGGATTGCCGCCCTCTCTATCCACGGACGTACCCGTGCACAGATGTACACCGGCGAGGCCGACTGGACGCTGATCGGCGAGGTAAAAAACAATCCGCGCATGCATATTCCTATCATCGGGAATGGCGACGTCACCTCTGCCGAAGCCTGCCGGCAGCGTTTCGACCAATACGGAGTGGATGGCGTCATGATCGGTCGCGGAAGTATCGGCCGCCCCTGGATATTCCGCGAAGTAAAACATTACCTGACAAACGGGACAGCATTACCCGACGAGAAATTCACCTGGTACCTGGATATCCTGAAACAGCAGGTCGTGCAAAGTGTGGAACGTCTTGACGAACGTCGTGGTATTTTACACATCCGGCGTCATCTGGCAGCCACTCCTCTTTTCAAAGGGATTGCCGACTTTAAGCCGACACGCGTTGCCATGCTCCGCGCAGAGACTGTAACCGAACTATTCGACATTATGGATTCCATCCCGGAGAAGTTTGGGATCATAGAATAAATCGGTCAAAAAATGCAACATTTGAATCATAAAGTGACAAATTTACAATAAATTGATACAATAGTATATTGCATATAATATATTTCCTCTTATATTTGCATCGAGTTTTTTTCATAGTATTTTAGATCTAAGGTTAACAAGTCTTTGCAAAGGAGGAATCGTGAGATTGCTTCGTTGGGAAGCAAAGAGACCGCATCCGTTGTAAATACGGGTTGCGGTTTTCTTTTTTTATTATTTTCAAAAAAAGTTCTTCAGATATGCAACCGAAACCGGATTACGTTCGTCTTATAAAGAAAAAACTAAAAATAAAGACAGATGAAAACAAAAGTACTTCTTCTTATCGCCTGCTTACTGACCGCACTGACGGGATCTGCCATTACTGAAAAAACAGTAGATGGAAACGGGAATGTGATTACAAAAACGGTTTCGATCGACGATTATAACGAAATATCGACAGTAGGTGTCATGGAGTTTGTCTATGAACAGTCGGATGCCGCTCCCTATCTGAAAGTCATGATCGATGAAAATCTCTATGAACTACTGGAGATAAAAGTTGACGGCAAAGAACTAAAAGTCAGCCCCAAAAGAATAAATGAAAACAGCCGCAACGGTAATACTTACAACCTGAATCCAACGACATTCAAGGTGGTAACCAATTCGCGTGAAATAAGGGAACTAAACGTTGTATCCTCTGGTGATTTCATTATTTCCAGTCCACTCAATATAAGCAAACTGGAAATCAATATGGCAGGCAGTGGAAACATTCTCCTGAAAAAGAAAGTGACAGGAAATAAAATGGAAATCAATCTGGCCAGCTCAGGCAGCATCGTCGCATCCGACATCAGCTTGAATGGAATTGAATGTAGCCTGGCAGGCAGTGGTTTCATACAGATAGGAGGAAAAGCCGAACAAGCAGAGTATAATCTTGCCGCAAGCGGAAACATTAAAGCCTACGATTGCCTGTCAGGTAAAGTAGAATGTAATATTGCCGGCAGTGGTAATATCCAGGCTTATGCCAAAGACCGTCTGGAAGCAAATATCGTAGGAAGCGGGAGTGTCTATTACAAAGGAGATCCGACTACCAGTAAAAGTATCATCGGATCGGGCAAACTGAAAAAAGCGAACTAAAAGATAAACAAACAAACATAAAAGTATAAATATTATGAAAGCAATAGCATTAGCATTCATCGGATTAATGACTTTCAGCACCATATCTTGTCATGCAAAGAAGGTTAAAGGAAACGGAAATATCATCACCAAGGAAATCCAGGTATCCGATTATAACGAGATCAAAGTAGGCCAGGGCATCGAAAGTGGCAACATGTCTTTCACAAAGAAAAACAAATCGCCCCGTTTCAACTACACCCAGCAATCAGGAAGTGCAAGTTTAAATATCACAATAGATGAAAACCTGCTTCCACTACTGAATATCAAGTCCGACGGAAACGTTCTGACTATTGGCACAGGAATGGGGACTCAAATCAATCCGACACAGTTGGAAATCAACAGCCACTCCAAAGAACTAAGAAAATTGGGTATTTCCGGAGGCATGGATTTCTTCCTGCAAAGCAAACTAACCGGAGATAACCTGGAAATAAATGCATCCGGAGCAAGCGACGTATACCTGGAAAACTCTGTCCGCATATCCAACCTGTGTAAAATAAGCCTGAGTGGAGCAAGCGACGTCAAAGCCAGTAACCTTGAATGCGACAAGATAGAATGCCGTTCTTCCGGCTCAAGCGATATCAAAATGTCCGGAAAAGCCAATGACGGCGAATATCATTGCAGTGGCAGCAGCGATATCAAATCGTACGATTTCGTTGTGAAACGCCTGAATTGCTCCGCCAGCGGCAGTTCTGATATACTGACGAACGTGACCGAAAAACTGAATGCTTCCGCATCCGGTAGCAGCGACATCAAATACAAAGGCAATCCTGAAGTGAAAAAGAGCTCGAGCGGCTCAAGCGATATCGATCATGTGAACTAATACAATATAGGGAGAGTTATTGTAAACCCGGAATTGCTTTTCGTAAAGGCATTTGATGAAAAGACAATTCCGGGTTCTTTTATGCTTTTATTCTATCCAATCGACATATTCCAAGCCATCCACTTCCTTATAATGCATGCCGTCCCACTGGACGGGAATACAACAAAACTGCCATTTCCGTTGGCCGTCATCACCTTTCCAGAAACCGAACACACTCCGGATAAGCACCTTATTCAATCCTTTCATTAGTTTTATCTTTACAGGAGGGCGATAGAAATATCCTTCTTCCGTTAACGGGGTTTCTATGCGTCCCTGCCCCCAGCCGGTCCAGGGGAGACTTTCGAACGGCCAGTGAGGCGGACTCACCCGCTCATCGTTCAACCAGATATCTCCCCCGCTAAAGTCCCAGCTTCCTTGCTCCGGAGCTCTGGCCGTACGGTATCCACCGGAGTGTCCCCACATCCCGTTCAAGCCAAACATCAGATAAACATCCTGGTCTTTCGGGCTTTTGATGTAGGTCAGTGCATAACAGGTTCCGCCATCTTTGCCGACAGCAGACGACATGGCTGTGGGCCAATGGTCCAGCCGGTATTTACCCTGATGCGCATTGAACATGGCATAAAGGTTACGGATCTGCACCTCACCACCATAGACAGGCGAAGATTTCCACCTGAACAAAGTATCATTCACCATATATTCTTTCTTTATTATCTTTTCCGGCTCAAAAGAAGTATCATTTTTTCCTTTATGATCGAAAGGACCGATCATCCGCCACTTTATATCCGCTTGTTTCACATAAGCAAACGGGATATGCTCGAAATAGTGATCCCGGTGATAAACCAGGCGGTCCTCAAATTCGGCAAAAGCCATCCATTCCGGCGTTCCTTTGGTCGGGACCTGTGCCATCAGGTCACGTCTTTTCTCTCTGCTTCCCCGCCAGACACGTTCTGCATAGGTAATCGCACAAGGATAGAAAGGATACTGTTCCAGTAAACGTTGCTCAGAACTCAGTGCACCGTCTGTCCAAACACACATGATGCTGCCAAGCGCATTCTCATTACCAACAGGCACTTCACAAGGTTGCTGGAAGAAAGTCTGCAACATACCACCCTGCGAATCCATATAATCCATATAGAAACCGTTACTGTCGATATACCGTGCCGACTTATCGATAGGATGTCCGGCTTCATTTTCTCCCCAGCACATTCGGATGGCATTCGTATCAGGTGAATAACCCGGATACCAGGTAATGACTTCTTTTCCCTTGCTGCGGAAGTATTTTATCATTTCCGGCATAAAACTATCCATCTCAAAACGGACCTCATCCGAACCGATATGAAAGAAAGAGTCTTTAAACAGAGGGATCACTTCATCCAGCGCCTTTTGCATAACTGCCATTCCCTCGGGTGTCTGGAGTTTCAGGCCGGTTGCTTTCTCGAAATAATCGCTGTGCCCTGGCATATCCACTTCCGGAACAACCCGCATATTCAGTGTAGAACAATAATCTTCCAATGATATAAGTTCTTCCTGTGTATAATATTTACCAGGCTGACGGGTTTTCCAGAAAGAGGACGGCGCCGTTAGTTCCGGCATACACTTTACTTCTATCCGCCATCCCGGATTATCCGTCAGATGCAGGTGTAAGAGATTTATCTTATAATACGATAACTTCCTCATTATCTCTTTTATAAACGGAGTCGCCGCATAATTGCGTCCCACATCCAACATAATTCCCCGTACAGAGAATGCCGGGGCATCGTTAATGAGACAATGAGGTAGTTCGTAGCTATCGGAAGTCTCTCGGATCAACTGCCGTAGGGTTTGCAGGGCATTGAAAAAACCGGCAAAGCTATTAGCCGAGATCCGGACACTGTTGTCCGATACAACCAGACGATAGGCCTCTTTCTGTTTTACATCCTGTTGTACAGGCAACTGCTCAAAATAAATGTGGCATACATCGGCCGACTGTTCCGGCATATTCCAGAACATACAGACATCGTCGACTTCTTTACCGATCTGCTTATCATCCTTTATCTTATTCAATGAAGCTTCATCTGCTTTGAGAGTCACAAAACGAAAACTCCCCTCCTGCCGGATCACTTCATCCGGATAAGGAATCAGGGCGGTCGGCAACTTCCCACTATCCGGAGTTGGTAGCGTCCATCCGTTCGATTGCCCGTAAACACCCATGGAGAAAAAGAGGCTACTGAGAAGTATTATTTTTAATCTTATTATCATAACTATTCTATATTATGGAATTCAAAGTAAACGAAAAAAGCAACCGGAAGATATACTAATCCTATCTTTTATCCGGTTGCTCCCTTCCCTTTTTACCTTAAATCCTATTTATCAATAATCGTTCTGCGTTAAGTTCGGGTTCAGGTTGATTTCACTTGTCGGTATCGGCAACAATAACTGACTGTTGGAAACATACGTAGAACCTTTCTTTTTCATTGCATCGACATAGACACCCTGTCTGATCAAGTCGAGACGACGGTATCCTTCCAGGAACAACTCCCAACCTCTTTCTTGCAGAATGGCAGCACGCAAAGCCTCCTTCGTACTGTAATCGCCCAGTTTAAGGTTGTGAGAATCATCACCGAATGCCCGTATGCGGATCTGGTTAATCAGGTCGATAGAGGCCTGCGTCGGACCGTTCAGTTCATTCAATGCCTCTGCACGGGCCAGGATAATATCCGCCAAACGGATCAAAACGACATCGGTACCTTCTGTCCAGCCGATATGAGCCGGGTCGAGCGGGAACTTATTAGGAATCGGACCTTCACCACCACCGTGACCAACCACTTTTGTGATATTCTTTCCGTCTGCATCCTTTTCCACACTAACATAAGAAGTCAGCATATCTGCCCTACGTTTGTCGGCCGGGTCGAATGTATTATAAAAATCCCAGGTACAACGATAATAATCCCAACCGATAGAGCCGCCACCTTCGATCAGGAAGTCAGCCGGGTGGAAATGCGCGGCATAAGCCGAATGCTGATAACGAGGAGGCAGACAAGGAATTGAGAAAATAGTTTCTATATTCTTTTCATTGGCTACTCCCCACAATTTTCCCCAGTCCGATACCAGCTTATGAGGCGAATTATTAATGATCTCGTTTGCCATATCGGCACATTCTTTCCACATTTTCGCTTCCAGATATATTTTACAGAGCTTGGCCTGTGCTGCAGCTTTCGTAAAACGACCGTAGTCTTCAGCCGGATAGCTTTCCGGTAATTTGTCGATAGAAGCCAGAATCTCTGATATACAGAACTCGATGATTTTATCTTTCGACTCACGTTTCGGCTTGGAAGAGATATCAAACTTGGAATCCGTAATAAAAGGGACATCCCCATACAGATAAGTTAAATCTGCATAGAACCAAGCTCTTGCCACACGTGCCTCAGCCACAAACTGTTCCACCAGTTTAGTATCGTTGGTCTGTACTTTTCCCAGATTATCGATACCGATATTAGCACGGACAATAGCCAGATACAAATCATTCCAGAGAGAAGATGTTACATAAAAGTCTACTCCCCATTCGGCCATCTCATACTGACTGCCTTTTCCACTTTGCGCTCCCGGCCCAAAGATCAAGCCATCGGCTGCGATCTCGTTCAGCATCTGGAAGGCATATTCGCCTGCCGGAATATAGTTACGGGCGCTTCTGTCGCGAAAACCGCCATACACACCATTCAGATAGGCCCGTGCATCCGACTCTGTGTTGAAAAAATCGCCAACGGCAATCTCATTATACAACTGTGTGTCCAGACAGGATGAAAGTAAGCAAGATAAACCTGCCAGCAAATATATTTTGAGTGTCTTCATAATTGTAACTTTTTAAAAACTGATTCTTAAACCTGCAAGGAATGTACGGCAAGCAGGATATGTATTATAATCGTTCGTGCCACCAATCTCGGGGTCATAACCTGAATACCCTGTTATGGTAAACAGGTTCTGAGCATCCACGTATACGCTAAGAGGGAAAGACTGTATCTTTGTATTGTAAGTCAGCCTGACAGACTTCAGTCTTAAGAACGATGCATCTTCTACATAGAACGTGTTGATATCTCCTCCGTAAGGGTTGGCTGCTCCCGAATGGATCTGACTACCGGTATTTGTCGGACTCCAACGATCCATCACGCTGCTGAATGCATTGAAACCTTCATATACTCTCACCGGATTTTCGTAATAAGCACGGAACTGGTTATATTTCTTTCCACCCAGACGAGCGTTAAAGAAGATATTCAGGTTCCAGTTTTTATAAGTAAGGTCGTTACCAAAGCCCAGTTCCACTTTCGGGTCCGGTGTTCCCAGATAACTTATATCCGCATCATTGATCTTTCCATCCGGTCCTGCTACAAAATTACCGTCGGCATCACGTCCGCCGATATCCTTGAAACGTATATTCCCAGGTACGGAGTTCGGCTGCGCACTATTCTTGATATCGTCGCCCTCCTGCCAGATCCCATCGTAAGTATAACCATAGATTGCATTTACAGGATCATCTTCGGATGCTCCGATATAGGGTTTAGGAAGTCCTGCACGGTCTTTCCATTTATTCTTGTTATGAGAAACAGTCAATAAAGTTTCCCACTGGAAGTCACGTGTCAGAATATTGGTGGTATTCAAAGTAAACTCAACCCCTCGATTTACGATCTCACCTGCATTTCTCCATTGTGATGTATAACCGGAATAAGCCGGAGTCGAAAATTGCAGTAACAGATTATCCGTATTAATCTGATAATATTCAAGAGTCCCCGATACACGATTATTGAAGAAGCCCATATCCAGACCGACATTGAACTGCTTGGCAGTTTCCCACATCAACAGCGGATTGCCGGCATTCCCCGGAATAATAGTCGTAACGGGTGAATTGCCGAATACATATTCATATCCTTTTTTCAACAGATTCTGATAACTATTATTACCGATATCCTGGTTACCGGTTTCACCATAACCGAGGCGCAGTTTCATGTTCGACAAAGAAGTCAGCTCTTTCATAAACTCTTCATTCGAGATACGCCATGCGGCAGAGAAAGAAGGGAAGTATCCGAAACGGTGTTCTTTATCGAATTTAGAAGAACCGTCCGCTCTGAATGTTGCAGTCACTAAATAACGGTCCGCGTAATTATAATTCACACGCGCGATACCGGATAAGAGTTTATTCATTCTTTTTGTCGTTCCCGGCGCACTATATGTCTCACCGATACCGATATTGTTATAACCGAAATAATCGGTAAAGAAGTTCGACACCTTAGCTGTCAGTTCTTCATAAGTGAAATCCTGATAAGTATAGCCTGCCATGACATCCAGCTTATGTACTTTATTGAACTCTTTTTTGAATGTTACCGTTCCTTCAAACAGATTACTGCGTCCCTGAGTGGTCGTTACCGATGCAATACCATTGGCATCCGCACCGTTACGGGTTGTCTTGGGATTATAGTATTCACGTTTGGAGTCCTGCATATCGGTACCGGCTTGTAATTTAATAAACAGATAATCGGTAGGAGTGATATTCAAAGATCCATTCAACATTGATCTTTTCGAACGGGTCTTATCGTCGATATCCAACAAAGATACCGGATTAGGCAACAAGGCATAACGCGGATTCTTGGAGAACTTGCCATTCTCGTCGCGAACCGGAACATTGGAAGGGAATGTATAAGCTCCAGACAATACACCTGTATCTTCGGCACGGGTTCCTACCGCTACGTTCTTATCCGATGTATTACTCATAAAACTGGAAACATTCACACTGAATACAGACGATATCTTCTGTTCCAGGTTTACACGAAAGCTGTAACGTTCGAACGAACTTTCCTTTACAATACCATTATTCAGATGATAACTTGCCGACACCATATATTTGGTTGAAGCCGTACCGCCTTGCAAGGAAAGATCATGGTTGGTTACCATACCTGCATGAGTCACTTCATCAAACCAGTCTGTTCCTTTACCGAAAGAAGCGACCTCCGCATCAGTATAATACGGGTTCTTGTTATAGAGCCCGAACATTTCGTTCGTTACTTTGCCAAACTCGGAACCATTCAGGAAATCGAAACGCTTGGCAATTGTCTGGATACCGAAAGAAGAATTCAAAGTCACTTTCGCTTTGCCTTCCTTACCTTGTTTAGTGGTAATAAGGATAACTCCATTGGCTGCACGCGATCCGTAGATTGCAGTAGCCGAAGCATCTTTCAACACTTCCATGCTCTCGATGTCCGAAGGGTTGATACTATTCAGCGGATCTTTCTTCGGTCCGTCGAATACGTCGCCCGAACCCGGATAGAAGTTTGTATTATCCACAGGGAAACCGTCTACCACATACAACGGAGTCTTACTTGCATTTACAGAGGATAAACCACGAATACGGACATCGGCAGCACCACCCGGCTGTGTACTATTCTGTGTAATAACAACACCGGCAGCACGTCCCTGCATCATCTGTACCAGACTGGAGTTATTAGGCGAATTGATCTCTTCCGCCTTCAATGAAACGACCGATCCTGTCAAGTCGCTCTTTTTCATGCTACCGTAACCGACAACGACCACTTCATCCAGCTTCTGCAAGTCTTCATTCAGTTTGATGGTAAAGGATGTGCTATTCTTTACGGGAATCTTTTGTTCGATATATCCGATATAAGAAACGGCCAAAACACTATTCTCGGGAATGCTCAGCGAGAAGTTTCCATCGATATCAGACACCGTTCCGTTTGTGGTTTTGTCTTCCACAATATTGGCTCCGATAATAGGATCACCAAAGGAATCGAGCACTTTACCGGTTACGGTTATTTTCTTTGCTTGTGCCGGTTCTGGATTACCGAAAACTGCTCCCTCATTCGTTTTGCGCAACGAAATATAGTTGTTGGCAAACTTATAGGTAATATCACTGTCCGTAAAAATATCGTTCAGGATATCAGATACCTGGCGACTGCGTGTGTTGATCTTTACACGACGGCTCACATTGATATCGCTTTTACTATAGATAAACAGATAATCGGTTTGCGATTCTATCTCCGATATCAATTCATTCAACGTAAGTGCTTCTTTGTTAAGAGCTACATTCGCCGTCTGCGATTGAACGCTTTCGGCATGCAACTGCATAATAAGCAGGAAGAAGAAAAAGGTTGATAATTTCATAATGCGAACTATTTTTCTTGATTTAAGTTCTCTTATAGCATAATAGCATGTCTGCAACAAGTTTTTTTTCATAACTTTGCTGAATAATAATGTTAATACTTTTTTTAGGTTACAACGCTAAGATGATAGTATTGACTACTTCGGGGGAGTGGTACCAACACTCCCCTGTTTTGTCCTATCTATTCATTACAGATATTTACATAGGCAATATTCTTTTTATAGTGTTTACAAATAAGGTTAATAAATCTCTATCTCACTTTCCGAAATGATCCGGAAATTAAATTTTCCTACCTCCTGTATCGCTTGCAGTATATTGGCAATATCGTCGCTCTGACGGAACTTCCCCGAAAAAACATAGTTCCTGACTCCGGGAGTCATTACATTAAATTTCACATCATACCAAAGCTCCAGCCTTGTCAGTAATTCACCGAATGGTTTGTCTTCGAAAGTAAAGATTCCGTTTTTTAGATACTTGGACTGTTTGAAGTTGGACGCTAGCTTCAGCAGTTTTCCGTTCTTAAGAGAAACCTTTTCATCTGGTTTCAGGTAAAGACCATTTTCTTTACTGTCCTTATTATATACATAAACAGAACCTTCAAGCAAATCGGTTTCAAAGTCGGGACTTTCTGAATAAGCAAAAACATTGAACTGAGTTCCTAATACTTGCACATTATATTGTTTGGTTTTCACGATAAAGGGACGCTTCACGTCTTTCTTTACGGCAAAGAAGCCTTCTCCATCCAGTTCGATCACTCTTTCTTTATTATTGAACTGGTTCGGCACTTTCATTTTCGTACGTGAACTGAGCCAAGCCTCTGTTCCGTCGGCCAACGTCAGATACACCCGTTGTCCCTGGGGTGCTTCTATCCAGATCGCTTCATCCCGATGTTTATCCAATGTGTTTTTCTCCGAGAGGAGCCAGGTTGAGAAAAGCAAGAGAATCACAGCCGCATACTTCACCACCGAACGGGAAATACGCAATACCTTTCTTTTATTAGTCCGACGCTCCAATTCTTTGATCTTTTCGGTCACCAGTATATGGTCGCCTTCTTTATCCATCAGCCCGGACAAGGCCATAACATTCTGCATATCCGCCATATCGTCTTTCAATACTGCATCCTGTTCTATCTCACGGAAAAGATTTAGCTTTTCAGTATCAGTAAGCGTACCAGCAAAATATTTATCGAATTGTTCTTTCATAAAATTATATGTTCTTTACTCATATGACGCAAAAGATAAGAATGCCGCCAAAAAGAAATCGTTAAAAATACGATTTTAACATTCGGGCAGCTTTCACTTATTTCTGCGAAAGACTTAAGAGGGTTGATTATCTTAGGAGAATATTAAATAATAAAAATAAACAGAGGTACATAATCTTTCAAGGCAACCTTCAGTTTTTTCAAAGCAATAGCTATCTGGCTTTCTATTGTATTGACGGAGATATTCAGACGTTCGGCTATTTCTTTATGCCGTAAACCTTCCATCCGGCTGAGTAAAAATATTTCTTTACAGCGGGCGGGCAATGAATCGACCGCCTGTACGATCAATGTATCTATATCCGCTACAGAAAGGTTATTCTCGTCAAACTTCTGTAAAGAATATAACTTAAATTGCAGTTCCTTTTCTTCCAACTCCGACAAGGGCTGCTTTTTATTTCCTGTCCGGGTTTGTTTACGCAGGAAGTCAATACAACGATTTTTCACCATAGTAAAAAGGTAAGCATTCATGTTTCCCAGGAAAGGAATCTGCTCCTTGTTTTCCCACAAATAAAGAAATATATCCTGCACAAGATTCTCCGCATCCTCTTTCGAAAGCAGATAAGTTTCGGAAAAGCGTACCAATTTCGGGAAGTATATGGCATATACCTTCGAATAATCATCTTTACCAGAGCCAAATAAACGCTGTTCCATAACTTTATTCTCAATAAAAATATAGCAAATGTAGGAATTATAAATTAAATTACCCCTATTTTTGTAACCGACCTCATTCAGGTCGCGTCTATATTAAGGAAAGGCAATACTAAACAATTAAATTATGAGAACAAAAGGGTTATTATCTATCATCATGTTATTGGGGCTGTTATTTACAGTCCAGGCAGCCGATCATGTAAAAGGGAATGGTACTCTTACCACTAAGAAAATAAAGATCGACGATTACAATGCGATCAAAATTGATGGCGTTATCGACTTCAACTACGAACAATCGAATGCAGAGCCTTACATCGAGGTAACAGTCGACGAGAACCTGCATGAATTTGTAAACATAGATATAAAAGACCGGGAACTCTCCGTTGGTTTCAAAGGGGCTAAAGTAGACCATTATACCAAATTTATTATTAAAACCAACTCGAAATGGCTGAAAGAAGTAAAAGCGGCTGGAAATGCAAACTTTATGATCAACAGCGCACTTACAGGTGATGAACTGAAAATCAAGGCAAACTCGAACTGCCTGGTTCAGTTGAAGGAACTGGTTAAAATGGGGAAACTCGAACTGAATGTATCCGGAAGCGCCAATATGATAGTCAACAACCTGCAAGCCGACAAGCTGGAATGCAGCATCAACGGCTCCGGTACTATCAATCTGAAAAAAGGAACAGCCAAAGAAGGCGAATACAGCATCACTAGCAGCGGCGAGATCATGGCCTTCGGCGTAGATGTTCCCGAACTGAGCTGTAAAATGACCGGTAACGGAACCATGGAAGTTCACCCTACCAACAATCTGAAAGCAAATATTGTCGGTAAAGGAAATATCCGTTACAAAGGCCCGACTGCCGTCCAACAGAAAGTGATTGGAAAAGGCAGCGTAGAAGAAGTCAAATAATATAACGATATGAAAACAACACTCTATTTATCTGTACTGTCTGTCATCCTGTTATTCACTTCGGGATGTATCTTTATGCCGTCTGTCAGAGGCAACGGAAACGTAATTACCCAGACAATCGATATCACCGATTACGATGCGATTGAAGTACAAGGCACTTCAATCATATTTAATTATTCACAGCAGGAGTCTGCTCCCGCTCTGACAGTAACGGTTGATCAAAATATTTACGACTTGTTTGAGTTCGGAACAAAAGACAATAAACTGGTTATCCGTCCCAAAGACCGTAGCCAAAAGTCGATCAGATTCCGTTCGACAGAGTTTACCATTACCACTAACTCTTCTTCATTGAAAAAAGCGGATATGGCCGGAATCGAAGTATTTAATCTGAACGGCAAATTCGCGTCAAACGAGAATGTGAAATTCAGCATGGCAGGCAACACGATACTGGAGTTAAGAGATACAGTGACTGTCGATCGAATGGAAATAAGCACAGCCGGTAAAAGCACCGTAAATGCCGATGCCCTGTATGCCAGGGAACTTAAAGGGGAGATAGCCGGACAAGGCAGATTCAACCTGAAAGGCTCAGGCGAAAAAGCAGACTTTAAAATAGCAGGAAACGGTAATGTGCGTGCGCTGGATTATGAACTCTCGACCTTATCGTGCGAGATAGCAGGAAAAGGAACGATTGAAACGTATGCAAAAGACCAGATCAATGCCCAGATAGCCGGGATGGGAACGGTGAAATATAAAGGAAATCCTTCCATCAAAATGGATAAGGCAGGATTAGGTTCTGTCAAGAAGGTAGACTGATTTACAGCCACCCTTCCTTCCGGTACCATTCAATACTTTCTTCCAGCCCCTTACGTAAGGGATATTCGGGAGTAAAGTTCAGTTCATCCTGAAGCGGCGTAACATCACAAATCCAGTTACGTTGTTTCAGGATGATGTATTTATCGGTGTTCAGTGTCATGCTTTTGTTCAGTAACTTGCCGATCCATTCGGAACAATGGCAGGCAATATTGACTAATCCTAACGGAATACGGGCATGCAGCACCCGTTTCTTTCCTAATATATCCTGTATCATCCGGGCAAACGACTCGTCGGTATGCACATCCCCGTCAGCCACGAAATAATGACGGTTGCGGATCGCTTCATTTTCCAGAGCAAGGAAAGCAACGGTAGCCAGGTCTTTTACATAAATAAAGGTGATACGTTGGGGAATGAAACCTACAGCAAAATCCAGTCCCGACTTTACGCTTTTGATCTCCATGAAATAATCTTTCTCCCCTGGGCCATACACACCGGTCGGACGCAGGATCACGTATGGAAAATGAGACTGGCTGCGCACAAAGTTCTCCGCCGCCAGCTTACTTTTCCCGTATGCCGTATCCGGTTGTTGCGGATCATCCAGACGGATCGGCCGGAAAGTCTTTTCATCTCCCTGCCCGTAGCTACTCAGGCTACTCATCAAGAGAAACTTTTTCGGCTTACACCCGGCTGCCGCCAATGCCTCTATAAAGTGATGCGTATTTTCAGCGTTGATCCGGAAAAAGTTCTTTTTATCCAACGTCTTTGTCAGGCCGGCATTATGGATCACATAATCCCAGGCTCCATATTCACGGACAAAGTCCGTCAGTTGGGCTGTCAACGCCTCCTGATCATTATATTTCAGGTCGATAAAACGGATCCGTTCATCCTGCAGGTTTTCGCGGCTGCTTGTAGCACGCACACCAGCCCAGGTTTCATATCCTCTGCGCAACGCTTCCTTCACCAGAAAACCGCCGATGAAACCGCTTGCTCCTGTAATCAATATCTTCATATATCAGTCTTTATTCTTCATATAATAAGTATAATAGTACCACAACAAGCCGATCCAGTTGAGTACGACAATAATCAATATCCAGACAATCTTCTGTCCCCGGCTGATAAAAGGGTTCTGTGAAACAGCCTTACAACCGAACAGAATTACTGCAATGCCAACGATAACGCCGATTTCCGGCAATGAGATTAAACAAAGTGGGTGTGACATGGAAAAAGAGAATTAATGTTCGTGTGTTTTCAATACCCGGTGCGGCAGGTTACCGTGTCCGATCAATTCGATCGGACAGGCATATTTCTCGCCCAGCCACTCTTCAGTGACATCCACGCCGGAATGATAATGCGATGTTTCGTTTACGCAGGCTATATTCTTTACCATTGCCAGAACGGTACCGATATCGTGCGAAACAAGAATGATCGCACTCTCCTTATTGATCTCCTCCAGCAGCTTGTAGAAGCGCGACTCGAACCGCTTGTCGACATACGAGTTCGGCTCGTCCAGGATCAACAACTGCGGACGCGACACGATCGAACGTCCCAACAGGACACGTTGCAGCTGTCCGCCCGACAACTCACCGATCGAACGTGTATGAAGTTCTTCGAGTCCCATCTGCCGGATCACTTCATGGATGCGTTGCTTCTGCACTTCCGTATACGAACGGAAACGAGGCTTTTCGGCTGCCAGTCCCGATGCAATCACCTCCCATACCGAGATTGGAAACTTCCGGTCAATATTATTCAACTGGGGAAGATAACCGATGCGGAGAGAAGATACAGGCACACCATCCTGATAAAAACGGATAGAGCCCGATACCGGCTGAAGCAATCCGAGTATCACCTTCAATAAAGTAGTCTTTCCGCCGCCGTTAGGCCCGATAATTCCGAGGAAATCGTCTTTCCATACCGTCAGGGAGACATCTTTCAGTACAACCTTATTCCCGTAGGCTGCTGTTATTTTATCTATTTCAATGAGTTTGTCCATCTGCCAATGCTTTTGCAATATGAATCATTTCTTTCGACCAGTCATAAGCCAACGGATTAATCACGGTCAGTTTACATCCGGTCTCCTTGGCTATCAGTTCTGCATTTTTTTGATCGAATTCCTGTTGGATAAAGACAACACGGGCGTTATTCTCCCGGGCATTTTCTACCAACATCTTCAGTTGGGCCGGCGAAGGTTCTTTGCCATCCATTTCTATACACAGCTGTGTCAGGTTGAATTCGTTGGCAAAATAGGTCAAAGCCGGGTGATAGATGATAAAAGTACGGTCGGTCAGCGGATCGAGCAGTTGATTGATCTCCGTTTCCGTTTTGTCTATTTGATCCACTAATTCATTATAATTCTTCCAGAAGTATTCCGTGTTATCGGGATCTAATGCGATAAAAGCATTCAGCGTGTTCCAGGCTACGACTTTAGCACCGGTGACGGAACTCCAGATATGCGGATCCACTCCTCCATGATGATGGTGATGAGCGGCCCCTCCGGCATGGGCATCGTGATCGTGACCGGCATGATCGTGCACATGGCTGTCTTCTTCCGTATCGGTCAGCAACTTCATTCCTTCGGAAGTATCGAATATTTCCAGTTTAGGATTATTCTCACGTATCTTATCCATCCATGCCTGTTCGAAACCGATAGGCCCGATACGCAGGTAAGCGATACTTTTCCCTACCTGTATCATTTGTTGAGGGGTAGGATCGTATGTTTCAGGACTTTGCCCGGCGGGAACCACACAGTTTATCTTGAATTTATCCCCCGCAATCTTCTCCGCAAAATAACGTTGGGGTTCGATCGTTACAGTTACTATGTTTCCTTCCGTCTGCTTGTTTACACAGGCTGTCAATAGAAGTATAGAGAGAAAAGTGATTATTATACTCGTTTGTTTCATGCTGATTATCACTGTAATTATATATCGGGATCGTTCATTAATTTCAAGTTCACAAAGGTAGCATTTTTTTTAACACGGCTACCGGAGTGTAAAAAGATAAACAATCAGAGAAGAAGGATAGTTTATGAATACCTTTTGTAGAATTACACAACGGAGCATGGAAAAATTCCCCATTCCCGATCCCCGGAGTCATTTTTCGTATTTAACCCCCAAGGCATAAATAAAGAAACAAACAGCCTGTTTACAGCAAGTTACCCAATGTTGGGCTTCACCGATCGTTTTTTGGCACGAATATTGATAAATACAGGGCAATAGGTAAATTTAGGTTTTAGGTTTTTAAGGTAAAAAAGAAAGTATGAAAAAGATTATTTTAATGGCAATGATTGCCATAAGCGCCGCATGTACATCAGAGATCCAGGCTCAAAACACACCAGGTAACGATGCACAAACAGAGAATACAGATAAGTTTTATGAAATCGACATCGCAGAAATCCCCCAAATCTTACAGGAGGGAGTGAACAAAGCATATCAGGACTGCCTGATAAAGTCTGTTTATGTTTCAAACAACAGTACATTTGTAAAATACAAAGTGGTATTGATGACCCGCGAACAGAAAGGGCTGAAAGTCTATTTCGACGACAAGGGGAATGTGGTGAAAGAACACGGATATTTCGAATAACCCCACTACGAGTTCTTCTTACCCCATCCACTATTCGTCCGACAGCTGTTATATATGTGACCTACAACAGCCGGACGAATACACAACAAATGTCAGACGAATATACAACAGCTGTCGGACGAATAATAGATGAGGTTTGCATCTGCACTTAAAACCGGGCAACAGATACAAACAGTAGCTTATTTCTTAAGACAAAGAATTACTCCGCCAAAGAAATGCGCGGCTAAAACTATTTTATGTGCCGTTAATTCTTTACATTTGCCACAAAATTAGCAGATATGGCAGAGAGCAAGGATGAACATATATTGAACGTCATTAACTATCCGGAGGATTTACGCAAGTTGCCCCAGGAAAAGTTGGGGGAAGTATGTGCAGAGTTGCGTCAATACATTATAGATATACTTTCAGAAAATCCCGGACACCTGGGAGCAAGCCTGGGAACGGTGGAACTAACCGTCGCCCTTCACTACGTATTCAACACCCCATACGACCGGATTGTCTGGGACGTAGGCCACCAGGCATACGGACATAAAATTCTGACCGGACGCAGGGACGCATTCCATACACTTCGTAAATTTAAAGGCATCAGCGGCTTCCCCAACCCGGAAGAAAGCCCCTATGACGCATTTATTGCGGGCCATGCCTCCAACTCGATCTCGGCAGCTATGGGAATGTCGGTCGCTTCGGCATTGAAAGAAGAAAAAGACCGTCATGTAATCGCCGTAATAGGCGACGGAGCTATGACGGGAGGACTTGCTTTCGAAGGACTCAACAACGCCTCGGCCAACCCCAACAACCTGCTGATCATCCTCAACGACAACGACATGGCTATCGACAACTGTGTGGGAGGATTGAGCCAGTATCTGGTAGATATCACAACCAGCCAGGCATACAACAAGATGCGTTACGACGTGTATCGCGGCCTGAAAAAGATGAAGCTGATAAACAACGATCGCCGGGGGAATATCATCCGCTTCAACAACAGCCTGAAGGCATTACTTACACAGCAACACAACCTGTTCGAAGGTTTCAGCATTCGTTACTTCGGCCCGGTAGACGGACATGATGTAAACTACATGATCAAGTTGCTGAACGATATAAAAGACCTGCAAGGGCCTAAGTTACTACATATCAAAACGAAGAAAGGCAAAGGTTTCAAACCGGCTGAAGAGTCTGCCACCGAATGGCATGCCCCCGGCAAGTTCAACAAGGAAACCGGCGAACGCATCATCATACATAATCTGGATGAACCGCAACTGTATCAAGATGTCTTCGGGCATACGCTGGTAGAACTGGCCGAACAGGACGAACGGATCGTGGGAATTACCCCCGCCATGCCGACAGGCAGTTCGATGATCCATATGATGAAAGCATTCCCCAAGCGGGCATTCGACGTCGGGATTGCGGAAGGACATTCAGTGACCTTCTCCGCCGGACTGGCCAAAGAAGGAATGATTCCTTTCTGTAATGTATATTCGTCGTTTATGCAACGTGCATACGATAATCTGATCCATGATGTGGCACTGCAAAAACTGCATATGGTGATCTGCCTCGACCGCGCCGGATTGGTAGGTGAAGACGGAGCTACACATCACGGAATGTTCGATCTTGCTTATCTCCGCCCGATCCCGAACCTGGCCATCGCCTCCCCCCTTAATGAACTGGATCTGAGAAACCTGATGTACACCGGATATAAGGAAGCTCCGGGTACGTTCGTGATCCGTTATCCACGGGGTAAGGGAGAAATGAGGGATTGGCGTAATAAGATGCAGGTACTGCCCATAGGCAAAGGAAAAAAACTGAACGAAGGAGACGACATAGCTGTTCTGACCTTGGGTCCGATCGGAAACGAAGTAATAAAAGCCATCAGTGAAATGAAGGGTGAAGGCATATCGGTTGCCCACTACGACATGATTTATCTGAAACCGATCGACGAAGAGTTATTACATGAAGTAGGCAAAAAGTTCAAACGCATCATCACCGTAGAAAATGGAGTGGTGCAAGGCGGTTTAGGCAGTGCCGTACTTGAATTCATGGCAGATAACGGATATACTCCGCGGGTGAAACGCATCGGTATACCCGACTCATTCATTGAACACGGATCAATTCCCGAATTATACAAGCTATGCGGCCTGAATGCCGATAGTATCGCGGAAGAGATCAGAAAGATGGTGAACGATTAATTAATAACAACATGAAAATTATTATTGCCGGGGCAGGCGAAGTGGGTACGCATCTCGCGAAGATGTTATCGCAGGAACAACAGGATATTATCCTGATGGACCCGAGTGAGGAGCGATTGAATTTCACTAATTCCAACATGGAGATCCTCCCGATGGTAGGAAACCCGACTTCAATCCGTGACCTGGAAGAAGCCGGAATAAAAAAGACAGACTTGTTCGTCAGCGTTACACCTGAAGAGACAACAAATATAGCAGCCAGTATCCTGGCCTCTAAACTCGGGGCACGCAAGACACTGGCCCGCATCAATAATTACGAATATCTTTTACCCAAAAACAAAGAACTGTTCGAAAAACTGGGTATCCATTCAATGATCTACCCGGAAATGCTTGCCGCCAAGGAAATAGTGAATGCTGTACGCCGTCCCTGGACACGCCAGTATTGGGAGCTGTTCGGGGGGGCCCTGATCCTGATCGGAGTAAAGGTTCGCGAAAACTCACGGCTGGTAAATAAACAATTGGCCGAATTGCTGAACGAGCAGAAACTCTACCATATCGTTGCCATCAAACGGCAGTACGAAACGATCATCCCACGTGGTACCGACTATGTCCTACCAGGAGATATCGTATTTTTTACTACCACGAAAGAGCATATAAAAGACGTGCAGATACATGCCGGCAAAAAAGATCCGGAAGTGAAGAAGATATTTATCATGGGAGGAAGCCGCATCGCTATCCGTACCAGTCAGTATCTGCCGAATAATATACGTGTAAAAATACTGGAAACCAACAAAGAGAAAAGTCACCGCATAGCGGAAGTGGTTCCCAGCAATGTTTTAATCATTAATGGTGACGGACGCGACACCGAATTGCTTATACAAGAAGGCATCAAAGACGCACAAGCCTTTGTCGCCCTGACAGATAACTCGAGTACGAACATACTCGCCTGTCTGGCAGCAAAACGTTTCGGTGTATTCAAAACGGTCGCCAAGATCGAAAATATCGACTATATTCCACTGGCGGAAAATATGGATATCGGTTCAGTTATCAACAAAAAACTAATAGCGGCCAGCCATATCTACCAGTTTTTATTGGATGCCGATGTGTCGAACGTGAAGTTCCTGACATTCGCCAATGCCGATGTGGCAGAGTTAGTGGCACGTCCCGACTCGAAAATCACACGTAAACAGGTAAAAGACCTGCGTCTGCCGAAAGACCTGACGCTGGGAGGACTGATACGAGACGGGGAGCCAATGATGATCAAAGGTGATACCCAAATACAAGCCTACGACCACGTAGTTGTTTTCTGTCTGGAAACAGCCATGCGTAAACTGGAAGATTATTTTAATTAGTATGTTACTGAATGTACGTTTCATAATAAAAATGCTGGGGATGATGTGTATCCTCGAGACGCTGTTCATGCTGATGGCGGCAGTCGTTGCATTCCTCTACAAAGGAAACGATCTGTATCCTTTATTGCTTTCCTGTGGAATCCTGTTCGGAACAGGGGTAACACTCTATGCAATCGGCTTCCGTGCCAACGAATATTCTGCAGGACGACGTGAAGGGATGCTTACCGTAACATTTACCTGGATACTTTTCTCTTTATTTGGCATGCTGCCTTTTTATCTGGGAGGTTATATCGACAATGTAACAGATGCATTTTTTGAAACGATGTCGGGATTTACCACCACCGGTTCTACCATACTGACTGATATAGAAGCGTTACCGAAAGGTGTCCTGTTCTGGCGAAGCCTTACGCAGTGGCAGGGAGGTATCGGTATGATCGTATTTACAGTAGCCCTGATGCCTATCTTAGGCGGGGGAGCTACCCAAATGTTCAATGCGGAAACGCCGGGAATTACACACGAACGGTTCCGTCCGCGTGTTACCCAGGTAGCCAAAAGGCTCTGGGGTGTCTATCTGTTTCTCACCCTCTTTCTGATCGGCCTGTTATGGATAGGTCCTATGGATTTATACGATGCCGTCAACCATGCAATGACAGCGATCTCTACGGGGGGGTATTCCACTAAAAATGCCAGTATCGCTTACTGGGATTCGGCTTACACAGAGTACGTCATCTCCATATTTATGTTTATCGGAGCAACCAACATGACGTTGATCTACTTCTGCTTCAACGGAAATGTGAAGAAACTGTTCCATGACGAAGAGTTTCGCTGGTTTTTCTGGTTTGTGGCAATCATGATCGCCGTTTCTACAGCCTGGGTAATGTACCAGGGGTTTGCTACTGACTTCTTATCGGCGTTCAGAAAAGCCTCATTCCAGGTAGTCACTCTAGTCTCCACCTGCGGATTTGCCACAGAGAACTATATTCCATGGGGGCCGTTTTTCTGGATGATAGCCCTGATCCTTATGTTTATTTGCGGTTGTGCCGGTTCTACCTGCGGAGGATTAAAAATAGGACGGTTCGCCATCCTTTCCAAAAACCTCTTCAATGAGTTCAAGAAACAAACCCATCCCCATGCCATTATTCCGGTGCGGATGGATACACATATCGTATCCGGCGAAGTGGTACATCGTGTACTGGCTTTTGCCGTTGCCTACATGCTTCTTATTGTAGTGAGCTGCATCGTTCTGATGCTTGACGGACTGGGCTTTGAGGAATCGATCGGAGCTGCCGTTTCGGCCATAAGTAACGTGGGACCGGGACTCGGAAAGCTGGGTCCGGTCGATAACTTCTCCGAAGTTCCTGTCATATCCAAGTGGTTCCTTTCATTCCTGATGATGACAGGCCGCCTAGAAATATTTACAGTATTGACTTTACTCGTTCCCGGATTCTGGAAACAATAAAATAACAGATTATGAAAACACCTGCTATATTCCTCTTTATTATCGGTTGCTTGTGCAGCACACTGGTAGCCACCTCACAAGTAATCTCCCAACGGGAGACAACCGACCTGTTGCCCGAAGGTACTTTTACAAACGGGATAGAAGGCCCAGCCACCGACAAGGCCGGAAACCTGTATGCCGTGAATTACGCCAAAGAAGGAACGATCGGCATTGTGTATCCGGACGGATCGCACGAATGCTTCGTGACACTGCCGGAAGGTTCCACAGGTAACGGTATCCGGTTCAATAAAGAAGGGAATATGCTGGTTGCCGATTATACCGGACACAATATCCTGAAGGTAAATATGAAAACCAAAGAAATCAGTGTATATGCCCATGAACCGAAGATGAACCAACCCAACGACATCGCCCTGGCCCCCAACGGTAACCTGTATGCCAGCGATCCGGACTGGCCCAACAAAAAAGGACAGCTCTGGTTGATCACAACCGATGGGAAAGCGAGTCTTTTGGAAGGAAATATGGGAACGACCAACGGCATCGATGTAAGTCCCGACGGGAAGAAGCTATATGTTAACGAGTCTGCCCAGCTAAAGGTATGGGTCTATGATATCAAACCGGACGGGACGCTCAAAAATAAAAAGCTTTTCCACACCTTTGAAGGCTTCGGGATGGACGGTATCCGCTGTGATGTGAAAGGGAACTTATACCTTTGCCGTTATGATAAAGGAAGCGTTGCGATCATCAACCCGAAAGGTAAATTGATCCGTGAGATACAACTAAAAGGCAAAAAACCTTCGAACATAACCTTTGGAGGCCCGGATAATCGACGCTGCTACATCACTCTCCAGGACCGTGGTTGCTTCGAAACCTTCATTGCCGAATACCCCGGAAGAGAATAATTATTCACGTTATTGAAGATTTCTTTAGGTCTGATATACGCTTTTGCTTAATTTTGCGTTATAATAGGTACGAATTACTAAGATGTAACGCAAAATGATAGAATATATTAAGGGGGATATTGTAGAGCTGACTCCTACACAAATGATAATCGAGTGTTCCGGGATTGGCTATCAACTTAACATATCTCTGACTACATACAGCGCATTCAACGGGAAACCTTCCGGGAAAATTTACGTATATGAAGTTATACGTGAAGATGCCCACCTATTATTCGGATTTGCCCTGAAAGCAGAACGTGAGTTGTTTCTGCTGTTGACTTCCGTATCCGGAGTCGGCCCAAATACAGCCCGCATGATCTTATCATCACTTCCCCCTTCCGAACTGATACAGGTGATCGCCACTAAAAATGAAACGGCACTTACCTCGGTGAAAGGTATCGGACAAAAAACAGCCCAACGCATCCTGGTCGACCTGAAAAACAAGGTAAAAGTCGGAGATATGGTCGTTGGTGAAACAGCTGCTCCGGTGCCTGGCCATAGTGCAGTCGCAGAAGAGGCTGTTGCCGCTCTGGTTATGTTGGGATTCCAAAAGGCAGCTTCACAAAAGGCTGTAAGCTCGATACTGAAAAGTTCGCCTATGCTGGCAGTGGAACAAGTGATTAAAAGCGCACTCAGAATGCTTTGATAGTTGACAGTTGAGAAGTGGCAGTTGACAGTTTAAAATGAAAAAGAAAACTCTAAAATATCTTATCTGGGTAACAGTACTACTATTCGGGGCCGGCATGATCTCGCTGAATGCCGATTACCTTACATATACGGCTACACTACCAGATATCCAATTACTGGAAGGACAGGACATGCCCGACGGTAAAGACACCGTTCCGGCAACCCGTTATCCGGTATCCAAAACCATACCGCAGGATTATGAAGACCTGACAAAGAAATCCCCGATGGACTTACGGGATCCTGAGAACGTAAAGACAGCCGTCGAATATGACATCAAGACCGGAACTTATGTGGTTCGTACCCGATTGGGAGACAAGGACCTGACCACCCCTATCAGCCTGACTCCCGAAGAATACCAGGATTATAGTATGCAACAATCGCTTCGCTCCTATTACCGTCAGAAGAACGAGGAGGAGTTTCAGAAAGAAGCTGATAAAAAATTCAACCTGGCCGATATGCAGTTCGGTATCGGCGCAGCGGAAAGAATATTCGGCCCGGGCGGTGTACGCGTACGAACACAAGGGTCCGCCGAAATTACAATGGGCCTGAAAAGTAACAGTACCAAGGACCCTTCACTTCCCGAGCGTGCCCGTAGCCGTACATTCTTCAACTTCGACGAGAGTGTACAGCTCAATGTACAAGCCAACGTCGGTTCGAAAGTAAACTTCGATATGAACTACAATACGGAGACTTCATTCGACTTCGACTCTAAAAAGCTCAAACTGGCTTACACCGGAGAAGAGGACGAGATCATCAAGTCACTGGAAGCCGGTAACGTATCGATGACAACCAACAACTCCCTGATAAACGGGGGAGCCGCCCTGTTCGGTATGAAAGCTGACCTTCAGTTCGGAAAGCTGAGGGTAAACGCATTATTTGCACAGCAGGAATCAGAGTCAAAAACCGTAAACTCGAAAGGCGGCGTACAAACCAAGCCGTTCGAACTGACCATCGACAAGTATGATGAGAACAGACACTTCTTTCTATCACACTATTTCCGCAACAGATACGATGAAGCTGTCAAGGCATTGCCTACCATCAATTCAAAGATAACGATCAAACGCATCCAGGTATGGGTTACCAACAAAAGAGGAAACTACGACCAGGCACGTAACATTGTTGCTTTTACAGATATAGGTGAGAACGACAGAAATTACATGGTGAATCCCATTGCTTTCCCGATAAACGGAAACCCTGAGTTCCCGGCTAACGACGCGAACAGTTTATATAACGAAATGATCACCACCTATGCCGGAGCACGCAACTACACGGCCGTCAATCAGACTCTTTCCGCTTTCGTTGGTGGATCGGAGTACGAAAAGGTCGATAATGCGCGCTTACTGGATGCTTCCGAATATACATACGATAGCCAATTGGGATATATTTCACTTAAAACAAGTATGCAGCCCGGTGAAGTTTTAGCCGTAGCCTACGAATATCAATATGACAATAACGGCACGCCTAAGACAGTAAAAGTCGGTGAGTTCTCAGACAATAATCCTGAAAATCCAAGTGGATGTATCTACACCAAGCTGTTAAAAGGTACAGAGATGTCACCTGCCATGAAGTATTGGGATCTGATGATGAAAAACATCTATTCACTGGGAGCTTATTCCGTACAGAAAGAAAAGTTCCGTCTGGATGTGATGTATCAGAGTGATACGACAGGTACTTACCTAAACTATCTGCCGGAATCGACAGACAAAAAACAGATCTGGATCCGGATCATGGGTGCCGACCGTTTGAACTCGCAGAACGAACCCCATGCCGATGGTTTCTTCGACTTCGTAGAAGGGTACACGATCCAGGCTGATATGGGTAGAGTGATCTTCCCGAGCGTCGAACCGTTCGGTTCCAGCCTGAAGAAAAAGATGATAGAGCAGAATATATCTGCAGCTGTCGCCGACAAATATGTATTCCAGGAATTGTACGACTCTACACAAACAGTTGCCCGGCAGATAGCCGAAAAGAACAAATTCAAGATGACGGGAGAATACAAAGCCTCTTCCGCCGCCGAAATACAACTGGGAGCCAGCAACGTAGCGCGCGGATCAGTACGCGTAACTGCCGCCGGAGCCACCCTTACCGAAAATGTAGACTATACAGTCGATTATACATCTGGAACAGTTACAATCCTGAATGAAAGTATCATCTCTGCGGGAACACCTGTCAGCGTATCACTGGAAAACCAGACAGCTTACAGCATGCAACGTAAAACGATGATGGGGCTGGACCTGAATTACCAGTTCACACCTAATTTCTCGTTGGGAGCAACCATCATGCACATGTCGGAAATGCCTCTGACTACAAAAACGGCCATCGGTGAAGAATCTATCAAGAATACACTATGGGGATTAAATACAGCCTATAAAGCGGAAAGCCAGTGGCTGACCAATATGTTCGACAAACTGCCGCTGCTTACGCTGACCCAACCCAGCCAGATCTCATTCAACGCCGAGTTTGCCCACTTGATTGCCGGACATTACGAAAGTAAAGAAAACGGAGGCTATTCCTATATAGATGATTTCGAGTCGACACAAAGCGGCTTCGACCTGTTGAGTCCTTACCCCTGGAAACTGGCCAGTACCCCGTATGACGATAACAAAGCAAGCGCTTTGTTCCCCGAAGCCTCACTGGTAAACGATATAGAATATGGTAAAAACCGTGCCTTGCTGGCCTGGTATTATGTGGACGGTTTGTTCACCCGTAGAAACTCCAGCCAAGCTCCATCCTATATCAAGAATGATAAAGAACAGTTATCCAATCATTATGTCCGTGAAATTCAGGTTTCCGAATTATTTCCGGACAAAGATCAGGGATATAATGAAACCAGTACGATCAATGCATTGAACCTTGCCTTCTACCCGAATGAACGTGGTCCGTATAACCTGGATGCCGATTTGGTGAATTCCGACGGTACATTACAAAATCCGGAAAAACGCTGGGGTGGTATAATGCGCAAAATCGATCAGAGTGACTTCGAGACTGCCAATATCGAATACATCGAATTTTGGATGCTCGACCCGTTTCTTGAAGATGAGAATGGTACCAATAACGGTGGAGACTTATACTTCAACCTTGGTGAAATATCCGAAGACGTACTGAAAGACGAAAGGAAGTTCTTCGAGAACGGCTTACCCGTCGATGGAGACAGAAGCAAAGTTGATTCCACGGTATGGGGACTTATTCCTAAACAACAAAGTACTGTATACGCTTTCGACAATACTGCCGGAGCACGTACCAAGCAAGATGTCGGGCTGAACGGTCTGTCCGCAGATGAGGAACGGGAGTTTCCTACTTATGCGGAATTCATAGAGAAACTGAAGACAAAACTGAACCCTGATATCATCTCAGACATGGAGAATGACGAATTCTCTCCCCTCAGAAACCCAGGTACCGATAGATACCGTTATTTTCGTGGTTCAGACCTCGACGCCAATCAGGTCGGTATTCTCGACCGTTATAAACGCTACAACGGAACTGAAGGAAACTCCGCTGAAACCGGCACTAGTGGAGAAAGATATGACACCTCCGCTTCAAAGAACCCGGATGTGGAAGATCTGAACCAGGATAATACCATGAACGAGAATGAGAAGTACTTCGAATACAAAGTACCCATTCGTCGTGGTGAATTGGCAGTAGGTTCGAACTATATTGTAGGTACAAAAAAAACCTACCCTGTCTTACCGGATGGAACCAATGCCAATAATAGTAAGGAAGAAGAGGTTACCTGGTATCAGTTCAAAATACCTATCAAAAAATACAATCGTCGTGTCGGAAGTATCAACGACTTCAAGACCATCCGTTTCATGCGTCTATACATGACGAATTTCAAACAGCCGACCATCCTTCGTTTCGCTACGTTCGAACTGGTTCGTGGCGACTGGCGTTCTTACGAACAAGATTTGTCCGATCCAAAAGTGCCTGTTAAGTCTAATGCCACACTGGAAGTATCTTCGGTGAACATCGAAGAGAACAGTTCGCGTGAACCCGTCAACTACGTAACACCTCCGGGAGTGAGCCGTGAACTTATGACCGGACAGCCTCAACTGGCACGTCAGAACGAACAGGCTTTATCTATGAAAGTGACTGAACTGTCACCGTTTGATGCACGTGCGGTATATAAAAATACCTCTTACGACCTGCGCCAATACAAACAGATGCAAATGTTCATCCACGGAGAAAAGATAAGCGACGAAGATTCTTATATCCCAAGTAATGGCGACCTGTCCGTATTCATTCGTCTGGGGTCCGACTATAAGAACAATTACTACGAATACGAAGTACCTCTGACATTGACCGATTATACAGGCAAAGGAAGGCGATTCACAGCTGAAGAAGTCTGGAATCCCACGACAAACACGATGAACATCACTTTCGAAGCACTGACAAACCTTAAGTTACAACGCAACAAGGATAAACGTGCCGGAGTCAACGGAGTTAATTTCCAGACCGTTTATTCGATGCCTGACCCGAACAACATGCTCAATACGATCAGTATCGTCGGTAACCCGAGTCTAGCGGAAGTAAAGACCATCATGATCGGTGTTCGTAACAAATCGAATACGGTGAAGAGTGCTGAAGTTTGGGTGAACGAATTACGCCTGAGCGACTTCAACGAGTCAGGCGGATGGGCTGCCAATGCTAACCTCAATGTGGCCGTATCCGACCTGGGGACAGTCAACGTGGGTGGACGCATCGAAACGGCCGGCTTCGGGGCACTAGACCAGTCATTATCCGAACGTCGTATCGACGACTTCTCACAATATAACATAGCAACCAATATCGAATGGGGTAAATTCTTCCCGGAAAAGGCAAAAGTCAGCATTCCGATGTACTATGCTTACTCGAAAGAAATGACCAAGCCTCAATATAACCCACTCGACCAGGATATCAAATTAAACGATGCCCTCGATGCTGTAGAGACAAAAGCCGAAAAAGACTCTATCAAGAACTTTTCGGTAGATAAAACCGTGATCAAAAGCATCTCGTTCAACAATGTGAAAGCGGATATCCGCAGTAAGAATCCGATGCCTTACGACCCGGCCAACTTCTCGATCGGCTACTCTTTCAGCCAGACTAAAACGCAGAATCCGGAAACCGAATACGAAACGACAAAGGATTACCGTGGAAACTTATCGTATAGTTACACACCATACGTAAAACCATTCCGTCCGTTCCAGAAGATAAAGAAGAACAACGGATACACCCGTTACGCAAAACAGTTCAGCCTGAACTATGTCCCGTCGAACATCAGTTTCCAGACAGCCATGATGCGTAACTATTACGAATTGCAGTTGCGCGATCTGGAAGACACAGGCAGTAAGCCGGAAGCGTCCTTCAGTTCAAACTTCTACTGGGACCGTGCTTTCAGCTTGCGCTGGGACTTCACAAACAATCTGAATATGACATTCACTTCCGGTACGAATGCCCGTATCGAAGAACCGTATGTACAGGTAAACAAAGAACTGAATCCTGATGTATACCAAGTATGGAAAGACTCTGTAAAGCAAAGTATCGCCGACTTAGGTACACCGCTGAAATACGACCAGACATTCAATGTAACCTGGAACCTGCCTTTACAATATATCCCTGTACTCGACTGGGTAAACAGCTCGTTGACCTACAACGCGCAGTACAACTGGGACCGTGGAGCCGTTGTAGAATCCGAGTATGAAATCGGTAACACGATTAAAAACAACCGGCAGTTCGATTTACAGAACAGCTTGAACATGCTTTCACTCTATAACAAGAACAAATACTTGAAAAAGGTGAACCAGAAGTTCTCAGCCACCCGTACGGCAACCAAAAAGAAAGAACAGAAAGAGATCAAACTGGAAAAAGACATACAGCTGAATATGGATAGCGGAACCGTCGTTCAACACGGCATGTTCACTAAAAAGGTACGTATCACTGCACGCGGAGCCGATGGGAAGGTGTACTCAATCAAGTACAAACCTATCAACTACGCACAGGTAATGATTCTCAATCAGGATACTGCTCACCTGAAGCTAACTATCAAACCCAGTCCTAAAGCAACCGAAGACTTCTTGTATAAGGCAGCCGAACATGCTTCACGCTTCCTGATGATGGTACGTCGTATCAACATCCAATACCAGACAACCGATGGTATGATGGTTCCCGGATTCCGTCCGATGATCGGTGACATTTTCGGTCAGGGACGTTCTCCGTTCGGTCTGACGCCAGGTCTGGGTTTTGCCTTTGGTGCCGTAAACCGTCAGTTCCTGGAAGATGCCAACGAACGAGAATGGCTGGTCTATAACCCGACCAACATAACGCCTGCCGTAATGAGCAGTGCAAAGAACCTGAACATACGGGCAAACCTCGAACCTATCACCGGTTTGAAGATCGACCTGAATGCCAACCGGGTAGATACCCGCAGTACCGATATACAATATATGTATCCGGGCATGCCGCAACAAACCGGCGGTAACTTCCTTATGACAACCATCGGTCTTAAAGGTTTCTTTAAAGGTAGTGGTAATATCGACAACGGATATGCTTCAGAAACATTCAACAAGTTTATCGAAAACCGAGAGATCATAGCCAACCGTCTTGAAGGCCAATATAGCGGAATAAACTATCCTTCGGGAGGCTTCCTGACAGAAAACGGACAGGCAGGACAACCTTATACGCCAGGCGGAGTCAACAAAAATTCAGCTGACGTGTTGATCCCGGCCTTCCTGTCAGCCTATACCGGAAAAGACCCGAACAATATCTCGTCGTCGCCTTTCCCTGCCCTGCGCAGCCTATTACCGAACTGGCGTATTACATACGACGGATTGGTTCGCATTCCGGCCGTGAAGAAATATTTCAAGACCGTAATGTTAAGTCACCAGTATGTTTGTACCTATAATGTCGGTGCTTACAATTCCTATTCTACCTGGGTAGACGCAGGATTGGGTGGCAACATGGGCTTTACACAAGGTTCAGATAACCTGGCTATACCGTCTTCTCCATACGAAATATCCAGCGTCAGCCTCAACGAAAGCTTCAACCCGCTATTGGGTGTCGATGCAACGATGCTGAACAATATTACGATCCGCATGGACTATGCAACGAGCCGCAACCTGAACCTGAATATCTCTTCTTACCAGATCGTTGAAGCACTTTCAAACAAGTATACGATCGGATTAGGATATAAGTTCGCCGAGTTCAACAAAATATTAAAGATGAAGAAAACACGGGACTTCAGCAATGACCTGACCGTGCGTCTGGACTTTTCCTACAATAAAATGCAGTCTCTGATCCGTAAGATAGAAGACAGCTTTACACAAGCAACCAGCGGTAATATTGCCAAGACGATCCAGTTCTCTGCCGATTACGGATTGAGCCGAGCCTTGACCTTGCGTGCCTTCTACGACCTGCAGATCAACGAACCGCTGATCTCCAACGCAGCCTATCCGACAAGTAATTCGAATTACGGTGTTGCCCTCAGGTTCTCGCTGGCACAGTAAGCATCAACAAAGCTTTGCCATCGTTATGGCACAACTTTGCTAAGGGCATGGCAATGGATTGTCACAAGTACGGCAATATAGTAGACTAATACGACAGATCACAGCATGTGATAACCTTTCAACTCCTTCCGCAAAGCAAGCGCCTTGTTATCTGTCACGCCGTTCAGGAGTTTCCAAAAGCGGTCGCTGTGGTTCATCTCCACCGTATGGCAGAGTTCGTGAAGCAGGACATAGTCGATCAGATGCCAGGGAAGAAGCATCAGGGATAAAGAGAGGTTGATGGTTTTACGCGTACTACAACTTCCCCACCGGGTCTTACTGTTCATAATCCGCACGCCCGTACAAGTGAAGCGATGCCGGTCCGCCAAATCCATCAACCGACCGGGCAAGAATCGCTTGGCCTCGTGGCGGAGGGCTTTTTCCAACAAATCCTTTAAGATCTCCTGCACTTTGTCGGACTCGAAACGGGTGTCGGACGGACAGGCAATGCAAAGCTGCCCATCCTTCAAGGTCATATAATAATTGGAACGGTCCGTACGGAATATTTCTACACGGAAAGTAGTTGCCTGCAACGTCGTCGTCTCATCCAGCAACGGACGTGCCGGATGCTTTTTCAAAGCCGTGAGAAGCTTCTGCCTGTTCTCTTCGATAAAAGACAACATCCGTCCTTCGTCCCCGCCTTCCGGCATGGTAGCGGTAATCATTCCCTTTG
Source organism: uncultured Parabacteroides sp. (assembly GCF_905196875.1). GTDB lineage: Bacteria > Bacteroidota > Bacteroidia > Bacteroidales > Tannerellaceae > Parabacteroides. Next base: position 124,874 of record NZ_CAJJWO010000002.1, on the reverse strand, counting down.
ATATCTTCAGCGTATAACGAGTTGCTCGCGGGGTAGTACGGAGAAGGATGGTTCCCAGATCGTTGTAGTATATCTTCTTTTCCATATTTACCACAAAAGTAATACTTTAAAGGGAAATAATATTACGGTAGAAATGCTTATCTTTGCGCCCGGTATTAGATATTTAATAAGTATAAACTATATAAATAAGGCAATCATGAGCAAGAAAGCACTTTTATTGATCTGCGATGGCTGGGGAATCGGCGACCGTGGTAAAGATGATGTAATCTACAACACTCCCACTCCATACTGGGATTATCTGTTGAAAACATACCCTAACTCTCAGTTGCAGGCTTCCGGCGAAAACGTAGGTTTACCCGACGGACAGATGGGTAACTCGGAAGTAGGCCACCTGAACATCGGTGCAGGCCGTATCGTTTACCAGGACCTGGTGAAGATCAATATCGCCTGTCGTCAAAATACAATCCTCGACAATCCGGAAATCAAACGTGCTTACAGCTACGCCAAAGAAAACGGCAAACAGATCCATTTCATGGGACTGGTTTCCGACGGTGGTGTACACAGCTCACTGGAACACCTGTTCAAACTGGCTGATATCGCGAAAGAATACGGAGTGGACAAAGCATATGTTCATTGCTTCATGGACGGTCGCGACACCGACCCGAAGAGTGGTAAAGGCTTCATCGAACAACTGGAAAACCACCTGAAAACAACAGGCGGCAAAATCGCTTCCATCATCGGCCGTTACTACGCAATGGACCGTGACAAACGTTGGGAACGTGTGAAAGAAGCTTACGACCTGATCGTGAACGGTACAGGCAAACCGGCAGAATGCATGGTTACAGCCATGGAAGAATCATACGCAGAAGGCGTAACCGACGAATTCATCAAACCGATCGTACACGTAGAAAACGGCAAGCCGGTAGCTACTATCGAAGAAGGCGACGTAGTTATCTTCTTCAACTACCGAAACGACCGTGCTAAAGAACTGACAGTCGTTCTGACTCAGCAGGATATGCCGGAAGCAGGAATGAAAACCATTCCTAACCTGCAGTACTTCACGATGACTCCGTACGACTCCAGTTTCAAAGGCTTGCACATCCTGTTCGACAAGGACAATGTAGAAAACACACTGGGCGAATATCTGGCAGCAGTCGGTAAGACTCAGTTGCACATTGCCGAAACAGAAAAATACGCTCACGTTACTTTCTTCTTCAACGGCGGACGCGAAACTCCGTTCGATGGTGAAGATCGTATCCTGGTTCCGTCTCCGAAAGTTGCTACTTACGACCTGAAACCGGAAATGAGTGCATTCGAAGTGAAAGACAAACTGGTAGAAGCTATCAATACAAAGAAATACGACTACATCGTTTGTAACTATGCCAACGGCGACATGGTAGGCCACACCGGTATCTACCCGGCTATCGAGAAAGCTGTCGTAACCATCGACGCTTGTCTGAACGACACCGTTGAAGCTGCAAAGGCCAACGACTACGAAGTGATCATCATCGCCGACCACGGTAATGCCGACCACGCTCTGAACGAAGACGGCACACCTAACACGGCTCACTCTTTGAACCCTGTTCCTTTCGTATACGTAACAGCCAACAAAGATGCCAAAGTAGAAGACGGTATCCTGGCAGACGTTGCTCCTTCTATCCTTCACATCATGGGATTGAAACAGCCGAAAGAAATGACAGGCAAATCATTGATTAAATGATCCAAATAGAAGACACCCTGGTTAGCCTCGATCTCATCGAGGCTAATTTTATTTGCGACCTCAGCCAATGCAAAGGTATCTGTTGTGTAGAAGGCGACTCAGGTGCCCCATTAGACAAAAAAGAAATAGCGGAGCTTGAGAAAGTGCTCCCGATTATCTGGGACGATCTGGCACCCGAAGCACAGGCAGTGATAAAGAAGCAAGGCGTTGCCTTCATCGACTGTGAAGGTGATATCGTCACTTCCATCGTCAACGGCAAAGACTGTGTCTTCACTTGCTACGACAACGACGGTACCTGCAAATGTGCCATCGAAAAGGCTTATCGCGAAGGCAAAGTATCTTTCTACAAACCGGTATCCTGTCACCTTTATCCCGTACGCGTTACCCAATACAGGGACTTCCGCGCCGTCAACTACGACCGCTGGAAGATCTGCAAAGCCGCCGAGATACTGGGCCAAAAGGAAAAACTGCCGCTATACAAATTCCTCAAAGAACCTCTCACCCGCAAATTCGGGCAGAAATGGTATGAGTCGCTGGTAGAAGTCGCCGAAGAGTGGCTCCGACAGAAGGAGCAGGAAATATCGGATTAGTTCGAATATTCCTACATAGCCGCATTCTTTTAATGTAAATACCCAATCCGGGGTGGTTCCTTTCTAAAGGAAATCACCCCTTTTTTATGCCAAAAAACGTCTTTCTGTGAAATCTATTGATTTTTATCCCCAAGGTAACTAATAATACTAATGTACGCATGCGTACATTATACATAACGAAGCTAATTTAGAAACCATCATGGAAATGGCATAATCAAGCATATATCTTTTGAATAATAAAGGATAAAGAGTAAAAATGACTGACTAGAAAAATCGTTCCTTTTTTCTAGTCATGCAAAGGTATAGCTTAATTTTAAATCTACAATCCTTTTTCAAATTATTTTACCTAATCTATGTGCTTTCTTATCAACCGGATAGCAAAGTTAGTATAAAATTAGCCCTTTTCTACACAAAGTCAAATCTCCCCCAAAAACATGACTAGAAAAAAGGAACGTTTTAGCTAGTCATTTAACAATTGACAAGGCTAAGGCATCCTCTACAAACAGGCTTTTTAGTAACACTATTATTAATATTAAATTAAAGAATTATGAACAAAAAGTTTTCTACGTTAGTAGCTGCGCTGTTAGCTTCTGGTGGATTGTTCTACGCAGTAGATGCAATGATCCTGCCGGCTGGTGACGGGGTGGCTCAGTATGTAACAGCGGTGGCTCTGACTAATGAAGCTGGCGAATTTACAGGCTATACATTCGATAGCGAAACATTTGCTGCTGGAACCTCTTGTATTTGGAAGATGGTTGCGACTACAGATGGTCACAACCTGACTGCTTCTGCTAGTGGTGAGGCTGCTTATTATTTAGCAGCCGATGCTAATGGTGCTTTGGTTATGCAAGCTAAAGCTGATGGTGCTTTGATCTTTACACTGAATACAACTACGGGTAAGTTGACAACAGCTGATGGCAAAGTATTGTCTATTGCTGATGGCGTTCTTTCTTTAGAGGCTGCAGGAAGTAGTGTCGCTGCTGCAGGTTTGTTTGGAAGTGATGCTGCTGCTGTAACTACAGCAAACACACAGGATGGATTCGCTTTAGGTACTATCGTTTCAACCCAAGAAGTTGTTGATTTGACAACAGACAGTAAGGTTCTGAATTGGAAGGCTGCTGTTGATTCTGATCCAGCTGCTTTGGATGGATTAAAGAACTTGACAAGCACAAGTAGTTTCGACGCTCAAGAAAAATGGGATATCGCATCTAAAAAGATTAAGGCTACTAATGATGTACTCTTAACTGCAGGCGTTGATGCAGCTGCACCTACTTTAGGAAGCAGTGGTACTGAAATTACATTGGAAGCTGATGGTGCTATCAAGTTGGGTAGTGTATGGTTGAAGATAACAAGCGATGGTATCGTTTGTTCTACTGATGAACCGGCTGATGCTGAAAAAGCATATCTGTATAGCGCTGTTGGTACAGTGGTAAAAACAACGACAGATGCTTCTGGCATGGTCATTTCTACTTTAACAACAGCAGACGGTGAATCTGAAAACGTGACAGGAACAGTCGCTATCATTGCAGCTACATATGCAACTCCTGCCGATAATCTTCCTGGCCTTGATAATGCTACAGTTGATACAGACGGTAAAGTAACTGCTGTTACACCAGACGCAGGCGGAAAACTTACTGTTGCTGCTCCTTTCTATTTCAAAGATGAGAATTATGTCTCTGTTGTAACAGATGAGGACGGCAATTATGTAATTGCTACTGAAGAAAAAGATCTGATTTCAGAAGAACCAACCGCTGCTCAGTCTGCAAGAGCTTCCTGGAGATTGGAAGGTAGCAAACTGATCTCTGTTGCTTCTGAACGTGCCGGCAAAACGGTAGCATTAGCAACGACAACGACAACAAAAGCTGCTGCTGCAACCTATGTTACTGTACCGGTAGCTGATGCTCCGACTGTTGAAATCTCAACTGGTGGTGCCATTAAGTTTACTCAAGGTAGTGCCACAGCAACAGCAGGCGCACTGTATGTATCTGCAACCCCACAGAAAATTGATGGTAGCGTATATACATCAGGCGGTATCGTAGTTGGTGGAACTCAAAAGTCTAACGATCAGAAGCTGTATGCAGGTGTACCTTCCGGCTATGCTTTGGTTGGCGTACTACAGGCTGACGGAAATATGGAATATCTGTATGCTGCTACTAACGGAACAGTTTCAACAGAAACATTCGATGGTTCTGATTACAAAGGCTATCTGTGGAAAGTAAGCGAAACGAATGATAATGATATTGCTTATTATTATACATTCACCAGCTTACAAATCAAAGATGGCAAAGCTATCCAATGGACAATGGCTGACGGAACGGCTCAACTTACCGGTATGGCTAAGTATGATAATGGTGTTATGTTGTCTCATAAAACAGGCAATATCACTGAAGATGGCGAAGCTGTAGACGGAGGTACAAACGCAGTTATCGGTTTCTACGAAGCTCCTATGGGGCTTGTTATCAACAGCAAGCTGGACGCTATCCTGAACCCAGGCTTTGAAATGACTATCGCAATCGAAAAAGATAGCAAAGACGTTCTCGAAAACAGCGATATCTTCAGCGGTAAGATCTATCAGAAAGAAACTTCTACAGGAAGCAGCACTTATGTTCTTTGGGATAACAAAAATGCTAAGGATGCTGAAGCTAAGATGTTGGTATTGAATAAAGCTAAAATCTCCGGTGACAATGCTGTCGGTACATTTGCATGGGTTTCTCAAAAAGAATACGATAAAGATCAGGCAGGTGATAAGAATTATGTAAATACATTCAAATTCATGTATGATCTTAGCAATCCTACAACGAATGTTATCGCCAAGATGATGGTTGGTAGCTATACTGTTTCAGTATTGGAAGTTGATAAGAAATTCTATCTGACATCTGTGAAAACAGTAACAGACAAGACTAAATTACCGTATATCGAACTGGGTGCAAACAATATCTATCCGGTTAAAGAATTACTGGGTAAACTGTGGAACATCACTTATGCTGATACGAAAGCTAATGCGAACAAAGATGATGAAGCTTATAAGCTGAACGGTATTCTGGCTGTTTCTTACGATAAGGATGGTGTACAATATGTATGGAATAAAGAAGCTCAGAATTCAGATGGATCAAAAGGTGCTTGGGAAGTAGATGCTAAAGATCCTACTTCTGTAGCTGATTATGTGTCATCAAGCACAGTCGCAGAGTCTGCACCTGAAGCACAATGGATGGTGACAAAAGCCAATCTGAGTACAAATACATTCACATTGACAAACCGTGAAAATCCGAATGTTAAGATTACAGGTGTTCAGTTGCGTGTACGTGACAATGATAAGTTTGAAGTATATATTACTCCGGAAGCAAAAATCAGTGGTGTGGCTAAATATTCTACTTCTGAATCTAACCTGAAAGGTGATTATAACGACATCGTTTACCTGACAGAATCAGTTAAGAAGGACAACTTCCAAGGTTATATGCATACAACTGAAAATACGCTGAGAAGCAACAATTACTTCTTAGGTCAGTATCATGCTATCGGTGGTAACCACAATGCTTATTTCATTGAAAATCACAACAACAGCCACCAGATCGGTGCCGTTGCAGATCAGGAAGAAGCAGACAAGTGGAAATTACACTTCGCAATGAAAAAAGACGATGATAATAAGTATACAAAAGTAGACACTGTATATGTTATCACTGAATACGCTACATTGAATAAGGACAAGAACGGCTTCCTGGCTGCTGGTCATAAAGACGTTAAGAAAGATACATTGGCTATCCTTCCATATGCTTTCCAGAAAGTTTCTAACCGTGAGTTCGTAACATTCGATGAAACTCCAAAGTTCAATTTCTATGCTTGCGATGAAGATAATAAGGATGATGCTAATGACGCAATTCGTTTCGCATTGAAGGTAAAACCGAATGGTTATAACTTCGTTGAAATCACCGGAACTGAAGATAATGCTGTTTTAAGTTCAGACAAAATGTATCTGGCAAACAGTGCAGAGAACGGTTCTTTGGAACGTATGCAGACATATGCTCCCGACAACAACTCTGTAATGGTAGTAGAAGCTGCTGATGCATCTGAATACCACAAAATCGCTATCGAATGGGGTGATACTATCAGCTTGTTCCGCGACGAAAACAACTCACAGGTATTGTATGAAAAACGTGACGCTAAGTCTGTAGTAGAAAAAGACACATTGAGCTTCCTGAACATTGACAACATCAACCAGTTCAGTGTAAACCCGGCAATCTTTGCTGATACAGCTTACATCAACCGTTGGGATGCTGATGGTGTATTGAATACGACTTACCAGTATCTGTTGACATTGAATCCTTCATTCGGCCTGCATACTGAAGACTGCGAAATCCCGGGTCATGATCCTATCATCGGTGGTATCGATACAGTTTACGGTCGCTTCCTGGTGAACCTGATCGACACAGCTAACGTATATGGTGTAAATCATATTCATAACAACTGGTATATCAACAGCAATGAAGCTGGCGAAAAACGTGCTAAATTGTCATTCGTAGAAGGTTTCCATACAAACGATACACTGTATGTTACTCGTCAGGGTGGCGAAACAGTTAAGATCGGTATGACTGATCCTGCATTCAATGTTGCTAAGTTCGCCTTCCGTTATGTAGATAGCGATGCTAAGACATTCAAGATTCAGACTCAGTACAAGGAATATCTGGGTGATGATAATCGTTATGAAACAGCAGAAGAATTCGCTAAGGCTTATGCAAATGGTGTAGGTGAAGTAAGTAACGAAGGTTATCTGAAATGGATCAACGGAACATTGGTTGTAGAAAAAGGTTACGAAAACGGTGATGTATTCGGTATCGAAGAAAACGTTAAACGTGCCCCGGTTGCTAACGAAGATGTAACAGTTTCTTCTATCAGCGTAATTGCTTCTGAAGGTGCAGTGACTATCAACGGTGCAGCCGGTAAGAAAGTTACCATCAGCAACGTTCTTGGTCAGACAATTGCCAACACGGTTCTTTCTTCCGACAACGCTTCTATCGCAGCTCCTGCTGGTGTAGTTGTCGTAGCCGTAGAAGGTGAAGCTGCTGTTAAAGCAATTGTAAAATAAGAAACTATTTATAATCAATAAATTTAAATTTGACTGCGCGGTGATATCGGACAAGAATCAACCAAGTACCCCGTGAGGGTGAACAAGCGGTCGATATTAATACTAAAGTAATGAAATAAAGTTCTTCTGTTCGATCTCTGTGAAGAGCAACAACAGACAAAAACAAGCCCCGGGGGATTCGTCTTCCGGGGCTTCGTCGTTAGAAATATTCACAACATAAACATTCAATGGAATGAAAAAAAAGAAACCCCTTTTGCAGCCCCTTCCTCATTGGAAGCCCTGCACAGCGAGATCGAACGGCTTCGCCGGATGAAAGATGAATGCGGCAAGCTGTCGCGCAGTAACAAACGGAAATTGAAACGCTGCAAGTCAGAGCTTCGAAACAAGCTGGGAGCCGCTGTTATCTATCCCGAAGACAGGCAGCATGTCCCGCAAGCGATACAGATTTCCATCAGCTTCGCACTGAAAGACATCGACCATATCCTGAAAAACACTCCTGGCTGTATGCACGACGGCCGACTGTTCAGGCTACTCTGCGATATCTTCGGTTTCGAAGTCACCGAAGCCACCATCGCCCGCTATTATTACATGTCGGACAAGAATAGGGAACTGGGTAAATAAATATTTACTCGCTCCCCGCATACGAAACGACCGGCATACTCTTCATTTATACCTGCAAAAGCCAGCCACGCTATCATGAGAGGCATGAATGACAACAGCTACCGGTCGTTTCGCATGCTTGACTATCTGAATTGGAAAAGCTACTTTCGTATATCGACTAACAAGTTGTATAACCATTAAATTCAATCATTATGAATGCACACTCAATTTCCTTTTTCGAGAGACTTTACCTACCGTCATCCAAACCCTGCACGTTGGAAGAAATCATTATCCTGATCCGCACCCACCGCTGGGAATACCCGATCGTTGCTTACCGTACCGCTTTAGCCGCAGGAGATAAGGAGGAATGCCGGCAACAAAAGAAACAGCTGCCGGGCTTCACTCCCTCGGGATTGTTCGAGGGCGGTCACCGGGCTAACCAGCTGGTGACTTACTCGCAGATCGCAGGACTCGATTTCGATCATGTGGCCGACCCCGAAGGGTTGGCTGCCCGGCTGCGCGGACAACCTTCCACGCTGGCCCTCTTCGTCAGTCCCGGAGGCCAGGGACTGAAAGTATTTGTCGCCGTCGATACCGGTAGAGACGAGCACCCTGCCGCCTTTGCAGCAGTGGCTGCCCATTACGAGCGACTGGCAGGTCTGTTCTGCGACCGTGCCTGTAAGGACATCAGCCGTTGCTGCTACGTAAGCTATGATCCGGAAGCTTACTACAACCCCGAAGCCGAAGTCTTTTCTCCTTCGTCCGTCGTCCCGGCACAGGTATTTGTACACGACTGGCTACGCAGCCATCCGGCTCTGGAAGGCAACCGCAACCAGACAGTCTACCGTCTCGGCTGCGAGGCCAACCGCCGGGGCTTCAGCTACGACGAGACAGCCGTTTTTTGCACTCCCCTGTTGACCGCCCCCGACTTTACGGAGGAAGAGATTCGTCAGGCCTTATCATCAGCCTACCAGGGAAATAGCGAAGAACGCTCCACCCTACCGGCCACGCTCGGGACAGAAGCGGCACTTACGGCACCCCCTCTTATTTCGGGCGAAGAACTACGCGAATCGACTTCCTTTTTACCGGCCGGCCTGGCAGCCGACCTACCCACAATCCTGAGCGAAGCCATCCGTTTCTACACCGACCCGCGCGAGCGCGACATGGCCTTGTTGTCCGCCTGTACCGTGCTCAGTGCCTGTCTGCCGGGTGTCTGGGGAGTGTATAACAGGAAACGCGTCTACCCTCACCTTTTCACTGTCGAAGTGGCTCCGGCAGCCAACGGCAAAGGGTGTATCAACGATATGCGCCGCCTGGCCGATCGTTATGCTTCGCTGATCGAAAACGAGACGAAACGAAAGGAAGAGGCTTACCGGCAGGCACAGGAGGAGTGGGAGCTGAAAAAGGCCACTGCCCACCGAAAAGGAAAGGCGGTACAGATGGCAGAAGCCCCGCAAAAGGAGTCTACCTGCTATTTCCTGATCCCTACCCAGATAACGAAAGCCAAGTTGTTGGTGCATCTGGCTGACAACGGCGAAATAGGTGGCCTGATGGCAGACAGCGAAATCGACACCCTGATCAGCGCTTCGCGGCAGGATTACGGGCAATTCGACGACCTGCTGCGCAAGGCATTCCACCACGAGCCTGTGGCTTCGTCACGCAAGACTGATAATGAGATGATCCGTATCCCCCGTCCCCGCCTGGCGGTACTATTGGCCGGTACCCCGGGACAGTTTCCCCGTCTGATACCCAATACGGAGAACGGGCTGGTCAGCCGCCTGTTGCTCTACACCTGCCGCAGCAAAGCTGTCTGGCAAGACGTGTCGCCCGGGGAAGAGACGATAGATTTCGAATCTCATCTGGACAGACTTTCCGAAAAGATTGAAGATGTAGCCTTATTATTACGTAAACGTCGTTTGCAGGTACGCCTGACTGTCAGGCAGTGGGAGGAGCTGAACCGTCATTTCGGACGTTTGCTCAATGAATCGGATGTATTTGGTAGTGATGATTTCCTGAGTGTCGTGAAGCGTTACGGGCTGATCACATTTCGTCTTTGTATGATCTTTACCGCTCTCGATGCCGCCAGCCTCGATTACGGGGTAGACGAGCGTTTCTGCAGCGATCTCCATTTCCGGGCGGCGATGGCGATCACCGGAGTTTGCATCGAGCATAGCCGTCTTTTGATGACGCAGCTGCAAGCGGATACCGAGACACCCGAACTGAGTTGTCCGGACAATTTCCGGAAAATATTCGACAGTTTACCCGAGCAGTTCTCCTTATCCGATCTCTATCCGCTTTGCCAGTCGGCCGGGATCGGCGAGCGGGGTGTCCGTCGCTACCTCTCACGCCTGCAACCGGCATTCATCACCCGCGTGGCGCGTGGCGCCTATCGCAAAACAGCAGGGGTGCCGTAAACGCCGCAAGATGCCGCAACTATCATTATCTGTTATCTGTCAGCAATTTACCCTATAACCTATCGTGCAACACCCTATAGTGTGAAAAGCGATACGTTATAGGGTATTGCACGATAGGCTATAGGGTAATAAGAGGAAGGCCGTTTTTTTTAAGGCTCTCCCAAATGGTTGACTATGTAGTTGTCAGCGCATGACTTATTCCGTTTTACGGATCAGGTCGGCTGTTTGTCCTTCTTCCTTCAGATAAGTTTCGATATGACGTTTCTTCTTATCTTCGAGGATTTCATTGATGGCAATAAGTATGCCGGTCTCCTCTACATCCCCGAACTCATGATTGATAGCGGTTCCGAATACGCGCATCTTAGGAGAAAGGCTCATATAAGCATTCACGAGCGGCGGCACGTTGATACCGAATTTACGCACCTCCTGATTCAGCACCTTATAATTCTCTTTGAAGTTATCGTAATGGAATAAATCTTTCATCCTTTCCAGATCCATATCGGTTTGCAGCGGATAGACAGGTGTCACCAGTTTATCTGCATCCGGGAAATGCATTCCCAGAAAATATAAGATCATATTACGAGCCTCTGTATTATACGTATTATACATCGTTACTTTCCCGAAATAATACTGCAAGCTCGGATCGACTACCGACAAAGCTCCCAATCCGTCCCACAAATTATCCAGCACAAATAAACCCTTTGCACCGGCACGTGTAGATTGATATTCCAAAGTTACGAAAGAGCGGCCCAGTTCGACCGTATAAGGAAGGAATTCTTTATTAAACTTGTCGGAGAAGTTAAACAAGTGAGAAGTGGCTAACATCGGCTTACCGCTTTCGTCAAACTTGACATCCGATCCGCACAGGAAACGATAACCGCCCAGGATCTGTTCGTCTTCCGGACTCCATACGATCAGCTGGCGATAAGCATTATCCATCGTATCGAACTCGTCGATATCCACCGGAAAACCGGTACCTCCGCCATAATAACGGAAAGCGATCTCCCGCAGACGCCCGATTTCCTGCATTACATTGGGAGAGTCGTGGGCCGTAACAATATATATTTCATTGTTTGATTTATTCGTGCTGCGGAGCTTCTTCTCTTTTGTCAGTTCCGCCTTAAGTACTGCACGGTCAATCGGTTTAATAATGTCTTGCATATAAATTGAGTCTATGTTTTCTTGAGATTATAAGCCTGCGTCCTTACCCATTCGGCCCATTCGCCCGGCTTCTTACTACCGTCGAACGTCTGCCACGGGATAGGTTTCCCGAAATGGATACGAAACGTTTTATGCTTGCACCGGAACATCTCGTCCGGCAAATAAAGCATTTCATAATTCATCTTAATCCCCAACGCTTTACGCAGATTAGCCAGCCGGTAGAAGAAATTGGAATTCCTTCCCTCGAAATAGACCGGAACGACATCCCGTTTATGTTCGACCGCTTTCTGAATAAACGATTTCTTCCATTCAGGATCTTGTATCTTCCCGTCTATCTTACGGGAACAAAGACCTGCCGGGAAAGTTACGATCTGATTATCCGAAGCATAAGCCTCATCGATCAGCCGGGCATTCTTCTTACCCTGCGCACCATGTTTATTGATAGGGACAAAAATGGACCTCAGATTTGACAAGTAGAGCAACAAATCGTTTACCAGATAACGTATCTTCCCACCGTAATACTTCCCGATCACAGCCGACAAACAGATGCCGTCCAACCCTCCCAGCGGATGATTGGATGCGAATATATAGCGTCCTTCAGCGGGAATATTTTCTTCGTTCACCAGTTCCAGGGTCAGGTCGAAGTAACCGATCAACTCCTGCATAAAATCAACCCCATCCTTATCATGATAACGGGTAAGGATATCATTCAATTCATCCTGGTGAATGGTACGAATCAGATAATTGACTACAAAACCAGGGATTTTGCCGGCCACTGAGGGGGCCTTTTGCTGTAATACCTGTTTTACATCAATTTGCGTAATACCTTCTTGTGCCATACTACATAACTCTTGTCACTTGTCAGGAGACAAAGATATAGCTAATAATTAAATCTGAATGCATTCGGCAAAAGTTTTTAAGAAGTTTCAATTTCTTATGTTACCGTTCGTTAGCACTCAAATAAAATAAATCGGCAGTCGTATCCGTTATACATATATATTATACTACTCCGTATGCCTGAATATGAAGCTGAAACTATTCCCGGCAAATTCATATTTTTTGCATAAGTTGAAACAAAATAATCAATAATTATGTTTTTATACACAAGAACAAAACTCTAAGTATTCCTCTTGAAAGGGAAATAGTGGTATAAGGCTCTGTTTTCAAGACCAATAGATTGTTTAGTAACTGACAAACTAAACTATTTTTAAGAAAACCAGCCTATGTTTTTTACCTTTTTTGTGTGAATATTAAACTAAAATGAGCGTTATTTGTTCTGTTAAAAAGAGAAAGTATTTGGAATGAGGAAATCTACTATTTGGTTACTCGCTGTTGTAATGGCATTTGCATTTGCCGGTTTACTTTTCCTACAGGTTAAGTACGTGAGCATCATACTCAAAAAAAGTAGCGAGCAATTCAATGAAACAGTAAAAAGAAGCCTGCACCAAGTATCAAAAAACCTGGAGCTAGACGAAACACGCAGATATCTGGAAGAAGATATTAAGCGTGATGAGAATAATTACCTGCAAAACAGTCAGGATCCGCAGGAGGTTGCCCAGACAATCAGCCAACAGAAACTGCAGATACAGGATGCGAATGGAAACATATTGCATATAGAGCAACTACGCAGTTTCAGCCAGAAGTTCGAACCCCTATCGTCGCTCGACAAGAAACAATCAGGTAACAACATTGTCAGTACATCACAGGATTTGCAGAAAACATTGAAGCGCCGCATGCAATATCAGAACGCTTTGATGCAGGAGGTCGTGTATAGCATGGTAACTACTGCAAACCTTAAACCTATTCAGGAGCGGGTAGATTTTAAGAAACTGAATAATTACTTAAAATCAGAATTTATTAACAACGGTTTGAACCTGCCGTTCATATTTTTTGTTATTAACAAAGATGGCAAAAAAGTGTACCAAAGTGGAGAAATAAAAAAGGAACCTATTGCGTCTGATATAATTACGTATGTATTGTTCCCGAACGATCCTCCCTCAAAACAGAATTATATGAAGGTATATTTTCCGACAAAGGGTGATTACATTTCAAGTTCTGTAACATTTATTGTACCATCCGTACTCTTTTCGCTGATACTTTTGGTAACATTTATCTTTACCATATATATAGTATTCCGCCAGAAGAGATTGTCAGAAATGAAAAACGACTTTATCAACAATATGACGCACGAGTTGAAAACACCGGTATCAACTATCTCTCTCGCGGCACAGATGTTGAAAGATTCGGATATAACCAAGAGCCCCGATGTGTTTAAACACATCTCAGGAGTTATCAATGATGAAACGAAACGACTGGGCTTCCTGGTAGAAAAAGTGCTTCAGATGTCGCTGTTCGAACGACAAAAAGCGGCACTTAAGCTGAAAGAAGTAGATGCGAACGATCTGGTGATAAGCGTAGCTAACACCTTCGTCCTGAAAGTAGAAAAGTATGACGGTTCACTCGACATAGACTTACAGGCAACAGATTCGTCCATCTATGTAGATGAAATGCACATCACCAATGTATTGTTCAATCTGATGGACAACGCGGTAAAATACCGCCGTCCGGAGGTACCGCTTACATTGATGGTTAGAACCTGGAACGACAACAACGGGAAACTGTTGATTGCTGTTGAAGACAACGGGATCGGGATCAAGAAAGAATATCTTAAGAAAGTATTCGACCGCTTCTTCCGGGTACCCACTGGAAATGTACATGATGTAAAAGGTTTCGGCTTGGGACTTGCTTACGTCCGTAAAATTATCGAGGACCATAAAGGTACGATCCGTGCCGAGATCGGTCCTGGAAATGTAGGAACAAAATTTATTATTACTTTACCTCTTATAAAAAGTTAGTTATGGAAGAAAAACTGAAAATCTTCTTTTGTGAAGACGACGAGAACCTGGGTATGCTATTAAGAGAATACTTACAGGCAAAAGGTTATGTAACTGATCTCTTCTCTGACGGAGAAGCTGGTTACAAAGGTTTCACCAAAGGCAAATATGATCTTTGCGTATTAGACGTAATGATGCCGAAAAAAGACGGTTTTACCCTGGCACAGGAAATCCGTTCAATAAATCCTGATATTCCAATCATTTTCCTTACAGCAAAGACTATGAAGGAAGATATCCTGGAAGGATTCAAGATCGGAGCCGACGATTATCTGACAAAACCGTTCAGCATGGAAGAGCTGTTGCTTCGTATCGAAGCGATCCTGCGCCGTGTAAAAGGCAAAAAAATGAAAGACATTCCTTTCTACAAGTTGGGGAATTTCTTGTTCGATACACAGAAACAGACACTGGCAATCGGCGACAAAGTAACAAAGCTGACTACAAAAGAATGCGAATTACTGAGCCTGCTGTGTGCACACGCTAATGAAATTCTGGAACGTAACTATGCACTGAAAACTATCTGGGTAGACGATAACTACTTCAATGCCCGTAGTATGGACGTGTATATCACTAAACTTCGTAAACTGTTGAAAGATGATCCGGGAATCGAAATCATCAACATCCACGGTAAGGGTTACAAGCTGATCACTCCTTCAGGAGAAGAACAGGCCCGCGAAGAAGGTATCCAGGTACTTTAAGGAACATATCCCGGAGCCGGCCACAACCGCCCAGGCTCCGGAAAATAGAATAAAAAAGGCATTGAACCGATTGGGCAATGCCTTTTTTGTTACGACACAAACACGCTGTAATTATTTGTCGACAATCTCCATCTTATCATTCTTGCTCTTCCAAAAAAGAAATGCGGCCAGTGTCGCTACTGTTATGACGCAGCCGATTATCTGTGAAACCGTAACGTTCATGCCTAATCCTTCAGGGGCGACAAAAATATAAGTGGAGCAGACGGCTGTCATAAACAGGGCAGGGATGAGGGTTACGATATACAGCTTCTTCGAACGGGCAAGAAAGACCGTTAATGCCCAAAGGGTAAAGACTGCCAATGTCTGGTTTGTCCAGGCAAAATAACGCCAGATCATATCGAAACCATCCTTATCTTTTAAACTGTAAAGTAAGATCCCGATCGCTACGATAAACAGAGGGATACAAATCACAAGACGGCTTATTATGCTTTTCTGTTCCTTATGGAGAAAATCTGCTATGATCAAACGAGCCGAACGGAATGCAGTATCCCCCGAAGTAATCGGAGCAGCAATAACACCTAATACGGCTAATACTCCACCGACCGCCCCCAGCCACTCTTTAGTGATACTGTCTACAATCACGGCTGCATTACTTTCGCCCATACCATTATTATGATAGAAGTAAGTAGCAGCGGCAGCCCAGATCAAAGCCACGATACCTTCTGTGATCATCGCTCCGAAGAAGACAGGACGTCCATATTTTTCATTCTTGATACAACGGGCCATCAGCGGACTTTGAGTAGCATGGAAACCGGAAATGGCTCCACAGGCAATACTCACAAACATAATCGGGAAGATAGGAAGATTTTCCGGATGCGTATTCGTCAGACCATCTGTCAGCTCCGGCAGTGGCGGATGGTTCACGAACAACATCACAAGAATACCTACTGCCATAAAAAGCAGGGCGGCAGCAAACAATGGATATATCTTACCTATGATCTTATCGACCGGCAACAAAGTGGCCAGGATATAATAAATAAACACCACAAATATCCAGAAAGTGGCATCGAGGTATTCCGGAGTCAACTTTGCCAACAACCCGGCTGGACCGGCAACAAAGACAGCTCCGACAAGGACCATCAGGATAACGGTAAACCCACGCATGAACTGCTTGAAATTGTTCCCGAGATAACGCCCGATAATTTCAGGCAGACTCTCGCCATGATGGCGCAGGGAAAGCATTCCGGCCAGATAATCGTGAACAGCCCCGGCAAAGATCGTGCCCAATACGATCCACAGGAAAGAAGCCACACCAAACTTGGCTCCCATTATGGCACCGAATACCGGACCGAGACCGGCAATGTTCAGGAACTGAATCATAAAGACTTTCCAGGAAGACATCGGAATATAATCTACTCCATCCTGATGAGTGAAAGCTGGAGTTTTACGGGAAGGGTCGACCCCGAAGATACGTTCTATAAAAGAGCCGTAGATGAAATAGCCTGCAATAAGGACTGCAAGACAACAGATAAAGGTTATCATCGTTTAAAGTTATTAGAATTCGGTCTAGCTCAAAAGAATGAGTCTAAATGAAAGCTTGCAATACAAGCATTTTCATATATCAGATAGTGACTGGTTATAACTTATCCCCTCTTGAAAGGAGATAAGTTATTTTCAAAACTATATTATATTAGCTATTCAGCAGACGTTTCACCGCTTCTGAAATAGCACGTCCTTCCGCTTTTCCTGCAAGGGCCTTGGAGGCTGTTCCCATTACCTTACCCATATCCTGAGGACCGGTAGCACCTACCTGGGCGATAATAGCTTTCAATGCTGCTTCTAGTTCTTCGGCAGTCATCTGCTTCGGCAGATAAGTTTCCAGCACTTTTACCTGTGCAAGTTCACCTTCTGCCAAGTCTGCACGACCTTGCTGGGTGTAAATTTCAGCAGAGTCCTTTCCTTGTTTTACCAGCTTCTGGATAATTTTGGTGGCATCGGCATCCGTCAAAGTATCATTGGCTCCCGGAGCAGTCTTTGCTTCGAGGAAGAATTTCTTCACATTTCTCAATGTTTCGAGGGCAACTTTATCTTTTGCCTTCATTGCGTTTTTAATGTCTTCGCTGACTTTTTCAAACAAATCCATATCTTATTTCTTATTTAAAATTATCGGAAACTTATCACCTGCTTGCCTCCCGTATCCGGTTTCTTTCCTTCGGAGCGAGAAGCAGAAGTATTTACTGCTGTCGATGATACCGGAATTTCTTCACCACCGACCTTCGAACGGGCACGAGCTATAACTTTCGGATCACGGTTATAAGTAGGATTATCCTCGATCAAGGCAATCAAAGCATCATCGTCCAGTTCATCCTGTGTCAATACAACAGCTTTGGCACGGGCTGCAACACGGCGCATACGCTGACCGGAAGCTCCGTAATATTTGTCGATCAGGTCTTTTTCGGCACGTTCCTTGTTCAAGCGTTCCTCTTCCAGACGAAGTTCTTCCTCGGTCATACGTCCCTGTTCAATCTGACGTTTTTCGGCAATCTGAGGAATGTCTTCCATACCGAAACCGGTTGCCAGGATCGTCATCTTCACTTTCGAACCGAGCGTGCTGTCGATAGCCGTACCCCAGATCACTTCGATATCGCGTCCGAAGCGTGACATGAAATCATGAACATCGTTCATTTCCTCCATACGCAGTTCGGCTTCCTCACCGAACGAAACGTTGAATAATATCTTTTTGGCATTGAACACATCGTTATTGTTCAACAGCGGAGAGTTCAGTGCATCTTCGATTGCCTGGCGTACACGTCCTTCACCTTCACCGAAACCGTTACTCATCAAGGCAACACCACCATCTTTCATCGTGGTATTGACATCGGCAAAGTCGAGGTTGATTATACCCGGGAGGGTGATGATCTCGGCAATGCTCTTAGCAGCAATGGTAAGGGTATCATCGGCTTTTCCAAAAGCATTCGTCATGGTCAGGTCGGAATAGATCTCACGCAAACGTTCGTTGTTGATAACCAGCAGTGCATCCACGTTCTTGCTGATATCTTCAACACCGTTCAGGGCCTGAATGATTTTGCGTTCGCCTTCGAATACAAATGGAATAGTAACGATACCGACAGTCAGGATACCCATATCCTTGGCAAAGCGGGCAATTACCGGAGCTGCTCCTGTACCTGTACCACCACCCATTCCGGCAGTGATAAAAACCATTTTAGTACCGTCGCTAAGCATCTTACGGATATCTTCCATACTTTCTTCGGCAGCCATCATGGCACGTTCGGGTTTGTTGCCGGCTCCCAATCCCTGGGTGATGTTACGTCCCAACGGTACTTTTACGGGCACGTCGGAACGGTTCAACGCCTGATTATCGGTGTTACACAAAACGAATGTAACATCATGTATACCTTCCTTGTACATGTGGGTAACAGCGTTACCTCCACCGCCTCCTACACCAATTACTTTGATGATTTTAGGAGTATCTGTCGGATAATTGAAATTTAATATTGTATCGTCCATTGTCTTCCGGTTTTATTACATTCGCTGATTACTTTGTATCGTCTTCGTCATCAAACAATCCCTTGCCAAACGTGTCTATGCTTTTGGTCAGGCGTCCGAACAGGCCAGGGCCTTTCTTCTTCTCGGGTTTCTTCTTCGGAGGTTCAGGGGCAGCTTTCACTTCTTCCTTCACCTCTACCTCCGGTTCCTCCACCTTCACTTCCACCTTAGGCGGTATATAAAGGGCACAATTTTCAGTTCCTTTTGCCAACAGGCCGACAGCCACGGCATATTCGGGATTGTTGGCTATCATTTCCCCACTCTCAACGATACCTTTGCGAACGGCCGAGTAGCGAACATCCATATTCAACCGTTCGCGGATCACTTCCGGAAGGTTCTTCAGGGCAGCGCCTCCGCCTGTTATTACGATACCAGCTCCCAGGCCATTCATCAGACCGGTAGCTTCAAGACGGGCATATACGTTTTCCAGAATTTCTTTCATACGGGCTTCAACCACATTATTGAGGTCGGCCAATTTGATCTCACGAAGTCCCATTCCATCGGCAGAACTTACCTGGATACTCAAATCGTTATCTTTCTCCATCTGTGCACTACCGTAGGTCAGTTTCACCCGTTCGGCTTCCGTTTCCACCAGATGCAGGCTGGTAATGTCGCGGGTGATCAGATGACCTCCGAAAGGAATGACCGAGAGGTTGACTAACTGTCCGGCTTTATAAACCGTGAGTGTGGTTACTCCGGCACCGAAACCGATCAAAGCACATCCTAAGTCCTTCTCGTTGTCAGTCAGCACCACATCAGCCAAAGCCAGGGGAGAGACAACGATATCGGCTATTTCTATCTTAGCACGGTCGGCAATACTGTTGAGCACATAACGTTTCAACGAAGGCCGTCCTACAATCAGCTTGTAGCGAGCTTCAATCCGGGTACAGGGAATACCTACCGGGTTGGGTTCGGGTTTGTCATCTAAAAAATAGGTAGGCGAAACCGCAGCCAGCACATCCAGCATATCCGGGTGATAATTGCGGCATTCTTCGTAGAGACCGTCAATAATCTCTTCGGTCACTACGCCGTCGGTACCCAGAATACGTGGAACCGTATGGTCGATAGAGCGCAGCGACTGACCACCGATGCCGACATATACTTTCCCGACCTTCGCGCCGTTCAGTTTATTTTCAAGCTTCAGTATAAGACGCTTTATCTTATTCGCCGTTTCTTCCACATTATATACACATCCTCTTCGTATACAGGTAGCGGAGTTTTCAACTTCGTAGGCAATAATCGAGAGTGCCCCGGTCGGGCCCTTCGTTCCTACCATACCGACCATGTGAGAAGAGCCAAGGTCGATGGCTGCTATAAAGTCTGTGTATGCCATATCATCTATCTTTTAGTACAAACAATCTGATCTCTGTATTTTAAATTAATAATACTGTATTTCTCCCATCCGACTTTCGGAACGACCTCGTCGTAGAAGAGCCGCAAGTTATCCAGCTTTTCTTCGAAGTTGTCGAAAGAACCCAGTACGATCCGGTGGTTACCCACCCGGGGAATCAGTTCCACTTCGTTGTCAGGATGAACATAAATCTGCTCTATCTGACTATTCCAGAACTCATTCTCCTGCAAAAATAATGCAAATTTGTATAAGTCGGTTACCGCCAGCTCTTTTTCGACGTATCCACTTACCAAAGGGACGTCAGTTACATACCGATGACTGACCGGCATCGTGCTTCCGAGGTTATCCACATAGAAGTTTCCCCTTGAACTGATCACACGTAAAATAGGTATCTTCTGCTCCACTTCGAGTTTGACTATTCCCGACGGCGTTTTATACGCTTCGATACGGGCAATCATCTCGTTCTTCTTCAGTTCATTCTCTATCTTATCCGTATTGATCGCGTCCATAGGCTTTTTGATCGGGTTAAGATCCGCCTTTTTGAGGATCGACACCAGGTCGCTCTCACTCACGAAATGTTTATCGAGGCTGTCTTTCACCACGACCTGAAGGTCATGACATTCCTTATCCTGCCTCATATCCCGGAAGAAGAAGGTGACAAACACGATGTAACAAGACAACAGTGTCGCTACTATTATGGATACTATACGAATCACAATTTCTTATCCAATATTTGTTTAACCGGCTCGATCAACCGGTCGATATCGCCGGCGCCAACCATCAATACTACTTCAAACGTATCCGCTTCCTTTTCCACCAGACCGAGCAATTCTCCTTTACGGATCAGCTTTTTGGCCGGAGTAGTCACTGCGTCAAATATAATCTCCGAAGTCACTCCCGGTATCGGTTCCTCGCGTGCCGGATAAATATCCAGCAGGATCAATTCATCCAACAGCGACAGGCTGGTAGCAAAATCAGGCGCAAAGTCACGTGTACGGGTGTACAGGTGAGGTTGGAAAATACCTGTCACCTTACGTCCGGCATACAGCTCCTTAACAGATTGGATACTGGCTTTCAGTTCGGCTGGATGATGAGCGTAATCGTCTATCAAGACGATATTTCCCTTTTTCAAATGAAAGTCGAAACGACGTTTCGGGCCTGCAAACGAAGCCATGCCTTTCTTTATTTCTTCGGGTGTCACCCCGTTCAGCCATGCCAGGGCAATAGCAGCAACACCATTCTCGATATTTACTTTAACGGGTACTCCCAGTTGGATATCTGATATCCGAATATCGGAGCCCACAAAATCGAAGAAGATCTCACCGTTTCCGATACGGATATTTTCCGCATGAAAATCTCCTCCTTCAGAAGCCGAATAGGTATATAACTTCACTCCTTCTTTCAGGCGAGGCGTTACAGCAATACCTTTCCGCATGATCAGGCAACCGTCGGGACGGATCAGCGAAGTGAAATGCTCGAAACTTTCACGATACGCTTCAGCTGTGCCATAGATATCCAGATGATCGGGATCAGCAGCGGTGATAACAGCCATATAAGGAGTGAGCCAATGGAAAGAGCGATCGAACTCGTCGGCCTCGATCACGGTCAAATCGCTTTTGTCCGAAAGCATCAGGTTACTATCGTAATTCTTCAGGATGCCGCCCAGAAACGCATTACAATCCACATGCGATTGTTTCAGCAGATGGGCTACCATCGAAGAGGTAGTTGTCTTTCCATGCGTTCCGGCAACACAAAGGCCCCGTGAGCAGTTGGTGATCTCACCCAGGACACGGGCCCGCTTCATCACCTCAAATCCGTTCTGACGAAAATACGTCAACTCGGTATGCGACTCAGGAACAGCCGGCGTATAAACAACTAACGTCTGAGCAGGATCTTTAAAAGCATCCGGAATCAGGGATACATTATCTTCATAATGAATAACGGCACCTTCACGGTTAAGCTGCGCAGTCAGGTCAGACGGAGTTTTATCATATCCTCCCACCTGTTTCCCTTTCGACAGGAAATAGCGGATCAAGGCACTCATTCCTATACCACCCGCTCCGACAAAATAGACAGCCGTTATCGTATTTATATTCATATTATTGCTTTTTCTCTACTATCTTAACTATTTCATCTACTATCTGATCTGCACTGTGATGATGGGCCAGCTTTTCGATATTACGGCTCATCCCGGCCAGTCGTTCGTCGTCATGAACAACCTCGAGCGCCTTGGCGACCAACTGTTGTTCAGCCTCTCTATCTGCAACCATTATCGCAGCGTCTTTGTTTACCAGTGCCAGTGCATTCTTGGTCTGATGGTCTTCCGCTACATTCGGGGAAGGAACTAGGATAACCGGTTTCTTCAACAAGCAAAGTTCGGAAATCGAACTGGCTCCCGCACGGGAGATGACAAGATCGGCCGCCGCATAGGCATAATCCATCCGCGTAATAAAGTCGGAACACCAGACAGGCATACCGCGATAAGCCTTCAGGTGCTTGGTCGCTTCGCTATAATAATAGCGTCCGGTCTGCCAGATTACCTGCACATCGGAGGCGAACAGTTTATCCAGATCACCCTGAATGCTACGATTGATCGTCCGGGCTCCCAGGCTACCGCCGACCACCAGGATCGTCTTCTTTTCGGAAGAAAGGCCGAAGAATGCCAATGCTTCTTCTTTCCTGTTAGTCGCCTCTTCCAGGTCTTGACGCACCGGATTACCGGTAATCACGATCCTGTCTGCCGGGAAAAACTTTTCCATACCGTCATAAGCGACACAGATCTTCGATGCTTTTTTCGCCAACAGTTTGTTGGTAACTCCAGCATACGAATTCTGCTCTTGTATCAGGGTCGGAATACCTTGTGAAGCAGCCATCCATAAAGTCGGGCCGCTGGCATAACCTCCAACACCCACGGCAATATCCGGACGGAAATCACAAATTGTCTTCTTCGCCAATCGGAGACTCTTACGCAAGCGATTGAGCACTTTTATATTATTAAATAGGTGAGCACGGTCGAAACCACTCACCGGTAAACCTACTATCTGATAGCCGGCGGCCGGAACTTTTTCCATTTCCATCCGGTCTTCCGCACCTACAAATAAGATTTCCGCATCAGGAAAACGTTTCCTGACGGTGTTGGCTATAGAGATGGCCGGGAAAATGTGTCCCCCAGTTCCGCCGCCACTTATTATTATCCGGTACTGTTTCATTTTTTATTTTGTTTCTGTTGCAAACTGTTCTTCCGTTTCGGGTTGCGTATCGGGTACCCAGTTTGATATTTCTTCTTCTGTAATCGCGGGAGCTGCACCAGCGCCTTCGGTTTCATCTTCCGGATCTTCATCTTCCTCATTACCCATATTGGCACCGAAACGGCTCACGCTCAGGATAATTCCGAAATAGATACAAGAGATCACCGTCGAGGTTCCTCCACGGCTGACCAACGGCATCGGCTGACCGGTTACCGGAATCAGATTGACAGCCACCGCCATATTGGCCAATGCCTGCACCACAACCAGTAATCCGCATCCCAGCACGAGGTATTTCGGGAAAGCCTTATCGCATTTCCGGGCAATCATCCCGACGCGTACCAACAACATGATATACAACATCAGGACAAACACACCACCCACAACTCCCAGTTCTTCAATAATGATCGCATAAATAAAGTCGGAATAGGCCTGCGGAAGAAAATCCCTCTGCTGCCCATGACCCGGCAATTGTCCGAACAGTCCCCCGCGTGCAATAGCGATCTTCGCATGGGAAACCTGGTAATTATCATCGGTTATTTTATAAACTCCATTCGCATCCACATCCGACTCATGAGGCTCGAAAAAACGTTCCAGACGTCCCTGCCAGGTACTGAAACGGTCAGGCAGATACTGAGTCACCCCGGTGGGGGTGAAACGCAGCAGGACGATAAACACGATCAACCCCAAAATCAGGACACCCGCCAGTTTTCCGAGCTTCTTCAGCGGCAACTGCCCGATAAACATCATCAGGAAACAAACGCCGAACAGCATAAAAGCAGTCGAGAAGTTCTCGGGAAGGATCAGGATACATGTCATACCCACCCCGATCAATATATACTTAAATATCTGGTCGTCCGTAAACTTACTCCGCTTACTGAGCAGGAAGGCAATAAACACCACCGAGGCCAGTTTGGCAAACTCCGAAGGCTGGAACTGTATACCGAATATCTCCAGCCAACGATGTGCATCATTCGCATTGATCCCTACGAATGGCGTGGCGATCAGCATTAATACCGAAACAGGCAATAACAGTATAAACACCGGAAAGAACCGGCACGGGACATTGTGCAACAGCAAAACAAGCACAAACCCGCCCAGCAGGAAAGTGGCATGACGAACGATCGGTGCCCAATGATTCGCGTTCTTGTAGGCGATCGTACTCGTAGCACTAAACACCTCAACAACCGAAATCAGGCACAGGAACATAAAGATGATCCATATCACCCGGTCGCCCTTAAATAATTTACTTGCCAGATCCATTCTAATTCATTTTACAAGTTACGTACGCAAGCCTTGAACTGGTCGCCGCGGTCTTCGTAACTCTTGAAGAGATCGAAGCTAGCGCAGCAGGGCGATAACAATACGGTGTCTCCCTTTTCTGCCAGTTTATAAGCCTTGCTTACCGCTTCTTCCATCGAGCGGGCATCTTCAATCTGCTCCACCTTTCCGTCGAAGAAAGTATGCAGTTTGTTATTGTCGACACCCAGGAAAATCAAGGCACGTACTTTTTGTTTTACAAGTTCTTCTATCTCAGAGTAGTCATTCCCCTTGTCCGTTCCGCCCAGTATCAGTACCAATTTGGTCGTCATACTTTGCAAGGCATACCAGCAAGAGTTTACATTCGTCGCTTTCGAGTCGTTGATATAATCTACTCCGCGTACACGGGCCACTTTCTCCAGGCGGTGTTCCACTCCGGTAAAGTCACTCAATGAAGCCCGTATATTTTCATCGTGGATATCGACCACCTTCGATGCGATGCCCGATGCCAGCGAATTGTACAGGTTATGTGTACCCGTTAATGCTAATAAGTCCTGATCCATTGTAAATGTTCCGTTTGAGGTTTCAATTACTATTTGCTTATTATCCGTATATCCCTTCACGCCGTCTTCATGCGTTTCGGCGAATGGGTAAAGAGTTGCCGCAGGATGGCGTTTGGCGATCTCGCGGGCTATGATCGGGTCGTTGTTCCAGAAGATGAACGCATCTTCCGACGTTTGGTTCTGAATTATGCGAAACTTGGCGTTCACATAATTCTGCATCTCGTAGTTATAACGATCCAGATGATCGGGCGTTATATTCAGCAAGATAGCTATATCCGCTTTGAAGTCGTACATGTTGTCCAACTGAAAACTGCTCAGTTCGATCACGTAGACCGCGTGCGGGTCTTCGGCAACCTGCAATGCCAGGCTGTTCCCTACGTTTCCGGCCAGGCCGACATCCACTCCGGCTTCTTTCAGGATGTGGTATGTAAGCATGGTAGTCGTTGTCTTACCATTACTTCCGGTGATACAGATCATTTTCGAGTCGGTGTATCGTCCGGCAAATTCTATTTCGGAGATGATATGCGTCCCCTGCGCTTTCAGTTTCTGGATCATCGGAGCCTTGTCGGGTATTCCGGGGCTTTTGATGACCTCGTCGGCATTCAGAATGTCGGCTTCGGTATGCTGTCCTTCTTCCCAACGGATTCCGTGGGCGTCGAGCATATCCTTATACTTGGGTTTGATAGACGAAAAGTCGGAAACGAACACGTCAAATCCTTTTGCCTTCGCCAACACGGCTGCACCTGCGCCGCTTTCTCCTCCCCCTAATACAACAATCCTCTTCATTATTAATAATTATCTAATTTGCCAATATGCCAATGTGCCAATAAAACACTCTCTATTCTAAATTATTCAATTCTTTAATTGGCAAATTTAGCGCAGCGCCATATTGCCACATTACCACATTATTTATCTCATCTTCAATGTGACGATCGTTATAACCGCCAGAATAATACCGATCAACCAGAAGCGCACTACGATCTTCGATTCAGGCACCACGTTGAACGGTTTTTGCAGCAACGCTTGTATTCCTGCATTTCCTGCTTTCTGGAAATGATGGTGCAATGGCGTCATCTTAAATATACGACGACCTTCGCCATACTTCTTTTTTGTATATTTGAAGTAGGCTACCTGCGCCATAACCGAAATACTTTCAGCGAGAAAAATACCACAAAGAATTGGTATTAGCAACTCTTTACGTATAATTATAGCAAATACAGCGATTATACCGCCCAGTGTCAGACTTCCCGTATCACCCATAAATACCTGCGCAGGGTATGAGTTATACCAAAGGAAACCTACTGTCGCGCCGATAAAGGCGGAGGCAAACACCACCAACTCTTCCGCTCCGGGAATAAACATAATATTCAGGAAGGAAGCGAACTCGAAGTGGGCGGACATATAAGCCAAAATACCTAACGCAACCCCTATGATAGCAGAAGTTCCGGCAGCCAGGCCATCCAGTCCGTCAGTCAGGTTTGCCCCGTTCGAAACGGCTGTCACCACAAATATGGTCATTAAAACAAAGACCAGCCACGCCGCTTCTTCTTTATAATCGCCTGCCCAGCTAACCAGTTGGGCATAATCGAAATTGTTATTCTTCATGAACGGGATGGTCGTTTTGGTAGACTTCGTTTCTACCGTATGATAGTGAACTTCTTCGATCACATTATCATGCCGTACCTCCATATTCTCCTTAATCACGACATCCGGACTCATGAACAAGACTAAACCGACAATCAGCCCCAGACCAACCTGTCCGATGATTTTAAATTTACCATGCATCCCTTCTTTATTCTTACGGAACACCTTGATATAGTCGTCGGCAAAACCAAGTGCACCTAGCCAAACGGTGGTGACCATCATCAGGATCACATAAATATTATTCAGCTTAGCACAAAGTAAAGTCGGGATCAGGATGGCAATGATGATAATGATACCTCCCATTGTCGGTGTACCTTTCTTACTCATCTGCCCTTCCAGTCCGAGGTTACGTACCGTCTCGCCGATCTGCAACATCTGCAAACGGTCGATAATACGGCGGCCGATAGCTGTCGAGATAAACAGGGAAAGGATCAGTGCCAATCCGGAACGGAATGATACGTATTTAAACATCCCCGCTCCAGGTAAGTCGAATTGATCCAGATAATTAAAAAGATAATAAAGCATGTCGTTTTATTGTTGTTGTGTTGCAAATATTTCCCGTAACTTCTCACGGTCGTCAAAATGATGTTTCACGCCCTTCACATCCTGATAATCTTCATGGCCTTTACCGGCCACAAGGATCACATCGCCTTTCTTAGCCAGCATAGTGGCTGTCTTGATAGCCTGTGTACGATCGGTAATACAAAGCGTACGTTCCATATCCGAATGACTTAGCCCGGCCACCATATCCTGAATAATCTCGTCCGGTTCTTCAAAACGGGGATTATCGGAAGTCAGGATCACCTGGTCGCTCAGCTTCGCCGCCTCTTTTGCCATCAACGGGCGTTTCCCCTTATCACGGTTTCCGCCGGCACCGACAACAGTGATGATCCGGCCTCTTCCATCGAGCACTTCTCCAATACCGTTCAGCACGTTTGTCAAAGCATCCGGCGTATGGGCGTAATCGACAATGGCCGTATATCCCAACGGCGACTGTATTGTTTCGAAACGGCCGGATACCGAATGCAGCGTGCTCAATACGATCAGCGTTTCTTCCGGATCTTTCCCCAGTGAAACAGCCGCACCGTAAACAGCCAACAGGTTGTAGGCATTGAAACGTCCCACAAAATGAACGACTACTTCACGACCGTTAATGATCATTTCTGTTCCCTCAAAATGCGACTCCAGTATCTTTCCTTTGAAATCAGCCAGGGTACGGAGTGAATAGGTCAGCTTCTTTGCCGCTGTATTCTGGAGCATGACCAGACCTGATTTATCATCGGCATTGGTCAGTGCAAAAGCATCCGCAGGCAGATCATCAAAGAATTTCTTCTTTGCTTTCAGGTAGTTCTCTACCGTTTTATGATAATCCAGATGGTCGCGCGTCAGGTTGGTAAAGATACCACCGTCGAACGACAAGCCGCTGATACGTTTCTGATCGATTGAATGGGAACTGACTTCCATAAAGGCATACTCACATCCGGCTTCCACCATTTGTGCCATCAGGCTATGGAGGGTGATCGGGTCTGGCGTCGTATGCTCCGTCGGGATCGCTTCGCCGTCGATATAATTACATACGGTGGAGATCAGGCCAACTTTATGTCCCATCTTACGGAACATTTCATACAATAAGGTTGCGATGGTTGTCTTCCCATTCGTCCCGGTAACGCCGACCAGCGTCAGCTTGTCCGAAGGATTGTCATACCAGGCCGATACCAGTTTGCCTAAAGCGTCCGCCGAATCTTTCACCCGGATGAAAACAACTTTTCTCCCGGAAGAAATTTCCTTTCCTTCCGAAAGGGATGGGATTTCCTCGCAGACGATCGCAACAGCACCTTTTGCTATGGCACCGTCAATATAGGCATGTCCATCGACTGCCGTACCTCTTACCGCTACGAACATAAAGCCATCTTCCACCTTGCGGGAATCAGACTGGATGCCTGTAATCTTTACATGATCCGCTCCGACTGTTTCCAGTACATCCAACGTATGAATCAAATTCTTCAGTTCCATATTATTTTAATGTTAATCTTATGGTTTGTCCTTTGGCAATCCGTGTGCCTGCTCCCATCGACTGGGCCGAAACCCGGCCCATGCCATCCAGAGCGACACGCAAACCGGCACTCTCGAGTAGGTAAACCGCATCTTTGGCTCCCATACCGATCACACTCGGCACTAATCCTTCACGGATCGTCAAATCACGCAGATGGAGTTCTTCGTCTCCTTCTTCACGTTTGGTGACTACCCATTTTGTTTCCAGACTGTCTGTATTCGCATCTATGTCCAGTTTTCCCAGTACATTTTCAAGCGCTTCCAAGTTTCCGTTCTTCGCCGCCGGCATTAATACGGCTAATGAGTCGCGCTCCATATCCCGCACATCGAACGACATGTGGCTGGCATATACTTTTTCTGCAATTGCCTTCACTACGCCTCCCGACATCGTACCACCGGACGGATAACCGATACGCGGACGGCGGATCACTACGATACAGGAATACTTCGGTTCGTCGGCCGGAAAATAGCCGCAGAAAGCCACCTGGTGTCCGCTCGTACGATAAACACCGCCTGTTGCAATCTGTGCCGTACCCGTTTTACCGGCTATACGGATGATATCCGAATGAACGGCTTTACCTGTACCCTGCTCGACCACGCCCAACAACATTTCCTTAATGATATCAAGCGTTTTATCCGAACAAATGGATGACTTCAACACCTCTGTCGAGAAGCTTTGCACCGTTTTCCCATTGTGCATGATCTCTTTCGTAAACATCGGGCGAACCATCTTTCCACCATTCGCGATGGCGTTGAAAAAGGTCAGCGTATAGATCGGCGGGATCTGTGTTTCATATCCGAAGGACATCCAGGGTAACGTAGTCTTCGACCAATATAAAGTCGTGTCATTCGGCATACGTATCTTGGCACGTCCGGCTCCCGGGATCTCCAGGTTCAACGGAATAGTCAGTCCCAGTTTATAAAGTCCTTCCACATATTTGGTCGGGTTCTTTTCGTATCCTTTCAGAATGATCTTGGCAACTCCGATATTAGATGAATACCAGATAGCCTGTTCCGCAGAGATACGTCCGTAACCACCCTTATTCATATTATGGTCAGTCATACGGGCACCTTTATACATATATACACCTTTACCTACGTCCACAGTATCACTGGGTTGACAGATACCATCTTCGAGAGCGACCATCATAGAGGCTACCTTAAAGGTCGAACCCGGTTCTATCTCATCGGCAACTGCATGGTTCTTGGTTTCGGCATAAGCCCCTTCGCGGATACGTCCCATGTTGGTAATGGCTTTTATCTCGCCCGTCGATACTTCCATAACAACGGCAGTACCTGACTCAGCATCGATCCTCTTCAACATATCTACCAGAGACTTCTCTGTGATATCCTGGATATTGATATCGATCGTCGTACGGATATCCATTCCGTCCACAGGTTCGACCTCTACCACATTGGTCCAGCCTCCACCCACACGGCGGACAGAACTTAATCCAGCTTCACCGCGAAGCAACGAGTCGTATTGCAACTCCAATCCGTTCTTTCCTTTCGTTACACCACCTGCTTCTATTTCACCGTAAATATCTCCGATCGTACGGGAAGCAAGCGTTCCGAAAGGTTTCTGGCGTTGCACCATTTCTTTTGTATAAAACCCGCTCTTATACCGGCTCAAACGCAGGAACGGGTATTTCCGCATTTCCTTCAGGTCTGTATAAGAAGCACGGCCTTCGTACACCGGATACTGGCGGCTTTTGCTTTTCAGTCCGCGAAGCAGGTGTGCCTTATACCCGGCCGGAGTACGGTTCTTGAACTTACGAGATAAATAAACCGAAAGTGAATCCACTCCGTTTATCTTCGAATTCAGGAAGGTATCGACCGAAAGACCGTCGGCACGGAAGTCGATATAGGTATAATAGCGAGGCACACTGGTGGCCATCAACTTTCCATCGGAAGAGTAAATATTTCCGCGTCCAGGTAATATCAGACGGTTCGGGCGTTTCTGGCTTTCGGCCACTTTCTCCCATTTTTCCTTTTCCACGAAAGCTGTATCAAACGTCCGCAGGAGTATGCCTACTGCGATAAGCCCCAATAATAACACAACGAGAAAGTAACAGAATAATATCCGGTTACTTTTCGGTGCAGCTTCATTTGGTTCGATTTCTTCAGCCATACTTATTTATGTAATTCATACGGCGGAGTTTTGGCTCCTTCCAGTTCAATACCTTGTTCTTCAATCAATAATTCTATTTGCGACTGACGGCTATTGCCTGTCAGCTCCGAAGAAATAGACAATGCTTCAAAGCGCACGTCACGCAAGCGTTGTTGCAGACGGTCTATCTCACGCAGTTTTTGCATACAGGTGTAACGGTTCCCGATAAAGAAGAATATCATTATCACAACAAGCACGATCATCCGTGTGTGTTTAACGATAAAATCCTCATTCAGGATACCACCGCCCAGCACATACAAAAGAGAAAGACGTTTCTCTTTTTTCTTTGACTTTTTACGTTGTTGTTTTTCCTCCACCATAACGCTTTGCTAATTAATAATTAATAACGAGAGAGACGCGAAGCCCATTATTCATTATTAATTATTCATTTTTCATTGTTCCGTTCATTTCTTCTCCGCTATTCTCAGTTTGGCACTTCTTGAACGGGGATTTCTTTCAATCTCCTCGTCGGAAGGCACGATTACTTTATTGTTTACCATACGAAATGGCGTTTGCACATTTCCGAAAAAGTCCTGTTCGCTCTTTCCTTCAAAGTTCCCTGTTTTCAGGAAATTCTTTACCAGCCTGTCTTCCAACGAGTGGTAAGTGATTACCACCAAACGTCCGTCGGGTTTTAACACCTGCAGGGTTTGTTGCAGCATTTCTTTCAATGCACGCATTTCATCGTTCACCTCGATACGAAGTGCCTGAAATGCCTGTGCCAGAAACTTCTTCTCTTTGTCCTTTCCGGTGAAGGGTTTAACCAACTCCAGGAAGTCACCGATCGTTTCTATCTTTTTATTCTCACGTGTCCGGACGATCAGTGAGGCCAGTTTACGTGCGACCTTCAGTTCGCCGTACAGGTAGAATACATCTGCCAGTGCCTCTTCGGTATAGGTATTCAGTATATCGGCTGCCGTCTGTCCCGCACGGGTATTCATCCGCATATCCAGTGCTCCGTCGAAACGAAAGGAGAAACCACGGTCTTTGTCGTCGAAGTGATGGGAAGAGACTCCCAGGTCGGCCAACAGACCGTCTACCTCTCCCGCAACGCCGTGATAACGCATAAAATTATACAAATACCGGAAATTACTCCTGACAAACACAAAACGGGGATCGGCAGGGATATTATGTTCTGCATCGGCATCCTGATCGAATCCATAAAGTTCTCCTTCGTTACCGAGCTGTTTCAGTATCTCGCGCGAATGTCCTCCTCCACCGAAGGTCACATCGACATAAGCCCCCCCTTGTTGAATATTCAGACCTTTCAGGCTTTCTTCGAGCATTACCGGTACGTGATAGCAGCTATTTTTCTCTTCCATTCTTGTGTTCCACGTTAAACTTTCCCTTAAACAAAAGCAACCTACTTCGTTGGCAACGGGCACGTTACTCTATTTCCGGGTAAAATTAAACATTTATCAAATTACCTTCCAAGAAATATAGAAGAAAAGTACAAAAAAGTTATCAACAGGTAATTATCTTACTTTTCTCTTGATAGAAAAGTAAGCAAAAGATCAAGGCTGCACCGGCTTCGCTGAGGCCTTTCTAAAAACGCTGCGCGTTTTGTTGAGGAGGGTGGAAAGGATGTTGGATGCTTTTTATGCTGGTCGGTGAAAAGTATCATATATTATGATACTGTATTCTCACAATATATGACATTTCATTCTCATAATATGTGATACTCTATTCTCGTAATATACGAAACTATACTCACCAGCCAGGTATTTTCTTTTAGCTGCCTGGCTGATGAATTAGTAGATCAGGGGAGTTTGACGGAGATTACTTCTCCTTCCTTGAATGTTTTGTGAAGGAGGGTTTTACCTCCGGCTTTGACTGCTACTGATTGCTTTCCGTTTTCACGGGTTACTTCGATATCGAATGTAGAGTTGAATGCTTTTATGTTACGCAGGTTCATCTGGTTCCACTCTGCCGGTAAGCGGGGAGTGAAGGTGAAGGATTTCAATCCGGTCGGACGGATACCGAATATTCCTTCTGTGATGATACGGCAATACAATCCGCTCTCCGCCGAAAGGTGACGCTGGCTTCCTTCCGGCCAGGCTTCGATGGCGTATGG
Organism: uncultured Parabacteroides sp.; assembly: GCF_905196875.1. GTDB lineage: Bacteria > Bacteroidota > Bacteroidia > Bacteroidales > Tannerellaceae > Parabacteroides. The sequence continues at coordinate 91,794 of NZ_CAJJWO010000002.1, read as the reverse complement.
AACATGGTCGCCGAGAAGACGTTGACTGGAATAGAATTTCAGGTATTCGGTAGCTTTCTCCGTTTCGCCACAGGCATATACGCCACGCAGGGCATAGAGGGTGGAACGATCCCAGAAGGTTTCACTGCCGGCTTGGGTCAACAGCCCGTTCTTTGTCCATAAGCGGGGTGAGAATAGGGCGTCGATCGTTCCGTCTTTACGTTCGTTGATGCCGACTGTCAGCGGGATACAGATCCAGGAACGAAGGATGTCGTTACCTTCGTAATATTGATAGGTGTCGAAACCTTCGACTTCTGCACCGAAATACTCTTCCATATTCTTACGAAGGTCTTTCGCTTGTTTCTCATAGTCAGCCAATACGGAGAACGGCTTTTTCAGGTCTTTACCCAGATAAGAAGCTGAACGCAATGCGTCATAATATAAGGAAGAGGTGCAGAGGTTGGCTTTTCCGGCGGGAAAGCGACCTTCCAGTTCGTCGGCATCGGAAGCCACAACGCCTTTGTCGTTCAGATTACGACGGCAGTATTCCAGACACCATTCGATCAGTGGCCACAATTCTTCGGCTTCCGCCTTATCTCCTCTTGCCAGGGCATAACGAGCAGCCCCGTAAGCGACCATTGCTGCATCGCCTCGATCACCGGCTCCGCCCCAGACATCCAGTCCTTCTGCAACAATAGAACTGGGGATCTTTTCATATTCCGGGTTCATGAAACGGGCGAAATGCTTGAATGAATTCAGAGCTGAACCGTTTCCGACTTCGTATCCCAGGTAAGGGAAAAACGGATTGATATATTCTGCCTGGTCGTTAGCCCAGATAGCTGCGTAATAGGACTCGCCGCCCGGACCATGCATCAGTCCGCCTTTGGTATCGTAGATACTTTCCGCTCCACGTATCTTGGCAAAGGCAAACATCGTATTTACAACGGGATCGGATGTTTCCAGTATCAGGTTATTCCAAAAGCCGGCGATCAGGTCTTTCCGTGCCTGAAGCTCTTTCTCTACATCTGGCTTCAATTCCACCTCATCTTCTTTATAGCCAGTAAGGGCAGCATAAAAGACCAACTCTTCTCTGGGTTGAAGCTGCTTGGTTGTGGCTCCGATGATTTCCGATACTAATTTATAACTGCCATCCACGCCTTTTGCCGGATCTGTATGGCTCACGGCATGCAACTCGGGGATCTCCACAGCCAAAGGCGATGTGCCTGTATTCCGAAGGATATACTTTTCATAAACAGCCGGGCTGGAGACTGCCGGGAAGATGACACGTGTCAGTTCTGCTTTCACATTACGCGGCAGTTCGACAGTACTTACCACGGTCATTTTTCCATCCAGTGTGATCTTACTTACTTTCTCACCGGAAAGGGATTGTCCGTTTACAGAAACCATATCGGATGCATTCCATGCAAAACGTCGCATCAGGCTGGCATGGGTATCATTCGGGATCGTCCGAAGCATTGGCCAGATCATGCTTTTATTCAAAGCGAAAGAGCCGTCGGCATTCACGCCGTAACGAAGTACAGTCGATACTTTCAACCCGCTCATCTCAATATGGTCGTAATGAGGAATACGGTCTTTCACTTCCCACGAGATACTTCCGTCGGGGTTAATCGACCAGCGGTTTTGAGCGGTTAACATTCCTGTACAAACAAAGTTCAGACAGAAAAGTGTAATAAAAAGAATTTTCTTCATGATATTTGATTTACATGTGGCTATTGAATAAATATTAGTTCAACAAATATACTAATTTGCATGTAAACTACTTGACTGACACAGTTTTTTTCTCTCCAGGTTCTATTGTCAACTGACAAACGGAGTATTTGACTCCCATTATATCAACACTTCCACAAGCCTGCTTTTTCCCATTCACATGTACATAATCATAAGAACCGGCAAAACAAGCATCCCAGATCAAGGTTTTATCTCCCTGCACATAATACAAAGATGAAAGACTCTGTTCTTCATGTGAAACTTCTACCAGAGAATTGCCCATCTTTATATTCTTCACACTCAATGTATTTACTTCCTGTGGTAAATGAGATGCAGTCGATATATAATTACGAGAAGCCTCAACCGATACGCCTGCCAGATTCTCTACTATATTTGCGATCAGGACATAAGAAACCTCCGGATAATTCCCATTTTTTCCCGTAAGACTGCTTGCGGCATGTTCCTGATCAATAGTAGACAATATATGCTTCATCCATTTCCAACCCTGTTCATTCCTGTTATACAAAAAGAATACCTCCGGCACATAAGATATAGCCTCTATGTTATCAGGAATATCTTCTTTCGAGTCCAGACGCATACTGATGAAATCAAGATATTTTCCGGTTCTTTCTGAAAAAGGATCCGTAATGCCTTTCATTGGCATAAACCATGAGTTTTCTTTCCCCCAACCTGCAACCGGCTTATCTTTTGAAACATATCCCCGATTATACAAGTCAGTACCTTCAACTCCCCATTTCGTATTAAAATAACTCTTTAAATCTTCCGCTTTTTTTAAATACTCATCAGCTAGCTTAGTCATACCACGCAATTTAGCCATTTCGGCATAGGCTACAAAAGCACTGTATTGACAAGCAATTCCATCACCTGCCTCAATCAACGGAACATCCCGTTGCTCATTGAACGTTGCTGAGCCTTTAAAGATATTTCCTTCGCCAGTACCTTCAGCGATCCCGTTCGGTATTTTACCATCATGCAAAGCGATAAAGTCTGTTACAACTCTGGTATAATAATTCCATAACGTTTCATCTTCCAGATATCGTTTATCACCGGTCCAACAATATAATTTATAGGCTTTTTCTACCAATTCGAATGTGGCAGGAACCTCCCTCACAAAATCATTGTCATTTTTATAGTCCAACAAATAAGGCGATCCGTCAAAGTTTATGGCCCATAAAGGATACCATTTTCTGGAAGCATTCGCCGAAGCAGCAAAGGCTTTCATCATTGTAAAATTTTCTTCTTCCAGTCCTAACAGGTGTGCACCCGCTATTTGATGGCAAAAATCACGCGAATAAAAAGCAGTACGTAAAGGATAACCAGCCCAGTAAGCAGGTATGTAGTCGACTATTTCCGATTCATCATTCACATCCGAAATATTAACCGGTCCCTTTTTACCTGTTACAACGAAGGAACGGGCTTTTTCTTTGGCCCATTCAAATCCTTTTTCCAGATCCCGACAGGAGGATGTCACACTGATATCCTGCGCTGAAATATTAACAGCGAACAATAATAAGCTTATGGCATATATTACTTTTTTCATACAATTTCATTTTTATACTATTCTGTAAAATAACAAAGGATACATCTTCATTTGAAAGAAACATGTATCCTTTGTTCGACTACATTCTTACATTAATTATAGTAAGGATTCTGTTCCAAAAGAGGATTTTTCTGAATTTCACTACGTGGAATAGGCATCAGATAATGTTGCGGCAGGAATTTCCGTTCCTGGACATCTACAAACGAATATGTTTTCTTTCCGGTTGCCAGATCTTTTACAATATGGACTCTTCTCTCCACTTTATTCTCTGTCTGTTCTGCTATTTTCCAACGGCGAACATCATAATAGCGATGTTCCTCAAAAGCCAATTCAATCTTACGCTCGTGCTGGATTTTCTTTAATAACTCATCTCCGGATGCAGTGATATCAGGCAACACGTCTTTTCCTTCACGTGCCCTTTCCCTTATCAGGTTAACATATTTACGGGCAGTAGCTTCGTCTCCCAGATGAAACATCGCTTCTGCATAATTCAGATAAATTTCTCCTAAACGGGAAAAGATAAAAGGTTGTGTACCTTTATCCACCCATGCAGCAGTAAGGGCCTCGTTCATGAATTTCCGGATCGTATATCGTGTCTTAGAAGTGTTCCATCCCTCCGGGCCGTATTCTGTATCAACACCATTTACACCTTCCGGATCACTTGTTGTCCAGAATTCAATTTCACGTCCCCGGAATTCTTGTCCATCACAGAGAATTGAATGATAGAAACGAGGCTCACGCCCTTTCCACGGCTCGTCTGTTTTATACAAATCAGGAGTCGGCATCGAACCGTCTTCCATTTCATAAGAATCGACCATATCTTGCAAAGGGCATGTTGCACTCCATCCTGTAAAACCATTCGGAGAGTTTTCCCAGTCAAAACGATGACCATACTCAGAACTATACAAACGCATGAATATAATCTCCTTACTTTTGCTTGTCAGGAACAAGTCTTTATAACTGGGATCCAGTTCATAAGCTAACGAACCGCTGTTATCGGTCAAGTCGATAACAGCTTTTGCAGCATCTGCTGCAGCTTTCCATTTCTGAGTATCACCGGAAGAATTCCATTGTGGACTAGCTGCATACAATAGCATTCTTGATTTCAATGCCAATGCAGCACCTTTAGTAGCACGTCCGAAATTTTTATCTTCCTGTTTAACAGGCAATAAAGAAGCAGCTTTATCAAGTTCTGTTACAATAAAAGAGATACAGTCTTCATAACTGTCACGAGTCACCATCATATCATCGTTAATACCAAATGTTTTTGTGATAATAGGTACTCCACCGTATCTGTTCACCAGTTCAGCATAAAGATAAGCTCTCAAAAATGTCACCTCTCCTGTCAAGCGGTTAACCAATTCTTCCTGATTCTGCAATAATCCGATATTCTCAAAGAAGATATTACAATCTTTTATCCCTGTAAAATATTCTTTCCACACATTATAACTTCCAACCTGATCAGGTGTTACCTCTCCCTGGTTATAGCTCCAGGCACTAGCCCAGTTAAAGTTACTCATAGATTCATCGCAAATAAAACGTGTAGAAGCCTGATATTTCAATCCCACCGTACTCTCAGGTCCAAAATAATCCCGCAAACCCATATAACGTTCATTGACATAAGCTTCAGTCAGAGAGGGATCTGAAAACACAGCTTCTCCTGTAAATGAATCCAGAGGTTCTACATCCAGAAAATCCGAACATGAGATACAACATGCACTAAAAAGAAATATTGACAATTTTGCTATTTTATTCATAACAATAGATTTAAACAATTAGAAACTAAGACTTAACCCAACATTGTAAACACGTTGTTGAGGATAATACATTCCGGCAGCGTTTGTACCCTCCGGGTCCAACACTTTAATTTTATCGATTGAAAACAGATTAAATCCACTTACAAAGACACGTAAATCTCTGATGTTAATCTTTTCCAACCAGGAAGAAGGTACATTATAAGCCAACTCAACATTTTTCAAACGCAGGAATGCAGCATTTTTCAACCAGAAATCCGAATCTCTATTATTGATCTGATCTTGTGTATTAAAGGCTCTCGGATAAAGAGAATTCGGAGTTTCTTCAGCTGAGATCCAACGATTATCAAAATATTCGACATCACGGTTATAACCGAACGGACGAATCATTTGCTTTGCCCGTCCCTGGCCCGTCCAAAGAATATTCAATTCAAATCCATTCCATTTAGCTCCCATATTAATACCATATACAATTTCCGGTATAGCACTTTCATGGATACGTACCATGTCATTCGCCGTAATCTCACCATCATCGTCTACATCTACATATTTAATATCGCCAGGTTGCGCATTCATTAAATGGGGAGAATCATCTACCTCTTTCTGTGTCTGATAAATACCATCCGTTTTATATACCAGCCATGAATCAATAGCATATCCGGTTCTTCTCTGCCAATCAGGTATATCGTTCGCCTCATCAAAGAATTTAATTTTATTACGGGCAAATGTCAGATTACCGCCAATATAATAATCGACCTTATTTACTTTATTCCTATAAATCAAACTCGTTTCAAATCCTTGATTCCCTACTTCTCCAATATTCTGATCAGGTAAAGTCAACCCCGTGTAATCAGGAACAGAAGCCTGTTTAGGAGTCAGAATATCTTTACGATTCGAATTGAAGTATTCAAAATCAAAACCAATAAGACCATTTAAGAATTGAGACTCAAATCCTATATTCTTTGTGTCGACCTTTTCCCATGTAATCAGCGGATTACTCAAACGCCCAATAGTAAAACCTTTATTCAATACCGGATCTGTTCCGAAATGGGCACCATTGGTAAGATTGAAGGTACTCAAATATTGGAACGGATCTACCCGGTCATTACCTAATTTACCCCACGATGCACGAATCTTCAGTTCGTTGACAAAAGGAAGACTTTTCTTAAAGAATTCTTCTTCAGAAATACGCCATCCTACTGATAAGCCGGGGAAAACGCCCCATCTTTCAGAACTTGCAAAATTTTGAGATCCATCATAACGCAAAGTGAATTCTGCCATATAACGGTCTTTATAGCCATAACTCAAACGTCCGAAATAATTCTGACGAGCAGAAATCGACCCTTTTCCATCATTACTTTTTTCAATATCGCTCCCGGCAAATAAATAATCCACACTACTCGACAGGAAGTCCCTGCGATAGGCAGAGAACCAGTCACCGGTTGTTTTACTCTGCTCATAGGCAATAAACGCATTTACACTATGCTCTTCAAAACGTTTTTCATAACCTAACTTAATATGGAATGTTGTGATCCGGCTTTCATCACTTTTCTGAGTAAGATCGATAAAGTTATTCTTATTTCCTGTTGCCACTTTATCATATTCTTTAGTGGTCGGATTATAACGATACGCATCCCACGTATCATTCAGCAGTTTTTCTCTTCTAAACTGAGTATCAAATGCTCCATAGCCAGACAGATACAATCCGTCAAGAACCCAGGGCATTTTCAGATCAAAGGAAACCTTAGTATTCATATAATTATCTTTGATCTTATTATAACCCGTTACTCCTGTAGCCAGTAACGCCAAATTTTTCCCTTTTGAAATACCAGGACCCGGCAAACCATTCGGATAGAAATCCGGTAGATAAGGGTAAATCATATAAGCCTCATAAAAGAAATCAGATGAAGAGATATTTGACTGATTCCTGTTTTCCTGACGAGTTGACAATTCTAAAGAAACAGTAAAATCTTTTGTTATTTTAGCATCCAGATTCGAACGAACCTGTAATGTATTAAAATCCATATTCGTGTTCTTAAAACCGGGCTCCTGATAGAGATATCCTCCTGAAATATAATACTTAACCCGGTCGTTACCACCTCTTACAGAAAGAGAATGCTGCGTCTGAGGTGCAAAATTCCGGAAAGTTGCATCAAACCAGTCTGTATCTGCATACTGAAGCGGATCAATCGTTCCATCCAGATAACCTCCCTTAATATTTGCCCAAATCTGATCGCGTCCCATATATTTGTTCGCTTCGTCATCATATACCATATACTGATAAGCATTCATCAGATGAGGGGTACGTGTATTCTGAGAAACGGAAAAATTACCATCATAAGCAATCACCGGCTTCGAATCAGTACCTCTTTTGGTGGTAACAAGAATTACACCGTTGGCTGCTTGCGCACCATAAATAGAAGCGGAAGCATCTTTCAACACGGAGATAGATTCTATATCATTCGGATTCAAGCGGTCGATACCTCCACGATTTGCAACACCATCTATCACATATAGCGGGGAACTATTGCCTAATGTACCTTTTCCTCGTATATATATTTCAGACGCATCACTACCCGGTTCTCCGCTTCTGTTATTGGCAACAACCCCCGGTATACGTCCGGCTATGGAATTTGATAAGTTTGCTGCCGGTGATTGTTTTATGACCTCACCGGAAACCTGTGCTACAGATCCGGTCACTGTTGCTTTCTTCTGAGTTCCATAACCGACAACGATAACTTCATCTATCAGTTCTGTATTTTCAGCCAATCTGATTTCAAGGCTTTTCCTGTTGTTCACAGCCACTTCTTGATCAGCATATCCGATATAAGAAACTTTTAAGATTGCATTCGGCGAAAGATCCAATGTAAATGCACCGGATACATCTGTAATTGTTCCGTTTGTTGTACCTTTCTCTACAACATTAGCACCGATAACAGGTTCACCTTGTGAATCCAGCACAATTCCTGTTACTTTATTTACCTGTTGCACAGATTCATAAATTTCCTTTTTATTTAATACAATCTGCCGTCCACTTATCGAGTACGATATTCCGGCATTTTTAAATAGATTGTCCAATACCTCTACAATATTCTTATTTTTAACAGAGACATTGACTTCATGTTCCACATTAACCATTTTCTTATTATAAAGAAAACGGAATTCAGTTTCTTCTTCTATTTGATTCAGCACATCCTCAATTGAAGCATTTTTCATTTGAAGGCTCACAGACGTTGTCTGTGAATAAGATACTGAAGCAAATACTTGTGTTAGACTTAAAGCTATAAATAACAAGCATAATCTCATAACTCGAAAAAATTTAATGGCAAAACTTAGCTTTTCGATTTTTTTATCCAAAATGGAATTCATACATTTGTTTGTTTAGTTAGAAAAATAAGGTTGACTAAAAACTTTTTAATGACTGAACAATTGAAAGGAAAGGTGTGCGAGACCTTTCCTTTTTTTGTCCGGTACATATATCAATTACAATAACACAACTTTATCCCATAGGCATTAGATTTTTTGGGGTGAACAACTCTTTTTTATCTCCTTATACATAACTAAGACGTTTCTGTAGCATTTTCCCACATTCAGAAAATGATTTTTTTAATTCATTTTCATTCTTGTGCCTCTGCCGAAACCGTTTCACCTGCCAGACAGGGAATATCAATAAAACTATACTGATTACCCAAAACATCTGTAATATATTCAGCTGTTTTTTTGTTTATCATCTTAACCTTACCAGGAAACATTGCCCTCCAAACCAACTCTTTATCCAGTTTATTTACAAAAGAACTTTTATTTCTCGATTGATGCAATATTGAGATTTTCCCAGAAAATACAGGTATATTTTCTACTGCAACCCAATCTGTCGAAGACGTAAAACGAGGCAGTGTAGATATTCTGTTAGCTGTGGCGTCCGCCTCAACTCCGACAAGTCCGCATACAATAGCTTCAATCACACTACTTGCCACTTCCGGATAGTCGCGACGATCACTCGCATACAAATCGTTCAAATAACGATAAGCTGTTTCATTCTTACTGTGCTTATAGAAAATCATCGGATAATAAGACATAATTTCTACTATCGGTTCTTTCTCTGCCATTAAAGCCAATAATCTTTCTACCCGTTCCGGGTTACTAACAATATCAAACCAAAAAGAAAAGACATTACTCCCACCTTCTATCAATTTTTCATCTTTCAGCTTATAGGCATAATAATTCTGAGTATCCTCATTCCACCAAACAGTATCATAAAGACGAGCATACTCTTCTGCCATCGCATTATAAACACAGCAACTATCTTCATTCCCTCTGATCTTCCATATTTGGGCATACGATTTCAAACCTCTGAACACGGAAGCAATCAAATCACCCGTCACAGTAAGCCCCCGAACAGACTCTTCATAGGATGGCAGTCCCCGGAACGTTTTAAATCTCGGATTAACAAGTGTATTATCTTCGTGCATAACATCCGGACGTTCCATTATTTTATCCGGCTGTAACTGCCAGTGAGCAATATAATCATTTGTTGTTAAGCGAAAAAATTTCTCAAAACGGGGATCATTGATATACATTTCATTTCCAGACCACAGATATAAGCGAAAGCAAGCATTCAACACATCAAAATTAGCATTCAGATTATACCAGAAATCTTTATCAGAAGCATAATCTATCGGAGCGGGAACATTATCCTTATTTATCTCCCAATAGGAGCAATAATCTTTCGATTCAGATATGTTTTCCACAAACTTAGTAAACATATTCAGGTTTTGTTTACCGTGTCCATTCACTTCTTCTCCCAAACATTGATGAGAAACATCTCTCATACAGAAAGCTGCCCTGTCCGGCAATGCAGCTTCATACCAAGGACCTACAGGATCATTACTATCTCCCACACATGTATTGGAACTACAAACGGCCCAGTCAAATATTTGTGTAAGTGTCGTATCATTGGAGGATAGACTAAATGTAGTACGATTTGTATCAGAAATATCAGGATATACCTCTTTCGATTGGCTGCATGCAGCACAGATAAGTAATATATATAAATAAGCAAATTTCATTTTAGTTTATTTTGTGAATCAGTATTTCAATAAGTAACAATTCAAAATCTCAATAAAACAATATATCATCTTTATAGCATAGGCACCAGATTTAATTATGAACAAAAGTGTATTATCTCCTTATATGACTAAGACGTTTCAGCGATCTTTTTCCACATCGGAAAAAGGATTTTTTTAAACAAAGAAAGAGGTGAATAAATCACCTCTTTCTTTTATATACCTCTATAGTTTGCTTCTCATAAGAGTTATCCTTTGACTTTATCCTTTTATTATGTTTAAATTGTAAAGGAGCACTCATTTCCAACAATCGTAATATTTCATCCAACGATTCATATTCGAAAGTGGCACGATAAGGAGCATTGGCCAAACTGGGGTCTTTTAAGTCTATATTAACATTAAAAGTTAATCCCACCCGCTTGAATACGTAAGATAACGGATCATCACGGAATATCATTAACCCATCTTTCCATGCGTACCACTTGTAAGGATCGGTCTGCATGATAAGACATTCTCTGGTCAAATTATTAAAAGATGCACGCTCTCCCGGAGCCATTGCGACAGGGGAAGAATTTCCAAAAATAACATCGATTTTACCATTCACCATTGTAACCGCGGTAATCGAATCGCTATCGTAAGCCTCTATATTAAAGGCTGTACCTGTAGCCTGAAGAGTTATTTGATTCGTTTTCACAACAAAAGGATTTTTCTTATCAGAGTGAACCTCAAAATATCCCTCACCATTTAAGAAAACATCCCGTTCCCCTTTTCTGAAAACTAAAGGATATCTTAAAGAACTTCCACCGTTCAACCAAACGTTGGTTCCATCCGGTAGGCGAACTTCGGAAAAAGTCCCATGAGGTGATCTTACTTCCTGATATTCTATTGTATCAGACAAGTCAACATCTCTATTCAAATATAAATAAGCACTAAATATTAATAAAGGGATAACGAGTATGGCAGCCACACGTTGCCAATAAACCAGCAATGTTCTGGTGATATTCCTCTTTGTCCTTGCGATATTTGAAAAAATATTTTTTTCAGCTTCAATTACGTCAATCTCAGAGGGGATAAAGGCTGGGTGCATCACTTGCCAAATATTACGAGCCTCTTGGAAATAACGGTTATTATCAGGAGACTGTTGTACCCATTCCTCCAGTTCACGACGTTCTTCAGCAGTCGCTTTACCGGATAGATAAGCGGTTATGATAAGCTGTATTTGATCTTTATCTGTCATTTCTTTTCTTGTTATAGTATTAAGACGTCCGGAAATTATTTCTCCACATAACTTCTAACGTTTTTTAGGGAATACCGATTGATATTAATAGTACAAAGAAGTCTTTCAACTGCTTTCTCAAAATTTCGAGAGTCTTGCTGACCCGTACTTCTACCGTTCGTTCCGACACATTCAGCTTTACTGCAATCTCTCTGTATTTCAGCCCTTCAAAACGATTCATTTCAAAAGCTTCCCGATATTGTTCGGGCACCAGTTTAAGAGCTTTATGAAGATGATCGTGCAAATCGGAATATAACATATAGTTTTCCGTATCATAACAATCCAGCACCGAGTTTTCATTCCCAGCCTCATACTGGCGGACGATTTCCAAATGTCGGAATTCATCGAAACAGCTGTTGCGAACCGATTTCAACAAATAAGATTTCAAGGATGTTTCTATTTGAATAGTCTTTCTATCGTTCCACAGCTTCAGAAAGATCGACTGGACAATATCCTCACAGGCACTCTTGTCTTTGATAAAATTACCACAGAATAAAACAAGATCAGTATAATAGGTGCGAAAAAGTAATGAAAAAGCCTCCTGACTATCTTGTTTCAAAGCAGACAGAACAAAGTATTCTTGTTGTATATCAGGCTTCCCCATATCAGATCCGAGTATTAGAATATTCTTTTCAGGCAGCTAAAATAATCACATTTTTCCATATAACAAAGCCTCTACGATACACGATCGCAGAGGCTGTTTTTTTCTGTATTCCTTCCTCACGGGAGAAATTACAGTAAGAACTTTATTTTATTACTTAATATTAATAACGCCACTTATTCCCCCATCACAGGTTACTGAGTGGCTCCCCTAAAGGAGCCACTACGTAGCATCATTTTAGAATTATTTGATTACATTTTTAATCAAATGTCTTTGAATATCTTATTTAACGATTGCTTTAACAGCAGCTTCACCTTCTACAGCTACAACAACTACACCAGCAGGAGCAGCGATTTCAGCATTGTCAGAAGAAAGAACTGTGTTAGCAATTGTCTGACCAAGTACGTTACTGATAGCAACTGTCTTGCCTGCAGCACCCTTGATAGTTACGATACCGTTACCAGCAACTACAGAAACTGTCTTAGCAGAAAGTTCAGGTTCGTTAGCAGTCGGAGTTTCAGAAGTCTTTTCTACGTTGAAGATTTCTGCTTCGTTAGCTGCATCACTAAATGCTGCATAAGAAATTACAGGTACACCATTCTGGATTTTCACCCAACCACCTCTCATAGGAGCGATCATTTCACCGTCAGTCTCAGCTGATTCAATCAAGAAGTTGTCAGATCCTTCTTCCAATAAACGGAATGAGAATACTACATTCTTATGAGTGTTGTCACCAAGATATTTCTTTGAAGCTTTCGGCAACTTTGTGAAATCTACAGGATCAGTCAGATTTGCATTGGCACCATCCAAAATATACAGAGTATCAGCTTTGTGGATAGCTTCTACGAATGCTAAACGAACCTGATTGTTCCAGATATAATCAGCATCGCGAACTGCTGCAGCATCATAAGCACCATCAACTTTTGCAGAGTCAACTGCGTTGATCAAATAACGACCTCTGATATAACCGTCAGTACCCGGAGTTGCATGTGAGCAAGTCCATTTATCAAGCGGCTTACCATCTTTGTCGTAACCATGGTTATGTTCTAACGGACACGGAACAGCATCAATACCCGGAACAACATTTACACCAACAGCCAACATATATTGCGGTTTGATATAACCTGTACCACGGTCTACATAAGCAGTATCAACATAGATAGCACGTTTTGCATTCGGATACTGGATGTTGTTGTTAACGCCTAAGAAATTAATTTCTTTATCTTTTGAATATACGCTATAAGCATCTTCAAACAACATATCTGCAGTGTTGTTAACACGGAAGAACTTCAATGTATCAGGATCATCTGATGCAACAGTATTTTCTTTTGTTGTATTGAATCTTCTATACAGAGGAGAATCGTCAACTTCTACAGAGAAAGCAGAAGTACGAGATTCAGTCATCAACTGACTCTTCATCCACAAGTTGTTATCATCTGTACCAACCTTTACTGTATCAGCACCTGTTTTGATGAATGCATAGAACAATGTTTCTTTTTCATCAATTGCTTTTTCGTTATTAGCCTTCAATAAGAATGTGATCGGAGTTACTTTTTCAGAAACTGCGAAACGACCTTCTTTATCTAATACAACGCTATCAGCTTTAGCACCAAAGATTAATTTTGCATTACGTATCTTCAAAGTGTAAACTTTACGATACAAAGGCTTCAAGTCAGCTACAGCTTTAGATGTATAACCATAAGTTTCATCAGTTGCTGATTGTTTCAAAGAGAAACCAGACTTAGCACCAACATACAGGATAGAGTCATTTTCTTCTGTATTTACACCTGCATAATAATCATCAGAGAATTCGTGCAGATAACGGAATTTGTAACGAGTTACCAACAGGTCTTCATTATCTAAGTACTTATAACCAAGTAAGCTATCTTTCTTGATATCAGAAGTAGCAGCAGTAAAGCCTTCTACGCTAACAGCTTTAGAAACACCCTTATCGTCAGCAACAGCAGCATATGCATCTTTGTTTGTATCCAACTGAACACCAGTGAAGTCTGTAACCAACTTACCAAATTCACGGTTAGTGATATTGATCTTAGAAGTCTTAGAGTTTGCATTTTGTTTTTCAACTACCCACTGGAATGCAGGCATTGTCCAAACATTTACATTTTTTTCTAAAGTAACCCACTGTACAGTTGAGTCTCCATGGATAGGAGCTGCCAAATACTTACCGTCTGTGCTCTTGATTACATACAAGTCACTAGGAATAGTAGTCTTAGTTGAAGTCACAGGATCACCGCAACCACCAAAACCTAACTTAATCCAAGTAGAAACTGAATCTTTCAATACAGTCAAAGCATTAGATGTACCCAGGTCCTGAACATATACATGCAATGAATCGCGATTCATTGTAGAATCAGACTGTGCCCATGTTTTTCCATCCATTTTTGTCAGGATAGCCTTTTCTACAGTAATGAATACGCTATCTGCATAAGGAGAATATTCAAAACGGAATGCATAGTTTCCAGATTTACCAGCTGTAGCAGCTGCATCATAAGTTGTAGCACTTGTAGTATCTGTCAACTGGATGAACTTGATACCTGTAGTATTGTGATAAGCTGTATCTACACGCAAATATTTTTTACTTTCTTTTGCCTGCAATACAACATAACCACTCAACGTATCACGTGCAATCAAATCCTGAGCCATAACGTTCGGATTGGCAGTCTTGTTGAATGACAACTTAAATGATTCACCATCAGCATTCATGCCTAACATCGTGTGTAATGCAGCAGCATTCAAAACCATACGAGAAGGTTTCACTAAAGAGAATACAGTGTGGTCAATATCTGCAATCTCACTTGCATGATACTTCACTGCTCTCAAAGCATTCCCATCATGGTGTTCCAAAGCGACAACTGAATCATTATCAAAATAAGAGAATAAGGGTTTTTCAGTTTGAACACCGTCTTTGAAAGTTGAAGAAAATGCCCATCCATTAATGTCACCACCTACAATTAATGAATCAGAGACATTACCCGCGGGAAGATCCTTCAATCCATCCATAGAAATTTCAAGAATACGACCATACGCCTTGTTCGTAAAGTCGAATTTTGGAGCTTGGCCTTGGTTGAAAGACTCTACATTAACACACCATAATGTAGATGCAAACATACCAGGAGTAACATCAGACGCCTTCATTAATTTCAATGAATCATCCTTTGTTAAGTAAAGGACGCTGTCATTTGGAGTTGTACCAACCGATAATTGGAACAGACCATCGTTGCCTCCTTCTTTCAGCTTAATTGAAGTATCAAGTGCCGCAGAAGCAACTGATGATACTAACGCTAAGCCTGCTACAAGAGTAGAAAACTTTTTGTTCATAATTTAAATTTTAATATTAATACTAAAGTGTAATAAGTTCAATTCACAACCGGAACGCCTCGCATTTCTAATACATGACGAGATTTATCGTTCCTTTTTTCTAGTCTACAAAAGTAAGAATTAGTTTGATACTAACTATCCTTTTTAATATTTTTTTCATCAGCCTATATGCTTTCTTATCAATCGAATAGCAAAGTAAGTACGAAAAGGTGTTTTTCGCAAACGAACAGTTCCCCTCCGAAAAACAATGACTAGAAAAAAGGAACGATAAATCTCGTCATATCTTTCTTCCAAAAATCATCCTCTCTACCAATCCATTACACTTCACATTCGACCGATTTTCCATTCAAATAAATAATGTACGCACGTACATATATATATGCAACTATATTCCTTTTCTTTCAAGCCTTTACAGCCTCCCCCAACAAATACTGCATAACTAAGAAAAAAGGTCTGAATAATTAATTCTTTTTCTCAGGACATTTATTACCTTTGGTACGGACTTTTAAATTTGAAAAGTATATACTACTAAAAAATAAGGTAAGCCTTACATATTTGTAGAGCAAGCCTTTAATTTATGAAAGGTATACTTTACATTTTCAATATTAAGGGGGAAAATCCTTAATTGTTATGATGTTGCACCTTAAAGATCAGGAAGAATATGAGTATTGAATATGACTTATTTGCCAATCCTCCCAGAGCGGGGGAAGCGAAGCCTACCCTGCATGCCAGGGCTATTAATATCCAGACCGTCAATACCAACGAGCTGGCCCGGATGATCGAGGGGATGAGTACCTTTACGGCTGCCGATATCAAAGGAGCGATCAAGGCAATTGGCGACCGGCTGTTCTTTTGCCTCAGTAACAGCCAGAGCGTACATCTGGAAGGGATCGGTACATTTTCGGTCACGCTGAAATGCAGGCCTGTCGAGAATAAAAAAGATATACGGTCCGCTTCTATCTCGTTCAAGAACGTGGAGTTCCGCGCCGATCCGGAGCTGAAAAAGCGTTTCCGGGATGCCAAGATTGAACGGAGGGAAGGTACGACCGATAGAAAAGCGTACAGTGAAGATATACGGCAGAAACGTATCCTCTGGTATATCAAAAACTACGGTACGATCAATCAGACTGTGGCTGCGGACATGAACCAGTGCACACGCCAAAAAGCCAAAAAGGATCTGGAACAGCTGATCGAAGACAACCAGATACAAAAGAGCTGGTGCGGAAAGCGAGTGTTCTACATCCGACGGTCGGCCGACCAGAAAACGCACGAAGCGCCGTCCAACGAGTCAATAGAATAAATATGGAATTATATACCTATATCCCTGTTTCCAAAGCTCCTTTCCTGCTCTCATGCACGGAGCGGACGCTGTTACTCGGTTCCTGTTTCGCCGAGAATATAGGGACAAGGCTAGCCGGGAATAAATTCAATGTAGATATAAATCCGTTCGGTACGTTGTACAATCCGGCATCGATTGCCGCATCACTGCGCTTATTGCTGCATCCGGAACAGTTCACTACCGGAGATTTGTTGCAATATGAGGGTGTATACCATAGCTTCGCACATCACAGCCGCTTTTCTTCTACTTCGGAAACGGAGTGCCTGGAGAATATAAACGACAGGTTGTTTGCTTCTGCCGGTAAGCTTCGTACGACAACCTACCTGGTAGTAACGTTGGGAACAGCTTACGTGTACCGATTGAAGAGCTCGGGTGAAGTGGTTGCCAACTGTCATAAACTTCCGGAGAAGATGTTCGACCGCTCGATGTTGACAGTCACGGAGATCGTTTCGGAATGGAAAAAACTGCTGCTTTCATTATGGGAACAAAATCCGGAGTTAAAGATACTGTTTACCGTCAGCCCCATACGTCACTGGAAAGACGGGGCACATGGTAATCAACTCAGTAAGGCGACTTTACTTCTGGCCGTAGACGAACTACAGGCAGCATACCCCGAACGGATCGCTTATTTTCCGGCTTACGAGATCATGATGGATGAACTACGCGACTACCGATTCTACGCAACTGACATGTTGCATCCCTCGGAGCTTGCCATTGATTATATTTGGCAACGTTTTACGGAAAATTTCTTATCGGATGAAACCAAAGGGATCCTTAAAGAATGGGCAGAGATACAAAAGGCTATTAATCATCGCCCATTTCAGCCCGAAAGTGATGCCTATAAACGGTTTATCTCGCAAACTTTGTTAAAGATGGAACGAATTAACGAGAAATTTCCTTCCTTTGATCTTACAAAAGAGATGGAAATAATAAAGTCTAAACTAATGTAAAGAATGGAATACTCAATAAAAGAAATCGTCGGAATTATTGGCGCCAAAGCAAACAACCTGCAAGATAGCACCATCAGCATATTGCTGACCGACAGTCGCCGGCTTTCTTTTCCGGAACAAAGTCTCTTCTTTGCCCTTAAGACAAAGACTAACGATGGACACAGATATATAAAAGAACTCTACAAACTACGCGTACGCAACTTTGTTGTAAGCGATATGCTTCCTGAGTTCGAGTCGCTTCAGGATGCAAACTTCCTGGTGGTGAAGGATACGCTGAAAGCGCTTCAGAAACTGGCCACCTATCATCGCAAACAGTTTAATATACCCGTAATCGGTATTACCGGAAGTAACGGAAAAACGATTGTAAAGGAGTTCCTTTACCAGTTGTTACATAAGGAATTCAACATCGTACGTTCGCCGCGCAGCTACAACTCGCAACTGGGTGTGCCGCTGTCGGTCTGGCAGATGAGCGAAAAGAATACGCTGGGTATTTTCGAGGCAGGTATTTCTCAACCGGACGAGATGGAAAACCTTCGCCCGATCATTGCCCCCACTATCGGCATCATTACTAATATAGGTGAAGCACACCAGGAAAACTTTATCTCCACGACACAAAAATGCCTGGAGAAACTCACATTGTTCAACGACTGCGAAGCGATCATCTACGACGGCGATGATGTATTTATCTCCAACTGTATAGAATCTGCTTGCCTCTCCCATAAAGCGATTGCCTGGAGCCGTACAGACTCGGATGCCCCGCTTTATATCGAATCGATCGAAAAGAAAGAAAATGAAACGGTGATTCGTTGTACGTTGTTGGGATTGACTCAAAAGTATGTAATCCCTTTCACCGACGATGCTTCCATCGAGAATGTGATCCACTGCATGGCAGTAATACTTTTCCTGAAGCCGACCAGTGTGAACGACACGAAAAAGTTCTCTCAGTTGGAGCCTGTTGCCATGCGTCTTGACGTAAAACAGGGTATCAACAACTGTATGTTGATAAACGACACATACAATTCGGATATCAATTCGCTGGATATCGCCCTCGACTTCCAGCAGAGCCGCCACGTGGACAAGAATCTGAAATGCACGCTGATCCTCTCCGATATCCTGCAATCCGGCACATTACCGAAGTCTCTCTATAAGAAGGTAGCCGACCTGGTTCGTCGTAAAAAGATAGACCGCATTATCGGTATCGGCCGCGACCTGAAAGAGTATGGCGCAGCATTCGATATGGAAAAAGAGTTCTACAACACAACGGATGAGTTCCTTAAATCGCCGACATTCAAACAGTTTAAAGATGAACTGATCCTGCTTAAAGGCTCACGCCATTTCCACTTCGAACGTATCTCCGAACTGCTGGAAAAGAAGGTGCATGAAACAATCCTGGAAGTAAACCTCGATGCTGTGGTGCATAACTTCAACTATTACCGCTCGAAGCTGAAACCGGAAACAAAGATGGTCTGTATGGTGAAAGCCTTCGGATACGGGGCCGGTTCATACGAGCTTGCCAAGACATTGCAGGAACATCGTTGCGATTACCTGGCCGTTGCTGTTGCCGACGAAGGCGCGGAACTGCGGAAAGAGGGCATTTCTATCCCGATCATCGTAATGAACCCGGAATTCAGCAGCTTCAATGTCTTGTTCGAAAATAATCTGGAGCCGGAGGTATACAGTTTTCGTCTGCTGGATGCGATGATAAAAGAAACAGAACGGAGAGGTATCACCGCCTATCCGATTCATATCAAGATCGATACGGGAATGCACCGTCTGGGATTCCAGCCAAGTGATGTCCCAGCCATCTGTGAACGGTTGAAAGAGCAAAGCGGCGTTACGGCACGCTCCATCTTCTCCCATCTGGTTGGCAGCGACTCATCTATCTTCGACGATTTTACAAAGAAACAACTGGATACATTCAGTGCGGCGGCAGCGGAACTGGAAAATCTTCTGGAATACAAAGTGATCAAACATATTCTGAACTCTGCAGGGATCGAACGCTTTACAAACTACCAGATGGATATGGTTCGCTTAGGTATCGGGCTGTACGGGGTAAGTGCTTCCGGCATAAAAGGATTGCGCAACGTCAGTACCCTACGTACTACCATACTTCAGATACAGCATGTCCCGGCAGGCGACTCGATCGGTTACAGCCGGAAAACATACGTCGACCGCGACTCACGCATCGCCATCATCCCAATCGGCTATGCCGATGGCCTCGACCGTCATTTCAGTAACCGGGGAGGTGAAGTTTCCATCGCCGGAAAACGTTGTCCGATAGTCGGCAATATTTGTATGGATGCTTGCATGATCGACGTCACCGACACCAATGCCCAGGAGGGCGATCCGGTTATCGTCTTTGGCGAAGAACTGCCGGTAAGCGAGTTGTCCGACAAACTCAAAACAATACCTTATGAGATACTGACATCGGTTTCTCCAAGGGTGAAAAGAGTATATTACAGGGAATAATTGCTCATCTTGCACATTTTATGTACTTTTGTGCCGTAAATAAATTAAATAAAGGTATGAGTCATAATTTATTGAAAGGAAAGAGAGGCATTATCTTCGGTGCGCTGAATGAGATGTCGATCGCCTGGAAGGTGGCAGAAAGAGCTGTAGAGGAAGGTGCAATCATTACGTTAAGTAATACACCGGTTGCCGTACGTATGGGCGAAGTGGATGCCCTGGCAAAGAAACTGAATGCAGAAGTAGTGCCGGCGGACGCTACAAGCGTTGAAGACCTGGAAACGGTATTCTCAAAATCAGTAGAAATACTGGGAGGAAAAATAGATTTCGTATTACATTCTATCGGTATGAGTCCAAACGTACGTAAGAAACGTACCTACGATGATCTGGATTACGGAATGCTTGAAAAGACATTGGATATATCCGCTGTCTCTTTTCATAAGATGTTGCAGGTAGCCAAGAAACAGGATGCAATTGCACAAGGAGGCTCCGTTCTGGCATTGTCGTATGTGGCAGCCCAGCGTACATTCTTCGGTTACAACGACATGGCAGATGCCAAAAGCCTGCTGGAATCGATTGCACGCAGCTTCGGATATATCTATGGCCGCGAAAAAGGGGTTCGTATCAATACAATCTCTCAGTCACCGACAATGACTACAGCCGGTAGCGGTGTGAAAGGAATGGAACACTTGCTGGATTTCTCCGACAAGATGAGCCCGCTGGGTAACGCTACTGCCGATGAATGTGCAGACTATTGCGTCATGATGTTCTCCGACCTCACCCGTAAGGTAACGATGCAAAATCTCTACCATGACGGTGGTTTCTCAAGCATGGGTATGAGCCTTCGTGCCATGAACCAGTACAGTAAAGGATTAGAAGAGTTTACCGACGAGAACGGTAATATAATTTACGGCTAATAGCCGTAAAAAAGTAAACAGGTGGCAAATGGATATTTACAGTTTATACTGCAATAAACATTTGTCACCTGTTGACTGTTAACTGATAAAGCTATGCTAATTAAGATTTATCCCGAAAATCCCAATCCAAGGGAAATAGACAAAGTTATCGAAGTTCTCCGCGACGGAGGCCTGGTAATTTATCCGACTGACACTGTCTATGCAATCGGTTGTGATGCATTGAATGTCCGTGCTGTCGAAAAGATCTGCCAGATGAAAGGTATCAATCCTCAAAAGAGCAACCTGGCCATCATTTGCTACGACCTTTCAAATTTAAGTGAATATGCCAAGGTTAATAATGCTGCATTCAAGTTGATGAAAAAGAACCTGCCGGGTCCTTTCACCTTCATTCTGCCAACAAGCAGCGAATTGCCTAAGATATATAAGAACAGAAAAGAAGTCGGTATCCGTGTGCCTGATAATAACATTATCCGTACGTTGGTAAAAGAGCTGGGAAACCCGATCCTGACCATGTCGGTACACGATGACGACGACATGATCGAATACACCACCGACCCGGAACTTATACACGAAAAGTATGAAAACCTGGTAGATCTTGTAATCGACGGAGGCTATGGAGGTTTCGAAGCATCGACAGTGGTAGATTGTACGACAGATAATTTTGAAATCATACGTCAGGGAAAAGGTATACTGGAATAAACAACCGGAAAGTAGATGAAACAAATCTGCAAATATTTTATTTTGATAGCCTTATTTCCCCTTTGCATGAGTGCACAGGATAAGGCCTATCATTTCGACGGGAATGGAATAGACCGTGAAGTTTTAGAAAACTATCTGGACCGATCTATCACGCTCTCCTGCGTACTGGTTCCGGGAGAAAAGAACAAAGACATTTACACGGATGATATCCGTATGATCAAAAACATTGGGCCCAAACTCGTCGGTCGTGCAATCTTTCGGTGGGAAAATGAGCGCATCCTCAACAATCCGGAATTCTGGTCTAAAGCCCAATCCATCATTCAAGAATTGCATGCCTATGATCCGGATATTATCTTCCAGGGATGTCTGTTCGAAGCAATCTCAGAAGAGGTTAATACAATACCTGTTCCCGAATGGGTCTTCCGGTCATACGGAATAAAACCGGAAACGCGGAACTTCTCTTACAAAGATATGCTAAGCAAAGAAGGTAAATATGTGGATCATTGGCATAAAGGAGGGAGTGTGCCTGATATCAGCCGTACGGAAACACAGCTATGGTTTCACTTTTTGGCTTGTTCCTATATCAATATCGGTTGCGAAGCCTTTCATTTAGGCCAGATCGAGTTGATAGGCATGCATGATCCTCACCGGGAATATTGGGCAAAGGTTATCGATCATATCCGTACCTATGCAGCTGAACATGCCCGTCGTCACTGGGTACTGCTGGATGCTCATACGCCTAAAGGCGGCATGTTAAAAGACGGCAAAAGTCTGATCGATTTCAATTCTTTCCCGATGCGTATCCGTGCCATACCTGGAAATATTAAAGCTGGTGAAGCACAACAAGGAGAATTACGCGTTAATCACCTGGATGGTATTTATGGTAAGAGCCTGGGATGCATTACACCCAGCGGATGGACATGCAAATCGTTACCCTATCTGGTAGAACTAGACAATTACGGAAAAGAAGACCCCGTCAACGTTGCCGATACCACCTCCTATTTCCCATGGGGTTGGGATGAAATATCATGGTATGCCAAACAACCAGAAACTTACAGGAACGAATGGCTTTGGTACGCATGGAACTGGATCAAACAGGCAGATCCGAACGGACACATCGAAATGCCCGGCTTACGTGGTATTTGTAGTCCTAATGAAACACAAAATACCTATCGGGCCAATACCCGCAGCAAAGCTTGTCCTCTGGGATATAACCAGGAAGAAACAATCAAAGCGATTTGGATTTCCGACACTCCGCATCCACTTAAATAGCAGATAACAATAGTACATAAACAGAAAGGCTTCCTGCTTTGATTGCAGGAAGCCTTTCTTATATTCTCACAATTACAGAACCCCTTTAAAATTAGAAGTTTCCTACATTTGCTTTATCCCACCAAACACGAGTACCACCGATATCACCGGTAAACTTCGAGCTTGAATTTTCCTGATTAAGCACCTGGATACCTTTCTGCAACTCATCATTGTTCGTATTGATTTCCACTTCCGAATAGATCAGGCGACGGATCTGTTCGTCTGTATCGATTGTTCCATTACTGCTGTTTACGCGGTTCGGGAATAGCTTAGGATAACCCGTACGACGATATTCAGCCCATGCTTCCGTTGACAATGGGAAGTTGGCAATCCATTTCTGGGTAATGATACGTTGCAGCTTTTGTTCGTTGCTAGCGCCTTCATCCCATTTCACAGGAACGGTATTCATAGCCTTGATACTATTCTGAGCATCCACCGGATCTACAAAATCAGCAGGAAGAGTCGTGCCGTTAATATAAGCATCGATTTCTTCGTCGGAAACAGAAGTCACACCTGCATAAACACCTTTATACTTCAATTCGTTCTTAATAGAAAGACGGATACCTTCTTCATACAAATCCTTAGCATTACCACCCATATTCCAGCCACGCAAAGCACCTTCTGCACGCAGGAAGTAAGATTCGGCAGCCTTCATTACCGGCATCGGAGTTGAATAAGTACATACTATATTGGAGAAGTTACCCCACTGGTTCGGTTTATTCGGCAGATTACAGCCACCACGAATACCCAGATACTTAGAGTCTTTAGCAACAACTACATTGTCTCCTACTTTGATATCATTTGTATTCTTCGTAATATAAAGAGCGATACGCGGGTCGTTATAACCTTCCAGAATTGTCACCAGGTTTGCATTCACACCACAGTCACCCCATTCGAACATACGAGTCAATTCGTTGCTCAAACCCTGGTCGATCAGGATATCCTTATCAGCAGAGGTTAAGACACCTCCGGAAACAGCTTCTTCAGCTTTTTGCTTAGCCAGACCCGGATTAGCTTTTACAATACGCATTGCCAAACGTAATTTGAATTGATTGGCAACTTTCACCCACAACTCACGATTCCCCTGACACCAGTAATCAAACTGCTGCATATTGGCTACATCAGACGTTCCATTCTTAAAGCCGGTTATAGCTTCATCCAGTAATGCAAACATCGCATTATAAATGCTTTCCTGCGAGTCATAATAAAAAGAAACATCGTTTCCTTCCAGTACAGACTGATAAGCGACAGGTCCGTAAGTATCTGTCATTGTAGACAATGCATACACCTGAACCACACGCATGATCGCTGCATAATCAACAAGACCTTTCTCGTCGCAAGTCTTGATCAAACGACGTGTATTATTGAATATATGCAGGTTGAAGTTTTCATACATACCACCGCAAAAGCCACGGTTCAGTTTATAGTCGACGTTACCGTTACCGCCAAAGTTATGCGGAGTCATGAAATAGCCACTGAACAAGTCTGTGCTCAGGTTAGTCCAGAACTGGAACATATTTTGTTGAGGAGCATAGACGTAAGTGATTGGCTCTACAAACTGAGACTCAAACGGCAAATTGTCCGGGTCTACTTCATATTTATTCGTATTCAGTTCTCCAAAATTATCGGTACAGCCTGTCATCATAGAACCAGCAGCCAATGTAAGAGCTGAAGCGACAGTATATGTCAAAAATTTATTTATCTTCATAGGAACTAAGATTTAGAAATTAAGTTTTAAATTAAGACCAAAACTACGGGATGTAGGCAATGAGAACATATCGAATCCCTGCCATCCATTATTTGTAGAAGCAGAAACTTCCGGATCCATCGGAGCATCTTTATAGAAGAAGAACAAGTTGCGTCCAATCAGGGATGCATTTAGGTTCTTACCTGCACCAAACAAGTTGCGGAATGTATAACCGAATGACAATTCACGTAAACGAACATTGGTTGCATCATAAATATACAAACCATTTGCATACTGTGAGTTGAAGTTTGTTGCACCGGTAGTAGAATAGAACTTCTGCGGATCAAAAGTTATACCTTCAAAAACGACCTGCCCTGCATCACGAGCAGCAGCCGAACGTTCTGAAACACCCCAGCCGTCTAATGTAGCTTCGGTCATCGACATTACCTTACCACCGACTTTAGCATCGATCAGGAATGACAATGTGAAATCTTTATAGTGGAATGTATTTGTCCAACCCATGTTTACCTTTGCGTTCATATCGCCTGCATATTCCAGATCGGCAATACCATCGCCACCCAACTGGGGAGCGCCATTTTCAACAACCGGTTTACCGCTATCGTCTCTCTTGATCTGACGAACGTACAGGTCACCGTAATGTCCGCCTTCTTTCAGGATCACTTTAGCACCACCATAGTTAGCCAATGACAAACCGTCAGGCAATTCGTCGATCAACTCCTTAATCTTATTCGTATTATAAGCGAAGTTGAAGCTGGTTGTCCAGCTGAAATTATCTGTAAACTGGTTATACCAACCCAAGACAGCTTCAAAACCAGAGTTTTGAACATCACCTGCATTTACATAACGTTGTCTCAAACCTGTTTCCCACGGAGCATCGATAGCAAAGAACTGGTTCTTTGTATTCGTTTTATAATAAGTCAAGTTCACATTCAAACGGTTACGGAAGAATGTACCGTCGAAACCAACTTCCAAAGAGTTTGTTTTTTCAGGTTTCAATGTCTTGAACGGAGCCTTTTCCGGAGGAGTGATAGAACCCTGGTCTTTCAATGTATAACGCAGATTAGTCATAAATACCGGAACATCGTTACCCACAATTGAATAAGAAGCACGGAGTTTGAACATATCCACATTCTTACCGAAATCGACAAACTTATCTAACAAAGCACTTGCTCCGACAGACGGATAGAAGAATGAAACACCATCGGTAAATGCCAAAGCAGAAGACCAGTCATTACGAGCTGTTACATCCAGGAACAAACCTTCCTTGTAACCAAACTGAGCCGTAGCAAAAACAGAATTCAAACGCTTTTCTGATAAAGTTTCTGAAGTTCTGGTCTTATAATAGTTAGCCGGTGAGAAAATATTCGGATAATAAGTGTTACCTGTCGGTTTACCATCGACTACAGAGAACTTAGAACCATCGCCGATGATTTCAATGCTGGATGAATTAGTCTTTGTGAAACTGCTACCAGCCGTTACTGACAATGAATAATCTTCATCCCATATTTTATTATAACTTACCAATACGTCACCATACATCTGTTCACTAAACACACGGTTATCTTTTATCTGTCCCATTGAGTTACGTCCGCCGGTACTGGAAGCGTATTCATTCTGGATAAACTTATCTTCACCACGTTCATAACGTAAACGTCCCGTAACGGAAAGACCGGCGATAATATCATATTTCACACTACCACCAAATTCGTAACGGTTACGATCAGAAATAGGAGTTTGTCTGTTCAGCATCCAATACGGGTTAGAGAACTGTTCCTGTCCCAGGTTTGTCCAGTTCTGAACGTTTGTATTTAATGACGGATCATACACCTCAAAGTTATTCTTGTAACCATTCCAATCTTCACCTCTCGGAAACAGATAAGCACCGGTGATCGGGTTACCCAGGAAACCAGCCATAGCCTGGTTCTCGATATGCTGGTTATTATAACGAGCACTAACATCGACTTTCACTTTCTTCCACAAGTTAAAACCGACTTTAGCCAACAGGTTATGACTCATATAATCGTTCTTCGGCATAATACCGTTGGAAGCCACATTTGCATAAGAGAAATAAGACGAGATATTGTCGTTACCACCAGCCAGAGAGATAGAGTTGTTGGTAGTGAAACCCGGTCTGTAAAATTCTTTTGCATAATTCGGGGCTTTAGAAGACAACTTGTTACCCCAGCTAAAAGTACCTTCATCACTCACACCGTATGAGTTTTGGAACTTGGGCAGAGACATCGCTGTTTCAACTGTCGTATTGCTTGATACATTGATAGACACCTTACCTGCCTGAGCAGATTTGGTTGTAATCATAATAGCACCATTGGCAGCAACAGCACCATACAATGCAGCAGCAGAAGCACCTTTCAGCAAAGTGATCTGAGCAATATCGTCCGGGTTGATCGTCGACATGGCATCACCACCATCACGCTGGCTACCATATACCATATCTACCTGAGAGGTCGATACATTCATCATCAAAGGCACACCATCCACAACTACCAACGGCTGGTTGCTACCACTAATAGATTTATTACCACGAAACAAAATCTTTGAAGCACCACCGGCACCAGTCGAGTTCGGAGTGATCTGCAAACCTGCACTCTTACCTTGCAAAGAGTTGATCATGTTCACATTCTTGATTTCATTCAAGTCCTTTCCTCCTACTGTTTGGGCAGCATAAGTCAAAGTCTTGGACTCACGTTTGATACCCAATGCAGTTACAACGACTTCACCCAGCTGTTCAGAGTCGGAAACCATGTTTACATTAATAGTAGAACGGCCATTGACCGGTTCTTCTATTGTTTTCATACTCAAATAAGAAAAAACCAAAACAGCATTACTGCTAACATCCAACGAATATTTACCATCCATATCCGTTACGGTACCCACTGTTGTTCCTTTTTGCAGAACATTCACCCCGGCGAGAGGCTCATTGAGTTCTTTGTCCATTACAACGCCGCTTACTTTACTTTGCGCCCATAGCACATTTGTACATATTCCTATACAGAATAGTATCAACATTACAAAGCTTTTCCTCATAAAGTTAGATTGTTTAGATGAGTTAATAATAAAAATTTTCATAATACTTCTTCTTAAGTTTAGCAAACACTTTAACGTTTAATTAGATCTAAGCAAAGAAAAGAACTGAGTTCTATCAGAACTATGCTGTTTGAAGTTAAATTTACGTTAAGTAACATTTCTGTGTGTAGGAAAACATACCATATTTATGTTAATGTAAATAAATTTAAATACTTCGCTAGTTAAAACAGCATGTAATTCTGGTATAAATTCATAGCTTTGTAAACAAATGGATAAAATATGGTTTAAGTTCTGATAGAACTACGTAATTAATTATTATTTGAAGCCCTTATTCTCCTATTCTCCCCCAAAATGTCTATCTTTGTAAAAAGACATTTATCATAAAACTATGAACTGGACCCAATTACTGTCAGGCAAACGTTTTGGAATGGAAGAGTATCATGAACGCAAACATGAACGTACGGATTTTCAACGGGATTACGACCGGTTAATCTTCTCCTCCCCCTTTCGCAGATTACAGAATAAAACACAGGTATTCCCTCTACCAGGCAGTATCTTTGTTCATAACCGTTTGACGCACAGCCTGGAAGTATCTTGTGTAGGTCGTTCATTAGGTAATAATGTAGCGAAGGGGTTAATGCAGAAATATCCTGACGGAAGTATCAATTTTCCGGAATTAGGTTCTATTGTTTCTGCTGCCTGCCTGGCTCATGATATGGGAAACCCTCCATTCGGACATTCCGGTGAACGGGCTATCTCCGCTTACTTTTCTGAAGGGAACGGCAGTTATCTGGAAGATGAAATACGTTCGACTGGCGGCCGCTGGGAAGATTTCTTGCATTTTGAAGGGAATGCCAATGCTATGCGCCTGCTTACACACCAGTTTATCGGCAGACGCAAAGGCGGCTTTGCTCTTACTTACAGCACCTTGGCCTCCATTATTAAATATCCGTATGCATCGGTTTATTCCGGAAAGAAAGGAAAATTCGGATTTTTCCAGTCGGAAGAAGAGGCCTATTTGCGCATAGCGGTAGAACTGGGGATAAATAAAAACCCCGAAGATGCTAACAAATACGTCCGTTATCCACTGGTTTACCTGGTGGAAGCGGCCGACGACATCTGTTATCAGATCATGGATATAGAAGATGCCTGCAAACTACATATCCTGACAACGGAAGAGGCTATCCGCCTTTTACTTAACTTCTTTGAAGGGGAACGACTCGACCGCATCATTAAAGTCATGAAAATGGTAGACGATACAAACGAACAGATCGCTTACCTCCGTTCCTGTATCATCGGCTTACTGGTAGACGAATGTTCACGCGTCTTTCTGGAAAATGAAGAAGGAATACTTAACGGCACATATAACGCTCCCCTGATCGAGCAAATCGGCACGAAAGCCAAAGAAGCTTATGAAACCTGCTCAAAGACAGCATACAAAAAGATCTATCGCGCCAAAGAAGTACTCGATATCGAACTGGCCGGTTACCATATCTTCAGCCACCTCATCGACAGCTTGACAGAGGCTGTGATGAACCAGGGCCATGCTTACAGTAAGCTCCTGTTGCAACGTATCCCGGAACAATACGACACCAATGCTCCCACCACATATGGCAAGGTGCAATGCGTACTCGACTATATATCAGGGATGACAGATGTGTATGCCCTGGATTTATACCGTAAGATCACCGGAATGAGCCTTCCAGCCGTATAATAATGTGACAATATGCTAATATGCCAATTAAAGAAAAACAGCTATGAATTGGCACATTTAGCGTAGCGCCACATTGGCAAATTGGCAAATTATCAATATTCTTCGCGGTATTTACCTTCCTCCTTATCTTCCAGGATACTGAGGTAGCTTTTGTAGCGGGACTCGCTGATGAAATTCTCTTCCAGCGCTTTAAGCACCGCGCAGCCCGGTTCATGCCGGTGAGAACAGTCGCTGAACTTACAATCGGACGAGAATCTGAATATTTCGGGGAAATAATGGGATATTTCGGCCGTCTCCATCTCGATCGTACCGAAACCTTTGATTCCCGGAGTATCGATCAGATAACCACCTTCCGGCAGCGGGATCATTTCAGAAAAGGTTGTAGTATGCATCCCCTTGTTGTGATACTCGGAGATATCGCCAGTCCGCAGGTTCACCCCGGGAACAAGCTTATTGATGATTGTCGATTTTCCAACCCCCGAATGTCCGGACAGAAGCGTGATCTTATCTTTCAGCTCAGCCTTTAACTCTTCCAGCCCCTCGCCCGTCTTCGCACAGAGGGTAGAACAGGGGTAACCGATCGTGGTATACAGGTTCATCATAGCATCGAGGTATTCTTTCTCCTCCCCTTTATAACGGTCGATCTTATTGAAGATCATTTTAACCGGCACACGGTAGGCTTCGGCAGTAGCCAGAAAACGATCGATAAAGACAGTGGTGGTAATCGGATAATTGACAGTAACGATCAGCATAGCCTGATCGAGGTTAGCTGCAATGATATGCGACTGCTTCGACAAATTGGAAGCCCGGCGGATGATATAGTTCTTCCGGTCTTCTATATGGGTAATAAAAGCTGTGCCTTCATTATTGATATCGATATCGACACGGTCGCCCACCGATACAGGGTTTGTGCTGCGGATCTCTTTCAGACGGAAATTGCCTTTAACTTTACTTTCCACATCACGTCCGTCGTCGGTACGCACGGTATACCAGCTACCTGTATTTTTTATTACCAGTCCTTTCATGCTTTCTTGTTGTCTTATATAAAAAAAGAAGGGCGAAAATTGTTTCGCCCCTATAAGTTATACTGTCATTATTTCTTTTTCTTTAGCAGCGTAGAGGTCATCTACCTTTTTAATAAATTTATCATGTATCTTCTGGACTTCCGCTTCAGCGTCTTTTGCCACATCTTCGGGAGTACCATCTGCTTTCACACTTTTCTTGATTGTCTCAATGGCATCACGACGAGCATTACGGATACTGATCTTTGCCGTTTCTGCTTCCTGTTTGGATTGTTTTGCCAAAGAGCGACGACGTTCCTCCGTCAACGGAGGAATACCCAGGCGGATAATTTCACCATTATTTTCAGGAGTGATACCGACTTCCGAGTTCATGATTGCTTTTTCGATCTCTTTGATAAGCGGTTTTTCCCACGGAGTGATAATAATCGTTTTTGCATCGGGTGTATTCACCGATGCTACGTTAGTTAGAGGAACAAGACTTCCGTAATAAGGCACCTTCACACTGTCAAGGATTTTCGGATTAGCCTTACCGGCACGAATGTGAGCCAACTGATCGTCGAGATACTCGATTGCGAACGTCATTTTCTCTTCTGCGGCCTTTACATACTGCTTTATTTCTGCCATAACTGATTGATATTTTGTTTTCTGTTTTTTTCGATAAACAAAAGTAGTAAAGTTTTTGAACCTGACAAACAAATTATCCCTTTAGCGGTATAATTCAATAGTATAAAGAGCCGGCAAAAGACAGAAGCCACATCGCTGTTGCAAATGCTTACGGCGGCGTGGCTTCTTATTATCGTCTTAGAAAAGTTCCGTCGGTATGAAGCTGTTGTTTCTCTATAGTGAAACATTTGTTTCTACTAGGTGAAACAAGTGTTTCATAGGCATGAAACTTTTCTAAGTCCTGCAGGAAATATCTTTAATGCTTCAGTTTAGGACAGAGAAATGCCAGATAAAGGACTCCGACACTCAATACCAGAACCGCACCCAACTGCGAAGCCATTGCATCCGACAGGAACCCCATAAAGAGAGGGAATATCGTTCCGCCGAACAAACCCATAATCATCAGGCCGGATATTTCATTCTTGCGTTGCGGCATAGATTGAATAGCCTGTGAAAAGATGATGGAGAAGACATTCGAGTTACCGAAACCGATCAATCCTATACATATATATATAACCTCTTTACTTTGAAAAATGGAAAGACCGACCATAGCCGCCAGCATCATAAGGACACTAATACCGAAGAATACCTTTGCCGACATCCGCGTCAGGATAAAAGCACCGAGGAAGCATCCGATGGTACGCAGGATAAAGTAAAGACTGGTAGCGAACGAGGCTTCATGAAGTCCCATCCCCAGACGTTCCATCAATATCTTGGGAGCCGTCGTATTTGTTCCAACATCGATACCGACATGACACATGATGCCGATAAAGCACAACAGGATAAAAGGTTTTCCCAACAGGGCAAAACATTCACCGAAAGTAGATGGTTTACCCTCCGGTTTTTCCTCTTCTATCTGTGTAGCTCCAAGCAACAGAATGGCAATAACCGCAACCACCATATAGATCGGGAAAAGTACCCGCCAGCCCAGTCCGAATGAAGGAATAGCTACCGTAGCTCCCCACATGGCGATATACGGAGCCAGGAAAGAGGCGATCGCTTTCACAAACTGTCCGAAAGTAAGACTGCTGGCCAGCTTATCGCCGCTGATCACATTCGACAGCAGGGGATTCAGTGAGGTCTGCATCAATGCATTACCGATACCCAACAGCGAGAAAGAAAGCAGCATCAAGGTATAGCCATCTCCGAAGATGGGAAGAAGCAGTGAAAAGAAAGTCACCACCAGACTGAGCAGCACGGTCTTCTTCCGTCCGATGCGGTTCATCATCATTCCGGTCGGCACGGAGAAGATCAGGAACCAGAAGAACACCAGCGAGGGGAAGATATTCGCTTCCGAATCGGTCAGGTTCAGATCAGCCTTCACATAGTTGGAGGCAATACCCACAAGGTCAACGAATCCCATGGCAAAGAATGCCAGCATGATAGGGATCAGTTTTATATATAATCCTTTTTCTTTCATGATCAGTCTTTATTAGGGTATTCCGGCCACGCACCTTCACGGGTACAAACGAATGCGGCTGTTTCTACCGCTGCCTGATGGGCTTCGCGCAGGGATTTACCGGTTAATATGGAATAGATAAATGCTCCGGAAAACGAATCGCCGGCACCGACCGTATCGGCCACCTCCACTTTAGGAGTAGGGATAGTAGACTGGTCATCCTGCGAATAGATGGAACTGAAGTCACATCCGGCGGTCAGGATCACATACTTCAGGTTATATTTGCGGAGCAATTTGCGGCAGGCTTCCTCATCCGAGCCTTCCAGGTCGCACATACCGCGAAGCAGCACGAGTTCCTCATCATTGATCTTGAATACATTTGCTTTATGAAGCAAGGTCTCGATCAGATCCTTCGAATAGTACGACTGGCGGATATTGATATCGAAGAAGCGCAAAGTGTCTTCGGGCAAATAATTCAGGAGGCTCAATACAGTTGCCCGCGATTCGGGCGAACGCAGCGACAAGGTACCGAAACAGATTGCATCGGCTTTCTTCACCACGTCGATCGCCTCCTGCGTCAACGGGATATGATCCCAGGCAACTCCTTCGATAATGGTATAGGTTGGAATACCCTCTTTCAATTCCACCATGACGCTGCCGGTCGGATATTCCACACTCCCCAGCAAATGGTTGATTCCGCTTTTATCCAGTTCCTGAATGATCTCCGTGCCGGACACATCATTCCCTACGGCACTGATCGCATACCCTTCGGCTCCCAGTTGGGTAGCGTGATACACAAAGTTGATCGGTGCTCCGCCGGCACGTTTTCCCGTAGGCAGCACATCCCAAAGGAGTTCGCCGATACCTACTACTATTGGCTTGTTCTTTTTCATCATTTGTATGTTTTTATTTCCAGATTGAACGTATTTCTGTTATTTTTCCTTTCACAATATCCACATTTCCATTTTCAGTGAATACTTCTATCGTGTTAAACGGTTCCGAAGGATAAAAGACATCCGTCACGACTACGCGTCCTTCCGCCGTAAAGAACTCTACGGAGGCTACATCTATCAGTAGGGTCCATTCTATCTCCGGTGTATTTACAATGTAAGGAACGGAATGAACCGAGGCGAATTTATCGGAGAAAACCTCTCCGGTCGCATTGGTACGGTCTACATAAAACAACTTGTCTAAATTCTCATAGCCAATCGTAATATATTCGCCCTTATTGTTTTTCAGACGTACACCGTAACGGGAGGCAAAGCCCAGCTGGGTATTATTCTCCTGGTTGAATGTCAGTTTTATCTCTATAGGAGCCTTACCGAACTCAAACTTATCCGACAGAAGTTCGGATTTGTTGACCTTTAAATGATCCAGGGTGACAGACTCTCCGTATAATACATCCAGTTCCTTAACGGGTTCGGAAGTAAGTAAATAGATAGATCCGTCTTTCACCAATCCTAGCTCACGCGGGAAAGTGGCGGCTCCGCTCCATTTTACACAAGGTTTTGCACCGGCATATTCCCAGTTATTCATCCATCCGATCAGGATCTGCCTGCCTCCGGGAGCATCCGACCAGGTTACGCCGGCATAATTATCTTTACCGTGATCCATCCAGAAGGTCTTTTTCTGGTCGGTGGTAAATGTCTTACCGTCAAAATCGCCGACAAAATATTGAGTAGCAGAGCCACCTGCCGGGCCGCCCGGATTAATATTCACCAACAAGACCCATTTATTCTCATCTGAGTCTTTTACTTTGAGCGGCAGCAGGTCAGGGCATTCCCAAACACCGTCGTGGCAACCCAATCCCTTACCGAACTCGCTGAGGAAAGACCAGTCCAAGCAATTCTTAGAACCATAGAAACTGATCGTTTGTCCCGAGGCCACAGACATGATCCACTGTCCGCTTTCTTCGTGCCAGAATACTTTCGGATCACGGAAATCGCGTATTCCGGGATTCTTCAATACCGGATTCTTATCATACTTGATCCAGGTACGACCTTTATCGACACTATAAGCGACTCCTTGCGATTCGATCTCTATCTGCTTCGCCTGTTCTATATCGGGGTTATGATAGGTGAAGAAGGCTACCAAAGGAGGATTTTCGACCGTACCGAAGCCAGATGTATTCTTCCAGTCGACCACTGCGCTACCTGAGAATATATACCCCAGGCTATCCGGAGCCAGCGCGACAGGCATGTGTTCCCAATGCACCAGGTCTTTACTGATAGCATGCCCCCAATGCATAGGTCCCCAAACGGAAGCTTCAGGATAATGCTGATAAAACAGGTGATATTCTCCTTCATAATACACCATGCCATTCGGGTCGTTCATCCAATGTTCTGCGGGAGAGAAATGGAATTGGGGACGATACTTTTCCTGAAATGCAGCCACTGTATCCTGCGCTTCTGCTTTCGGTTTACTATTTTTACACGACGCCATAGACAGAATGATTATCAATGGGATCGCAAGATATAAAACATATTTCATCAACATAATCCTTTATATACAATTAATACTACACATTTATTTCCAAATAGACCGGAGCGTATACACTTCCAGATCTTTTACTTCGATATTGTTTCCCCAGAAGTGGAAACCTTCTTTATTCTTCACATCCGGCCGACGCTCCATGGAATAGGAGTAAGCCCCGTTATCTATAAAGATCTCTACAGATGTCTTATCTAATATGATATCGGCAGTAATTTCCATGCTGGTCATATCTTCCGGCGAATAGAACACACCGTTTATCCGATTGAAGTTCATGTCATAATCCAGTAAAGATTGTCCGAACAGGTTCAGGCCGGCACTCGTGGCGTGAGACAGCTTAATGGTGGTACGGATACGCAAAGCTCCTGCGTCGTTGTATTGCTGAAGCAGCTCATTGGCTTTATCAGCAGTCAGTGAACTCCACTGGCCCGCTTTGGTTTGTAGCTGTTCAAACTCTTTAATAGGTTTGCTGAACAGGCGAACACCGTCTTTCGTAGTGCGCAAAGACAATTCCGTCGGGAGCAACATCATACCGTTGATAGGCATTCCCGGGTGAGAGATACGTCCCCAACCCATCTGGATACGACGTCCGTCGGATTCCGGAATATTGGTAAAAGTCTGGGCGGCATAGATAGAGCCGGTTGAATAGTAATACTTACCGGCCTCCGGCGTAAATTTCTTCCCATCGAACACTCCGATCATATAGGTACCGGAAGCACCGTACATCACCCATTTGGTGTTGTTCTTATTTCCATCGACAGCCAGCTCGAACAATTCAGGACATTCCCAGAAGCCGGTGACATGGCTTTCGAAAGTCCAGTCTTTCAGGTTATCGGAGTTGTAAATGGAATGTCCATCACGTTCGTTCAGCACCAGCACCCACTTATTGGACGGTTTATGCCAGAAAACTTTCGGGTCGCGGGTATCTTTACTGTTCCATTTCGCTTTGGAATCGATCACCGGATTTCCTTGATATTTTGTCCATGTACGTCCTTTATCCAGGCTATAAGCGATACACTGTACCTGTTTTTCCGGATTGTCGGCAGTATAAATAGCAACCATAGCCGGAGTGCCTTTCTTGCCGAAGCCGGAAGTATTGTCATAGTCGATAACAGCCGAGCCGGAAAACATCGTGCCGTGTTCATCCGGGAAAAGCGCATCCGGCAGTTCTTCCCAATGTATCAGGTCCTTACTTACGGCATGGCCCCAATGCATATTTTCCCATTCACGTTCGTAGGGGTTATGCTGATAAAACAGATGATATTCGCCATCATAATACAATAATCCGTTGGGATCGTTGTTCCAGCCTCTACGCTGGGTGTAATGAACCTGCGGACGGTTGGTTTCTTTATACAGACTATCCTGTCCGGCAATTTCATCCGCCTGATAGATCTTGTTTATTCCGGCTTTATTCCCGTTATAGGATATTTTTATCTCTTTATTCTTCAGTGCAGACATATCACAGAACACCCAGTAGTCCGGATTTTCGGGAGCCAGACGGATGTTAAACGCCCGTTCCTGCTTCCCTCCTACGTCAAAAGTCATCACTGCCCGGTCGGTCTGATGCGAAACCGGCAGATTAAGATACTTCTTCGTTATTTTCATTGTCAGATCTTGTGCTTCCACTGTAGAGATACAGGTCATCAGGGCACCTGCAAGAATTAAGACATTTCGAGCTCTTACTTTCATGGTAAATAAGGATTTAAAATAAAACAATAGTACTATTTATATTGGTCATAAACAGGACACCACCTGCAAGGGTAAATGCCCTGTTTACCGATTGATTCATTTTACCAGCCATAATTTTGTTTGTACAGCTTTTTGCTAAAATTAATCTGATTTTTCGGGATAGGGAAATATTCATCTTTATTTTTAGTGAACTTCGCTTCACCCATATAGGTACGGCGGGTTTTCTCAACTTCAAAATATTTATTTACAGTCTCCGCAGCAATACCCCAGCGAACCAGATCGAAGAAAGTAGAACCTTCCTGCGACATTTCCAGACGACGTTCCCAACGCAAAGCCTTACGCGCGAAATCCTGTGTCCATTCCGGACAGTTCTTACCCGGCTGATAAGTTGCAATATTGAATTTGCCGGTAGGATCACCCTGCACATCCACTAACTTAGCCGTACTGTTGGCCGCTCTTTCACGAAGGGCATTAATTAATGGAAGCGCCTCTGCCTGACGACCCAGTTCGATCAAAGCTTCTGCCTGCCATAGCATCACATCGTCGTAGCGGATAATATCGCGGTTCTTGGAGCTTGACATAAAAGGAGAGGCAAAAGCGAAACACGGACAATCCGGTAAAACTGTTTCCTTCATCGACATAAAGCTACCGTAAGTATTCGGATCGCGCGTCCAGCTCGTTTCAAAAATAAACTCAGGGTTATATTTGTAAGGAGCACCCGGAATGGCAACCGTATGATTCAAACGCGGGTCGATATTTGTGGCAAGCAAATCGTCAGCAGTCTGTAAATCATGATTATTATAAGTATCGAACAACGGTAATCCGTTTTCATCCGTTTGGAAAGCATTCACCATGTTCTGTGAAGGACTATGGAAACCACAGCAACCATATTCCGGATTCATCGGATAATTCAACATAGCTCCCCAATCCAGACGGCCACGCAACGTACCGTCGTTTACAGAAAATTGAACTGCGAATATCGACTCCGGCCCATTTTCTGTTTCGCAAAGGAAGTTATTGGCAAAATCAGCAGCCAGCGAATACTTCCCTGACAATCCCTGGCAAAGAGTCACAACTTCCTGCAGTTTTGTTTTATCAATATTAGTAACTTCATGTTTCTCATTTTGTTCGTAAGCAGCATACAGAAGAGCTTTTGCCAGATAAGCTTGCGCCATACCTTTATTAGCTCGTGCCAGATCGTCGTTCTTATCCGGCAGGTTTTCCATTGCAAAACGGAACTCCGCAATAATCATATCCCATAATTCCTTATCGGTATACTCGACGTTCGATATCGTAATATAATCGTCTGTTTTATCATTTTCATCGATCCACGGCATATGCTTGAACAAAACCTTCAGGTCGAAATAATAATTAGCGCGTAAGAAACGCATTTCAGCTTCACGGACTTTCTTTTTAGGATAAGCCTCTTCCGAAATTGCATGAATACGTCCCAAAGCATCATTTGTACGGGCAATCGCGATATATTGCGAATACCACTTCTTGTCCAGGTAACCATTATCATCACGCAAATAGACAAAAGTTTCAAACATATGGAAATCACCCATGTCACCTGTTCCGGCACCACCTTTATAAGCATCACCGCTACGCAGATCCCCGTAAGGCCAGTAAGCATTCAAACCATCCGAATAGTTATCGTTACCCAGTGAAGAATAAGCCGAAATCACCATCTTTTCTATATTATCCGCCGTATTCAGGTTATCCGAATCAGCTACCCCCTGTGGAGCTTCATCCAGAAAAGAATCACAAGACATCATCGGGAGTAATAAAGCTGCTCCGAAAGCTATATATTTTAAAGTTTTCATAATTGTATAATCGGATTTATTAGAATGAAACATTGATACCAAAAGTAAAGGCTCTCGGAACTGGATAAGCAAAGTTCGGAGTTTCCGGATCTGCCCCCGTAAAGGCATTATCGCCCCAGCCTTTCTTAATTGTCAGCAGATTCTGACCGGACAGATAGATACGTGCGCTTTCCATGTGTGCAGCTTTCAGTATATGATCCGGCAGACGGTAACCGATTTCAATATTTGCTAATTTCAGGAAAGAAGTATTTTCCACGAAATAGGTGGAGAAACGTCCTTCATCATTTACATTATTTGATGAAGCAGCCGGAATGGTTGAGCTTGTATTATCCGGACTCCATGCATCCACCAGACGTCTTCCGTAATTCTGTCCTCCGAAAAGTCCAAAGAAATCAGTAAATGTTTTCTGACCGTTATTGGCATGGGAACCGACCTGTCCATTCCAGAACATAGAGAAATCAAAATTCTTCCAACCGGCATTCACATTCAAACCATACAAGAACTTCGGGTCTTCTACGCCTAACCAGGTACGGTCTTCATCATTGATCTTACCATCATCATTCAAGTCTTTATAGCGGATACGGCCAACACCTTTACCCGGTTGCTCTACGTGATCTGTCACTTCCTGTTCGTTCTGGAAGATCCCGTCAGCCACATAACCGAAGAGAGATTTCCAGGGACGTCCAAGAATAGTCTGGTCATTGCCATTACCCGGATAAGAATTGATTACATCTTCCGGCAATTTGGTGATCTTATTACGATAGCTGGCAATGTTACCAGTGATATTCAAGTCTACTTCACCTACTTTTTGGTTATAAGTCAGCATAAATTCAAATCCGCTGTTCTCCATGCTTGCACCGTTCACCCAACGATCACCGCCAAAGCCTATTGTTGCGATATAAGGAGGTTTAACCAGGATATCATCTGTTTTCTTATAGAAATAATCGATAGATCCGGTAAACATCTGGTTAAACACACCGAAGTCGATACCTGCATTATTCTGAGTAGTTGCTTCCCATTTCAGATCCGGGTTAACACGCTGTGTGCGGATGAAGCCGGAAGATAACTGACCTTGTCCTGCTCCGGTGATATCATAAGCAGTACCTTGGTCACGTTCCCAGGTAGGATCTGTATAATAACGAGCCTGATACAGACCATAAGAGGCATAGTTATCGATTTCCTGGTTACCTGTTTTACCCCAACCGTAACGAAGCTTCAAGTCTGAAACAATATTTTTAGCTCCTTCGAAAAAACCTTCTTCACTGATACGCCATCCCAAAGAGAATGCAGGGAAAGTACCCCAACGGTTGTTAGCACCAAAACGGGAAGAACCGTCACGACGTACCGTTACAGATGCCAGATATCTGTTATCATAGCTGTAATTCACTTTTCCGAAGAAAGAAGAAAGAGCGTAAGAAGTAGCTCCACCGGCATTACGCAAGTTACCGTCACCAACCGACAGATACATATAATCTTCATTTTCCAGCAGGAAGCCGTCACGACCGGCCGACATATCTTCAAGTCTGTATTTCATCATTTCCTGACCGACCAATATATCGAAGTTACTCTTACCTAAATCTACTTTATATTGTAAGGTATTACTCAATACCCAGTTTCCACCATAGTTTGTATATGTATTCAAACGGGCTGTCTTATCCGACATGAAACCGGACTGATAAGTCTTTTGCATATCGCGTTTCCACCATCCGGTATAATCGATACCGAATTTAGAACGGAATGTCAAACCTTTCAATATATCAACACTCAGGTTCACATCCCCGAAAAGGCGGAACACATCTTCGTGATTTTGTTTGTTATCTTCAATCAGGCGAACCGGATTCTGACGGTCGCTCATATTACTTGCCGGGCCTCCCCAACCACCGTCCAACGAATGAACCGGTACGATAGACTGGATATTCTTTGCATTTTCCTGCAGACCTTTGCCATCCAACGTAGAACAGCGTGTTTTAGACAGAGACAAGTTCTCTCCTATCACTACCCGGTCGTTGAACAACTTATAGTCACTATTGATACGTGCCGTGATACGGTCGAAATAAGTACCTTTCACGGTACCGTCGTTTCCGTAATAGTCGGCAGAGAACAAAGCACGTCCTTTTTCATTTCCCGAAGTTACCGTCACATTATAATTCTGAATAAAACCGGTACGGCTGATTTCCTTTACCCAATCTGTGTCTCCAGCACGCATCACAGGATCGCCCGCTACATCCAGATATTCAGGAAGGATCATTTTGTTTAAAGTCGGTATGCCACCATTCCAGGCAACATCATACATATATGTATAAGGATTCATACCCTTATTAGCCGATCCGTCGGCTAATGTCGTTGAGTTCAGTACTGAACCGTCATTTACTTTGGCACGGAAATTCACAAGCCCGTACTCTTCAGTATTTAACAGATCCACTGAGCGCTGCCACTGCTGGGCAGTCAGAGAAGCTCTGAAATCCACATGCGTTCCACCCGCTTTTCCTTTCTTTGTCGTTACAATGATCACACCGTTTGCTGCACGCGATCCATAGATAGTAGCTGCGGAAGCATCCTTCAATACCTGGATAGATTCGATATCGGATGTCGCTATCTCATTCATAGAACGGGTGCTTGGAATACCGTCGATAATATAAAGAGGCTTGCTGTTTCCCAACGTAGAGACGCCACGTATCTTGACATCCACATCACCGTTAGGCTGACCGGTATTGGTTACATGAAGTCCCGGAACACGTCCCTGCAATGACTGAACAGCATTACTGGTGTTTATATTCTTTATATCATCCATTTTTACAACCGAAACAGCACCTGTCAGGTCGGCTTTTTTCTGTGAAGAGTAACCGGTCACCACCACGTCGCCCAATGCCTGAACATCCTCTTTCAGGACTACATTCAGCTTCTTATTCTCGTTTACCGGTATTTCCTGTGTAATATATCCCATGTAACTGATTTGAAGAGTAGCGCCTTTGGCTACCGAAAGAGAGAAATTACCGTCCATATCG
This sequence comes from uncultured Parabacteroides sp., assembly GCF_905196875.1. Lineage (GTDB taxonomy): Bacteria > Bacteroidota > Bacteroidia > Bacteroidales > Tannerellaceae > Parabacteroides. The sequence continues at coordinate 50,253 of NZ_CAJJWO010000002.1, read as the reverse complement.
GTAATGATACCATTCGTAGTTCCTTTTTCAATAACGGAAGCTCCTATTACGGGATAGTTATCAGTTCCCGAAATAACAGTTCCATTAATAGAAACTTGCTGGGCTAACAAAGTTTGCGCCATAAATAACATCGTTATCCATACGCACCATTTACGTAGTTTTAATGCTTTCATTAATCTTAAATTATTAGTTTAACAATGATTTGGTGAAAGCAAAAGTATTCCTAATGCAAATAACAGGTGATAAAATATTCATCTAAACGTATAAGAAATGTCACATGGAGAAAGATTTAAGGCATTGATGCGACAAATGTGATAGAGAGGAGACATTTGTTATGAAGGCAGCTTTCACAACACTATGAAACCATCTTTCATAACACTATGAAGACACCTTTCATAACGCTATGAAGGCCATCGTTACAAAATATCATCTAATGATATAGCGTTACTGATACTCGGTAGGAGTAACATCGTACACAAGCTTAAAGCATTTGGAGAAGTAAGCCGGTGAAGAGAAACCTGTCTGATAAGCAATCTCGCTTACTGTATATTGCTTTTGCTTCAACAGGGCGGCCGCTTTACTCAGACGATAATTACGAAGGAATTCGACAGGCGTCGTTCCGGTCAGTTCTTTTATTTTCCGGTGAAGATGTCCGCGGGACAGGCCGAGCGTATCGCTCAGTTTCTCGACGTTATATTCTGTATCTGCATAGACTTCTTCTATACATTTAATAAAGTTATTCAGAAAAACATCATCCATGTTCTTCACCTTTTCCGGTTCGGTAAGCAGCAACTTCCCTTTTTGCAGCTTTTCAAGCAATTGCTCGCGTAAGCGTTTACGCTCTTCCAGGATACGGATGATCTTCAGCTTGATGAAATTGATCCGGAAAGGCTTCTGGATATATTCATCCGCACCTCCCGACAATCCGAAGTTGCGCTGACGCTCGTCGGAAAGGGCGGTCAACAAAACGATTGGGATATGGCTGGTCGATAGATTTGTCTTGATATGGCGGCACAGGTCGAAACCGTTCATTTCAGGCATCATCACATCACTCAACACCAGCGACACTTCTTCGGTAGCCAAAACCTCCAACGCTTCCTTTCCGTTGGCAGCAAGCAATATCTCAAAGTTGTCCTGCAATTCTTCTTTCAGGTATGTTCTCACTTCTTCATCATCTTCCGTGATAAGAATGGTATAAGGATATTTGACAGCCAACAGCTCTTTCTCGGTAGAGTCATCCAGCCGGGATGCATCATACGCCAAAGGTGAAATAGGCAGTTCGGTTACATAACCATCCGTGAAATGCTCCTTTCCTTTCAACAGAGTCAGGATAAAAACGGTTTTAACACCCGGAGTACTGTCGACAGTGATCGTTCCATGATGCATGTCGACATATTCTTTCACCAGATGGAGTCCTATTCCGGTTCCAACAGCTGTATTTTCCGTATAAAAGCGAGTGAAAAGATAAGGTATATTTTCCTGTTTGATACCGCAACCATCGTCTTCCACCGATAACTGTATTTTATTATCGATTTCGGTCAGGTTTATACGGATCATTCCATTTTCAGATGTGAATTTAAAGGCATTGGAAAGCAGGTTGATCAAGACTTTCTCCATCATTACCGGATCAAACCAGAGGAGACATTCCTTCCGGTCGGCAGTAAAAGTGAAATTAATATGGCGCACGGTAGCCATACTTTCAAAATAAGATTTGATCTCACGGATGAAAGCGACAAGATCCGTATTGCGTATCTTCAGTTTCTCCTGCTTATTTTCTACTTTCCGGAAATCAAGTATTTGATTGATGACCCGCAGCAAATGCTCTGCATTCTTTTGCATCAATTGCAGGTCACGCAGATAAGGGGAGTCATGCATCAGTTTCAATAACTTATCCAAGGGACCGAGGATCAGGGTCAGCGGAGTACGGACCTCGTGGGAGATATTCGTGAAGAATTGTAGTTTCTGTGCTGTCACTTCCTTTATCTCGGCGTTCAGTTGAATAAGTTTTTCACGTTGTTCTTCCTCCTTCCGGTTGATTTCGCGCAGTTCGTGATTGGTCTTCTTCAATTTAAAGTTAATCAGAAAGGTATAGATAGAAAGAAGGACGAAGCCGATCATCAGGATTGAGATAATCAGAAAAGAGTCTTGCAGGAAATTAAAACGATTCAGCAACGTATCGAGATTCGTACGCTGTTGCTCGATCCTTCTTTGGTAATTCTGAAGGCGGGCCGATTGTATCAAGAGAGTGCGGGCGCTGATCTTATCGATCTCTCCGGTTTGCAAAGGGATATACTTATCAACCGGTTCCCCGTTCAGTATCTTCATTGCAGCGCGGATCACCTGTTCGCCTCCGGTAGGATAAAGGAAAGAGACATTGATACGCCCGTCGGCCACGGCTTCAAGTCCGGCTCCCGCCACCGCATCCACTCCAATAATCGGTAACTCTTCCGCCCATTCCGGCCCCTTTTCCACGAAATATTCGCGGGCGGCGATAGCCATCATATCATTGTGGGAATAGACAAAATCTACTTTGAACGGCCATTCCAACTCCTTTAAACGAACTTTGGCCGTATCATACACCCATTCTCCTTCTACTTTACGGAAACTTAAGTCGGACCGCTTCACCAAAGCATCTATAAATCCCTGGTGGCGTTCCTGTGCCGGAGAAGAGCTCGACAATCCCCATATTTCAAGAATTGAAGCCGAAGGAGGAAGATATCTTGCAGCATAACTGCCGGCAGCATATCCGATCGTATAATTATCGGCACCGACGAACGTCGTATACATATCCGTATTCACTTTCCTGTCGGTAATAATGGTCGGAATACCGGCCTTATAAGCCTCTTCCGCTACTTCTGTGATAGGGTTCGATTGAAAAGGAGAGATAATCAGTACATCCACCTTGTCTTTGATCAGTTCTTTTATCTGCCGGATCTGTGTATTGTTATTGCTGTTCGCATCCTTGACTATGATTTCTATATTGTCGTAATTGGAAGCTTCGATCTGCATTTCTTTCACCATCGCCTGCCGCCATGCATCGTCGAGCATACATTGCGAGAGACCGATCACATACTTCTTTTCTTTTTTCGGGGCATTACAACCCATCAGCAATAAAGAAAAGAAAACAGTAATAAACAGATAAATGGCGTGTCTCATGGCTGTTATGAATAGGTTTAAACTCTAAGGCAAAGATAGATAAAATTATTCAGGAAGCTTGTAGTCGGTAATTTCTTTCAATCTTGAAGTATTTATCGCCTCGGCATCATAATCTCCATACCAATATATCGTTGTCGCATAATCCACCTCGCCTTTTACCCAGTTCAACATTTCTATATCGAACCTGAAACTTTCTGAAATGGGAAGGAATAAAAAGCCAAGGCATACCAATGCCACACAAGATTGTTTTTTCATGTATTATCTTCTGATTTATTTTTACATTGACTTAAAGTACAAAAATAGAATAATATCCTCTGAAAAGACTATCACAAATGTCATAAACTCGATAACAATTGTACCATACCTCACATCCGCATATAAAAAAACCTCTTTCTCCATAATGAAGAAAGAGGCCAATTGTCTGTTAAACAGAATAAAGAACTAGTTATGCACCAATGTTCCGATATTTTCCCCGCTCATCACCTTTTTCAGGTTACCGTTGGTATCCATATCGAAGACAATGATCGGCAAGTTATTTTCTTTACACATTGTAGTGGCCGTCAAATCCATTACCTTCAGGCCACGAGTGTATATTTCATCATAAGTGATATCTGAAAATTTGGTTGCCGTAGGATCTTTCTCCGGATCGGCTGTATAGATGCCATCTACGCGGGTACCTTTCAGCATCACATCGGCTTCGATCTCGATCCCTCGCAGGGAAGAACCGGTATCGGTTGTAAAGAACGGATTACCCGTACCGCCGGACATGATTACAACATTACCTTGTTCCAATAGTTCGATGGCACGCCATTTATTATAAAACTCACCGATCGGTTCCATACGAATGGCAGTCAGCACCTTTGCCTTCACGCCTTGTGCTACCAGCGCAGAACTCAATGCAAGGCTATTGATAACCGTTGCCAGCATTCCCATCTGGTCTCCTTTCACGCGGTCGAATCCTTTGGATGCGCCGCTCAGACCACGAAAGATATTACCGCCACCGATCACAATTCCGATCTGTACACCCATTTCGGCAATTTCCTTAATTTGTGTTGCATACTCGTTCAGACGAACTTCGTCGATACCGTATTGTTTCCCTCCCATCAGCGACTCACCACTTAGTTTCAGAAGAATTCGTTTGTATTGTGCCATCTTGTTGTTTTTTGATTTCTAAATGTTTTTCTGCAAAAATACAGTATTTCAATCAGCAAACAATATCAGTAAGGGATTATTCCGGCATTATTTAATAAAACTGTATCGCGTATGAAGCAACACTGTAACGTGGCCGCCCTACATTTGCACCAGACATGAAACACACTTTATTCCTTATTTTGAAAACACTAAGAATTTAAACCAAACCTTCTTCCTAACTTTAGCGTTTCCCTTCTACTTTCAGAGGAAAGAAGCGGGGAAACGTTGTTTTTAAGTTCTCTTGCTTCTTTTTTACTTTTGAATCAAAAACAATACATCCCGACACGATGTTTCATATATAAAGAAACCAAGTAGAATCATTTAAAAATGTAGTAGTTATGAAGAATGTATTAATAGGTATCGCTGCAGGTATTGCAATCGGCTATGTGCTTCGCAAAATGGAGGACGACGGCAAATTCAAATGTATTCATGATGACATGAGTGAATTGGCTGACAGAACAAAAAAGAAATTCAAAGATGCGGTCGACAAAGGCATCAACCAGGCAGAATATGTGGCCGACCGCGTTGAACACCTGGCCGAAAAAGCAAAGCAAAATAAATAAAGGTACCTTTATTTACAAACGAAACCCCGGTAGAATGATCTATCGGGGTTTGTTTTTTATCTGCATTCCCTCTTCACAAAGGTACCGACAGATGAACTTTATTTTATTACTTTAGTATTAATACGGCTACCTGTTCGCCCGTCACGGGGTAATTGGTTGGAGTATAGACGCTGCAAGCAACGTCTATACCAGACAACCGCGTAGCGGTAATTTTAGAATTATTTCATTATTTCTTATTTAACGATTGCTTTAACAGCAGCTTCACCTTCAACAGCAACTACAACTACACCAGCAGGAGCAGCGATTTCTGCATTGTCAGAAGAAAGAACTGTGTTAGCAATAGCCTGACCTAAGATGTTGCTGATTGTAACAGTCTTACCTGCAGCACCCTTAATAGTAACTTTACCGTTACCGGCAACTACAGAAACTTCACCAGCAGTGATAGCATCGTTAGATGTTGCTACTTCTTCAGTCGGTTCGATGTTGAAGATTTCAGTATCGAGGATAGCTTCGTTGTAGTTTGCAGCTTTTGCAATTACAGGAACGCCATTCTGGATCTTGATCCAACCACCCTTACCGTCAGAAGGAATAGGTTTGTCACCAACTGATTCGATCAGGAAGTCACATGCAGGTTTGTCATCAACCAGACGCAATGCGAATACTGCATTCTTGATACCATATTCGTGAGCAGCGTTGATAGAGTCACCCTTCGTGTTCTTGCTAGGATCAGCATCCAAAGTCCATGTTGCCATGTTATGTTTGTTGTCACCCAGGAAGATAGAGTCTGCAGCAACTGCATAAGAAGCCAAGTTCATATCTTTACCATGACGCATTACGATCAAAGTATCACCGATATGTTTTGCCCATGTGAATGACAGACGAGTATACTTTTCATTCCAGATATAATCTTTACCGTTAGCAGCCAACTGTACAGAATCCTGTGCATTAACTAAATAACGACCGATCTTATAACCCTGAGAAGGAACCTTGTGACCGCAATCACCGTGGTTAGCAATATATTCATCTGTATTATGTTCTGGATTATCAGGACACAGCATACCAGCAGGAACTTCTGTTACGTCCACAGCAAACATATACTGAGGCATCTTAGTCTCATTACGTACATAAGCAGTATCTACATACAGAGCAGACAGTTTGTTGTCACCCTTACCTTCTACGCCCAGGAAGTTGATTCCTTTTTCCTTAGAATAAACGCTATAAGCATCTTCATACAGATATTCTTTAGCTGTGCTGTTTACTCTATAGATCTTAGCATACTTGTTAACATCCATATCTTTCAGACCATCTTCAGGATTAGAAACACCCAGACGACGATACAGAGGAGTATCACTTTCTTTCAAAGCGAATGTTGCAATACGTTCTTCTGAACAAGCACCTTCAATGGAGAATCTCTGAGAAGCATCACGCACACCTACACGGTTGTAAGCATTAGTGTTACCACCAACCAAAGCATAATAGCAAGTTGTGTCACCTTCTTCTGAGATCAACTGGTTGTTTTCTTTCAGATAGAAATGAGCTGCATCTTTTACTTCTACAGGAGAAATAGCGTAAGATGCTTCATTGTCAGGATCTTCTACGATGAACTTGTTATCGTTAACCAGCTTAGAGCTATCGTATACACGGATTGCATAAGCTCTGTTATACAACTGAGGAGCAGCAGTACCTTCATAACCGAACTTCTGATCTTTATCCTGAACCGGAACAAGTTCCAAAGTTACTTTTTCACCTTTCAGGTCTACATATACAGTTGTATCAGCAGTAGTTTTGTTTACATTTACATAGTGACCGATCTGAATACCGTTGAAGTAATCCATGATGAATGATTTTCTTGAAAGATCATCCTGTTCCACTACATTATATCCCAGATATTTGTTAGTAAGAACTCCGGCTACCGGTTTCTTAACATCTGCCTTAACCCATGCCAAAGTATCTGTACCAACTACACCTGTAAAGATTCCGTACTGAGCGAAGATCTGACTTGCATCAGCACCTTTATACAACTGAACATTCTTTACATTCTGAGCAGGGAATTCACGGTTATAGATATTTACAGTCTGTTCACCAGCTAAACCAGGATTCTGTTCAACAACCCACTGAGTACGAGGCATGTGTCCGAAGTCCTGAGCCTGTCCGTAAAGCTGAGCTTGTTCTTCTGTTGTATATTCTAAATCGCTACCGCAGAAGCTTGCAACCAAGTATTTACCATTCAAAACTTTCTTCACATTAGAAGCTAAGTTAAAGAAGTAAACGCCTGAAGGCAAAGTAGTTCTTACATATTTAGAAGAACCGTTGATAGTTATCTTCGTATTGATAGTTGAAATAGGAGTTGCACCAGCTTTGTATTCAGAGCTTCCTACTGTTACTTCACGGTGATTGTCAGCCAAAACAGCAATCTTAATCAAGTTTTGTTCGAAAGGCAGATGACTTGCATCAATATCTACGGCTGTGCCATTAGTAGTTTCCAATGCAGCAGCATTAGCTTTCCAAATTCCTAAGTCCTGAGGATTTGAAGCTGAAGTCATCTGAGTCCAATACTTTGTATCCTCTTGTTTCTTTGCAAAACCTGCTGTACGAATCACGATTGAGTCAGAAGACGGATGCCATACAAACTGGAAGTTGAAACGACCATTCAAGTCATTACGAGTGCGATCCAAAGTATTATGAATTTTCTGATCTTTAAAATTCTTTATAGCAAAAGCAAGATGTTTGTTACCAGCCTGACTTGTAACGAAGTTTGTATCAACAGCCAGATAAGTCATCTTTGAAGCATCTGCAGTTTCGTCATTAGCCTTCAAAGAAACCCAACCATCTGACATAGCTGCAGTCTTAAATTCGTCATAAACAACCGGAGTTTTAGCCATTAAAGCAGTTTCTGCTGCTGTTTTTGCTGTTGTATAAGTAGCTACTACAGCTGAAACACCATCAAGAGTAGTTCCTTTTACAATTTTATCCAGTTCTTCTAAGGCTCTAGCCAAGCCTACAGAAGCAGATGTATAGCCAGATATTGTAATATCATAAGCTACTGCCGGATGAGAATACAGTATTGTATTTAATACAGCTTTCACCGCTGAGACTTTCGCAGCATCAACCCCTGTTACTGTTGCATTATTTATAATTGTCTCAATTTCGGTCTTTGCCGTTTTTTGATTATAATTTCCAGCATTAGCTGCAGTAGCAATAGCTTGATAAGTATCCCATACCGCCTTATGATCAGCCGTAAATGTAGCTTCAGGCATTAAAGCTTTAATAGATTTCGCGAACTCTTCAATTACGACGGCTTCCAGATAAGCGTACTCTGTATTAGATAACTCGTTATACTTTGCTAACAAGCTTGCATTACCTGTCAATTCATCCTTACCCGGAGTTGCAGGTGCAGTGAAATTAGCAGGGAAACCTACCGGCGCTACAGCTTTATATTCTTGTTTAGTAAACAAGTTAATTGCTGCAGGATTACCACCCTCAACATCTTTATCAAATGTCAGTTTCAATTTTCCAGCTTCTGTATTAGCCCAAAGCATAGAGTTCAGGTCATCTACACCTAAAACGATAGCTTCCGGATTAACAGGAACAGCTTTTAATTGTCCAGTAACAGTTACCGGATTATTCAATGCATATTTCAATGCATAAACTTCATTAGTTCCTTTTACCCAAGTTACAATAGAGTCATTCTTTGCACCGAAAACAGAGGTCAATTCCTTTTCACCATTCTTAGCAAAACCACTTACAGGATTATAAGCATCCTGCCATTTCCATAAAGCCACATCACCACCAACTGTTGTAGCAGAAGCTGATGCATTTAGCGCTTTCAATGCAGTTGCCGGATTAACAGCCAAAACAGATCTGGTTCCCAAGTTAATGAATGCATAACGATAACCGTCTGTAGCATTTCCCTGTACATCAATAGTCCATAAAGTGTAACGAGCATCAACTGCATCTGCCGTAGTAACAGTCTGCAGTTTATAAGTACCACCAGTAACTGGAACCATTGCAACCACTTCTCCTGCAGTACCAGTCGAAAGCTGATAATAAGTACCAGCCTTGATTGCTTTTGCATACGTAGTTGATGCAGTAGCATACTTAGCATAGCTAGGAGCAGCATTTACAGTTCCAATACTTGTCGCCAGCAGGACGCCAGCTACCAAAGTAGAAAACTTTTTGTTCATAAATCTAAATTTTAATATTAATAATAGTGTTAATGAAATAGTTCTTGTTCAATCGTTTACAGACACTAAACTAATTAGGAGTGACTAGGAAAAACGACCGTTTATTCTCGTCATTCTTTGGGAGGGTAACTCTGTTTGTAGCTAAAAGGAAGAATTTCGTACTAAGTTTGCTATCCTGTTGATAAGAAAGAAGATACAAAAGAGATTTTTTTATGAAAAAGAATTGGAGTTTCAAAACTTATAGCTACTTTTGTTGACGAGAATAAACGGTCGTTTTTCCTAGTCACTACCTTTTGGATACTTAATCCATATATTTCATGCTATTTGCTACTTTTATCCTATTTAATCTTATGCTATATATAATAATGTACACGCGTACCTTATATTTATATCTATAATTTCCGTTATACTTGTTATCAAAGACAATCATCAGATCGTAACAAACTATATATCTATACCTTACAGAGAACTCACTCTTTCTACTTCTACATCACCGACCATCTTCAGAACCTCTTTTCAGGAAGATCAAAACAACTAAGCATTTTCGTCAGGAATACTAAGTTCGAAGCATAGGACAATTATTGGCTTTTCTCAGGTATTTTAATTATGAAAGAGGAGCATTACATAAGAGTAAGGCAATAGTTGCAAAAACGAAAGGTATGCCTTACTTTTTAGTAAAGTAAATGTTACAGGATGAAAATATAGGAAGAAAATGTTTAACTATGAGGTATTTGAGGCTTAAATATACTAACAAATCGGCTTAGTTGTAACGCTGATATTATGCAAAGGAGACAAATAAAGAAAGGTGACGCTATACAAAAAGTACGGCGTCACCTTTACACAGTTTTATATTCAACGGATATATTCCTGCTTTACGGCAGTTGACGCAGCAAGCAGGAACAATTATTTTCTTCCGATTATTCTTTCGGAATAAACATACTGATGCCAACCGGGTAATGATCGGAAAGGTAATCGTTATCGGGGCCATTATAGATTTGAGCATCTATACAGTTGGAACGCAGGCTGTCGGTTACAAAGATAAAGTCGATACGTTCCTGCTGACGGCGCAAGGCATCCCCTTTCGGAGAACTGGCCAATATACGTGTTGGGAACGAATAACGTTGAGCGTCAGCGGTGAACATATAGCAAATATCGTGCAGCGAGGCAGCCATGAAAGTTGATATTACAGCATAATTCTCCAGATGTTCGTCTGTCCAGGAAGCATCGAAAGGGGAATGGGCATTCATATCTCCCATCAGCAGACAGTCGGTAAGCTGGTTATCGGCTATGTAGTTGACAATATTGTCTGCTTCCTGCTTACGTTTCAGGCGATCGGACGGGTTCAGGTGCGTCACCAGAAAGTCCATACCGAGTACTTTGCAATGCAACAAGCCATGTCCGTAACCCTCTATTTTCCGGTCGATTACCTGGATCGGGGTTTTAGATGTAAGGCCGACCGGATAACCGTTCTCCTTTACGATGGCGGCATACGGATGACCATATCCGGCAGCCAACTCTTTCAGTTTGACTTCGGTGAAGCCACAAAGTTCGTTCAATGCCAATACATCGGGCGATTCTTCCTTGACCCAGGCGGTAAAACGGGCGATACGATCTTTGTCCGCACCATCGCTGAATCCGTTCATGATGTTGTAGGAAATGATCTTTACCTTCTGACGATCCGTGCGCCAGTCGCGTTCGTGTGAGTCGGATGTCTGGGCGTAGATACCGGAAGAAACCAGTAATAACAAAAGAAAAAGGACAGACTTGCTGTTAAATAAACGTTTCATTCTGTTAGTTTTTATGTTTGAAAACAAAGGTATATCAAAAAGCGGATAAAACCTTTCGATATACCTTATGACTTATTTAATAACCCGGATTCTGAGGTTTCAGGTTAGGGTTCTTACTTATTTCCGTATTCGGGATGGGCAGTAAGCTCATCTTTTTATCCCAGGTAAAGCCTTGTACTTTCGCCCAGGTCGACTCTTCGATCTTCCAACGGCGCAGGTCGTAACCACGAACATCTTCACCGGCAAATTCGACACGACGTTCGTAACGCAGTTTCTCCATACCGTCTTCCTTACCACTGATGGTAATATCTGGCAAGACTTTACTTTCCGGAAGTCCGGCAGGAATATATTTATCCGGGTGAGCCAGGGCATAATTGCGGGCACGTGTCCGGATCTGGTTGATATACTTGGCACCAGTCTGGAAATCACCGGTCTGTATATAAGCCTCGGCCAGATTAAGCAGGACTTCCGCATAACGCATCAGGATATTATTCAAGCCTACGTTCGTTTCGTTCGGCCCATACCACAAGGTATTTTTCTGGAAGTCGACGCCACCTTCTTTATTCAGTAGCCAGTCCATCGAATAAACAAGCGGTTCGCCTGTCGTACGATGGGTAGAGACATCCAGCGGCGTATAGAAAGTGATATCAAAGCGGGGATCTCTGTTCTTCCAGAAAGCGGAAGCGTCATACAAAGCGTTTACATCCTTTCCTATCGGGTTACCGTCGATCAAGGCGTAAGCATCCCTCAGATTGGCTGTCGGGTTAAAGTGAGTCGTGTAAATCTCTCCACGACACATACCACCGTCTACCGTTCCAAAATAACGGGTCTTCCAGTTTTGCTGGTCTTTACTGAAGGATGCTTCGAAGATGGATTCCTTGTTGTACTCATTCGTTTCCATATAAATGGATTCCATATCCGCCAACAACTCATAAACACCTTCGCCGGCTAGTTTCACAACTTCCTCACCTGCTTTGATCGCATTGTCATAATCCTGGCGATAGAGATAAGCAGCCGATAGAAAAGCATAGGCAGCCCCCGACGTTGCACGCGGAGCATCTTCAGAACCATAAGAGGAGGGCAAATGCTGGGCAGCAAAGGTAAAGTCGGGCACAATCACCTTTTCATAAACTTCATCCACGGAGGAGCGGGCAGGATGTAAAGACACTTCATCCTTCAAATCCACCTGGCTCAGCAAGACAGGCACATCACCATACAGACGGATCAGGTGATAATACCAGTAACCACGGATGAAACGCATTTCTGCAACGATCCGGTTTCTGTCTTCACTACTGATCTTATCGTCCGGCATATTAGATACTTTTTCGATACCGATGTTACAGCGGGCAATACCGGTATAGGCGTTTACAAAAGAGCCTGTTACCAGATAATTGTCGCCCGGATCGAAGCTGCCGCGGGCATAAGAGGCATCGATCGAACCGTTTTGCGTACAATCGTCGGAACATAAGTCCCCGAATATCTGTACACCGGTTGCCCAGAAGCCGTTCAGGGTCTGTAAAGTTTTATAGCAGGCGTTGGCGGCATAAACTGCCTGATCCTTATTCTGATAAAAGTTATCTTCAGAAAGTTCTCCGTACGGTTCCCTGTCGAGGAAATCACTACAGGAAGACAATACGGCCATCAATGCGATTATATATATTTCGAACCTTTTCATATTCTCGTATTTTTACTGTTTAAAACTTAATATTTGCACCAATCATAAAGGTCATTGCAGCTGGGTAGCTGTATGCCCAATTGTTATACTGGGCGGTTCCGCTCCTTTCCGGATCGTATCCGTAAAAGCCTTTACTTGTGATGGTCACCAGGTTTTCACCACTTACGTATACTCTGAACTTATATTTATTGACCACATCGAACGAATAACCTACAGAAAGGTTTTTCAGACGGGCATAGCTCGAGTTCGTCAACAGGAAGTCGTTCATCTGATACATCGAATAGGCACCGCCCCAGATTACTGCCGGCCATTTGCCCGGTGTACCTTCGCCGTTCCAACGGTTTTCGTACCACCATCTTCCGTAATTGATAGCTCCGTCGTTCAACCATTTCTCATAAGGCATAAACTGTTTCTTGCCTAAATCGCCTTGCCAGAACATGGAGAAGTCGAAGTTCTTATATTGTGCGCCCAGCTTGAAGCCGAATGTCAATTTAGGAATGGAGTTTCCCAAGATCACACGGTCGTCCGCATCTATTTTATTATCTCCGTTCTGATCTTTAAACTTGATTGAACCGACAATAGCGCTACCGTATGCAGGCGAGTTGTCGATATCTTCCTGACTGGCATACACACCTTCCATTTCCCAACCGTAGAAAGAGTCGATCGCATAGCCGACCTTGTTGATATAAGTATCACGATGGCCGCCGTCGCGCAGCTCTTCATCCTTACCGTCACTCAGTTGCAGGATCTTGTTTTTCACCGTACTGATATTGGCTCCGACATAATAAGTGAAGTCTTTGTTGATTTTGTCCTGCCAGTTAAGTTCCAGCTCGACACCGCGGTTGGCTACTTTGGCAAAGTTCACATTAGGAGCACCTAATCCCACTGTTCCGGGAATGACTTGTTGGCGAAGGATACCGGAAGTGCGCTTATCGTAATATTCGGCTGAAGCCGTCAGGCGATTGTCCAGCAAACCTATGTCTACACCGGCATTTGTTATAGTGGTTGTTTCCCATTTGAGATCTTTATTCACCAGGTTTTCAACATAGTACCCCGGAACAATGCTATGATTATAGCCACCGGAGCCCATCAGTACACTCATATTGCTAAGGGTGGCAATAGTAGGATATCTGCCGGAAACAGACTGGTTACCCAGTTGCCCCCAGTTCAGACGCAACTTCAGGTTAGATATAGCAGGAACATTAAAGAACTCTTCCTGGCTGATACGCCATGCACCGGAGAAGGATGGGAAGAAACCCCAGCGGTTACCGGATGCGAAACGGGAAGAACCGTCGGCACGCAGATTGAAGGAGAAGAGGTAACGGTCGGCAAAGTTATAGTTGATACGTCCGAACCAGGACATCATGGCCAACTGGCTCTTTGCACCACTGTTGCGTGAGTCGGTCGGATTGGTTCCGCCGTTCAGTATCTGCATATTCTTGGATTCAGACACATAGTCGTAGGCTTTTCCATAGATATCATCATCGGTGGTGAGCTGTTGCGAGAAGCCGGCCATACCGTCGATAGAATGTTTGGATGAGAACTTATGGTCGAAATAAAGCAGATAATCGGTCAGCCAGGTCACATTCTTGCCGCGTGTTTCTTCGTAGCTTGAACGGGTATTTCCATATTTGTCGGCGATATTGTAAGTCGGGGTAAACGACTTCTTTTCATAATAGTTGAAATCAAGTCCGGCATTGATACGGAAGCGGAGAAAGTCGAATATCTTATACTCGGCATAAATATTACCTAATACTTTATAAGTCCGGTGATCCGGATTACTCAAATTTGCCATATAGACAGGATTGATACCGGTTTCACCAGGATGTTTATCATAACCTGGAGTTACCCCGTCAGCTTCATAAAGCGGAATTGTCGGAGAAATATTATAAGCGTCGCCCGCTGCATTGGAAGTTCCATGCTGTAAACTGGTACTCAGGTTGATACTTGTACCGAAGGACAAACGTTCGCCGTATTTGTTATCGTTATTGATCCTGAAGTTTGCTTTATTGTAAGAAGTATTTTCCAGAATACCTTCCTGGTCCACATATCCACCGGACATATAATAAGAAGAGTTCTGGCTTCCGCCCTGCGCGCTGACATTTACATTATAAGTCGGAGCTACACTGAACAGTTCTTTACCCCAGTCGGTTCCCTTTCCGTAAGAAGCAGGCTCGTTTGTAAAATAAGGAGACAGATTACTACCGCTGATCCAGCGGTTCGCATTGGCTATGGCTTCATTCTGAAGTTCTACAAATTCAGCTGCATTACACATATCCAGATAGCGGGTGATACGTTGCAAACCGAAATAACCGTCTACCGAAATACTGCTTTTCTCGGAAACACCTCTTTTCGTTGTCACCAAGATTACTCCATTCGCAGCACGCGAACCGTAGATAGCTGCCGAAGCAGCATCTTTCAACACATTGACAGACTCGATATCGGAAGATGAAATACTTTCCAACCCTCCGTCTGCCGGGATACCGTCGATAACGACCAATGGAGCATTATCGCCAAACGTGCCCATACCGCGGACACGGATATCCGAACTGGCACCCGGCTGTCCGTTGCTCTTCGTTATTACAACACCCGATAATTTACCTTGCAAGGCTTGTGATACGGAAGAACTGGATACGTCTTTCAGATCTTTTGAAGAAACGACAGATACAGCTCCGGTCAGGTTGGCTTTCTTCTGCACACCATAACCGACTACCACTACTTCCTCCAGGTTCTGAGTGTCTTCTTTCATGAGGATACGGATCGAGCTCTGATTTTTAACCGGCACGTCTTGTGCCATATAGCCGATATAAGTAATCTGAAGGGTTGCATTCGATGCAACATCAAGTGTAAAGCTACCGTCTATATCGGTAATAGTTCCGTTGCCGGTTCCTTTTTCCATCACGTTCGCACCGATAATGGATTCACCCTGCGGATCGAGCACAATACCGGTTATAGTCTTCCGGTTGGCTTGTTGCATTACTGCCAACATCCGGTCGTTATTTTTCATCAGGATGATATTGTTGCTTTTCATTGCGTAGACAATATCCGTATTCCGGAAGATTGTGGAAAGGACTTCCTCAACCGTTTTCTCATGGGCACTGATCGATACCTTACGGTTCAAGTCAATATCCCGCTTGTCATAGACGAAATAATAGTCAGTCTGCTTTTCAATATTGGAAAGGATCTCCCCGAAAGGGATTGACTGTGCGGTTATCGTAACCTTCGCCACCTGAGAAGAAGCCTCGGTAGCAAACAGCCCTGTCACACATAAGAAAAGAGCTAAAAAGGTTAGTTTCATAATATTAATTATTCGTTTAATAGGATTTAACAGGGCATAACTATCCCCATCTGAAATATTTTTCATACTTTTAAAATCTGTATTAGTTAGTACTAAGTTTAACGCAATTACACGGTATTAACTTCTTAGCCGGAAGAACGTTGGCGCGTTTTTCCGGTTTTGTGTTTATTGATGGTATTTACTTCATAGGCATTTCTTTTAAAGGTTATTACTATTTTATCTGTTACTATTTGATAGTTATCGTATTATTCTCTTCATCCTTTTCGTAGACAAAGCGATCTTTCAGCTGGAAAACGTTCAGGATATGTTCGATACCTTTTTTTGCCTGAAACTTTCCGGTATATCTCTTTTTCTTGAAGGCTTCATTCTCTACGGTAATCCGGGTGTCGAAGTATAATTCCAGCTTGTCAATCATCCGGTCTACCGGTTCATCGTCAAAACAAATCACTCCCTCTTTCCAAAGCAGATTATTAAATTGAGAGATCGGCCCTTTTACCAGACGGTCATTTTCCAGATGTGCCTGCATATTCGGTTCCAGTAATACTTTCTGTTGTTTTACATCAGAATAGACTTCTACCGAACCTTTCAACAGGGACACTTCGAACATAGGAGCTTTGGCATACGCCATTACATTGAACTCGGTCCCCAGAACCTTAACATTATAGGTAGAAGTCTTTACGATAAATGGTTTCTTTTCATTTCGACTTACAGTGAAATAGCCTTCTCCATTCAACTCCACTTCTCTATTGTCTGAAGAAAAGTTATTCGGGAAAGTGAAAGTCGTACCGGCATTCAACCAAACATCCGTCCCATCGGCGAGCGTCAACTCGACACGTTGCCCGGGTGGCACAGAGATCGTTTGCATTGCAGTTTGAGGAAGTTGTTGCTTCAATTCGAATATATACCAACTCATACTCAATAAGAGTATAAAAACAGCTGCAACAGAGGCTATCTTTGTAAACAACAAAAGACTGAATCGGTTGATTTTTTTTGAGCTCCCTATTACATCACGTTGTTGCCAAAGCGTGACATCATACAGTTTACGCATAGCCAGAAGCTCCGACATGTTTTTCTTATCATTCTTCGCCCAGGCCAGTATTTGCATTTTCTCTTCTTCCGAAGCCCTACCCGATATATATTTTTTTATTAAATCCTGATCCATCTGTTTTATATAAGATATAATTAGCCTTACAATCATATCGACGATCGATAGCTGCACATCCCTAAAGAGAAAGTCATTTTATTTGAAAAAAAAGAAGAAATAAAATATAGGAAGATAATCTTTCAGGCTTATGCGTAATGCCTTCAATACTTTTGCAATATGATATTCAATACTTTTTACACTCAGCCCCAGTTCTTCTGCTATTTCTTTATTCGATTTATTATCAAAGCGGCTCATTTCGAATATAAGGCGGGTCTGCTCGGGGAAAGCGGCAAGAGTAGTACGGATGATCTGTTGAATCTCAGTTGTAAAAACCTCTTCCGGATCACAGGATTCCAGCATAGAGATACGCATATCCAATTCTTCCTGATGCGCTGTCTTGATTTTACTGAAAACTTCTTCTTTAATCATTTCATGCTTCAGATAATCGAGCGCTTTATTCTTCAGAAGAGTCAATAGAAAAGCATCGGGATTATTTATTCCTCCCCGCCTGAGTTCCGCCCACAACTTGATAAGTACTTCAGACGTTATATCCTCCGCAACCATCTCGTTATGTACATACGACATCGTAAAAAGGAATGATTTCCTATAAAATCGTTTATACAGATCCTCAAATTCTATGTGTGATCCCTCTTCCATTCACTTTAGTGCTTTTCATTAAAGTTGCACCGGCAAATATAGTCTTTTACTTCAGATCAGGAAATTAAAATCTAATGATAAAATCTTTACAAACTTAAGTCAGGAGTTATTACTGTCGATACTTCCTTAAACGCATACCGCCTCACTTCCCCGTCATTCAGTTCGAGGATCAGATGACCGGTCGGTTCTATGCCCTGGATACGTGCCTGGAAAACTCTCTGTTCATCACGGTACGGATAAAAACCCTCTCCACGATAAAGGGCAGCCATATAACTATTCCGTATCTCTTCCTCCTTCTCCAGGATCAGGGCGAGATAACGGTCGTAAAGACGTTTCAGGAAACTGCTTAACAGTTCTTCCCGATCATATTCCCGACCGGTGATCTGGAACAGTGAAACCGGATTGGGAGCATTACTCAGGAACTCCCGCTGGTTTATATTGATACCGATACCGATCACTGAACAATAGAGCGAATGCCCCGTCAGGTCGTTCTCTATCAGCATGCCGCATATCTTCCGGTCTTTCCAATAGATATCGTTCGGCCATTTCACCGTTACATCGTCGATATACTGATCGAGCGTCTCTTTTACGCTGAGCGCAGCTATCTGGGAAATCAGGAACTGACGGTTGGCTGGAAGGAAATCAGGATAAAGGATCACACTAAACATCAGGTTCCTGCCATCTTCCGATTCCCATGAATTGCCTACCTGTCCACGTCCGGCTGTCTGAAACTCAGTAACAACAACGCTTCCTTCCGGTAGCGATTCTTTACCAACCAGCCCACGGAGATAGTTATTCGTAGAAGTTGTTTCGTTCAGGCGGATAAAGCGCGGCATTTCGTTTTCTTCATTCATCGTATGTTTCCCTTATCTTTTTTGGCAGTTTGGCTATTACTTCACGATAGGAATGATGAATCCAGCGACAGACCTCTTCCGCCGGCATATCACGTTCCAGATAAACACCGTTCCAATACTTTTTATTGAAGTGATAAGCCGGTTCCACAGCGGTATAACGTTCACGCAGTTCTTCCGTATAATCAGTGCTGCATTTCAAAGCGATATATGGTTCTTCCGCATCTAATGCCAGAAGAGCAAACATCTTGTTCTCCACCTTAAAGACCAAAGAGACGTCGTCAAACGGAAAACTTTCCGTAACGTTTCTCAGCGACAGGCAATATTCACGGGCTTCTTCTATATTCATACTTTTCTTTGTTTTATTATCTGCCAGGAGCGTAGAAAGCATCATCCAGATGTTCGATCTTATAACCTTCCCGGCCCTTTATGAGCGTTATAATATCGAAGCGAACCGGATAGTCGAGATTGAAATAACGGACATAAGCATCTGCTGCGGCTACGATCCGCCTTATTTTCTTATTGTCGACAGCCTCTTCGGGCGAGATAAGAAAGTCCTCCGAACGGGTCTTTACCTCGACAACGATTATCTCGCTGTCTTTCAAGGCAACAATATCCAGTTCGTAATGATGCCAGTGCCAGTTCGAATGCAGAACCGTATAGCCCTGACGAATCAAAAAGTCACGTGCAACAGCCTCTCCGTCTCTACCTAAGTCGTTTCCTTCAGCCATCTTATTAATTTGCACAAATATACTGTTTTTCTTTTTTATTTGCGCTTTCGCTTGTACATTTGCACATTATGGTACAGAAACGGAAATATTCAGCTCCACAACCCAACCGTCCGCGGGTATATAAGGTTACTTTTATGCTTAATGAAGAAGAGCAGAAGGCTGTCGACCGCTATCTGGCCAGATATAACATAGAAAACAAATCCCGGTGGTATCGGGAAACCATCCTTTCACACATACTCAAGACACTGGAAGAAGACTATCCTACGCTCTTCAAGGAAAACGAAATGAGACGATGAATCCATTTAACGACGAATATTTTATGAAACAGGCCCTGGTGGAAGCACGTGCTGCCGCGGCCGAAGGAGAAGTTCCCGTAGGGGCGATAGTTGTATGTAACAACCAGATTATTGCCCGTGCCCATAACCAGACGGAACGGTTGAACGATCCGACGGCCCATGCGGAAATGCTTGCTATTACTGCTGCCGTAGGTGTATTGGGAGCGAAATACCTGACCGGATGCAGCTTGTATGTGACAGTAGAACCTTGCATCATGTGTGCAGGAGCAATCGGCTGGTCACAACTAAGTACGATTGTATACGGTGCCAGCGACGAAAAGAGAGGATACCAGGAATATGCTCCGAAAGCATTCCACCCGAAGGCCGTTGTAAAAAGAGGAGTGATGGAACAAGAATGTGCGGAAGAGATGCAGAAATTCTTCCGGCAGAGAAGATAAAAACAAAAACCCCACATCAAAAGCGCGGGATACTATTTGCATATTACTATTTTACCTCTTCGAAGTCGACATACTCGCCTTCGTCTTTTGCAAATATCTTCTTTCGGTTTGCAGAAGCGTAATCATCCTCAGCAGCTTGCGACTGCTGTTGCCCGCCAGAGTAACTGCTTGTCTGACGACGTTGTTCTCCCTTCTTTCCGCTGCTGCTTCCACTACCGAACAACATATTTTTAAATGTGCGCAGAATAGAGAAGCCCATCAGAAAAACTAACAGGATAAAGAAGAAAAACATTACAAACAAAAACTTAAACATAATATTCGCTACTTAGTTGGTTTATAAGAGAAACACATAGACCAAACCTCTTGTTTAGTGTCTTTTGTTAAAAATAGACAAGAGGATATAGAGAAGAATCGTTCCAGCTATACCAAGCATACCGAAGAAGGCAATGAACAAGACTGCACAAACGACTAATATATAGCGTCTTTCATTACCTTTCCAGCCAACCGACTTGATCTTTAACGAGAACATGGGAATCTCAGACACAAGCAATAAAGAGGTAGCCAACGCCACCACCAATGTAATCACAATGAACAGGACATTATTAGCCTGGCTCAAAGGAGACAATGAATATCCGACCGAGGCCCAGAACAACGCATGCGCCGGAACCGGCATACCTATAAAGGAAGTTGTCTGCCGTTCGTCGATATTAAATTTGGCCAGACGTAAACCCGAGAAAGCCGGGATCACAAAAGCCAGATAAGGAATGTAACGTCCTATCTCTCCCAAAGGAAGACTGGCCTGGCTCAGCATACAGAATACGATCATACCGGGGGCAACGCCAAAGCTAACCATATCCGAAAGGGAGTCGAGCTCTTTCCCCATCGGGGAATAAGCTTTCAGCAAACGGGCGGCAAACCCATCCAGGAAGTCGAACACAGCAGCGATAATGATCCATATAGCTGCCCACAACAAATTTCCCTGCAATGCCATTACACTGGCTATACAGCCGGAAATAAGACTCAAACAAGTAATTGAGTTAGGAATATGTTTTCTGATATTCATTGTTTCGTATATTTTCAGGACCTTATTCGCACGGGCATTTGCTCAAACGTGCAATCGGAGTCTGATTACCCGTAACCTTCTGATCCATCTCGATCAGGACTTCAGTCCCGACAGGTAAATAGACATCTACACGCGACCCGAACTTGATAAAACCCATTTGTTCATCAACATGACATTTCTCTCCTACCTTCGCATAGGTAACAATACGCCGTGCAAGTGCGCCTGCAATCTGGCGGGCCAGCACATCTGTTCCATTCTTGGTAGTGATAACAACAGCAGAACGCTCGTTTTCGGTACTGCTCTTGGGCAGATAGGCAGCCATGAACCGTCCGTTATTATGAGAAACATGTTTCACTGTCCCGTTTACCGGAAACCAGTTGGCATGTACATTGAACACAGACATAAAGATAGATATCTGTAAACACTTCCGGTGAAGGATCTCATTCTCCATCACCTCTTCAATGGCTACGATCGTACCATCGGCAGGGGCAATCACCAGTCCTTCGGAGTCGTAAGGGAAACGACGGAACGGACTACGGAAAAAATTCAGTACCAAGAGAAAGAGAATGGTCGATACCGATGCAACAGAATAGAACAACGTCTCCTTGCTGACGGTATGGTATATTGCGACATTCACGATAAACAACACCGTAAATAACGTAAGTAGTAGACCTGTTCCTTCTTTATGTACTTTCATTCTTTTCCTAAAACTGCGTTTTTATTACAATCTGCAAAAGTATTCATTTTTGTGGAATAACAAAACAATTGACTGCCGACAATTGACAAATGATGCGTATTTCGGCTATTTACTGAATAAAAAAGGATAAAACACCTCTATTAACTATCAACAGCCTCTATTTTACCCTGTTCAACATACCAGAGAAAACCTTCCACTTCTGTGTAGCCCATCTGGCGAATCAGTTTCATATAATTCTTTACCTGGTTATGGTGTCTCTTATCCTGGATATCCCCGAACTTATAGTCGACCACCACCACTTTATCGTCCGTGATCATTACCCGGTCAGGACGTTTCGACAGTCCTTTTCCGAAAAGGATATCGACTTCATTGAGTACACGGGCTGTTCCGTCATACCAGGGAAGGACTTCCGTTGTTTTAAGCAGTTCTTCTAAACGGAGAATCAATGTTTCAGCTTCACTTTTATTGATCACTCCGGCCAGACGGTAACTCTCTACGGCCGATCCTATATCTGCACTTGTTCGTATCTGGCTCAAAACTTCATGCATCAACGCACCATGTTTCCGTTTCTCATTATCAAAGAAAAAGCCTTTACCATGCAAACGGAGTTGAAGGCGGTCGTCGGGAGAGATGGAGTTGATACGGATCATTTCTACTTCTTCCGGGGATGAACTGTCCGCCTTTGCAACTGACGGATGCCACCATGTTCCTAATTCAAAAAGTCCGGCTTTTGTATTGAAAGAGGGAGACAAAGGCATTAAAGACTCTCCTTGCTTGGTATCCGTTACTTTCCAGTGCAGTGCCCCCCAAAGCGCGTCGGCGACAGACGATATCTTCTCTACCTCTCCGGTCTCTTCTTTTATCTTCCTGGGACGCGGGGCAAAGACGATCAATTCCTCTTTCGAACGTGTAAAGGCCACATACAAAGTATTCAGGTTATCGATAAAGGCGTGCAACCGTTCACGGAAATAGTCTTCCGCAAAGATGGTATTCCCCAACGACTGGCTGTAACGCACCGGAACCAAATGTAAGCGATCGAACGGTTTTGTATCCGGCTTGCACCAAAGGATAACGGGTTTCGACGGTTTATGGTCGATCTCCCAATCGCCGAAAGGTATGATAACGACCTTAAAGCCCAACCCTTTCGATTTATGGACGGTAAGGATACGGATCGCATTCTGTGCGTCAGGTGTGGCAATCGTCTTACGATAGCCTGCATCATCCCACCATTTCAGGAAACGGCTCAGGTCGGCACTTTCTTTTTGGGTATATTCGGACACCATATCAAGAAAAGCCTGTACAAAGACCTGTTCATTATCCTGGAAGTGACCGGAGAAAAGCCGGAAGAGCCCTTCCGATATTTCATACAACGACTGGCGGGAAAGGGCCTGCAGTTCGGAACCGATCTCGGGCGGGAAAGCCAGTCCGGTCGTTTCTACGGAACAGACATCCGGATGATCCGTTCCTACAGGTTCACCCTTTAATATCCGGTAAGAATACAAAGCTGTTTGTTCGTTGATCTTGTCTTCGGGGTTCTTCAGATAGCGCAACAGGGCGATCATAAACCTTACGGCAGGCGATCCGCTGACAAACAGGGCTTCATCGGAGATAATATCATAATTATAACGGTCGGAAGGGTTTTCTTCTTTGTAGGAAAGCAACTTATCCGCCACCATAGCTCCCTCCATGTTGGTTCGCACCAGGATTGCTATATCTTTCAGAGCATAACCGTTATCCTGTAATTGTTCGACAACCTGGGGCAGACGCTCGAGTGCTTCTTCTTTCCAGTCCTTCTCTTCATCACCCGACAAGAATTCGATCCTGACATGTCCGTCCTTCTGCTGAAAAGGAGGGGGCACCTGCTGGTAACTCTTATCATAAGCAGACATGATCTTGGTAAGGAAAGAGGCTCGTTGCTCTTCACTCAGCGAAGAAGTCAGTAGCGTTTCATTATACACAGTCTGCAACAGGGCGGGAATAGAGGTAAAGAAAGTGTTATTGAACTCCACGATATTCCGGCAACTACGCCAGTTCTCCTTCAGCGTTTCTTCCGTTACTTCTTCTGCGGAGAAATCGGTTTGTACCTGTTCGTCCAGCAGTTTCCAATCGGAGTTACGGAAACGGTAGATACTCTGCTTCACATCACCCACAATCAGGTTGGCCCGGTCGTGTGCCAGGCTTTCTTCTATCAACGGACGGAAATTGTTCCATTGCATGCCGCTGGTATCCTGAAACTCGTCGATCATATAATGATCCACATGCGTACCGGTTTTCTCGTAGATAAACGGGGCGTCACTCCCACCGATCACTTTGTTAAGCAATTCGGTAGTATCGGCGATCAGCATGACATTCTTTTCCTCACGGTAAGAGGCGATCTGGCGGGAAACATCGGTCAGGATACCGAGGGTATAGTAATAACGGACTATTTCGCGGGCCGTATTATAGGCCGTCAGGTTGGAGAATAAAGCGACAATATTCTTGATACAGTCATTCAGCCCGTCTTCGAAAGCACATCCGATGATCTGGCGGGCACCCTGCGGAGTCGTCTTGGTGAAACACCCCTCCAGGTTATCGGCCAGGCTGATAAACGTAGCGGAAGGATCTTTCATTTCTCCCCGTTCGAGCCGTTCGAGCAAGGTAAGCGGGGAACGACTGCCTCCTTTAAAGTCAGTCGTACGGAGGGCATATTTACCCAGTATCTGCAAGCCTCTTTCCCCCAAACGTTTGGCCTCGGCTTCTACCGAACGGATAATGCCGAACAGCTCATTCTTATAGTTCTCCAGTGCTTCCTTATCCTGGATATCTTTGGCAACTTCATCACTGGAAGCCTTATAGCTTTCTTTAAAGACTTCACGACTCAAAGACATGATATCCTTGCGTAGGTTCCACTCGCCTCCGTTCTCGATCTTATCTTCGGCAAAGCGGAGCAACCAGCCCAGGAGTTCTTTACTTTCGGGCTTCTCCAGATCGGCCAATAGATTATCGATCGCAGAGGTCAGTACCAGTTCCTGATCCATCTCGATACCGTAACCGCCCTGCAAACCGATCTCGCGGGTAAAAGCGCGCATGGTCTGCTGGAAGAACCGGTCGATCGTACTGATATTGAAAGAGGAGTAGTCGTGAAGAATATCTCTTAATATCTTGCCTGCCTGTTTACGAACCTGCTCTTCCGTCAGCGAATAAGCAGACTTCAACGAATCTACATAATCGGACTTCCGGCCGGACGAGAGATTATATAACTCCTCCACGATACGGCCTTTCATCTCGTCGGTCGCCTTATTGGTAAATGTCACGGCCAGGATACGGCGATACGCACCCGTACCAGTGAATAACAAATTCAGATATTCACCCGTCAGCTTGTGGGTTTTACCTGCTCCGGCAGAAGCTCTGTAAACAGTCAACATAGTTTTATTATTTAGATGGCAAGGCTTATATAACCCTACTTTTTGTATAACCTTCTTTCTGAAGTATCTCAAGCACCTTCTGACGAAGATCTCCCTGTACGATGATCTCTCCATCCTTGGCGGAACCACCCACACCGCATTTTACTTTCAGGAACTTACCTAAAGCCTCCAGGTCGTCTGTCGTTCCACGAAATCCGGTAATCAACGTAACTGCTTTTCCACCCCGGTTACGTTTATCAAGAGATATACGCAATTGTTGTTTTTCTTTGGGTTGCGTATCTTCTTCCGCCTCGTCTCCCGTATTATATTGAAAGTCCGGGTTTGTCGAATACATAACTCCCAAACGATCTTTCCAGTCATTATTTTTCATAATTCATTCTTTTATCCGGTTCAAAACTACAAATTAACAGCGGGATAAGCAAAATAACGGAACAGAATGCATACCTTTGTCCTACAAGCTCTGAATTTCATTATTACTTGGCTTTAACAATCATGCATATATGAAAAAGACAATCTTCATATTCTTCCTGCTGTTATTTACGAACAGGATCTTGCATGCCCAAATGCAAGACAAGGATAACTATATCCTGATCCTACATTCCATCAACTTTAACGAGACCTGGACACAAGAGACATATGAAACCATCCGGGATACCTTTTCAAAAGATGGTCTGATGGTAAAAGGGGAAGAATTACAGATACCTGCCATGAGAAATATAACAGAAGTTTACGACAAAATAACTGAATTAAAAGATAAATATTCATCGCCTCCCAAAGCAATCGTGTGCATAGGCGATCCTGCGTGGCTAATCTGCCAACCTTTGTTCGACAACGAATGGAAAGAGGTTCCGGCTGTTATTTGCTATTCACGTAAATTATCCCCATCGAAGATCGAATACTTACTCCACAGGGACATCCAGGACACAAAGAATATGGTTCCCACCGAGGAGCTCATTAATAAATATAATGTAACCACCATAACGCAACCGCTTTATACAGAAGAAACCATACGACTTATAAAACAGCTTCAGCCTGAATTAAAAAAGATCGTATTTATTCGCGACGAACGTTATATAAGTATCTGTGCAGAACAAGAGCTTTCCGATACAATGAAAACTCATTTTCCTGATTTGCAGTTGGAAATACTCTCCAGCCCGTCCATCTTAACCGAAACACTGCTGGAAACACTTTCTATTTATGGCAAAGAAACCGGAATAATCTATTACTCATGGTTCCTTTCAAAGGAAAACGATGAGAACCAGTATCTAAGAGACAACGTTCAAAAAATAATAAACAGCTTTTCTAATTCCCCGATTTATATCCTGACAGACCTGAATCCAGAATCGGGAAACTTTGCCGGTGGACATTATATATCTGTAAAGGATTTCAGCACATCTGTCGTATCGACCATCAGTCTTATACTGAATGGGAAACCAGCCCGGGATATTCATTCTCATATCGGAGGGTCTCCACAGACATATCTCAATTACCAGCATCTGTTCAGAAATGGTATTCCCCCTGTCCGTTTCCCTCAGCATGCAGTTTACTACCAGCAACCTCCTACTTTCTTTCAAAAATATCAGATACACCTGATCAGTGCTCTTGCAATCATCGGCCTACTGAGTATGATCGCTGTACTACGCTTTCGTCTTTATATGCAAAAGTTAAAACAGGATGAAGAGCGCCGGGAAAAAGAAAAAGCAGAAGAGGCCAACCACCTGAAATCGGCGTTCCTGGCAAATATGAGTCACGAGATCCGTACTCCATTGAATGCTATTGTCGGTTTTTCCAATCTTATCGCTCATTCCGAAAGCCCGGAAGATACACTCGAGTTCTGTAAGATCATCGAGACAAACAACGAATTGCTGCTGCAACTGATCAACGATATTCTCGACCTGTCAAAGATCGAAGCTGGACAACTTGAGTTCAGCTTTTCAAACATCGATGTATCTTCTCTCTTCTTAATGCTGGCACAGACACACCAGACACGGACAAAAGAAGGGGTTACACTGGAATGTATCCTCCCGGAAAAGCCCTGTTTTATCCATTCGGAAAAGATCCGGTTAACGCAGGTTATGACCAATTTTCTGACCAATGCCTGCAAATTCACCTTCGAAGGTTCTATCCGTATGGGGTACGAGGAAATTGATGGAGGATTACGCTTTTACGTATCCGACACAGGGAAAGGAATTGCCCGGGAAAACATCCCACATGTATTCGAGCGCTTTGCTAAATTCGACTTGTTTATCCAGGGGACCGGATTAGGATTATCAATCTGTCAGACAATCGTAAATCGCCTGAACGGAGAGATTGGTGTAGAATCAGAAGAAGGGAAAGGCACTACTTTCTGGTTCACCATTCCCTGCGAAGTTCATTATGAAGAATACATCACTTCTGTATCAGAACAGTAGCATAAGCCGCAATACCCTCCTGACGGCCTGTAAAGCCTAGTTTTTCTGTCGTTGTTGCTTTTATGGAAATATCCTCCTCGTCCACTTGCATTACTTCGGCCAGTGTCTGCTTCATAGCAGGGATATGAGGATTCAGCTTCGGACGTTCTGCCGCAATAGTCGCATCGATATTACCCAGTTCGTAACCGGCATCACGCAACAGTTTCATGGTGTCGCGCAACAGGATCTTGCTGTCTATATTCTTATATTCTCCGGCCGTATCCGGAAAATGATAACCGATATCACGCATATTCGCTGCGCCCAGCAGTGCATCGCAAATAGCATGTATCAACACATCGGCATCACTATGGCCTAACAGACCTAATGTATGTTCAATACGTATGCCTCCCATCCACAGTTCGCGGTCAGCCACCAAGGCATGCACATCATACCCGAATCCTACCCGTATCTTCATAGCTGTTTATCTGAACAGGTTCTTGATTCCGTCCATATCGAACGACAAGGTAAAACGCAACGTCTGGTCTAACGGGTTACTCTGAACTGTACTTACCAGGTAAGCTGCATCCAACTGGAATACACTCATACGGAAACCGGCTCCGACGGAAAAATACTGACGGTTACCTTTGTTGGCATTCTCATAGAAATAACCTCCACGCAGGAAAAACTGATCGTTATAGCTATATTCAGCACCGATCGAAACCATCACTTCCTGCAATTCCCCCTTGAAGCCATCTGGTGAGTCTCCAAAAGATTTGAAGATACCGGAGATACCGGATACATCATTATATTCTTTCTTTTTATCTTCATATTCCTGGCGTTCTTCATCTGTTGCCCCTTCAGTCAGGTAAGGCAAACTCGGTACCAGATATTTACTCAAATCAAGATATAAACCAATCCGGTTAAAATCGTCGATCGGATAAAGCAAACCTGTTCCCAAACGAAGAGTTGTAGGTAAGAATTCATTGGTAGTACCACCATTATAAGATATTTTGGTACCGATATTAGACACATTAAAACCTAAGCTCCATAAAGCCTCTGCCTGCCCCAGAACCACATACTTTTCCAGATAACCCGCAATATCGGCTGCGAAAGCATTACCAGGAACACGACTTTCATCCTGCGCATCCTGTCCCATATCCGAACGGATATAACGCATAGCTACGGCCATAGAATAAGATTCGGACAATTTACGGCTGTAACTGACGTCGAACGCCATTTCGTAAGGACTTACCGTATAACCGCCATTTCCATTCGGATCAGTCTGGTTACCTGTATTAATATCCCCCAGCGAGAAATACCGCAGGGAAGCACCGATTGCCTGCAAATCGTTATCACCGATCTTATAATAACCGGAAAGATTAGCCAAAGCCACGTCATTAACCAATTTGCGCAACCAGGGAGTATACGACAAAGACACACCGGCCTTGCTGTACATAAAAGCATACTTGGCAGGGTTCCAGTATTGTGAGTTTATATCCGGAGTAGTAGACGCTCCATTATCCCCCATCGCACCGGCACGAGCATCGGGAGCAATAGAGAGAGAAGGTACTGCTGTATTGACCGGAGCAAATTTGCTTTTTCCATTATCTTCCGCCCACATAGTAAATACGGTCAGTAAACTGAAAACTACTATAAGTGTACTAATTCTTAAATTCTTTATCATACTATATTCCTGTTAAATACGCAGTAAGTAATAAACTTACCTTACGAACATATAAACTGATTTTGTTTTACTTTATTGTGCGAGGATTATTAATTTCTTCGCTTCCGTCGCCTCCTTAGATCCTCCGGAACTGATTGCTGCACGATATATATAAACGCCGGGGCGAAGCCGTCCTCCCCTGTTATTGGTCAGATCCCAGGTCACCGTATACGATTTAAATAGTTCAGACGAACCTGTTTCTTCATGCCTCCACTGCAAGCGCCCAACCATATCGTACACCATAATCCCGACAGTCAACTGACTTTCCGGACGGTTATGGAACAGATGGAAAGTCACTTGCTCACGAGCTGGAACCGGAGTCGCCGACAGCTCCAGCAGATACGGTTTCAAGCCTTCCACAACCTCGAACTCAAATTCCTGTGTCGTCGAGTTATTCTGTATATCCCAGACTTTAAACTCTGCCTTATGCATTCCCGGAGTCAATACCGGGATCAGGAACTTGACAATTCCTTCTCCTTCGCTTCCCGCTACCAATTCATAGTAACTATTCAGATTATAACTTAAAGCCGGATTACCATCGATGATCAACATCATGTCATGTCCGATACTGCTACCTGTTATATTAACACCACTCTTATCCCAAAGACGGGCTACAAAGAACGGGGTAGTATTGACCTGTCCGCCACTCACAAAAGTCGAGTCGTTCAGATAGAGCGCACGTATTTCCGGACCATCCTTATCGTCATCCGCATTATCGTCCGTTCCCCCGACACGATAATTCAAATAAGCCCCCTGGGCTTCTATTTTACTCGTCTCATCCGATGCATAAAGATTCATCTTTCCAAATTCATTCGAATAAGAGATATCCTTCGGAACGGTAAATGTGAAACTAAACTTTCCCGAACGAACGGAGTCGTTACCTATAAAAAGTATATTCGAGTAATCCGTATATTTGAAAGTCTTACCTGTATTGTTATTGTCCAATGTTTCATAAGATACACGGCTATCCAGAACTGTCGGGTTCAACAGGCCGGAGAAGTCGGTTGCCACATTCCCATCCGGGTTCAGCACCTCGCCCTCGACGGTTATTTTTTGCAATGCCTTAAAAGTAACAGGTTCGTTGGTTACAGGTTCCCCGTTTATTGCCGTCACATTCATGCGATATTCCGGATAACACAACTTCATAGCGGGGTCACCGATTAAAGCAAATCCCAATTTATAACGAGTGGAACCCAATGCGCGTTTGGTCGCTTTCATCACTTCTCCCAGGGTCAACCGGCGTCCGTTCTTTTTCTCAAACAAATTACGGATCAGGTTATCGTTAATTGAGAAGTTTGGACTGGAATAGGCTACACGGGTAGTAGTGAACAACCCGATACCGCCACTCACCTTATTCAGGAAAACCTGCTCACCGGCAGAAGTTACCGGAGCATCGAAACGACAGAAATCGCAGGTCGCAGTAATCCAGATCGGCAAACGGGGATAAGTCGATTTAGTAATATCGCTTTCCGTCAGTACTTGTTCATCACTCCAGGAAACAGTATTACCATGTCCTGTATAATTGATCAACAACTGACCGCTCTTAAGCATTTTCTGTATATCTGTCTTCACAGCCGGATAAGTGCTCAGGCCTCCCGAAACATCCTTTTTATAAGAATCGAAATAAATCTTATTCACCATGAACTCCGGATGACTGGTGTTTATATACTCGCCCAGTTGGTCAGCCTGACTGGCATGATCCGTCATATAACCATCGGCATTGTTACCGTCGTCAGCTACAAAGCAGACATTATTTTTCCATGATCCGGTCTCATTATTATCCATATAATTGATCACCTTGTTGACCATATTGGTCGCCTCGGTTACAGTCCGGACAGGAAAACGGCCGATACCGATATCGATCTTCGAAGCTATCAGACCTTTTCCATTGTTGCTGTCGTCAAGAAAACCGAAGTAATCGTCTATCACATACGATTTATCATCCAGCGATTCATCCGTCTGGTAAGTCAACAGCATATTACTTGTCGTTACATTCTGCCAGCTAGAGGTTAAGAAACGGTTATCGAACGCACCGTCACCAAAAAGAAGAAGATATTTGGGAGCATCGCTTTCGGATGTTTGCCGATCGTAAAACATCTTCATGAAACGACGATAGGCTGTAGCATCCGGTGTTCCACTGGAGAATTCGTTGTAGATCACTTCCGGGGTAACTACCTGAACCGTCAGCCCGTCACGGTCGCGGTGAGCTTCCGCCAAACGTTCTGCCTGGCTCGTTAATCCGGGCTGTGCAATAATGATCATATCCGTTTGCGGCAAAGCGTGCAGATCCTGATTCGTTACATCGCCTACAACCTTAGGAGTCGGGAGTGACTGATTCCGTTGCACCAAAGCAAACTCCCTCAACGTTCCTCCCGGAATAGAAAAAGATAATTCGCTTCCACTCAGTTCTGTCTCCATCCGCTTCGGATTCACCGGATCCGTTACATCAAAAACCAATGTATTCGCATTGGCATTCTGAATAACAAAACGAGAAGGATTCCCGACAGAAGCCAGACTACGGAAAAACGTACAGGCACCATAGGGTTGCAACTCCCGTTTCATCTGCAAACGAATATAATCGAGGTAGACGTTTTTATGGCCATATTGCCCGTATCTTACATTGACTTTGACATTTGCACTTTTATCACCTTTCCAGTCGGCCACTTCATACGCCAGGTTTGCTTTGGTATATTCATCGCTGGAAGAACTGTAACTGATCGTCCTCGAGATCAGTTCACTGCCATTCACACTCAGGGTTACATTTCCGGTACCGCTGATAGGCTTTGCGATAAAGCGGAGAGTGACTTTACCGTCGTCGTTGGTGATTCCCGTTATGTTGTTAAATGAAAAATCCCTCGACAGGGTCATATCCATCGCTTCTCCAAACAACTCACGTCCGGAGTTATTAACAGAGACTAAATCTTTTTCATGCAACCGGTAATCATCAAAAGTCGTCACTTTCAAAGAAGCACCCGCAGCCGAAGCGACAGATTCCATTTCTTTTGTAGCGGTAGCATCCGTCAGAAAATAATATCCATACTGAGAGTAAGGATTATTGACATGAACAAAACACTGGTTAACGGTATCATAACTCCATTTCACCACACCACGTCCATAGAACAGAAGATAATCATCGCCACGCCAGGTAGCTACCGCCGGAACATCATCGATATAAGGATTAGAGAAATCTTCATCCAGCATCCAGCCACCATATCCATGTACGGAAACTTTTGCCGGATCGGAAAATCCCATCGAACGTAAATCGGCATAGGAGAGTTTATAGATTCCGTCTTCTTCCACCTGTATTTTCACCCATTTACCGGATGACAAAACGGACTTGGCAGCATAAATACTTCCATCGGCCCGGACAGAAGAAAGAAAACAGATACTTATTATTAATGTATATAGTATTCGTAACATAATCCTTTTTTAGTTGACAATGATAGTTGACAAGTGACAGTTAAAGTCATCCACAACTGCTTCTGCCAACTATTTTACGTAAAAATCAAGCAACTTACGTTCACCGATATATCCCTGCAAATGATCGTCGATCTTCACAGGCCCTACCCCGGCCGGAGTACCTGTAAATATCAGATCTCCAATCTTCAAGGTAAAGAAACGGCTTACATAAGCGATAACCTTGTCTACCGGGAAAAGCATGTCCGAAGTATTTCCCTCCTGTACTTTCTTTCCGTTTATATCCAGATGGAACGGGATACGATTCACATCCCCCAGTTTCTCCAACGGCACAAACGACCCGATCACAGCCGAATTATCAAATGCCTTACTAATCTCCCAGGGTAATCCCTTCGCACGCAGTTCTCTTTGCAGGTCACGGGCGGTAAAATCGATACCGACTGTAACTTCATTATAATAACGATAAGCAAAACGTTCGGCGATATTCTTACCCAGCCGGTCTATCTTTACAACAATCTCGGTTTCGTAATGTATCTCCGACGAAAAATCGGGGATAAAGAACGGCTTCCCGTCTTTCAACAGGGAGGAATCGGACTTCATAAAGATAGTAGGTTCCGATAATTCTAACGAATGATGCAGCTCTTTATTGTGTTCTGCATAATTCATTCCTACTGCTATGATCTTCATTTCAGTGATTTATTGAGTTCAAACGATTAAACATGACAGCCAGATGGGCATACATGGAAGTATTCTGTACGACAATGTGTTCCGGCACGCGGATACGGAACGGGGTAAAGTTCCACAGGGCTTTGATCCCTCCGGCAATGATCTGCTCGGTAACCTCCTGTGCCTTATCAACCGGAACCGTGATCACACCGATCGTTGCACCGTATTCTTTTTGTTTGGCAGGAAAATCATCCAGGTGAAAAACCGGTATCCCGTTGATCACCGTACCGGCCAGTTCCCGGCGCACATCGAACCCGGCTACAATCTCGAGTCCGTACTGGTTCAATCCGGAGTCTTGCAGCAGGGCAGCTCCCAAACTACCTACACCAAATAAAAAAGCCTTATGCTGTGCAGTAAAACCTAAAAAGTCTTCCAACACATCCACAAGGGTACAAATCTCATAACCAACCCTGGTCTTTCCGGATATATTTACAAAAGAGAGATCTTTTGCTACCTGACTGGGGTCTACATTAATCTCTTTTGCGATCTGGGTAGATGATACAAACGTCTCTCCCTTACCTTTCAAGAGCTTCAGAAAGGCAAGATACCAGGGTAGTCTCCGGAGGGTAGGCTCCGGTATTTTCCAGGCTTGTTTCATTTCATCGTTGGCCATTATCTTTATACTTATTAATGCAGCACACAAAAGTACAATTTTTTTCTTTCAGACAGGGATTCTCACTCATTTTAATACAAAAAGCTCCGGCAATATAATTACCGGAGCTCATTTTTGCATTGCTTTCTCTCTTCACAGAGATAATTGCAATAGAACTTTATTTCATTACTTTAGTATTAATACAGATTGCCTGTTCGCCCTCGCGGGGTAATTGGTTCATGGCAGAACCGCACAATCTATTTAAATTTATTGATTATAAATAGTTTCTTATTTTACGATTGCTTTTACAGCAGCTTCACCCTCTACGGCTACAACTACTACACCTGCAGGAGCAGCGATTTTAGCTTCGTCAGAAGAGATTACCGTATTACCAATTGTCTGGCCAAGTACGTTGCTGATAACAACAGTCTTGCCTTCAGCACCCTTAACGGTTACGAAACCTTCGCCAGCTACTATGCTGATAGAAGAAGCCGTGATATTGTCGTTGGATGTTGCAACTTTATCTGTTTCGCCTAATGTAAGGATAGCAGCCTGGTTCAATACCTGACCAAAATCAGTTACACTTGTCCAACCACCATCTACAAAGTCGCCAGTACCATGACTTCCATTGACATTGTAGAATTTAGCAAGAACAGGAATGCCGTTTACAATACGAACCCATGCTCCTTCGAATGAACCGATAGCAGACAGTGATTTGTCAGCATTTACGTGAGCAACATCATAAGATTCCAACAAGAATCCTTCTTCATCCGTATCACCTACATAACGGAATGAGAATGCTGCATTGTTATGATTTCCATTCAATTCGACAACATCATAAATGATACCTTCTTTTTCTTTAACAAGGCTATCAGGCACGATCAATACATTGCCTTCCACATCTGTACCAGTAATTGCATTTTTACCCTTCAAAGTATACGGAGCTTTCAATACATACAAAGAATCACCACGGTGAACAGCCTCAACAAATGCCAGGCGAGTATAGTTATCACTTTGGAACTTACTTGGATTTTCTACCTTGTTGATCGAATTTTGAATAGAGTCATTCAAGTTAACCAGGAAGCGACCGCTTACATAACCAGGATACAATACTTTATGATCACAAGAAGGATTCAAACCATGAGTACTTCCATGAACATTTTCACCACAATAGTAATAAGCTTGTACGCTATCAGCTGCTACAGCAAACAAATACTGAGGCATGCGATCTTTCGATTTAGCAACATAATCTGCATACAAACCTTCATTCTTAGTCTGTACTGTTTTGTTTTCTACAGCTAGATAGTTCAGAATACCGGACTTGCTGTCTTCAAACAGATACTCGTTTCCATAACCTGTAGACAACGTGATAGATTTCTTCAGATTATTTACATATTCTGCAGCTAATGTTCTATATAATGGGCGAGGGTTAGTAGTCAAAGCAAATACATCTGTTGAAGTTCCGCACAGATTATCAATCTTACTCTTCTTGCTGATTGCTTCGATAGCCAGTTTACCTGCAGTTTTATTAACATTATCCAATTTGTCTTGCTCCAAATCTGTTGCATTAACCAATGAGTAGTAAGGAGTTGAATCCAGGTTATTGTTTTCTTTCAGATAGAACACAGCCCATCTCAAACCATTTTTACCAGCCTGAATATCAGCTTCATCAGCTACTACATAACGATACATATGGTCTACAGCAACATACTTATGGTCATTGTCGATCTTATTGGTATCTTTCACTTTAACAACATAAGCAGATTTCTTCAACTGAGCAGCACCTGCCAATGCACTGGTATAACCATAGTCTTCTGAATCAGAAATCAGATGTAACTCATAATAAGTTTCATCACCTGTCATAGCCTGCAGATAGTTATCTGTAGTATTTACACCCAGGAATAAGCCACCGGCATTATCAAATGCATGTTGGAAAGCATAAACATTTTCTTTCAGTACATCATCTGAGATAACTGCGTAACCATTGGTATTTGGTGTAATTTTTTCGAATGACAATGTATCACCACAAGAGAAGTAATCATTATTGTAATGTTCACCATCACCAGTTCCTTTACTCCACATACCATCAGCATACGGAGTATGATTAATGAAATAATATTTGTTATCACCAGCAGTATATAACTGACCAATAAATCCTTCAATACCATACTCACGGTTACTAATTTTTACCAAAGGAGCTTTATTGGTTGTTACATCGTTAGTATAAACATTGCAATTCAACTGTTCTACAACCCACTGAGTTGCCGGCATATTTTCGAATATCTGAGATTCTTCTTTTACATCATATACCAAATGACCACCCATATCCGCTACGATATAAGAACCGTCAGCACGTTTTTCTGTACTTGTAGCATCATTTTTATTAGACTGTGAAGTTGATAATGTAATCAAATAGACACCGCTTGGAACAGATGTACGAGTCAGGTAAGTATAATTATGATCAAAACCTACCTTAACAGCCATATTAGACTGATATTCTACATGAGTTCCTTTGTTACCATGAGCATCACAGTTGAATGTTATAAATGCAGGATTCTTCGGTCCGATAGAACTTTCAGCACAAGCATAATCTTCCTTACAGATGGCAGCATACTTAGTTTCATTTGCATTAATACCATAAGGGGTACTAACTGTTAATACCTTTTTAGCATCAACGCCTGTTCCGGCAAAGTTCATGGAAGCTAAAGCTACAGGAACACCAGCCGCTTTATTAAACAAGCAGTTAGCAACACCACCGACAACAGGTAAACTATTGTAAGCAATACCGGCATTGATAGTATTCAAATATAATGCAGGAGTCAGATCACCCAGGTCACCTTCATTATTCGGCATAGCAGCATTCAGCGGCTCGATAGCCAAACTGTCATTTGTCGGATAATAAGTTACCTTGAAGTGAAAACGAGCATTGGTCGCGTTAATTTTATCAGTATTCGCATACTCTTCATCCCTCAAGATCAATCCATTATAGTTTCCTGTCGTTATTGATTCATGATAATCCGTTGTCACTTTCAAATAACAACCAGGATTAGCATAGCTCTTAAACAAGATGTTATAACCGGCATAAACTGATTTGAACCCTTGTTTAATAAGAAATATTTCGCTTTTATAGTTGTCACGCTCCAAAGCAGCCACCTGACTTTCTTCTGCCAGATATCCTTCTGCTGCAGCCAACGGATTGCTAGCTAAATCCACATTGAATTTAAACTTAACATTTTCGTTAGCACGAGCCGCACCTGCACCAAAACCTTGATAAGAACCGTCAGCATCAATCATTGAATTCAACTCTGCTGCATTCAAGACCTTAGCTCCTGCAATAACAGGCTGAATATTAATCAGATTACTGATCCCACTCAGATTATCTTTAGCCTTTATTTTGGATTCTTTGACCAAAACGACTTCTCCATTAGTATTCTTGGCAAATGCCATAACAGAGTCTGTGTTATGGAAATAAGAATAAACCAATTTAGAAGAGAAACGGCTTGTCTGTTTGTCTGTTGTATACCACTCCCAAACATCGTTACAACCATTCAAAATGGTTGCATCTTCACTCGTAACAACAGCTTCTGCATCAGCAGCACCATTCAGATTAACCGCATTTGTGTGATCAAAAGTCAATGCATAACCGGTTTCCTTATTTACAAAAGTAAATTTTTTGCCACTCACTGCATCTTTTTCGTATTTGATCTTCCACAAAGAATGAGTAAGAGTTGCATCTTCAATTGTCTTTACTTCCAAACGAAGCTCACCTGTTGCATAATCGCGCTCCATTGTAAGAACTGTTGCATTTGCACCAACCTGTCCTTGATCTCCTTTTCTTGATACTGGTTCTACAGCTCCATCGCTCACAACAAGCTGATACCATTTCTCTGAGTCAATTTCTGTTACTCCATTACAATGAAATGAAGTAACTGCACTCTTTACCAATTCCGAACGGTAAGGGATTTCACCCAAACCGGAATGGTCATTTTGTGCAGTTATCCCCATTGAAGTAGCCAGCATCAATCCAGCCATCAAAGTAGAAAACTTTTTGTCCATAATCTTTAATTTAATATTAATAATAGTGTTACTTAAAAAGCCTGTTTGGATAATTCGTAAAATGTTGCCAAAGTCAAATGACGAGATTAAACGATCCTTTTTTCTAGTCATCACATACAAGTCTTTTTAGCTTAATCATGAAAAGTCTTATATTTGTACTCCCTTACGTATTCAGTTGATAAGAAAGCATATATGTTCGTTAATTATTTTTCTGGTTATAGTTGTGTATTCAAAAGTTATAAGTAATTTTGTGGCTAAGAAAAAGGATCGTTTTAACCAGTCATTTAAGATCTGCTATATATCTATATTTCAAATACTTATACAAAATACCCAAACTTAAATAAACTATTTTGCATATAATAATGTACAGGTACCTTATTAACAATGCAAAACATCATTTGTCCTAAAATGCTATATTCTCTATCCATACAGTTCCCTGCCAAAGAAAAAAACAAGATGGCATGACCGTCAAATCTTAATAAGAAACGCAACAACTTCATATTCTGCCATTTACAACACACATATAACTTCCACACAAGCCTAAACTTTAACGTTTTT
The DNA here is from genome assembly GCF_905196875.1 of uncultured Parabacteroides sp. GTDB lineage: Bacteria > Bacteroidota > Bacteroidia > Bacteroidales > Tannerellaceae > Parabacteroides. The sequence goes on along the minus strand of NZ_CAJJWO010000002.1, from coordinate 11,657 downwards.
TCTGTTCTTTGACTAGTTAAAGGTAAATCATAGGAAATCTAAAGTTTTTAAACAGGAGAATTAAAGGCATTTTTATGGAATTTTAAAAACGGAATATATATATTACAAATAAGTAAGGCTAGGTATACTATTTAGAAATGCCTGCCTTACATATTTGTAACCAAAGCATTACATTTAAAAATAAATAGATATTAATGTTTAGATATACAGCGCTTTACCCTTAAATATGCCTATAATACAATTTAGTCTTATCCGACAATATTGACTGCATATAACGACTATGGCAATGCAAAAAAGAGAGGTCTCATAGCATCACAATCTCTAAAACAAAAAAGGTATGCTAAAGCATCAACAGTGCTTTAGCATACCTTACATTATATATATATATTGGCGGAAATTATATCGCCTTCATTCAATCATATTCTTTCCAGCGTAGCCACGATAAAGTCCCAGACTTTCTGTACAGACGGAATATTTACCCGTTCGTCCGGAGAATGGGGATGTTCCAGATCCGGACCGATAGAGATCATATCCATAGTAGGATAAGACTCCTGGATGATACCGCATTCCAGACCGGCATGCATCACTTTTACCGACGGTTTTCTACCGAACAACTCTTCATAAGTCTGTGATGCAACCTTTAAAAGTGGCGAATCGATATTCGGCTGCCAACCGCCATAAGCACCGCCATATTCTACTTTCGCTCCTGCCAGAGAGAATACACTTTCCAGGCTGGAACATACGGAAGCCTTACGGCTTTCGGAAGAACTGCGTACCAATATCTTTATCTCGATCAGCTCATTGGATGATCTCACTATTGCCAGATTAGACGATGACTCTACTGTTCCCGGGAAATCAGACAACATACTGATCACACCATTCTGACAACCTTCTATTGCATTAATCAGATCGTCCTGTATCTCTTCCGGTATCAATGTCGCAGGCAGATCGGTCATATCGGCTACGAAGCTGATGTTATTCTCAATACCTTTATATTCTTCACGGAACATATCCTGATAGTCAGCCACCAGTTCCCACAATGACTCCACATTATCACCGGGAATCGTCACCACGGCAAACGCTTCACGCGGAATCGCATTACGAAGCGAACCGCCTTCGATAGAAGATAAACGGGCACCATAATCGCAAACCGCCTCTTTCAGGAAACGGAACATCAATTTATTGGCATTGGCACGTCCCAAATGAATATCCACGCCGGAATGACCACCTTTCAAACCTGTCAGGCTCAGCTTAACTGCTACATCGCCTTCAGGAATATACGTATCTTCTTTAAACTGCACGGAGATATTCAGGTCTGCCCCGCCGGCACAACCGACGAATAGTTCACCTTCTTCCTCCGAGTCACAGTTGATCAATGTTTCACCTTTCAGGAAACCGGACTTCAATCCGAAAGCACCGTCCATTCCTTCCTCTTCGTCTATAGTGAAAAGAGCTTCGATCGGACCATGCTTGATCGTCGTATCGGAAAGTACAGCCATAGCAAAGGAAGCACCGATACCGTTATCGGCACCTAGAGTGGTTTCACGGGCTGTCACCCAGTCGCCATCTATGTAAGCATCGATCGGATCAGTAAGGAAGTCATGCTTTACAGAAGCATTTTTCTGAGGAACCATATCCAGGTGCGATTGCAGGATAACGGTTTTATGTCCTTCCATCCCGGAGGTTGCAGGTTTGCGGATCAGAACGTTTCCTACTTCATCCCGCAAGGTTTCCAATCCCAATCCTTTACCAAAAGCTTCTACATAACGGGTAACTGCTTCCATATGTCCTGTAGGACGAGGGATTTGTGTGAGGTCATAGAAATAACCCCAGACATGCTGCGGAGAAAGATTCTTGATTTCTGCTGACATAGTTTCTTCTAAGTTGACAGTTGACAAGTGACAGTTGACAGATAAATGCCAAGAGAGACATTGACAACCAGATTAATAAATAATATATAGTAACAAACTTATTCCCAAAAGGATTATCGCACGGAGTTTTTTTAACTGTCAACTATTATTTGTCAACTGCCAACTCCACCTTATTATCCCTGTTGGTAAGCGGCAACGCCACAATACCGAACAGACCACATATCACCGTCCAGGCTGTCTGGACCGTGTGAACCACAAGGGCGAAAGCGGCAGCATCATTTTCATTGACGCCAAAACATACCAACGTTGCGATCACCATAAAATGCCATGCGCCGATACCGGCCTGCACAGGGACAGCCACACCGATACTACTCATGGTAAAGGCGATCAGTCCGACAGTTATTCCCAGGTCGCGTGTAAAGTCGAAAGCATAGAATGTGATGTAGAAATAACAAAAATAACCACCCCAAATCAACAAGGTCTGCAATAGGAAACGTCCTTTCTGCTTGAGTAACCATATACTCTTCATTCCATCCCACACATTCAGTAACAAAGACTTTGCTTTCTGAACCAGCGTAAAGTTACTCATATATTTGAAAACAAACCAAATTCCGCCAACTAAAATTACAGCTCCCACATAAATCCATATAGAGTCGAACATGGTACGGAAGCCGTCCAGCAACGCCGGATTCCTGGCAAAGAAGCTGACAAAGAAGTCGAAATTAAAGATAAAGATCAATAAAGTGATCGATCCGACCACGATCGTATCGCTTACACGGTCTATCAGAAGAGTTCCCAACAGCTTAGTAAAAGGGATCTTATCATATTTGGTAATAATACCGCAACGCCACACTTCGCCCACACGGGGAAGCACCATGTTTACCGCATAGTTTCCTAAAACGGCATAGATTATATTGCTCATTTTAAAACGCTCGCCCAACGACGAAATAAGCAACCCCCAGCGAAGCCCGCGAACCACATTGGCAAACAGTCCGAACAACAAAGAGACCAGGATGATATCATATCTCACACCCTCGCGGATCACTCTCCATATCTCGCTAACATCCATATTACTATACAAGAACCAAAGCAGCAAACAGCCAAAAGCTAAGGGTAGAAATATCTTGATAAACGTTTGTAGTATACTTTTAAAATTCATTCTACGTAGGATACTTTAAATTATTTGTTGTATTTTTGTGCACCCGCAAAGATAAGCATTATATTTTAATACGAATACTTTACATCAAAAACCGGATGAGATTAGTTAAACCGAAAAAAGCTTTAGGACAACACTTCCTGAAGGATTTACATATCGCTCAGCGTATAGCCGATACACTAAGCGACTACAAGGATTTACCTGTTTTGGAGATCGGTCCGGGGATGGGCGTACTCACGCAATATCTGCTGGAAGCCGGTCACGACCTGACTGTGGTGGAGCTGGATATGGAATCGGTAGATTACCTGGAACAGAATTTCCCCGCACTCGAAGGACGTATCCTGGCAGAAGATTTTCTGCGGTTGGACCTTTCAAAGCTATTTCCCGGTCAGTTCTGCGTCATCGGCAATTATCCATATAATATATCCAGCCAGATCTTCTTCAAGGTACTCGACTTCAAAGAGCATGTACCTTGTTGCTCGGGCATGATACAGAAGGAAGTGGCCGAACGTCTGGCAGCCGGTCCCGGCAGTAAGACATACGGTATATTAAGTGTACTGCTGCAAGCCTGGTACACGGTAGAATACCTTTTCACGGTAAGCGAAACCGTATTCGACCCGCCACCAAAAGTGAAAAGTGCCGTGATCCGGATGATCAGGAACGACCGGAAAGAACTCGGCTGTGATGAGAAATTATTCAAGACAGTCGTCAAGACCTCTTTCAACCAACGACGAAAAACGCTCCGCAATTCGATGAAGCCGTTGTTGGGAAAAGATTGTCCGGATTATGCCTTGCCTATTTTCGATAAACGACCTGAACAATTATCAGTCGAGCAATTCGTTGAATTAACATTGATCACCAACAAGTGGTTACAACAAACGGGGACAATACAGAAAGAATAAAAACAGGAAAATAAACAAGATATGAAACGAATAGGGAAAATGATCCGGTCGCTATTTCCATCTAACAAGTACAGATGGATGACTCTTTTATTTTTCCTTCTTCTTTTACCGAACCTTGCTGTCATGTTCCGGTCGAGCGACCTGATGGGCGACATTCCGAAGCAAGCGGCCTACCTGTTTTTCTCCTGCCTGATACTGATTGTCCCGGCATTGTTGTTCAAAGCAAAACTCTATTTTTCACTGTCGGGTCTTTTCCTGATACTCAGCCCGATCGAGATCGGACATGTCCTGCTCAATAAGATGCCGATATCCATCGGACTGATGTCGGCCATCCTGAACACGAACAACCAGGAAGCATTCGAACTCATCTATTCCCTGAAAGGATATGTTATCTTCTTCCTCCTGATCCTTATCCTCTATTATTGGGTCTTGTTCACCCGGATAGAGAATAAACCGATATTCACCGTAAAAGGAAAGATAGTAGTATTCAGCCTGTTCGCTATTTTCAATATCGCCCTATGGGGGATGATGTGGAAAATGGTGGACTATACCGACGGAGCAATCTATCGTATGCGGGCCACCAATTCGAGTTTCCTGATGAAATATAAGAAGATTTATCCCTGCGACCTGATAGCTGCTACCGCCGAAGTTTTCGCGATGGAGCGGGAAATCGACCGGATGCAGGAGCAACTAAAAGACTTCTCCTTCCGGGCAGAGCAACAGGACACCATACCCGGAAAAGAAATTTACGTATTAGTGATCGGCGAGTCCGGACGCTACGGCAACTACTCGCTGAACGGATATAACCGCCCCACTTCCCCGCTGCTGGACAAACAGGAAAACCTGGTTTCTTACAGCAAAGTACTGACTACATCGAACCTGACCAATATAGCGATTCAGCAGATACTCACCCGGGCGACCCCGGATAACCCCGATATAGCTTACAAAGAAAAAGCACTGTCCGATGCCTTTATAGAATGCGGTTTCAACACGGCATGGCTAGCCAGCCAATCGTCGAGCGACCGTTTTGTAAAACGTATTACGGCCGATATGGACTACACGTTCTTCTCCACCACCGATTTCGACTCTGCCGATAATTACGACGGGAAACTATTGCCTCATCTCGACTCGGTGTTGAGCCGGAACAAACAAAAGCAACTGATCGTGATCCATACCCTGGGCAGCCATTTCCGTTACAATGCCCGGTATCCGGAATCTTTTTGCCGCTTCACTCCTTCGCTGCATGAGAATACGGGATATGACGTAGTCAGCCCTTCAAACAAGGAAGTACTGGTAAACAGCTACGACAACAGCATTTGTTATACCGACTATGTACTCAACGAGATTATCCGGAAAGTAGACGATGAAAAAGCCGTCAGCGCCGTTGTCTACCTGTCCGACCATGCGGAGAACCTCTACGACGACGAACGCAACCTGGCAGTACACGGCAATACGGAGCCGTCCATCTACGAATTGCATATTCCCTTATTTATATGGACTTCCGCCGCCTACCGGAATGCCCGGCCTGAGAAGGCGGAAGCAATAGAAAATCATAAAGAGAAAAAAGTAAGCACATCCAATCTGTTCCATTCGTTCCTCGACATCGCCGGCATCTCTTACCCGGAAGAAAACAGGGAACAAAGCTTTGCTTCACCGGAATTCAGAGAAGACAGTGTATGGTATATACTAACACCGGACAAACGTCTGATAAAGAAAAGTGACTTATGATCGAACTGACGAAAGACTATATCGAAAATCTGAAAAGTATCATTTCCGAAAAAGATGATGCGAAAGCACAAGCAATGCTCCATGACCTGTATCCGGCCGATATTGCCGAGTTATACCAGGAACTGGACTTGCGGGAAGCAATCTATCTGTATCTGTTGATGGATGGTGACAAAGCGGCTGACGTTTTGATGGAGTTGGACGAAGAAGACCGTCATAAGTTGTTGAAAGAACTGCCCAACGAACTGATCGCCAAACGCTTCGTCGACAACATGGAGACCGACGACGCCGTAGACCTGATGCGTGAGCTGGACGAAGACACGCAGGAAGAGATCCTTTCGCATATCGAAGACGTGGAGCAGGCGGGCGACATCGTCGACCTGTTGAAATACGACGAAGACACCGCCGGTGGTTTGATGGGTACGGAAATGATCGTGGTCAACGAAAACTGGAGTATGCCCCAGTGTATCGAAGAGATGCGTAAGCAGGCCGAAGACATGGACGAAATCTATTATGTTTATGTAATAGACGACGACGAGCGCCTGAAGGGGGTTCTTCCTCTTCAACGATTGATTACCAACCCTTCCGTCTCGAAGATCAAACACGTCATGAAGAAAGAACCGATCTCGGTACGTGATAGCGACAGTATCGAAGAGGTAGCCGAAACGATCGAGAAGTACGACCTGGTGGCTTTGCCGGTAGTAGACAGTATCGGACGCCTTGTCGGACGTATCACGATCGACGACGTAATGGATGAAGTACGCGAACAACATGAACGCGACTACCAGTTGGCTTCCGGTATCTCGCAAGACGTGGAAACTTCGGATAACGTATTTACCCAGACGGCTGCCCGCCTTCCCTGGTTATTGATCGGTATGATCGGCGGACTGGCCAACTCGGTGATCCTCGGCGGTTTCGAAGGAAACCTGGCAAGCAATCCGAAGATGGCGCTGTTTATCCCGCTGATCGGTGGAACAGGGGGAAATGTCGGGATACAATCTTCCGCCATCGTGGTACAAGGCCTGGCCAACAACTCCTTGAAACAGGATAATATTCTTCCGCAGATATTGAAGGAAGGTATCGTTGCACTTATCAATGCCAGTATCATCAGTCTGGTTGTATTTGTGTACAATTTCTTTATGCTGGGGGACAAAGGTATCACGGCTTCGGTATCATTGAGCTTGTTTTCCGTTGTCATGTTCGCCAGTATTTTCGGCACGCTTGTCCCGATGACGCTCGACCGCCTGAAGATAGATCCGGCATTGGCTACCGGCCCTTTCATCACCATCACGAACGATATTATCGGGATGATGATCTATATGTTTATTTCTTCGGCGTTGACATAGGAACAAATGCGGTAGGGGCGGTTTGGTAAGGGCGGTTCGCGAACCGCCCCTACGGGTGTCACCCTTGTTTCTTTCTTCCCAACAGGAATCCCAGTAATTCCATGATAAACTGGAGGATTGTCCTCACCTTGTTTCCTTTCTCACTCATACGCTTTCATTATTTAGATTATACACCAGGGGAACCAGCGACCGTGCAATGCTTTCCAGCATCTTGCAATAAGTCTCCCGGTTATCCCCGTTTATTTCACTGATATACCGGCTGTAAGCAATCTCGCGGGCATAAGCCCGGGGGTAATGGCTCACGGCAGCCGCCTGTTTGTAGACCGTGGAGATCAGGCGGGCAAAATCGAGAAAACTGTTTTCGGGCCTATCGTAACGGCGGAACAACAGGCCGCCCGGTTTATCCAGATCCGTCTTGCCGCCATGCCAGTAGGCATTGACAACACCATAGCCTGTCAGCCCGAAAAAGTTGTTGTAAGAGGTAGCCAGAGTGCTCTCGCCCCAGCCGGTTTCGATAGCAGACTGCGCCAGGATGACCACCGGATTCAGTCCGTACAACTCACCCGCCATACGTGCGGCGGGGAGGTACTTCGAGGTAAATGATTGCTTATCCATACACTGCGACCGGTTCTATGGATAACTATTCGATAACAGGACGATCGTCTTCGCCACCACCTTCAGCCGGCTTCTTCGGCTCCTCAATCTTGAAGCGCTCGCTTTTGGCCGTCAGGATCAACTCACGCAACTTCGGTCCGGGGCGGAAACGAAGACGGGCACGATACAACATACTGGAAGAGAACTCATCGACCGTCACACTTCCCGAACTGGTCTGCAACAACTGGAACGTACCCAACTCGCCACACTGCACCACCTCTCCGCGAGCCAGAAACAAAAGAAGAAATTTGATCACACGGTCTATCACCACCTTCACATCCCCACTCGACGCGGTAGAACTCTCCGCCACGATATTACACAACTCCTCGAAGGAACACGTCCCCGTTGCCCGGGTCTGCGCATAGAAAAGCTTCTCTTTCCCTTCTTCCACATTTTTACTCAGGTTCTTCCTTTGAACCAAATGAAACTGCAATGCCATAACTTTATCGTTTTTAGTTGATTATTAATTACATATCAAAGATATGACAGCCGTCTCCCCCTGTTGAAGCCATAGGTGTCAGGACGTAACGAAGCGACAGTTTATTTCAGATAATTGCAGATAAATCCAAACAAAAACAAGTAGAATAAATTGCATTACCCATTGTTTTTCACTACCTTAGTAAAATAAAACCATTCATATCATGGAACAAACAACCTTCACGATACGAGCCTACGGGATCGGCGAACTGGCGGCACTTTACAGCCCCCACCTGAGCCGCAGGGCAGCCATCCTGCAACTATGGCGGTGGATCAATTATCATGGCGTACTGAAAGCGAAACTGCTTGAATTGGGCTACCATCCCGGTGTACGGAGCTTCACGCCCCGACAGGTGGAATGTATCATCGAGCATCTGGGAGAACCCTGAAGAAAAGGAAATGACTGCGGCAGCTGTTTTTACCGGCTGCCGCAGTCATTTTCAGTAGCTGCCGCAGCCAGATAAAATAGGTGCGGCAGCTATTTTATTTTTTCGTGGGGGCGGATGGGGGCGGCAAAAAAGGGAGTTTGAAAACTTTATGATAAGATGTTCCATGTTCCATCTACGAAGGAGTCGTAAATGGAACATGGAACATATATACAGAAGTTTCCGGAAAGGCCTTTTTACCGCCCCCACCCGCCCCCGATTGCTAAAACGGAAGTTTATAATCGGGAGGGATATCATCGTTATTATCCTTATTATCAGAATCTTCAGACCCATCCACCGGATCATACCCAAATCCCTTGCGACGGGCTTCTACCTGATCATTTGTTAGCACAACCACGGCAAAAAGGCGCTTCCCGTGCCTCTTTTGTGACTCAAAACCGGCACTTTTTAACACTTTTCCGAGCTGATTTACGCCCATTGTGGTCATGGAATAGCGTGTTCGTTCCGCTATTTGTGCCATGATTTCACTGGCAGAAAGCAGCACATAGACCTCGAAACGTACCGGTTTGCGGAAATAGGTAAAAAGCAATTCCGCTTCGGGACTCGACTGCTGGAAAGGTTCGTTGTTCTCGTTTATCTCCGTTATATCCTTGTCGGCAAACCAATAGCGGAAACCCTGTTTGTAAAGCCCCAATGCCTGGGCATAAATGGCGGCATGATCTATTTCGGAGGTATAATCTATCCGGAGCGTTTCGAAGCAGAGGAAACGGCGCGAACCGGTACGGTCGGTCAGTATCTGGCTATCGTTGACCGTGGCGGCAAAGGAAGCACGGCGGACGAACGATTCCGCGTTGCGGGCATACGGGCGGCGTTCGAGGATGGAGTCTTTCGTGATCAGGGCTTTCAGCTGGTTTAGCTCCACACGGCTCTGTCCCGACAGCTCGTCGAGGATGATCAGGAAGCAATCGCTCATCAACAGCGACGAGTCTTTAGCCGTAGGGTCGAGATTGCCGGAATAGACATAGTTCCGTAGCGCAGGGGGTACCAGGTTACGCAGCCAAGTGGTCTTACCCAATCCCTGTGCCCCACTCAGCAACAAGACCGTATGGTTTGCCTTCCGTTCGTTGATGGCACAGGCCACGACAGCTACCAGCCATTTCTTCAGGCATTTTACCCAATAGTCGGGACAGGTAGTATCGACAGTGGACGCCAGCTGTGCAATAGGATCTGTCTCCCCGTCCCAGGCGGGCAGGTTTTCAAAGTAAGACCGGAAAGGATTGTACTCGGGGCTGAAATCAGATTGGATCACCGCCCGCAGATCGGACACACGGCAAAACACACCCGCTTTCTGCAAAGCGCACCAGACGGAGTTTTCCCAATAGTCGGTCACCGGCTGATAAGCGTCGTGCTTCGTCAGGCTGCGATACTCTATCATACGCCGGACGATATTGCGGCGAAGTTTGAAGTTTTTGCTCAGGAACTCTTGTATCTGAACGACAAAACCATCTCCGCGAGACGAACGGGGCGTCATTTTCACGGCTCCAAACTCCTCCGTATGCGTAAAAGCACTATCGATGGCTTGCAGGCACTCTTCGGCCGGCAGGTCGGTAAAAGTTTTGCAGGCATACTTCACAACCTCTTCTTTTGCCACTCCCAGGCGGTTGCAGTTGGCGGCAAAGAGATGTACGAAATTGTTGCGGTTGCCCTCGGCATAGGCAAACTTGCGGGTAGTCCGCTTACGGGCAGAAGAGATTAGCTGCATTATTTCTTTCCCGATAATGGCTTTTATCGGAGGCAGATCGCCGGGTAAAGCACCCTCCCCTCTCAGCCAGGGTTCGAAGCGGGGAGAGAGGTAGAGCTGCGGATCGTACGAAACAAGGCAGAGCCGCCCGGCATCACTTCCCGAAGTATCGGCTTCGACACCCAGCAGACGTTGATACCAGTCTTTCACCAGCTTATACACAGCCGAATGTTTTTGGGGGATCAGCTCAAACCCGACAACCGGATAGACAATGACTTTGATACCATGTCCGCGCGGACTGATCCAGCAGGCCACTGTATAGGCAGCCTCGCGCACCAGGGCGAGCAGGTGCGGCAGTTCTTCCTTCTTCAGTTTGTCGAAATCGAGGATTATCAACGGATTGTAGACTGTCATACATTCTGCCAGGCGTTTTTCACGGTAAGTAGCGGAGATCGTTATAGCCGGCAATTCTCTCTTCAGCATATCGGCAGCTTCGGGATTTTCTTTATCCATATAGACACGGATACGGTTAACGGATGCGGCATACTTGCCATTTCGAATATCAGAAAGAACGTCGATCAGATTGACGTCGCCCACACAGGTTTTAAATCGGGCAAACATAGTTACTTTTATCATAACAGATAGTTTAAAATTGAGGTAATCCTTATAGCTTTCAAGATAGTTGATTCCATCTAAAAGGGCTCATTGTTTTACTTTTTATTATGATAAACATGAGCCCTTTAAAATCAATGCACTATCCGGGGCACTCAGTCATGTTGGAGCGGTCGATATATTCTTGTACGACATTCTCCAACGTACCTAGCGACAGGTAATCTTTTTCGGGATCATAGCGTATACGAAAGACCGAGTCGAGCGAACGGAGGAAAGGTTTCACTTCGTGCCGCCCGTTTACCGTCCATTTGCGGTTCATCAGCAAAGGGCCGATCAGTTCCACGAAATCGGCAGTCAGTCCGTTGAAGACGATAGGTTCTTCCTCTATCATATCTTCCTCCCAGACGGCATGCTGCAGCAAGCGTGCCAGTTTGTTGCATTGTTTTTTCACTTCCCGAAGTTCCCCTTCGAGCTGCTCACAGCGGAGCCTCAATTCTTGTGCCGTCTCCGTCAGAAGGGCGGCATCTAATTTTTTTTCATTTGGATTGTTTTTATAATTAATAATTGGCCGATAGGCCGGTTGATTCGGAATTTGCAATAATGTGCCAATATGCTAATGTGCCAATATGCCAATGGAGATAGCAATAGGTTCAATATTTTCTAGAAATGAAACATTTTTCTAAATACGAAACCCCGGAAGATTACTCTTCCAGGGTTTGTTTTTGTCTGTTTTTGCTCTTCACAGAGATCGAACAGAAGAACTTTATTTCATTACTTTAGTATTAAT
>NZ_CAJJWO010000001.1 GCF_905196875.1 uncultured Parabacteroides sp. | reverse complement strand
GCTTGCTGGATAAAGCTGACGATTACCTGAAGGCTTCCGGTTATCTGGCTTCCATATTGTATAAGGAAGAGATAGAACGTGCGATGAAAACGGCAGGTTGTAGCGGTTTTCAGCTATTGGATCTGCATGACTTCCCGGGGCAGGGAACTGCTTTGGTCGGATTGCTCGATGCCTTTTGGGATAGTAAAGGTGTGACTGATGCGGAGATATTTCGTCAGGCCTGTTCTCCGGTAACTCCTCTGGTCCGTTTCCCGAAAGCAGTTTATACGGATGGGGAATCTTTTACGGCATCTGTCGAAGTGGCCAATTTTACGCATGAAGAACTAAAAGACCAGTCTGTGTCGTGGGTGCTGAAAGACGAGAAAGGCAAAGAGATAGGTAAAGGTATGATGTCATGTCCTTCGTTGGCGATCGGATTGAATAAATTACCGGAAACAATTACCTGTTTGCTGGACCAACAGGAAGCAACCCGGTTGATCTTGTCTGTTGCACTGGCTCATACGCCTTACAAAAATGAATGGAGTGTTTGGGTGTATCCGTCCCGATTGAATCCGGTGAAAGGCGGCATTGTTGTTACCCGTGATTTGGAGGAAACCCGTAAGGCGCTTGCCGATGGAAAGAAAGTTTTGTATAATCCGGATTATAAGAAGATAAAAGGACTGGAAGGTAAATTCGTACCTGTATTCTGGAGTCCCGTTCATTTTCCGAAACAAGCCGGTTCGATGGGTATCCTGTGTGATGCGTCCCACCCCGCGTTCGGTCATTTCCCGACAGGAAATTATACCGACTGGCAATGGTGGTCGCTACTAAAACAATCGAAAACTGTTGTTTTAGATAGCCTGCCTCCTGTGACTCCGTTGATCGAAGTGGTCGATAACTTTGCCAACAACCGCCGGTTATCCAATTTGCTTGAAGCCAGAGTTGGAGAAGGTAAACTGGTCTTCTGTTCTATGGATCTGCTATCCGACTGGGCACAGCGTCCTGAAGCGCGGCAATTATATTTCAGCCTGCTTGAATACATGAAAAGTGATGCATTCAACCCTTCATCAACGATGGAATCGGCTGTTTTGTCTCAATTATGTCTGGATAAAGCATCTTCGGGTGCGATGAGGCCGGAAGATATTTACTAATTAAGAATGTGTGTTATGAAAAAGCTCTTTGTTGTGTTATTTGTTTTTGTGACGGGAATGGCCTGGGCGCAGGAGTCGCCTGTCGTGGTTGGAAATAATGGAAAGTCATGGATGTTGGCGACCAAATCATTTGTTTATCAGATCCGTGTTTCGGATCAAGGAATGGTGAACATGTACTATTTTGGCGATAAGAGTCAGGACTTGGATATGCTGCGAAACCCGCTGGGGGAAGAGGTCACGGTACGTGGTGGCTATTCAGCAACGACACCTATGTTGGAAGCGATCTTTAAAGATCGTGTGAGGGATATCGAACTGACTTATGCCGGGTCGGAAGTGCAGACGCAGGATGGTTATACTGTGCTGGCAATTCAGCAGAAAGATAAGTATTATCCGTTGGCTGTTACTGAATATATCCGCGTTTTACCGGAATACGATCTGTTGGAAAAATGGGTAGAGATCAGCAATATCGGCAAAAAGGGAGATATTGAAATAGAAAATGCCCAATCGGGTACTTTCTTTCTTCCGAAGAATGCCTATGAACTGACACATTTGTCCGGCAGATGGGGATACGAGTATCAGCAGAATGTGACGAAACTTACTCAGGGTTTGAAAACACTTCAGACAAAGGATCTACGTTCGTATGGATCTTCTTTCTTTGCGATTCGGCCGGAAGGAGAACAGGAGGAAACCTGTGGCGAAGTGTGGTTCGGCACATTACAATACAGCGGCAACTGGCGGGTCGACCTGGAGAAGTTTGCACCCGGTGAACTTCAAGCTACCTGTGGCATCAACTTCTGGGATCAGACATTGCTGCTTAAACCAGGTAAGAGCTTCACTACTCCTAAAATGATTATCGGCTATTCTAATCGTGGAATGGAAGGTACTTCACAGAGCCTGGCCTCTTATACCCGGGAGAAAGTGCTGTATCCATCGCATCGTGATCAGGTTCGTCCGGTTTTGTACAACAGTTGGTATGCCACAACTTTCGATGTAAACGAAGAACATCAGTTGGCATTGGCAAAGATTGCCAAAGAACTGGGTGTGGAAGTCTTTGTGATCGACGACGGATGGTTTAAAGGGCGTGTCAATGACAAAGGCGGTCTGGGAGACTGGACCGTGGATAAAAACAAGTTCCCTAACGGCCTGCAACCAATGATTGAGAAGATCAATGCGATGGGACTCGACTTCGGGATCTGGATAGAGCCGGAAATGGTTAACCCTAACAGCGACCTGTACCGTCAGCATCCGGACTGGGTATTCCATTATCCGAATCGTACCCGCCATGAAACACGTAATCAGTTAATGCTGAATTTGGCCCGTGAAGATGTCTATCAATATTTGTACACAAGCTTTTCCACTCTGCTGCGTGAAAACAATATCAAGTTTATCAAATGGGATATGAACAGAGGGGTCACTGAACCTGGCTTTCTCGCTGCTCCCTCCGATGAACAGCGGGCTGTCCGTATTAAATATGTGGAAAACCTGTACCGTCTGCTTGAAACATTACGGTCGGAATTTCCTGATGTATGGTTTGAAAACTGTGCCGGTGGAGGAGGAAGGGTAGACCTTGGTATGATGGCTCGTACTGATTTCTGCTGGGCAAGCGATAACACCGATCCGGTGGAAAGGATATTTATACAACATTCCTTCCTGAATGTTTTCCCGACCAACTCGATGATCAGTTGGGTGACGCAGGAGGATTGGCATAACCAGAATCACCCGCTCGAATTCAAATTCGATGTTTCTATGTGTGGTGTATTGGGTGTAGGTTATGATATAACGAAATGGACCGATAAAGAGAAAGCTGTAGCCCGTGAGAAGATCGCACGGTATAAAGAGATTCGTGAAACCGTTCACAAAGGAGATCATTACCGTTTGGTTTCACCTTATGAGAATAATAGGAGTGTACTTCAGTTTGTAAATAAATCGAAGTCTGAATCCATTGTATTCGTATATAATCTTGCCGAATATCCTAACAACGCAATACTGGAAACGAAACGTCCTAAAAACGTAAAACTACGTGGATTAGAACCGGACGCTTCTTATCAGATCGAAGGGATGGAAGGCATTTATAAAGGTAGCCAGCTTATGAATATAGGCGTTGAGTTTCCATTATACGGTGCATTTAAGAGCCGGATATTTAAGATTGTAAAACAATAATGATGTATTTTCAACTATGAAATTACTATCACCATCAACCTTCAGCGGAGGAAGCCTGGCTTCTTCCGCTGAACTGGTTACACTAAGGAACCGTAACGGTCTTGTCGCCCAGTTCACCAATTACGGTGCCCGTTGGGTAAGTATGTGGACACCCGATCGTGACGGTAATCTGTCTGATATCGTGCTCGGGTTCGATTCGATCGATGGTTATCTGACAGCAGGTGAAAGATACCATGGTGCAATTGTCGGTCGTGTTTGCGGGCGGATCAGTAATGCCCGTTTCCGGATAGGAGAGCAGGAGTATCTGCTTGCTTCCAACGATGTGTACGGTACACCTGTTCGTAACCATTTACACGGTGGAATCGACGCTTTTCACAATCGTTACTGGAAATTCTGTACATATGTTTCTCCTTCCGGAGAGGAAGCCGTCGAGTTCACAAATAATTCACAAAGCGGTGAAGAGGGCTATCCTGGTAACCTGCAAGTAAAAGTCACTTACCTGCTGAAAGATGATAATACTCTCTGGATGGAATGTGAGGCAATAACCGATCATCCGACCCCCGTTAACCTGACGAATCATGCTTTCTTCAATCTGCAATCCGCTTCCGGCCCGGTAGAAAGGAAGAATGTTTTATCTCACAATCTCACACTGAATGCTTCCGCTATTATAGAATGTGACAGTGAGTTAATTCCGACAGGCCGGCTGTTGCCGGTAGACGGAACCTTACTCGACTTCCGTTTGCCACGTACCATCGCCTCGTCATTGGTTGAGGAACATTCGCAGATACAAAAGGACAAAGGCTTCTCCCTTGCCTATGCTTTGGATACGAAAGAAGCTGACAGGTTGAATTTTGCAGCTCGCCTGTCTGATAATCTTTCCGGAAGAACATTGGAAATATATACCAATCAACCCTCTGTCCAGGTATATAACGGCTATTTTATGGACGGAACAGATATCGGAAAGGATCAAATTCCTTATTATGCCAGTGCCGGTATCGCTATCGAGCCCCAGGGTTATCCGGATGCTCCCAACCAACCCTCTTTTCCCTCCATCCTGATCGATGAAACGGAAAAGTACCGGCATGTTACTGAGTATTGCTTTTCTTTGGATTGAGATTTACCCTTACTTTGTGCTTTCGATGAATATAATTATCATCTTTGTCATTGTATAACAGTATGATACATGGCATTTCGAAGTCTTTACCTGAATTGCTTATATGACAAATGGCAAACGCCTATTGCAAATAGATTTGGTATTTGCAATGGGGTATTTTATTGGTTTCCTGTGTGTTCTCTCTAACAGACACTATCGTTAACTCCTGCTCTTTCTATTACTAATCTATAGACTAACTAATTCAAAGCTTACTACATAATGTTGCCAGGGTGTACAGGGTAATTTGATAGAGTGTACAGGATAATCGATTACGGTGTACACCCTAGCGGATTATCCTGTACACCCTGGCTATAATGGGTAGGGAGTTTTGAACTAGTGGATCGGCACTTTATATTTAGTTGGATACGATGTTGCGGTTAGTTGTTCGGGTACGGATAAATGGCGTTCCGGTCGGATTGGTTGAATTTGTTGATCTGTGCTGATTGGATATTGATTTAAAGTGATATATTTGCCGGGTATTTATTGTCAACTAAATCAGTAAGAGTCGAAAAATGGAAAAGCAGTCTTTTGTTGCTATTGTAAAGCGTTATTATCCCTGGATCTGCTGTATGGAAAAAGCTGCTTTCAGGATACATGAGGATGTGAATCAGAAGTATAATCATGTGTTGCCTTACGGTTTTCATTTGAAGATGACGGCTTCGTATGTCTCCCGTTATGGGTATCTGACGGCGGATAGTGAGGCGGATGTCCTGATTCTTTATGCAGCTGCTTACCTCCACGATACGATAGAGGATGCACGGATGACTTATAATGATGTCGTAAAGTTTATCCGGAATTTCCGTGAAGGAGACTTGGCTTTGCCGGAAGACCTGTTGAGACAGGTGGAAGAACAAGTTCCCGATATTGTCTATGCACTGACAAATGAGAAAGGACGAAACCGGAAAGAGCGTGCGGACGAACGCTATTATAAAGGGATCCGCGAGACTAAATTCGCCTCGTTCATCAAGATGTGCGACCGGTTAGCCAATATACAATACACGGTAATGTTCGTCTTTGCCAACCACATGCTCGATGTTTATCGCAGAGAATACCCCGATTTCATCCGGTCGATCGGTGATGGTGCCGTGACGGAAGTTCCGGAGGCTATGAAGGCAGAGGCCGAGCGTTTGCTGACGACGGAGACGTATATACTATAATTTAATGAACCCGAAAATGAAAGCAGATGAAAGCACATCTATGTACTGCCTTCATCTGCTTTCCTTTGATAATTAAAGGAAGATCATTGGATGAAACCAATGAATGCAAGTTCCTTATAACCCTAATTTTGTTTTGATCGCTTTCGGGATTGCATCTTTGTGTACCATCACATAAATAGTTTTGGCACGGACGAAGCTTTCGGACATATTCAGGTAACCACCGAACTTATTGCGGTCTGTGCCCCAGGAGTTCTTGGTGATGTAATATTTTGTGCCGTTCTGATCTTTGGCGATACCGGTCAGGTGCATCAGGTGGTCGTCGGTGGTGACGAATGCTTCGTAACCTTCCTGACGTACTTCGGGAGTGACTTTGATTTCCGGATAAGGCTGTTCGAATTTATATACTTCTTCCAGGCGCTCTTTCTCGTCCATCTTTTCGAAACGGGCGCGGTCGGTGTTGGAGAGGTCTTCCACCTTCTTTACTTCCGGGTTGATGGCTACGCCGTTCTTGAAAGAGAAGCCTTTTTCACTGACGTCACCATCCCAGCATACGGTGAAACCGTTGTTTAAGGCATAATCTACCGTTTCCATCATTTCGTCGAGCGGCAGGTTGTACATCAGCGAATGTTCCCAGTTGTCGGGTACTTCCACATCGAATTTTACATAATACGGATGATGAGTGAAGCTGGTCAACTCGATATAATCGTCCATATTCAGCCCCAGGGAAGCAGCAAACGATTTCGGGGTATATTCCTTTCCTTTGTATGTAAATTTAGCGGGGAGTTTGCCCAGATAAGTATCGAACAGGTTTTCGATCAGCTTATCGTATTCAGGACTGCGTTTCTTGTTTTTTACGGCTACATCGGCGATCGCTTTCATATATTGAGCCAATTCGCTGTGGTTATGGCGTTCGGAATCATAGTTGATGCCTGTGTATACCTCTTCCGGTACGATACCGACCTGGCGGTAGGCATTCATGAACGTATGCGAAAGGCTTCCCTGGCCGATGTTACCTTCTCCGCGGCGCAGATAGTTGTCCTGTAGCTGGTTCATGTATTTCTGGCGTACGATAAACATTTCGGAAAGGTCGTATTCGCCTTTTCCCATACGCATCAATTCCGACTCCATGAATGAAGTGGTGGCAAAGCACCAACAAGTACCGGTGGATGCCTGGTTCTTTACGGGAGTAGCCGGAACGGTTACTACCTCGGTAAACTGATAGCCTTGTGCAAATGCGCTCAAAGCGGAAAGTAGCAAGGCGCAGGATATAAATAATGCTTTCATAGGATATGATTTAATATATGTATATAGTTCATAATATTCTGGTTTAGAAACCTCTCGCAAACATCTTCCAGAACTCGTCGGCCATATCTTCCCAGCGTTGCATGGTGGCTCCGGCAAAGTCGGAGGTATAGCCTGTGAGGTAGGCGTTGGCTGCGGCATCGCCTTTCGTCTGCCGGATTTGTTCGTACTGGCTTTCTACGAAAGGTAATTCCCTTTGTCCTTTGTCTTCAAAGTGCATGATTGCATTTTGCATGGTTTCCCGGGTTAATCCCCAACGTACGGTTGCCAGCTTATTTGCTTCACGGAACGACCAGATCGCCGCGTCATCGCGATGACGATGTTGTCCGCAGATATAGAAACTGGGGGGAAGTGCGGTGGAACCGGCAAAAATGGGGAACCGCGGGCTTTGTCCCGGGTTATCGAACGACATCCAGGCAATACCGCCGATCGCATCGGGCAACCAGCTACGTAACTGGATCACGTGGGAGTAAGAACATTGCGGCACAGCAACCAGACGGTTACGGGTTACTACACCTTCTTTTACTCCGTTCAGCATATTGATCATATCGGTAGTCATCCACGGATTAGCCGACGGACTGACGATCGAGTCCTTTTCCTGGCTGTCCTTCTTCTTGGTAAGAACTTTCAGATTCTTGGTCACATCCCATTCGGTTCCTTCGTATGTTTCACGTAAAAGAGCCATTACATCGGTTACGGAAACCTGCTTGTCAGGTTTCACGCTCAGCGGCAGTTCCTCCGCATCGTACGACAAATGCAGGGACGGAGCAAGTGTGCTGAGGATAAAGAACTCGCGCAGGCTATACGATTTGAGTTCGCCGAAATAGTTCCCGCCACTGTATGCTTTCCAGAAGCGGAACGGTTCTTTCCCATCCCAGAATCCCATCTTTTTGGCTACGTCGAACACATTATCCGAAGCCATATAGTTGTCCTTATCCTTTAAGTTTAAAGTGGAAATGCGGGAAACGTTTGCCGATACGCTGACATGATCGTCCGGGATACGAACGGCAGCCCATACGCCTCCGATCTTATCCGGGCCTTCCCCGAATATCTCGAATATCCACACTTCGTTCGGGTCGGCAATAGTCAGGCATTCGCCGGAGTCACCGTAACCGTATTCTTTTACCAGCTTTCCCATCAGGCGGATGGCGTCGCGAGCTGTGGTACAACGTTGCAATGCGATCTTTTGGAGTTCTTCGATCATGAACATACCCTTTTTATTGACCATTTCTTTGCGACCGGAGATAGTCGTTTCACCAATGCCCAATTGCTTTTCGTTGAGGCAAGGGTAAGCGGTGTTCAGAAACTGGTACGTGGAACGAGCTTGCGGAATGCTGCCCGTCAGCTCCATGTTGGTCGGATCGTTCGGATATTCCGTATGCATCCGTCCGGTGTAGATGGCAACGGTTGTGTCGTTGTCGTAAGTGGCAGCCGGGACGATATCCATCCAGGTGCGATAATTACTGTCACAGGTGTGACTGGTCATTACAGAGCCGTCTGCCGAGGCTTTTTTACCGACCATAATACTCGTGCAACTCTCCGGACTGTTCACCGGCCGGGAGTATTCTATCTCCTGCGCAGATGCAACGAGGCAGTGGCAGATAAGTGTAAGAGTTAAGATAAACAATTTGTTCATGTGTTTGTCATTTGATTTATCCGTTAAAGATACGAACTGTATCGGAATAATTACATATATTTGCTCAAATCTAAGATGTGCACGATAACATAACAACTATAATTACCATGAGAAAACTATTTTCAGTCGTTTTATTGCTTGTATTCCTCACGTTGCCGACTTTGGCACAGCTGGCGGTCTTTCCTACGCCTGCCAGGGTGGTGGGACAAAAAGGCTCGTTTGCGATAGGAATGAATCCGAAGATCAGCGGGAATGGCGGATATGCCGATGTCCTCGCAAAGAAATTACAATCAGAGTTAAAGGCTACAGGGAAGCAATCTTCTGCTGCCGGGGGAGAGATTCGCCTGGTGCTGGATGAGAGTTTGAGAATGGCTGATGAAAGCTATTCCTTGAATATCTCACCGGAAGCCGTTTTACTGGAAGCATCTTCCGAGTCGGGTCTGTTTTATGCGAAAGAAGCCCTTTTGCAGCTGGTTCGTTTTGGCGACGGCACATTAAAAGCCTGTAAAATCGAAGATCAGCCCCGCTATGGCTGGAGAGGTTTTATGCTGGACGAAAGCCGTCATTTCTTCGGAAAAGAGAAGGTAAAACAATATCTCGACATCATGGCATCACTCCGGATGAATGTCTTCCACTGGCATTTGACCGACGAACCGGGCTGGCGTATCGAGATTAAGAAGTATCCGAAGCTGACCTCTGTCGGTGCCATTGGCAACTGGCACGATCCGGAAGCTCCTGCCCGATTCTATACGCAGGAAGATATCAAAGAGATCGTTGCTTATGCAGCCGACCGTCATATTATGGTCGTTCCAGAATTCGATATGCCGGGTCATGCAACAGCTGTATGCCGTTCCTATCCGGAGCTATCGGGCGGAGGTGAAGGTAAGTGGAACGGTTTTACTTTCCATCCTTGTAAGGAAACGACTTATCAGTTTATTAGTGATGTACTCGATGAAATCGTTGCTTTATTCCCTTCTCCTTATATTCATATCGGAGGAGACGAGGTGCATTATGGTAACCAAAGCTGGTTTACCGATCCTGAGATTCAGCAATTCATCAAAGACAAGCAGTTGCAGAACGAGACAGGCCTGGAACATTACTTCGTAAGACGTGCAGCCGATATCGTAGCCTCTAAAGGTAAGACAATGATCGGATGGGACGAGATTATCGATGCCGGTGTTTCCCCTGATAAAGCTGTTATCATGTGGTGGCGTCACGACCGCAAGCATCAGTTGGTAAAGGCGCTGGAGAATGGTTTCCGTGTGATCATGACTCCGCGTCGTCCGTTGTATGCCGACTTTGTACAATACAGTACCCATAAGGTAGGACGCCTGTGGAACGGCTATGATCCTATCGAGGATATATATCGTTTCCCCGATCCTATCATTCACTTGACAAAGGATTATGAAGATCAGGTCATGGGGATGCAATTCTCTTTGTGGACGGAGCGTGTGGCGGATGCAAAGCGTCTGGATTATATGACATTCCCCCGTCTGGCTGCTGTAGCCGAGTCGGCCTGGACACCAGCAAAAGCGAAAGAAAGCAGTCTGTTTATGAAGAAGCTGCCGTATTTCCTGCAATATCTCGATACATTCGGTATTTATTACTTTAACCCGTTCAATCCCGACTCTACTCCCGAGCCGGATGCACCAGAGAAAGAAGATGTACTGCAGAACGGATAAATCCAAATAAAAAGGGCGGAGTTTATCGACTCCGCCCTTCAGGCTTTATATAGTATAGATTAGTACCTTTTCTTACGTGCATTACGGTCTGAAGTTTCGCGTCTCCAGGGTTTTTCGCCGTTACGTCTGTCTGTCGTGCTACCGCTGAAGCCTCCTTCGCGTTTTCCTTTATAGCCACCGGCACCTTTGTAACCGCCTCTCGAACCGCTACCGCCTCCGCGTGTGTTACCGCCCCGGCTAAATCCACTGCCTCCGCGGCTTCCTCTACCGCCTTCGCTCTTGCCTTGTGCAGGTTCGACAGAGATACGGCGTCCGTCTATTTCGAAGCCGTTCATGCTGTCCATTACGCGCTGTGCCTCGCCTTCTTCCACTTCGAAGAACGAGAAGTTGTCGCGCAGGTCGATCTTACCGATACGAACCTTTCCCGGAACACATTTGTTGACCAGTTCGATCAGTTGGTTCGGATACAAGCCGTCTGCTTTACCGAAGTTGAGGAAGAAACGGGAGTAACCTTCTTCTGCCGTGAATGTACGGCGTTCGCCACGTTCCCCTCCGCGTTCAGCGCGATCCATACGGGCTGAGCGTTCGTCTACCTCCTGTATTTCGTCGGCATCTTTATAATAGTCGATCATACGGTTGAATTCGAGGGAAACAACGCGTTTGATGATGTCTTCCTTATCCAGCCATTCCAGCTTACGATAGATCTGCGGCATCAGAGTTGCAATCTCTTCTTCGTTTACCTTTACCTTTTCGATCTGGTCGACGAGGTTGAAAAGCTGCTTTTCGCAGATATCGTGTCCGCTGGGCATAACGCCTTTTTCGAACTTCTTCTTAATGATATTTTCGATCTGACGGATCTTTCCTTTTTCCTTTACGTGACAGATAGAGATAGAGATACCAGTTTTACCGGCACGTCCTGTACGTCCGCGGCGGTGTGTATAGGATTCTACTTCATCAGGCAAACCGTAGTTGATTACGTGTGTCAGGTCGTCTACGTCCAGTCCGCGGGCAGCCACGTCGGTAGCAACCAGCAACTGGATATTTTTTACACGGAACTTCTGCATCACGTAGTCGCGTTGTGCCTGGCTCAGTTCGCCATGCAGCGAGTCGGCGTTGTAACCGTCTTGTATCAGTTTGTCGGCAATTTCCTGCGTCTCCTTACGGGTGCGGCAGAAAACGATACCATAGATGTTCGGATAGAAATCGGCAATACGTTTCAGTGCAAGATATTTATCTCTTGCCTGTACCATATAATAGATATCCTTGATGTTTTTGTTTCCTTCGTTCTTGTTCCCGATAACGATCTCTTTCGGGTTCTTCATGTACTTCTTCATGATGCTGGCGATACCTTGCGGCATGGTAGCGGAGAAAAGTAACATGTTACGAGCCGGCGGAACTTCAGCGAGGATAGCGTTGATACTATCGGTAAATCCCATGTTCAGCATTTCGTCTGCTTCATCGAGGATTACGTTCTTTACCAGGCTCAGATCAACCGTCTTGCGGTTCATCAGGTCTAAAAGACGTCCCGGAGTCGCTACGACTACGTGTACGCCACGTTTTAAAGTCTTAATCTGACTTTCAATGCTCGATCCTCCGTATACCGGCAGAACCTTCAGGTTGTCGATATATTTGGAGTAGTCATTCAGGTCGTCGGCAATCTGCAGACAAAGTTCCCTGGTGGGACAAAGTATAAGTGCTTGAGGCTGATATCTTGTCACATCAATCTTTTGCAGGATGGGCAGACCGAATGCGGCCGTTTTTCCTGTTCCTGTTTGTGCTAATGCGATTACGTCGTTGTCTTCTCCCAGCAAGAAAGGAATCACTTCTTCCTGTACCGGCATGGGTGATTCGTAACCCATTTCTTGAATTGCCTTCAGTATGGGGGCGGCAACTCCTAATTCTTCAAATGTTTTCAAAATGTGATATATGTGTATATAATAAATTCAGAGGGTACAAAGGTAGATAAATAATTCGGATTCACATTAATATAACAAAATATCTTTTAATGCTTCCCGTTTCTTATCGGTCAGGTGTAAGCCTTTTGACAGATATTTATCTACCGAACCGTAATCTTTCCGGATCCGTTTCAGAACCAGATCGATCAACCCTTCGTTGACAGTAACCAAGGTAGTGATCGTTTCCTGGGCATTCGTACTCAGGTCGCGTGCCATATAAGCCAGATGTCCGATGTTGATATTCTCGTTGGAAGCCATATAGTCTTTAACTATTGTCTCTTCCGGTACTCCGAGGGCGAACAATAACATGGCAGTCAGGTAGCCTGTACGATCTTTTCCCATCGAGCAGCTTATCAGGATCGGATAATTATCCTTCTCCAGAAAAACATCGAGCGCTTTGGCATATTGTTCGCTGTAATCGGTCACGTATTGTAAATAGGTATCCTGCATAAACAAGATCCCGTCTCCTTTACGCATACGGTCTTCCTGTATACGGGTGATTACATTATCCATATTCTTGATGGGAATAGGGATACGAACAACATTTGCGTTGGAATAACGTAACGGGTTGACCACAACTTCATCATTACCACGCAGGTCTATAACCGTTTTAATGTGCAAATTGTTCAAACGGATAGAATCCCATTCGCTCAGGGAGCTGAGTTGTCCGGAGCGATAGACCTGCCCCCAGTGGGTTGTTTTGTGATTATGAGTGGTTCCGTAACCTCCGATTTCGCGTACATTCTGTATGCTGTCCATTCCTACGGAACGGGCTCCGACTGTTTTGAAGTATTTGTCGTTGAAAGACAATAGGAAGTATTTACGCGACATATTGTCGTTGGTAATATACGTGAAAACGCCGTCGTTGATATTGGCGTATCCTGCCGGGAGAGATTTGTTGAACGATTCCGGATTGTCGGATACATACATTTTTAAGATCCCGTCTATCTGTGGGTCTGTCTCCCATTTGATGATATAATTTCCTATACCATCACGTAAGCAGATCGTCCGTATTTCAGGGTTGTTGGACGAACAGCCTACCAATAGTGTTGCACAAGCGAACAGTGATAATAATCTTACAAACATTGTTTTTCTAGCATACATACATTACAAAGATAATAAATCCGGCTCTTTATGGTGTCAGAGTTAATGATATTTAAGACTACCGACTGTATGAGGTTGCGAATTCTTTAGAAATGTAATTGTCGTAGCTCTGGCATACTTCAGAGGCAAGATCCATACCGCAACGGATCACTTTCTCCCATGCTTCTTTACTCATCGTCGAAAGATCATGGTATCCGATGTTATATTTCAACAATCCATAGATGATACCGGCATTAAAATTATCTCCGGCTCCTATAGTGCTGACCGGTTGTATGGGAACGGTATCGAAATGCTCTTCCAGTTTGCTTGTATAGAGGTTTACACCACCGGCTCCATGAGTGGAGATAAAACAGTCGCAATAGAACTTGATATGATCCATATAGATACGTTTTGCATCCGATTTTCCGAAGATATTGAAGAAATCTTCATCCGATCCGCGTACGATGTCTGCATATTCCAGGTTATCCAGGATGGTGGGAGTGAGATAGATCGCTTCGTGTGCATGTGCCTTGCGGAAGTTCGGGTCATAGTAAATGATCGCTTTCCGTTCTTTGGCATATTCCAGAAACTCCACCATCCTTTCCCTTAAGACCGGATTTAATGAATAATAGGAACCGAAGATAAAGATATCGTCCTCGTTAATAACAGGCAGGGGTACTTCCAGGCGTTGTTTGGGATAATCTTTGTAAAAAGTGTAATTGGCATTATTCTCATTGTCGAGGAAAGCCAGTGATATAGGACTTTTCCCGTCGGGGAAGCGGTCTACGAACTCCGTAGAGATATGATTTTCTTCCATAAACTGGCGGATAATATCGCCGACACGGTCGTTTCCGACTTCACTGATGAAAGAAACCGGAACGCCCAGACGTCCTAATGATACCAGTCCGTTAAAGACTGATCCGCCCGGAACGGCAGTATGCGGCTGGTTATTCTTGAATATAATATCGAGAATGGTTTCCCCGATGCCAATAACTTTTCTCATATATAATGGTTTGTTTATTGTCTATTCGTTCTTGCTTTGCTCACGGCTTTTCGATCCGAGATAACCGCCGTGGTGACGCTTGGCATAATCCTTATTATTGAAGTTGATCCTTTTCATTGTACCGACTACCAGGATATCTCCGATCACTGTCATGACAGTAGTAGAAGTAGTGGGAGTGAGCCCTAACGGGCAAACTTCGGCGGGTGCTCCGGTAAGCAGTTGCACTGTGGCTTCTTTAGCCAGGGGACTGTCGGGATTACTCGTGATAACAATGAATTTCATGTCGGGTACCAGTCCACGGGTAAGGTCTACCAATTCTACCAGTTCGCGTGTTTTCCCTGAATTGGAGATCAGTAGCATGATATCGTTGTTCCGTACGATTCCCAAGTCGCCGTGTTGTGCTTCGCTGGGATGCAGGAAAGAAGTCGGCGTTCCGGTGGAACTGAAGGTCGTGGCGATGTTCATTGCAATTTGCCCGGCTTTCCCCATTCCGCTGGTGATTAGTTTCCCTCCCAGTTCATGGACATGTTTTACAATGAGGGTTACAGCTTCTTCATAGCCGGAGCTAACAGGAATATTAAGGACTGCTGCAGCTTCCTGCTGCAGGATGCAGGCGATTGCTTCGTTTGACATAGATACTTTATTAATTATACGATTATCTCTAATAGTCTGCAAAAATACGATTTTAATCGGTTGGTTACTGTATATCGTTGTTTTTTTAACGCAGGTATGTAGTTTCAGTCGGTTGGTTGGTTCCGGTGGCGGCTTCGTATTACCGGAGTAGTTCACTCTGTTCAGAGAAACAGTTACAATGAATGCTTATTTTATTATCTTGGTTGCCTATAATTATCGACAGGCTTGTTGACAATTATAGAATAGCTTGTCGATAATTGTGGGTAGACCTGTCGATAATTATCGGCAAGCGATTACTTACGGATGTTTTTTTAAAGAAAGCGATGTATTCATCAGTTTTTACAGGTGGAAAATTTAAAACGATCCGATATGTACAGACAGTTTGTTGCTCTTATCCTTATATAATGTAATATAAAATCATATATTTGTCACAAAACGAGAATACTTAATCTAAAATACTGTGCAAAATGAAACCGTTTAAACAGATTTGTATTATTATTACAATTAGTTTTTGCTCTTGCCATTCAGGGCAACTCAATGAATTATTACAACAGACAGACCGTTTGATAGAGAATAATCCGGATAGTGCACTTGTACTTTTATCGTCTTACCCTCACTCGGAAACGCTGAATCAGGCGGACTTTGCTGCTTATCAGTTGATGTATACGAAGGCAAAGGATAAATGTTATATGGATTTATCCCGTGATACCACCCTTATTTTGAAATCATTAGTATACTACAAACAACACGGTAATGCTTCTCAAAAAGGCTGGTCGAATTATTATGCAGGCCGTGTCTATGAAGAGGCCGGAAAACTATTCGAATCCGGATTGTATTTTTTGAAAGCAGCGGAATATGCGGGAGAGATACCGGATCCTCTTTTGGGGATGATGGCGAATTATTATTTGGGGGAGTTGCATGATAAACAATATGCTTTCGATAAATCGTTGGAGGCTTATAAGACATCGTACGCTATTTACAGTCAAACTTCTGAAGAAAAATATACGGGAACATTGCTGCATGCGATTGGTTCCGAGTTTGGAATAAACGGTAATCGGGATAGTGCCTATTTTTATTTGGATAGTGCTTTGAAAATTGCTTGTGAGCGGAATGATACGATAGAAATGGCAGCTATATATAATGATATAGGACTTTATCTGAGAGAAGACAGTCTGTATCCGAAAGCGAAATATTATCTGCTGCAATCTTTATCTTTTAATACTGACAGTAGTTGGATGGCAATTCGCAAGATTGCTTTAGCTGAAATTTATGTATATTTGAGTGAATTGGATTCTGCACGTTTTTTATTGGACGATGTGAAATCCATAGTGGAAACATCGGATGATGTAGAATTGCAAGCGATTTATTACTCAGCTTTGGCTAAAACGGAGGCATCGAATAAAAATTACGCAGCGGCATATCTTAACCAGAAACAATATGTAATCTGTGTTGATTCTGTTTATCAACTTCAACGTAAAAGTTCGTTGGCAGAAACAGAGCAAGTTTATAATTATATGAAGTATCAGGAAGAAAATGTTAAATTATATGCGATACAACATAAAGCTATTATAGTTAGCATAATTGTTGTAGGGATATTTCTTATTATCATTGTGGCTATTATTGGGACAAAACGGAAGAAGAAGCGGGAATTGTCGAATGCTGAAGAAACAGTAGATACTCTGCGAAAAATGGAAAAAGAGAATCAGGCATTATCCGGCTGCACCGAGGATGAAAAGGATAAGATGGTCAAAAAATCATTACTTATGCAACTAAACATAACGAAAGTTTTGTCTCAACTAAATGAGAAATCGGAAAAAGACCAGGATTTTCTTGAAAAATTTAATCGATTGTTTTATGGAGAGCAGCGTGCAAACGAAGTAAACTGGGACGATTTTTATATGTTGATCAATCTATTGTATAATGGTTTTGCTGAAAACATGCAAAAAGCTTATGTCGGTATTTTAAAAGAGAAAGAAATTCAACTTTGTTGTTTGCTGAAGGCCAATATGGACACTACTGAAATTGCTTGTGTAATGGGACAAAGTATCAATACGGTTCGTACCCGGAAAACCCAAATACGGAAAAATATAAAAGCTCCGGATGCTGCTGATATTGTAGCTTTCATTGAAGAAAAGTTGAGAAATAAGAGGTGAATTCGTTAACATATCGGCCTTCATTTTTCCAAATATTAATCATTGGAGAAGAAATATTGATTTTTCTTAAAATTTCGTATTGTATTATATTGATTATTAGTTAATTGTAAAATTAACATATTGATTAAATATGTGTTAATAGAGGGGCTATATTCATGTGTGTCTTATTAATTTTGCGGTGTCACTTTAATCGATAATAGTTATGAAAACAAGAATGATTAGTATAATGTTAACCCTTGCAATGATTTGTAGCACGACTTTTTTCGTGAAAGCAGATCAGGTAATAATAAAAAAAACAAAGAGTACTGGTGGAGTTCGTTCTATCCTTTTAGATCCCTCTCATCTCATGGTTAGTCAGGATAATCGTGTAATCCATGTTGATTTTCTCTTTTTATTACGGGAAGTCAATGTTTCTATTGTCAGTTCAGACGGCAGACAAATTTATCAACAAGTCGTTTCTTTACAGACTTCTTCAGCCGATATTAATTTAAGCGGAGAAGAGCCGGGAGTATACACAATTTATTTTACTGATGCGACAGGCGTTTCTTTGTATGGTGAATTTGTAATTCAATAAATATATGTTCGTCGACTTTTGGTACGAAATATACGAATCCGTTAAACGTAAACCGACCCGGGCTATTCTGACTGGGATTGGTATTACGTGGGGAATCTTTATTCTGATTATTTTGGTTGGAATCGGTTCCGGTTTTGAACGTGGCGTTTTTAAACTATTCAGCGGATTTTCCAAAAGTACGACTTATGTGTATGCTTCTCAGACAACAATTGGTTATGAAGGAACTGCTGTTGGTCGGAGAATAACTTTCACCGAGGATGATACAAAAATGTTGAAACGAAGCATTCCGCAGATAGAAAAGATTTCGCCGGAAGTGAGTCAATGGAATGTTGTATCTGTAGCAGATGAAAGAGGCTGGTTTGAAACGAAAGGTGTGAGTCCTGAATATTTTGCAATTAAGTTGCTACAAACAGAAAAGGGGCGTTTACTCAATTCTCTGGATGCTTCTGAAAACCGGAATGTGGCATTGATAGGAATGAACGTGGCAGATGTGCTTTTTGGGAAACAGAATCCGGTAGGTAAGATGGTTCAGGTGAATCAGGTATTATACAAGGTAGTCGGTATTATAAAAAATACGTTGTTGAATAATCTGGAAGCCCGGGCCGTTTATATTCCTTATTCTGTTTTGCTTAATTCAAATAGTACAGCTCGCGAATTTACAACTCTTCTTTTTCTCTGAATGAGAAGGTAGAAACGCAAAAAATTCATTCTCGTGTCCGGAGCCTGATGGCCCGGAAGTATAAGTTCGATCCTACAGATGAAAAGGTCTTTTATTTCAATAGTATGGAAGAGCAGGTGAAAGCATTTAGCAATTTGTTCGTGATGTTGCGTAAATTTCTTTGGTTCATGGGAATCAGTACGTTGGTGAGCGGTATTATTGGAGTAGGCAATATTATGTATTCATCGGCAAAAGAACGGACACGTGAAGTAGGGATACGTAAATCGGTAGGAGCAAATAAAAGTAGTATAAAAGCTATGATCATGTGGGAATCTATCGCATTAACCTTTATTTCCGGTTGTATCGGACTACTTTCCGGTTGGGGTGTGTTGAAAGCTGTAGGTTGGTTTATCTCGGATGATGTGATGATGATGGATAAGCCGGGTATTGATATTCCAACGGCAATTGCAGCAATGGTCATTTTAGTGATTTCCGGGACATTGGCAGGATTGAAGCCTGCATTATATGCGGCTGAATTAAATCCTATCGATGCATTACGAGATGAAAATTAATGGATAAATGAATATTGTAAAAACAATTATATTAATTCTGATGGCGGGTTTTGTTGGATTTATAATCTATCGGGCTATTTTGAGTAATAGAGGCGGTGAAGTAGCTGTTACTCATCCGGAATTCCGGGATATTGAGAAAACTCTCACTATTCCTGGGGTAATTCAGCCATTGAAAGAGATAGAAATAAAGTCGACGATCTCGGGAGTATTGGATGAGTTGTTTGTGCAGATAGGAGATAAGGTTACTTATGGTCAGCCTTTGGGGCGAGTTCAGTTCGTGAAAGATCCGCTTGAATATAAACGTTTATTGAAAGATTTGGAAGTGGCCGAAACTCGTTTAAAGAATGAGGAAAAGATTTTTGAGCGGGCTCAGGAATTATTCGATAAGAATGTGATTGCCTTGGAAGAATATGAGAATGAACGGACGAACTTCTCGGTAATACAATCCGAATATCAGGCGATTGAGGCTGAATTGGATATGACAAAAGGAAAATACAACCTGAAAGAAGTATCCAATATCATAACAGCTACAGATAATGGTACCGTATTGGAGTTGCCGATTAAAGAGGGTGGTTCGGTGATGGCACGTGGAACACTGAATGAAGGAACGACCATTGCAAAGATTGCAGATTTGCAATCTCTGATATTTAAAGGTAATGTGCTAGAATCGGATGTTATCCAAATAGAAAGTGGAATGCCTTTGAAGTTAACGATTGGTCCGTCTAAAGAATTGGAATTAAGTGGTGTTATCAGCTTGATCGCTCCGAAAGGATTTATACAGGATGGGGTGGCAAAGTTTGAATTAACGGCTGATTTATCAGTCCCGGAACAATCCCGTTCGATTGTGAGAGCAGGATGTACGGCTAATGCAACCGTTCTTTTGGAGCAGAAGATGAATGTATTGGCATTGGAAGAAAAGTATTTCCAGTTCAGTTATGATTCCATCTATGTGGAAGTTGAAGACGGGAAAGGAAAATTTAGAAAGCAGTTTATAAAAACCGGTATTTCCGATGGGATATATGCAGAGGTTGTTTCCGGGATAGATAGTTTAACAACTATAAAAGTTATAGAATGACAGATGCGATCAGACATAATAAAAAGGTGAACTTGTTGGCTTTTTTGTCAATGTGTTTGTTTGTGGTGACCGGATTTGTCAATATTCTCTCTTGGTTGTTGTTTATGCTTCCGATAGTGATTACATTTTATGTGTATGATTTCAAGCATGGTTGTCTTTATCAGAAAAGTACAGAAAAATGTATATTCGATTATGCGGTATATTTGATCTGTTTGGTTGAATTGATATGTTGTATTACATCAATTTATAAACCGAATAGTATATCTGCAACATTACGTATATTGTTGTTGGCTGTATTCTATTTCTTTGTACGTACTTTTATACGTTTTCGTAGTCAGTTTGACTGGCTGTGTATTGGTATATCTTGTCTTACAGGAATATTATCGGTGATAACTCTTTTTTATTTTTTGATTCATAGGTCTGAATTTTATAATGTAGGCTTTGATGATTTGACGGATTTTAAGGCCTATTATCATCCTTTAGGAGAGCTGTCTAATGATTGGGCAACAACGTTGCTTTGCTTATTACCGTTTACATTATATTCAACTTCTATTTTGATTAGAAGTCGCTGGAAATGTTTTTTTATCTTGATTGGTATTTTAAATATGGTTGTATTGATAGTAAGTTTTTCTCGAGGAATTTATATCGCTTTGATAATATTTTATTCATTTGTATTTTTGTTTAATACTTTATATGAACCGAAAAAGAATAAGGAGGTATGTATATTATTTATAATTATATTGTGCTCTTTAATTTTTACCTATTCCGAATGAAAGTCTGTTATTACGACCTGTGCTATATTTGATACGATATCTCAAAAAAGAAGTATTAATGGTAGATTTATAAAATGGAAGGAGGCTGTGTCTTTAACCAGTTTTTCTCCTATTGTAGGAGTTGGTGGTGGAAATTATATTTTGGCAGTTGAAATGTTATCTACTAATAAACTAGAATTATTTACTTCTCGTTCAACAAATACTTATTTGCAAGTATTAGTAGAAAAGGGATTGCTTGGTTTTGTTGTATATGGCAATATGATATGTATGATCTTATATACTGTAATAAAAAATAAGTATCATGAAAAATGGATAATAATCTTGTTTTTTTCTTCCTTTATATCGCTTTTAATTAGGGAAATATCTTTTTCCTCATTTTTTGAAAAAGATATTTTTCAATTGTTGATTGTTATAATGATATTAGTTATGTTTCAACCAATAAAGAATAAAATATGAATACAGTAGCGAAAATATTATTATGGATTAGTGTGTTTATATTAAGTATATTTCAAATTGAATATATGTATGCTGATATTCTAAATAGCAAGGCATGTAAAGCATCGAATATTCGCAATTCGATTGATTTTGAAGAAAAAGCAATGAAATTGAATCCACATAATCCTGTATATAATGCTAATCTGGGTTATTTATATTTCCAATTAGACTCTAATAGATATATTAATGAATCTATATTAAATTTTAAAATCGCATTAAACAAAAGCAATAGAGATTATCTGTTTTTATTAAATCTAGGTTTTTTGTACTATGTAAAAGGTAATATGGCTGAAGCTAAAGATTGTTTTGTTGAGATAAAGGATAAAATAGATGACTTTTATTCCTTGATTTTTTTAGGATGTATATATGAAAATAGTAATGAAATTGATTCTGCAAAGAAATTGTATACTCAGTCTTTGCTTGTTTCTCCTAATATTGCCCGTAGTTATTTTTATGATGATTTAAGAAGTCGGAATAAAAAATTAGCAGATGACTGTTTAATTACTGCAATTGAAGTTCTCAAAAAAGCATATGAAAAAAACGGAGATTTAATAATTGCTTCTAAATTAGCTTCTTTATTACTTGATAATAATTGTTTGGAAGATGCTGAAAAAATATTAAATATGACACTTGTAGAATTACCAAATTTAAGCAAAGCATGGTGTAATTTTGGACGAATTTATTTAACTAAAAAAGATTCATCAAAAGCTTTAATTTCATTTAGTAAAGCAGTTTTAATGAATCCTTTGGATAATGAGTCTAGATACTACTTGTCAAAACTAAAGAATGAAACAAACGAATATAAAACTATACTTAATAACAAGGAAGAACTGATGCTTACATTAAATAGATGTGCTTATAAATCGAAATTAAATAAGACAATAGTAATATCTAGGTTCGAAAAATATTTTAATATTAAATATTAATGGTGGAATCCGAAAAACCATAAAAGAGTAGGAATAAATTAAACTAATGAGCAAATGAATGCGTTAGATTTGGATCAAATGTCCAAAGTTCAGGCTGGAATAGAAGCTGATACTATTTGTAAGTGGACATTCTATGGAGTTTCTGTTGGAATTGGAGCCCTTGGCCTCATGGCAACAGGTGGGGCTGCTGCTGTTCTGTTTGGTTATGGAGCCTACATGGGTGCTATTGGTACAGCCATCTGTTAACTATTATGTTCTACTGGAATGAATCAATATAATTCCAGTAGAACTTGAGTTTGTATTAATGTTAATATATATAATAAATTTAATAATGAAAAATATTTTTTTACTTCCAATTGCATTTACATCTTTTATGGCTATATATTTTTTGGGATTAATTACAGACGTTGATAAAATGTGTACATTTGGATTAATCGGTAGTGGTGTTTCTGTTGGTTACTTTTTACGATTAGTATATGATGATCTGAACAAATTAGCCAAAGATATTAAGTTTCTAATTTCTTTTTCTTTAGGAATTATTTTTGAATTATCATTTGTTATTATCGATGGTGTTTATAAAGATAAGATTATCGTTTCTATTTTGGGATTGTTTTCTGTTTTGTTTTTTTTTATAAATATTTATATGTTGAAATCAATTCAAGGTAAGTGAAAATTGTAAACGCTAATATTTGATATTATTATGGATATATTGGAAAAATATTTAAAACTTGACAATCTGAATCTGTTTATTTTTATAACAATTATTGTAACTGTACAATTATATGTACAACAAGAATATGTATTTATGCCTCAAATGAATGATATCCCTCTATTTAATGGGGCATTGAAAAGTCAATTAATAGATCAGTTTGTAAAATATAGATGGTTATCATTTATTATTGCTCCTTTGATTTTATTTCTAAGAATTACTATAGTGGGGTATTGCTTATTTGTTGGAGGTATATTATTTGATAGCTGGAAGAGTCTTAATTATCGTAGTTGTTTCAATGTAGCCTTAAAAGCAGATATTATATTGGTTTCTTTTTCAATTGTATATACTTTCTTAGTCGTTATTTTTGGTTATGAGAAAGGGCTTTATTTAATGAACTGTTTTTCATTGATTGCTTTTTTTGATATGAATACAACAGAACCATGGTTGTTAGCACCTTTAGCTCTATTTAATTTATTTGAATTATTATATTGGATATTTCTAGCAAAACTTCTCTCCAAAGAACTTAATAATAAGTATTTTATATCTTTAAGTTTTGTGATATCTACTTATGGCGTTGGTTTTGTCTTGTATATTCTGTTTGTCGTATTTATATTATTGTTTGTATATCAATGAAAATAAAAATTATACTATCAATTTTGTTTTTATTTATTTCTATGATTGCAATTATTGTTTTTTATATAAATACAAATAGAATAAGGATGAATTTGTTAGAAAATCTTCGATCTGTATATCTTGTCACATCAGATAATAGATTGTATAATATGGATTTTATAGATGATAAATATGAATATATATTGATTGTGTATTTTCATCCTGAATGTGATTTTTGTAATATTGAAATAAATGATTTATTAGAAAATGAAAGTGATTTAAAAATGTTACAAATTTTATTTGTATCGTATGCTTCAATAGAAGAAATAAAGCAATTTATACTAATGAATCCTATATGTATATCGGAAAATATAACAATCGTTTCTGATATTAAAGGGGAATTTGCGAATGCTTATAATATAAAATCTCCTCCAACTAATTTTATATATGACAAAAACAAAAGATTAGTCAAAATTCACAAAGGTATGATGTCTTTTAAACAATTGAAAAAATATCTGAAATACTCATTTAAAAACTAAAAGTATGAATGTTAAAATGTTATTACCAGTTTTGTTGCTATTTGTAACAACAGTCCTAAAAGCTCAAGAAGCAAAGTACGAACTCAAGTCCGCAATCATTAAAAAGGAAACGATTGCTATGGGACAAAAGCTTGAAAGTACATGGTATATGGATGATTATGGGAAGAAAGAGTCATCTGAAACAGTTATGAAAGTCGGAGGTGTTGCAGGGGTTGAGAAACACTTACTGACTATTATGGATGGAAATTTTGTCATTAATGTTGACTTGGATATGAAGACTGCTTCTCGAATGAAAATGCCGCAGGAGCCGGTCAACTATCTGAACTTATCTCCCGAAATAATAGAAAAGTTTAAAGTTAAAGAAAATGGAGAAGAAGAAGTCGCAGGGAAGCTGTGTAAAAAGTATTCTTTGGAAATTACACAGATGGGACAGACGGCAGAAGTATCAACTTGGGTATGGAAAGGGCTTGTTCTTAAGTCTGAAATGGGAGCGAACGGGATGGTGGTTATGAAGGAAGAGGTTGTGGAAATAGAAGAGAATCCGGCTGTACCTGCAGATAAATTTGTTGTGCCGGAAGGTATTACTGTCTCTCAATAGGTTTATGGATTTAAAGCAAATAGAAAAAACAATTGTATTGCAGCATGATGCTTCCGATTGTGGTGTAGCTTGTTTGTTGTCTTTAATTCGATACTATGATGGTGAAATGTCTTTGGCCGGATTACGGGAGATCAGTGGAACAACAAAGCAAGGAACTACTTTACTTGGTTTGTATCAGGCTGCTTTGCAGATCGGATTTAAAGCTGAGGGATGTGAGGCAGATGTACAATCCTTGATAGATCACGGAGCGCCTGTGATTTTGCATTTATTACTTGATGGAAAATTTCAGCATTATGTAGTTTGTTATGGTTATGAGAATGATCGTTTTTGGATTGCAGATCCGTCAAAGGGACTTGTTTTTTACACAAAGCGAGAACTTGAACAGAAATGGATATCCCATACATGCCTGACTTTGACTTGCACGGATCGTTTTATTCGTAAAAAAGAGATTGAAGAAAAGAAAAAGAAATGGCTGCTAAGGATATTGAGTGAAGACTTGGGTATACTGAGTGCTAGTGTGGGCTTGGGCTTGGGAGTTGCTGTGTTAGGAATGACTACTGCAATTTTTACCCAAAAATTGGTCGATGTCATTATTCCTGAAAAAGATTTTCCTCGTTTATGGGGTGGCTTGTGCCTGGTGTTTTTGTTATTGCTGGCTCGATTAGGTTTGGCTGCTTTGAGACAATTTTTGTTATTTGCACAAAGTCGTGATTTTAACAATCGTATTATTGAGGCATTTTACACTCATTTGTTACGGCTACCTCGCTCTTTTTTTGATACAAGAAAAATTGGAGAATTAGTAGCCCGTTTGAATGATACCCGGCGAATTCAGCAGGTAATTAGTGTTATTGCCGGGAATATCATTATTGATGGATTGGTAGCTATTGTTACTTTAGCTTTTCTCTTTTATTATTCATGGATTTTCGCTGTATTGATTTTATGTGGATTACCATTTTTTATTTATTTAGTTTATAAGTGTAATGGCCCATTGATACTTGCCCAAAGAAATGTGATGGTTGGATATGCTCAGAGCGAGAGTAATTTTATTAGTACAATGCAAGGAATTGATTCAATCAAGAATTTTAACAAGCAACAGACTTTTGAATCGTTGAACAAAGCAATTTATGGGGTTTTCCAAGAGAATGTTTTTCAGTTAGGAAAGATTAATATAAGGCTATCTTTTGTTTCGGGACTAATAAGTTTATTGCTGATTATTACTTCGATTGGATTAGGTAGTTATTTTGTTTTGAGGGATAATTTAAAATTAGGTGAGTTAATGGCTGTTATTAGCTTAGTCGCTTCTATTTCACCGGCTATTGTTAATTTGTCATTGATAGCTATCCCTTTGAATGAGGCTAAAGTCGCTTTTAACCGGATGTTTGAATTTGTGGGGATAAATACAGAGAATGCAGAGGGTACAACTATTTCTAAAGTTCCAATATCGATTGAAATGGAAAATCTCTCTTTTCGTTTTCCCGGAAGAAAGAGAATATTGGAAAATATTTCGTTAACCGCATATCAAAATGAAATAATTTTTATTATAGGAGAAAGCGGATGTGGAAAATCTACGCTTTGTAAAATTATAGAAAAATCCTATAAGCCGGAAGCAGGCAGTATCGTGTTGGATGGTAATTTGAATTTAAGTAATATATCACTTGATAGTTGGCGAAATGTAATTGGTGTTATTCCTCAGGATGTATTTATTTTCAACGGAACCGTTTTGGATAATATTTCACTTGGAGCTCAGTCGGGAAATATAGAATCGGTTTTAAATACTTGCTCACAATGGGGAATTGATAAATATATTCAACAATTACCGCAGGGATATATGACTGTAGTGGGTGAAGAGGGTATTAATTTATCCGGGGGACAAAAGCAGCTGATTGCTTTGACCCGGTTATTGATAAAAGATCCTGCTATTATGATCCTGGATGAACCGACTGCTGCTATGGACAGAGACATGGAAAGATTTACATTAAATATTCTGCAAACTTTAAAAAAGCAGAAGATTATTATCTTTATCTCGCATCGTTTGCATATTTTGAAAAACTATGCAGACCGGATCTATTTGATAGAAGATGGGAAAATAAACCATTTTGGGACACATGAAGAAATGATTCAAACTGATAATTTGTATAGTTCTTACTGGGATGAATTAATAGATAAATAATAAATGATGAAAAAGCCGGTAATTATATATATTCTGTTATTGGTATTTGGAGCTTGTTCAAAGCAGGACTCAGATATCCCTGTAGGTGTTGCAAAAGCATTGAAACAAGCTGGGAAAAATAGTGTCGAACTAGAAATAGTGATCGATCATTATAAAAGAGAAGGGGATACATTAAGTCTTAAAGCGGCATATTATCTGATAGAAAATATGCCGGAGAAATATGCAGTGTTTCCAAAAGAGAATAGTGACAAATATAAACAAGCCTTAAACTCTTTGCCTGATGATCCTGTAGGTTGGGATCCTGCATTATCCAAAGTTTACCAGTACTTTGATTCAATAGCAGTATTACAAAAAAATCCGGAAGAATATAAAGTATATGACTTGGATGTTATTACGGCTGATTATTTGATAGAAAATATCGATTTGGCCTTTAAAGCCTGGAAGCGGTATAAAAAATCATCTTTATATACGTTTGAGGACTTCTGTAATTATGTATTACCTTACCGGGATGGGGATGAGCCTTTGGATAATTGGAGGAAAGAAGGTTTTGATAGATTTGGATGTCTATTGGATTCTCTTTCTTCTCCGTTGGAAATAGCTAAATATATTATTCCTAATTTAAAGCTACATTATAATGTAGGCATGTCAAAATATCCATATCCGCTTTCATTTGAAGAAATAAAAGATACTGGCATGGGAAGTTGTGAACATCTTTCGTTTTACCTGACTCAATCGTTACGGGCTATTGGAGTTCCTGCAGCTTCAGAGGTTATTCCTGCATGGGCAAACAGAAGTTCAGGCCATCGATGGAATGTAGTAAAAGATACGACTGGATTGTTTGTTGATATAGGATTTGGACCTGATGCTGTGAATAATGTTCAGTACAAGATTTCAAAGATATATCGACAAGTTTATCAAATACAGCCAGACAATATAGAGAAGTATGCGGGTATGCGATCTGTGTTTAACCATCCTGACTGGAAAGATGTTACAATTGAATATGATATGCCGCTTTCGGATGTATGTATTTCCTCGGATAGAAAAGTAAGAATAGCTTATTTGTGTACCTTTGACAATCGAAACTGGGTGCCAGTGATGCGAAGTAAAAAAGAAGATTCTTGTTTTTTATTTAAATCACTGGCTCGTGGTAAGCTTTTTGGAAAAAATAGGATTACAGGGTATGAACAGGAAGGTAAAGGTATTGTTTATTTACCGATGGCAATTTCTGGTTTTCGTTTGAGGGCGATAACCGCTCCTTTTATTCTTCAGGAAGATGGGGTATTGAAGTTTCTTAATCCGGATCATTCACGATGTAGAAGTGTAAGTGTTTATCGGAAATATCCTTTGTATGATCATATAGTGGGATATATAGAACAGATGAAGGGGGGAAATTTTGAGGTTTCAAATACTCCTGACTTTTCAAAGAAAGGAGTAATTCACCGGATATCAGAAACGCCTTCGTCTGTTATTACAGAAGTAAAGGTTTTATCTTCATCAGTATATCGTTATATTCGTTATGTTGCACCTGATTCGTGTTTGTTAAATGTTGGAGAATTGAGATTTTTTACTGATGAAGGGGAAGTAAAAGGTACAGCATTTACTTCTCAAGAAACAAATTCAGCCAGTATAGGGAAAGCCTTTGATGGTAATATTGAAACGTATTATGCAGGAGAAGAATTAGGGGATTTTATTGCTCTTGATATGGGAAGTGAATTGAAAATAAATAAAATAAGCTATTCCCCCCGGACTGATAATAATGGTGTGTTTCCCGGAGATGAATATGAGTTATTCTATTGGGAGGATGGCTGGAAGTCTTTAGGTAAGAAAGTTGCAGATGATTATAAGATAATGTATGATAATGTACCAGAGAATGCACTACTTTTACTCCATGATCATACTCGTGGGAAAGAAGAGAGAGTTTTTACTTATGAAGATGATTGTCAGATTTGGTGGTGATTTTTATAGTTATTTCAGTCTCTGTAAACTATAGAAAATATCTTTTTGGGCTATTAACGGTGCTATCGTTCTTATTTGTTGTACTTTTGTGGGTCATTAAAGCAAAAAGATACAATGCATTACTTCTCACATATTTTATCTAATGGTCTTCGTATGGTACACTTACCGATGGAATCACCGGTTTCGTACTGTGGCTTTGCAGTAAATGCCGGAACCCGCGATGAAGAGGCGAACGAGTTCGGCCTGGCCCATTTCGTGGAGCACATGATGTTTAAAGGTACCGAAAAACGTAAATCCTGGCATATACTGAACCGGATGGAGAATGTAGGTGGTGAGTTGAATGCCTATACGACTAAAGAAGAGACTTTTGTTTATTCCATTTTTATGGAAGAACATTATCAACGAGCTTTGGAATTGCTGACCGATCTGATCTTCCATTCTCAGTTCCCGCAGCAGGAAATAGAGAAAGAAGTGGATGTCATTCTGGATGAAATCAATTCGTATGAGGACAGCCCTTCGGAACTTATCTTCGATGAATTCGAGAATTTGCTTTATGACGGGCATGCTTTGGGGCATAATATATTAGGAGATGAGGCGTCTTTATTGACTTTCAATTCTAAGTCGGGGCGTTCGTTTATGCA
The DNA here is from genome assembly GCF_905196875.1 of uncultured Parabacteroides sp. Lineage (GTDB taxonomy): Bacteria > Bacteroidota > Bacteroidia > Bacteroidales > Tannerellaceae > Parabacteroides. The sequence goes on along the minus strand of NZ_CAJJWO010000001.1, from coordinate 210,894 downwards.
TCGCTTTTATGCACCGGAGAATATGGTGTTCTTCTCGATGGGACGGATTAATTTCAATAAGATCGTGAAGATGGCCGAAGGTCTTTTGTCGGGTATTGCCTTTCCGGTAGCTCCGCGTAACCGTATGGCTCCGGGTGCAATTAAACCTTGTGTGAGAAAAGTGCATAAAGATACACACCAAGCGCATGTACTGATCGGTAGTCGTGCTTATAGTATGCATGATGAAAAGCGGATTCCGTTGTTCCTGCTTAATAATATGTTGGGTGGACCGGGGATGAACAACCGCCTGAATGTTTCGCTTCGTGAGAAGCATGGGTTGGTTTATAATGTGGAATCGAATGTAACTTCCTATACCGATACCGGTCTGGCCAGTATCTATTTTGGTACGGATCCTAAGAATATGGAGAAAGCCTTGAAGCTGGTTCACAAGGAATTGGGTAAGATACGCGATGTCAAGTTGTCCGCCACACAACTGGCTGCTGCCAAAAAGCAGGTAATCGGCCAGTTAGGTGTTTCCGGGGATAACAAAGAAGGACTTTTTCTCGGTCTGGGAAAGAGTTTCCTGCATTATAACCGGTATGATACGCTGCCGGAAGTATTTGCCAAAGTAGAAAGCCTGACTGCCGAAGAGATACTGACCGTAGCAAATGAAGTGTTTGCTCCAGAGCGGTTGTTTAGTCTGATTTATCAGTAAGAAGCTAAAAAGTCAGTTCCAGCCAGCGGGACAGGAATACATCGTATACCTGATACTATGAACTGGTGCTCCGGTTAATGCATCATAAGATATAATGGGATGGAAAGCTTTTAGCAGATCCAAAAATTGTTTGCCGATACTTTTATGTTTCGGTATTTGTTGCAGGATTGCCTGAGATAGACTTTCTGTAAATTCTTTAATACTTTGAGTCGGATATATATCAATGTAAATACAATGATAGGATTGTTCTTGACTTAATTCATCAAAAAGGCGATGGATTAAAGCCGATTTACCTAATCTTCTGAGAGAAATGAGTGTCGTATTTCTCTTATTCTCCAATAATCTTTTCCTTCATAACCTGTTATTGGAAAGGAATTTATTGTCTTTGCCGCCATGTCTTTCTCTTTTTGATATATGCTAATATACGATATTTTATCATACAAAATGTATGATGGTTTTTACCAGCATTCAGCCTTGTCCTTCAGTTCCGGGATGCTGTCTTTCGTGAATACGGGACTTGCTATTCCTTTTCGCTTCTGGGTGATATAATCGTTTAATAAAAGGAATGCCTGACGGCTGAGGAGGGAGATGGCAATCAGGTTGCAGATCGTCATCAGTCCCATTGTTATATCGGCCAGGCTCCATGCCAGGTCAAGGCTTGCCAGGGCTCCGAACATCACCATTCCACCGACTAACAGGCGATATGTAAACAATACGCTCCTCTTTTGAGTAACAAACCGTATGTTTGCTTCGCCATAATAATAGTTACCGATGATACTGCTGAAAGCAAACAGCAGAATTGCTATGGCGACAAAGATACTTCCTACGCTTCCTACTTCATTGGTCAGTGCATGTTGCGTAAGCTGTACACCGTTAACTGATCCGTCGAGCGGTGCACCACTAAAAAGGATAATGAAAGCTGTACAGGTACATATAATTAAAGTATCGGTGAAAACGCCTAGTGTTTGGATCAAACCTTGTTTTACCGGGTGAGAAACATCAGCCGTGGCTGCTACATTCGGAGCGGAACCCATACCGGCCTCATTACTGAACAATCCTCGCTTAATACCCTGCATCAAGGCTGCACCGATACTGCCGCCAATGGCTTGTTCCCATCCGAAGGCATTATTAATGATCAACTCCAGTACGGCAGGAAGTTTCCCGATGTTGAAAAGTACGATACCCAATGCCAGTGCTACATATCCGAGAGCCATGACCGGAACAATGATACTACTTACTTTGGCGATCCGCTGGATACCTCCGAAAATGATCAGGATAGTCAGCATGGTTAATATCCCGCCAATGATCCGGTGGTCGAAACCGAATGCTCCTTCCCAGGCTGCACAAATCGTATTGCTCTGTACGGAATTGAAGGCAAAACCGAATGTGATAGAGATCAGTATGGCAAAGAATATGCCCATCCACCGTAATCCGAGTCCGCGTTCCATATAATAAGCAGGGCCGCCGATGAAAGAGTCTTTCCCTTTTCTTTTGTATAGCTGAGCCAGTGTCGATTCGACGAATGCACTGGAAGCACCCAGTAAAGCGATGATCCACATCCAGAATACGGCACCCGGACCACCGACTGCAATCGCTGTGGCTACTCCGGCCAGATTGCCTGTTCCTACGCGGCTGGCCAATGACACCGCAAAAGCCTGGAAGGAAGAGATATGTTTTTCACCGTTTTTAGTTTTTCCGGTGGAGTCGCCAAGCAATTTTATCATTTCTTTAATCATGCGGAACTGTACGAAGCGGGTTTTGAAGGAAAACCATATTGCACATCCCAACAGCATGATTATGAGTATATAAGACCATAATACATCGTTGATGGCACTAATCCAGGTGTTTAATATATCCATGTGTTTTGTTTGTTTTAGCCAAAGATAGACGTTTTCTTTTATTCTGTAAGATAAGATGTTAAACAGGTGTGAAAAAAATAGTTCTATTTTTTTGCCGGAATGATGTAACCTTTTTCCGGCTTACTTCGTCTTACTAACAGAAACGAACAAGAAAGCAGGAAAGGCCACCCTGCCGAAAAGAAATAAACAATAAACTTATGAAACGGATTATATTCGGGATCATGCTGCTTGGCTGCATGGTACAGGGAGTTTTTGCTCAAAATTTAGGGATAAAAGGTTTGGTAAAGGATGGACGGAATAAAGAGCCGCTCGAGTTTGCCAATGTAGTACTGCAAACAACCGACTCGGTGTTTATTCTTGGAACAACTACCGATGGAAAGGGGCGTTTTGCATTGGATAAAGTGGGTGCAGGCGATTACCTGCTGGCTGTATCCAGTCTGGGGTATGAAACGCAATATGTGTCTTTGAAGGGGTTTAATAAGAGTGTCGTTCTGAATGATATCCCGATGGAAGATGCGGCTGTTTCGCTGGATGGTGTCACAGTCAGTGCCTCCAACACCAGTAGCCGCTCAGACCGTAAACTGGTGTTCCCTTCCGAACGTCAGGTGAAGGCTTCTACCAACGGAATGGACTTGCTGCAACAACTGATGTTGCCGAAGATACAGGTGAACCCGATGTCGGGCGAGATTAAAGTGCCGGGAAACGGTGAAGTACAGCTTCGTATTAACGGGGTGAAAGTGGAGACCGATGAAGTCAAAGCGTTATTGCCTGCCGACATTGTTCGTATCGAGTTTCATGATAATCCTGGGCTACGTTATGGGAATGCGGAAGTCGTACTCGATTATATTGTCCGCCGTCCGGAGACAGGAGGTAGTTTTAGTGTGGATATGAGCCAGGGACTGAATGCTTTGTGGGGCGAACATCGTGTTTCGGGAAAAATCAATCATAAGAAATCGGAGTTCGGCGCTTCTTACCGGATCGGACCGCGTGACTTTTATGGTCTTTCCAGGGATAACGAGGAAATATTCCATTTGGCGGATGGCACCGTTCTGCATCGGAAGGAGGAAGGTATTCCTGCTCATGGGCGTATGTTTATGCACAACCTGAACCTGAATTACAGTGTACAAGATCCCGAAAAATATTTGTTTAATGCCACTTTCCGTTATTGGAATAACCATCAGCCGCACTGGGATTATCGCGGTACTTTATCTAACCAGGATAATCTGGCGGACTATGTGGATATGGTAGACTTGAATAGCAGCGATAACCAGGTGCCTGCGCTAGACTTATATTATCAGCGTAATTTGAAGAACGACCAGACGCTGGTCTTCAACGTGGTAGGCACTTACAACCGCACTTCTTCCCATCGCTTTTATCAGGAAAGCCGCGGTGAAGATTTGCTGACAGACATTAATAACCGCGTTTCCGGTAATAAATATTCCCTAATCGGCGAGGCTATCTATGAAAAGAAGCTGACGAATGGAAACCGATTGAGTGGCGGTATCCGTCATACACAGTCTTTTTCCGATAATAAATACCGGAACGGACATGATTATGATACGCACATGGATCAGTCGGAGAGTTATCTCTATGGAGAGTTCAAAGGGAAAGTTAAAAAGCTAGACTATACGCTGGGAGTCGGCGCATCGCGCTCGTTTTACAAACAGGAAGGAACAGACGACTCTTACCAGTATTATACATTTAATCCCCGCTTTACCTTGCAATATGCTTTACCCGGACAATCGTTTCTCCGCCTGAGAGGATCTGTCGGCAATTCGTCTCCTTCTTTAGGAAACCTGAGTGCGATCGAGCAGGTAATCGACTCTTTACAACTGCAACGCGGTAATCCAACGCTGGAAGCTTATATGCGCTATCGTCTTGCTCTTACCTACGAGTACCAGAAAGGAATTTTCTATACAAATCTGGATGGTGCTTACGAATACCTGCCTAACCCCATTATGGATGAGAAATATCAGGAAGGGAATAAAATTATCCAGACCTGGAATAACCAGAAAAACTGGCAGCGTGTGACTGGTTCTGCCATGTTCCGCGTCGGACCGATCAAGGATATTCTGCAATTCTCTTTTACCGGTGGTGTAAACCATTATATCAGCAACGGTAATACTTATTCTCACCGTTATACGAACTGGTATTGCGAAGCACAGGCGTCGCTCACCTGGAAGAAGTTCATGTTGATGTATCAGATGAATACGAACTGGAACTGGTTTTGGGGTGAAACACTGGATGGTGGTGAAAATATTCAGTTGTTTATGGTACGTTACAGCCATAAGAATTTATCGTTGGGCGTCGGAGCATTCAATCCGTTCTCTGATAATTATAAAGTACAGACTGAGAACTGGAATCAGCATGCCTCTTACAAGAAGTCGATGTATATCAAGGAAAGTTCCCGGTTGTTCGTTGCTTCCGTAACATATAATTTCTCGTTTGGCCGAACTTATAAAGCCGGTCAGAAACGTCTGAACAATGCTGATAACGACTCCGGCGTAATGAGTACGGGTAAATGATATTCTTTGTATCTTTGAGGGAAATTAAAGCGTATAAAGTATGAAAGCAATTGAACCCAGTCTGATAAAAGACAATTTTATCGAAATTATCGGAAAAGAGTGGATGCTGGTAAGTGCCGGCGATAAGGAGAAGTTTAACATGATGACTGCCAGTTGGGGTGGTGTGGGCTTCCTCTGGAATAAACCGGTGGTGTTCGTATTCATCCGCCCGGAACGCTACACACGTGAGTTTGTCGATGAAAAGGGCTGTTTTACGCTCTCCTTCCTGGGTGAGGAACACAAAGCGGCGCATAAAATATGCGGCTCTAAATCTGGTCGTGACATCGATAAAGTAGCGGCTACCGGACTGACTCCCTGCTTTACCGAACAAGGAAACCCCTGTTTTGAGGAATCCCGTCTGACTTTGGAGTGTAAGACTCTTTATCTGACAAAGATGGATAAAGATTGTTTTATCGATCCGGCCCTGTTTGAGAAATGGTATAGCGCTATGGCAGGTAATCCGCATAACGTCTATGTCGCAGAGATACTGAATGCCTGGGAAAAGTAATTTTATTTTACTCCCAGCTCCCTGAGCATTTGCTCCGTATGAGTCAGGAAATACTTCGTTAGCTGGTAATGTTGTGTTTCCTCATACGGAGTAATATAGGCTCCATCCTCTTCGATCGAATAAATATCTGCATCCGGATAAGCCATGATGATGGGTGAGTGAGTTGAAATAATCAACTGGCAGCCTTGTCCAACCAATTCACGGATACGAACTAATAAAGCCAGTTGCCGCTGAGGTGAAAGGGCTGCTTCCGGTTCATCAAGGATGAAAAGCGTGTTTCTTCCGGCATAATTCAAAAAGGTACTTAGAAAACTTTCCCCATGCGATTGTTCCAGCAAACGGTGTCCGCCGTAGGCTCCCATTGAATAATCGCGTCCGTATTTCAGAATGTCTTTCATCGATTTGGCATCTATTTCGGCCGCATGTTCGAAGAAGGATTCGGCGCGGAAGAAGAAATGATCGAAGGGCTTCCGTTCTTCTATCAGGCGGATACATTGCGGCAAGACGTTTGAATAGGATTTCCAGGCTTCCACACCATCATAGAGCATACCTTGTTGGTCCTCATCTCGTTCTTCGTATTTGAACATGATCCCTTCCAGCAGGGTCGATTTGCCGGCTCCGTTTTCACCAACCAGGAAAGTGACGGGTTTACGGAACACGATCGAGTCTATATACCGTACTGCTGCGGCCTTAAACGGATATTTAAGATCTTCCAGCGGCCCTTCTACTTCTTCTGGGTTGAGCAATTGAACTTGTTTGAGGTAAATCATAGCTTTCTTTTTTACAAATGTAGATAAACTTCCTGTTTTATTCAAATGACAGATAAGGTGTCAGCCTTTCTTTATCTGCTTCGGTAAATTCTTCCAGTAGTTGCAGGTTTTCCCAACCGGAGAGTTTTCCTTTCTGTTTACGTAATTGTTCGATAATATGTGCTTGTTGCGGGTTTATATAAGGATGCCTGTACAGACTTTTGATCGGCACCTGGTTCACAAATAGTTCACAAATAATTTTCACATCTACCGAAAACCACGATTTCATCGCATTATACCGCTCTTCATCGATCCCATATACTTCACAAAGTTGGGAGACGGAGTAAAAGCCTCCCAGCAGTTCCCTGTATTTAACAATACGGCGGGCAAAAGTGCTTCCGATACCGGGAACTTTCTTCAGTGAGGTCGTGTCGGCAGTGTTTAATTCGACGACTGTTCCGATTGGGTATTTTTCTGTTTTGGGGAAAGTCTTTCTCCCGGGTATATTGGGAGTTCCTCTCGGATGAAATTCCTTTTTCTCCCGGGAGGAATTGTTTTTTCTCCCGGATGCAGGTGTTTTGCCCTTTTCCGGTTCAGGTTCGTTTGAAACGATTGTTTGAGTCGGTTTAGCCGGTTCAATGATCAGAGCATTCTCTTTAGGGATTTGTTCCGGTTTATTATCTGTCAATAATAAAATGATCCAGGAAATAGAGATAAGACAGAGTAGGAGGGTTAAAGCCCTGCGTTCTCCTTTGGAGAAATAGAGTAAATCACGCCAGTTCATAGTTCGGTATTGTTAATGTTAAATATTCTGTTGCAAAGATATAAGTTACCTGTAAATAAGCAAGTAACTTATATCTTTTTATTTTCAGAACAAGGAGGTTATTTTTTTGATCAGTCCCAATTCGTTCAGGAAGATCAGGCCGATAGCGGCAGGAGCGATGTATTTTATGAAGAATGCGTATGCGTTGAAGAAGTAGAAAGTGATGGTGCCTTTGTTGGTCAGTTCGGCTTTCAATACTTTCTTTTCAATGCGTACGCCAACGAAAATACAGATCATCATACCTCCGAGAGGCATCATGATTTTGGCTGTCAGATAGTCCAATGCATCAAAAATGATCAGACCGCCGATAGTGTATTCCTTTAGTAAACCGAAAGAGAGCGAACAGAGGGCTCCGATGACAGCAACACCTGCTGAAACGATCCAGGCAGCTTTCTTTCTTGTCATGTGATATTCTTCGTGTACGTAAGCCGTAGCCACTTCATGCAGGGAAATGGTAGATGTCAGGGCAGCTAAAGCCAACAGGATAAAGAAGATGAACGACCAGGCATTGCCAAACGGCAACTGCTCGAAGATGTTCGGAAGTGTGATGAATACCAGTTCCGGACCAGCTGTCGGTTCAATGCCAAAGCTGAATACGGCAGGAAACACCATGATACCGGCCAATAATGCCACCAGCGTATTCAGCACGGTGACCTGCACAGCCGTTAGTTGCAGGTTCGTATCTTTCCCGAAATAAGACGAATAAGTGATCAGGCATCCCATACCGATACTTAATGAAAAGAACGTTTGCCCCATCGCGCTTAAGATGACGGATGAAGTTATCTTGTCGAAATCAGGTTTGAAGAGGAAAGCAAGCCCTTCCTGTACACCCGGAAGAGTGACGGAGCGAATGCATAATACGAGAAGTATGATAAAGAGCGCCGGCATCATAATTTTGGAAGCTCTTTCAATCCCTTTTTCCACTCCGGATACTATAACGATGTGCGTCAACGCGATGAAGGCGATTGTCCAACCTATCGGACGAAGGGCACTCGATGAAAATGTCTCAAAGGCGGTTGTAAATTCAGCCGTTGTTTTTCCTGCCAGCGAGCCGGTCATAGCCTGCCAGATATACTCTAAAGTCCAGCCGGAGACTACGGAATAGAAGCCTAATATCAGGAAAGCCGCCAGAACACCGTTGTAGCCGATCAAAGGCCATTGGGTGCCCGGAGCCAGCTTTTTAAAAGCCCCGGCAGCATTACTGCGCGAATGACGGCCGATGAAAAATTCCGTAATCATAATCGGAAGACCAAGCAAGACAGTGCATATCATGAATACCAACAGAAAAGCCGCCCCTCCGTTGGCTCCCACCATATAAGGGAAACGCCAGATGCTACCTAAGCCCACGGCGCAACCTACTGTTGCCAATATTACTCCGATTTTACTACCAAAAGTTACTCTATCTTTGTTTGCCATAAATAATTCTACTGAGTTTATACCTATTCTAAAACAACCCCGTCTTTGATATGAATTACGCGGTCTGTGTCGGTAGCCAGTTGCTCATCGTGTGTCACGATAACGAAGGTTTGGTGCATCTGATCCCGTAATTCGAAGAAGAGGCTGTGTAATTCTTCTTTATTTTTTGTGTCCAGGCTACCTGAAGGCTCGTCGGCCAGGATTACGGACGGATTGTTGATCAATGCGCGGGCAACGGCTACGCGCTGTTTTTCACCTCCTGATAATTCAGCCGGCTTATGTGTCATACGATCCGATAGTTTCAGGAAATCGAGAATATCCTTTGCCCTCTTTTCCGCATCAGAAGCCTTCTCGCGTGCAATTAGAGCCGGGATCATTACATTTTCCAGTGCGGTAAATTCAGGTAGTAGCTGATGGAATTGAAAAACAAAACCAATATTTTTATTACGGAAAGCCGCCAATTCTTTTTCGGACAGTTTCCCGATCTCTGTCCTGTTGATATATAAACTGCCTGCATCCTGCGAATCAAGCGTTCCGATGATCTGCAATAAGGTCGTTTTTCCGGCTCCGCTAGGACCGACAATAGCAACTACTTCACCTTTATTGATCGTAAGGTCGATGCCTTTCAATACCTGTAAGTTTCCGAAACTTTTGGTAATTCCTTGTGTTTGTATCATCTGGTTATATATTTCTTATTACATACGATGCAAGATAGCAACCGAATATAGCTGGCATATAAGAGACAGTTCCGGTGGTTGTCCGTTTGCATTGTTCGTTTTCTACTTCCACTACGGCTTCGGGATTGGCTATTTCTGTTGAGAATACAACCGGGATCCCTTTATTCAATCCCATTCCACGTAACCGTTTACGTACGGCTTTAGCCAGTGCACAGTTGCAGGTTTTAGAGATATCGGTCAGCCTCACCTGCGACGGATCGATTTTTGCACCTGCTCCCATAGAGGAGACAATAGGAATTTCACGCCTGTTAGCATGATACAAGAGGTAAACTTTCGGACTGAGCGAGTCGATAGCATCCACGATGAAATCGTATTTTGTGGCGGATAGAACTTCCTCTGTCCGTTCGTCACGGAGAAATTCATTAAGCACGGTCAGTTTTAAACGTGGATTGATATCCAACAGGCGCTGACCTACGACTTCTGCTTTCTGCATCCCGATGGTGGAATGTAAAGCAGGTAACTGTCTGTTTATATTGCTGGCGTTCACCGTATCGGCATCAACGATTGTCATGTGCCCGATCCCGGCACGACAAATCTGTTCGGCGGCATAAGCTCCCACGCCCCCTAATCCTACGACTAAAACATGGCAATGTGACAAATACTCCATCCGGTCGGCCCCCAGTAATAGCTCCGTCCGTGTGTTCCAATTGTAACTCATTAATATGTTTTTGAACACAAAAGTAATAAATCATTCAGAAACTGCCTTTTAATTAGTCATCTTTTAACTATTCCTTCATTTTAAGCTTGTCCGGATGATTAAAAAGCAGTAATATTGTGCGCTTAATTTAAAATACAATGAATATAAAACGCTATTTAATGCTGATTGTGGCATGCACACTTTTCGTGGGTAAAGGTTATGCTGCCAATAACGAAAAACCGTTTGTCATACCCGAATTGCAGGAATGGAGAGGGGGACAAGGTTTGTTTACTCCATCTCCCACTTCTCGTATTGTTTGTGTAGGAAAAGATCCTGCCGTCAACAAAATTGCCAATCAGTTTGCCGAAGACTACGAGACAATGTTTGGTCGTAAGTTGGCTGTTGTAGAGGGAAGAGCTTCCGCCGGTGACTTTGTTTTCTCCTTGTCCGGTGACAAACAGTTGGGTGAAGAAGGATATGCTGTGAAAATAGCAGACCGTGTGACTGTATCGGCCCCAAAGGCTAAAGGTTTATATTGGGCGACCCGTACAATCCTTCAGATGACCGAGCAAGACAATAACCAGGCATTGCCTAAAGGTTCGATGCGCGATTATCCCGACTATGCGATTCGTGGTTTTATGATGGATTGCGGCCGTAAGTTTATCCCGATGGATTTCCTGCGCGACTATGTAAAGATGATGGCCTATTATAAGATGAATACGTTGCAGGTTCACCTGAATGATAACGCATTCAAACAATACTTTGAACACGATTGGAACAAGACCTATGCCGCATTCCGCCTGGAAAGTGAATTTTTTCCGGGACTGACTGCCCGCGACGGTTATTATACGAAGAAAGAATTTATCGATTTCCAGCTGATGGCGGATAGCCTGGGCGTGGAGATCATTCCTGAAATAGACGTCCCCGCCCATTCGTTGGCACTGACGCATTACCGTCCGGAAGTTGGCAGCGAGGAATACGGAATGGATCATCTGGATCTGTTCAAACCGGAAACCTATCAGTTTGTCGACAGTCTTTTCCGCGAATATCTGGAAGGCCGTAATCCTGTCTTTGTCGGAAAACGTGTACACATCGGAACCGACGAATATTCGAATAAAAAGCAGGATGTAGTAGAGAAATTCCGCGAATTCACTGATCATTATATCCGTTTTGTAGAAAGTTTCGGCAAGCAGGCTTGTGTTTGGGGTGCTTTGACTCATGCCAAAGGCGATACACCCGTTAAATCGAAGAATGTATTGATGAGTGCCTGGTACAACGGTTATGCCGACCCGAAGGAAATGATCAAACAGGGATACGACCTGGTGAGTGTCCCCGACGGCTATCTGTATATCGTTCCGGCTGCCGGTTATTATTACGACTATCTGAATACGGAAATGTTGTATAAGGAATGGACTCCGGCACATATCGGTAAAGAAGTTTTCCCAGAGAGACATAAACAGATCAAAGGTGGAATGTTTGCCGTGTGGAACGATCATGCAGGCAACGGGATCAGTACGAAGGATATCCATTACCGTGTTTTCCCTGCCATGCAGACATTGGCTGTTAAGATGTGGACAGGCAAAGATTGCAAGGTCCCTTATGAGACCTTCAATACGATGCGTACCGCACTGGGTGAAGGTCCAGGTGTAAATATTGCCGGACGCATGGGTAACAAGCCTCGTGCTGTTTACAATCAGGATGTTTTAAAACCGAATACAAAGACGGGTTTGAAAGAGATTGGTTATCATTATACGGTTTCATTTGATGTCCAGTCTGTCAAAGAAGAGCCCGGAACAGAATTATTCCGTTCTCCCGATGCCGTATTTTATTTGTCCGATCCCGTTAGCGGTAAATTAGGTTTTGCCCGTGACGGTTATCTGAATACATTTAATTATCAGTTCTATCCCGAAGAGGAAGCATCCGTAGCGATCAGTGGTGATGAAAAAACTACACGTTTGTATATTAACGGAGATCTGAAAGAAGAATTGAATATTCAGAAACGTTTCTTTAATGGCGGAAAAGACTCTATGAGTTATGTACGGACATTGGTTTTCCCGTTAGAGAAAGCGGGCGATTTCAAGAGTACGATTAAGAATGTAGAGGTATTGAATTATTGCAAGTAAAGAGCAGAAGAGCATAAATCTATTATTGACAAGTCCTAAATAACTGTGACGGTTATTTTAGGATTTGTCATGTAAGAAAAACCCCTAGAAAGAGTGCAAAAAATATAAGGAAATAATGAGTTAAAACCGAACCTGTAACCGCAGTTGCATCATGTTAATCCCACATTTGCCTAATGCCGAGTATTTATCCATCCAAAGATGTGCATAATTCAGGCGGGAGGAAATATATTTGTTGAAATAGTAATTGATACCGATCGATAAATCATGTTGGCTTCCTCCTGTCGTATTACTGCTGAAATCATTCAGGTTGGTGTAATTATACCGGCAGGCCAGTAAAATAGAGTGGGGATCTTCCGGCATTACCGGTATTGCATCCAGGGTATCGTATGCGTATTTTGTTCCTTTTAACAGGAAACCGCCCATAATATAGCCGCCATGAGCCGAGTAGGATGGTTTATGATCTTTCCAGTGGATATTAGTATATAAGAATTCGGTCTGAAGCAACCATTTGTTCCGGAAGAACAGACATTCCACATTAGACTGGACCTGGTTTCTGGCATCTTCGACAGTCAGTTCTAAAGTCCGTGGAGAAGGAATATAAGTGACACCTTTGCTTTTTAACCGGATTTGTTGAGTTTTTGCTTCTGTATCTTCATCCGGGACTCTGAATAAGGCACCAGTTCCAATATGGAATAATTGTTCGGAAGAATTGACCGGACGCCATACGATACGTCCCGAAAAATTATAACCGGGTTTGGTTGTTTCCGAGAAACTAAGCCCGTCACCGCAAAACGCTCCGGCCGAAAAGTAATAAGAGGGAAGCGAGCGGGTATAAGACAAACCGATCCGGCGATCCGGATAGAATGTTTCGGCTACGTTTGATGCCGTATTGAAAACAAGGTCGTTTGTACTGGTAGACTGATCTATACTATAATAACCAAGCATATAACCGGCCCGGAAATAATTACCGTCTTTACCGTATTCGGTAAAAGCATCTTTCATCGTTACTTTATTGTTGGCAAAACCGATATCGATCTTTGTATACCAGTTCGAATAGATATGTACTTTTGCTGCCAGACGGACATCGGATATATGGGCTCCGGTGTGTAATGACTTGGGAGAATGGATGTAAGTTCCGCCATCCAGAAATAAACGGCCGGATAATTTCCAGTCGATAGGTGACGAGCCCGGAGATGCGAAAACAGGAAAAGTGTAGAGTATTATCAGAAGCAGGGTTGTTACGTGTCTCATGAAAAAAGTGTTCCTTTACAGTGTTAACACTGTAAAGGAACGAAAAAAATGGAAAAATCGAAGTGATATTGTAAAGATATTGGTTAGAAACTTAAGTTGCATCTTTATTATTAAGACAGAAGATTTGTAAATACCCCTACTGATGAGAAGAAAAAATATTACTTTCCGGAAGATATAAAAACAATGAAAGGGAAAGTCTGGATTTAACTCCAGGCATTTCCCTCTCTAACTTAACCGACCCCCTTATTTCCCAATAAGTTTTCAAAAGCAAATGTATACTATTTGCCAGTATAATTTGTTTCATAAACCAGTCAATTTTAGCTGATAATCAGACAAAATTCAGCCCATATTCCGATCTGTTTCTCTTTGATCGGTACAGTTGCATATTCCGCCTGTCGTAGTTATGAAATATGCGACACCGCGATGCAAAATGTTTCGAAATGCGAGAGTTCGGAGGTCTCGTATGACTTTTTGTTTATTGTTCTGAAGTCTGTGTTTTAATATTAAGGGTGATTTAACAGTTGTAACATGTTTGTAACATTCGTGTAACACATGTGAAATATTTGTTTCAGACCTTTGTTGTCGAATCTCTAACAATTGTTTATGGAAACATTCTATCTGTTCCTCGTAATTTTCCTCTTTGTACTGGCGGTGTTTGACCTGTCGGTGGGAGTCAGTAATGACGCAGTAAACTTTCTTAATTCTGCAATCGGTTCGAAGGCCGCATCTTTCAAAGTTATTATGGTCATCGCCGCAATAGGTATATTTGTCGGCGCCTCCTTGTCAAACGGTATGATGGATATTGCCCGGCATGGGATTTATCAGCCGCAACATTTCTTTTTCTCCGAGATCATGTGTATCCTGCTGGCCGTTATGCTAACGGACGTCGTATTGTTGGATATATTTAATTCATTGGGAATGCCTACATCTACTACGGTGTCGTTGGTCTTTGAATTGCTTGGAGGTACGGTAGCTATTGCGCTGGTTAAGATTGCTCATTCTGACGGTGCCCTGCAACTGGGAAACTTACTGAATACGGATAAAGCGTTTACCGTTATCCTGGCTATCTTCCTTTCAGTGGCCATAGCCTTTTTCTTCGGGACGGTGGTACAATATTTGTCGCGTCTGATTTTTACCTTTAATTATAAGAAACATACGAAATACTTTATAGCCTTGTTCGGTGGTCTTGCGGCTACTTCAATCATTTATTTTATGTTGATAAAAGGATTGAAAGAAAGCTCCTTTATGGACGGCGAACTGAAAACACTTATATATAGTAATACGGATAAAATCGTATGGGGAGCATTCCTCTTTTTTACGATCCTGATGCAAGTACTTCATTGGCTAAAGGTGAATGTCTTTAAAGTGATTGTCCTGATGGGAACGTTTGCTCTGGCTCTGGCTTTTGCGGGTAATGACCTTGTGAATTTCATCGGTGTGCCTCTTGTCGGTTATTCTTCTTATATGGATCTGGTGGCACAGGGGGGAACAACTACAACGGATACCTTCCTGATGGGGTCGTTGCTGGCTCCGGCACAGACGCCTTGGTATTTTCTGGTAGGTTCCGGTTTGGTGATGGTAATAGCGTTGGCCACTTCCAAGAAGGCTCATAGCGTAGTGAAGACTTCACTGGACTTGTCGCGCCAGTCGGACGGGAACGAGAATTTCGGTACTTCTCCGGTCGCGCGTATGCTGGTACGTACCTGCAACAATGCATCCAGTACGATTTTGAGTGTGGTTCCTCCACGCGTAAAGGACTGGATCGACAGCCGTTTCAATAATGATGAAGTTATTCTTGAAAATAAAGCCAGTTTCGATCTGGTGCGAGCTTCGGTCAATGTGGTTCTTTCGGGGCTATTGATCGCCCTCGGTACTTCGTTGAAGTTACCGCTTTCCACTACTTATGTGGCTTTCATGGTGGCAATGGGTAGCTCGTTGGCCGACCGTGCCTGGGGACGCGAAAGTGCGGTTTACCGTATTACCGGTGTACTATCCGTTATCGGCGGATGGTTTATTACGGCAGGGGCGGCATTCACGATCTGTTTCCTGGTTGCTTTGGTGATTAATTTCGGTGGTGTAGCGGCTATGGCTGCTATGGTTGGACTGGCTATTTATATGTTGATCCGCAATCAGGTGGCTTATAAGAAGAAACTTAAGAAAGAAGCCTTGAAGGAAGAAGTGAACACTACTGTGGCCAAACTGCGTGATACGACCGACAGCCACGAAGCACTCTCTTTATTCCGCGAACACAGCCGGGAGGAGTTGAGTTCTGTATTGGAGTTTGCTTCCGATGCCTTGAGCAGGTCTGTTCATGGCTTTATGAACGAAAATCTTCGCGAATTACGCAAAGTACTGAATGAAGTAGAGGAGAAGAAGATCCATCTGAAGCAGGTAAAACGCGTCGGAACATTGGGTGTTACTCACCTGGAACATGATATTGCGGTAGAAAAGGGATTGTACTATTATCAGGGTAACGATTTCGCCAGTGAGATTATATTCAGTATCCGTCGTCTGACAGAACCAAGCAAGGAGCATGTCGACAACAACTTCAGTCCGTTGAGCGATGTCCAGAAAGAAGATTTCGGCAAGATGACGACAAGTATCGTGGCTTACCTCAACCGTTGTGCTTCTATGATCGAAAAGAACGATTATCATCGTCTGGACGATGTGGTGGCCGAATCTGTCGCACTGACTTCCCAGCTTACAGCCTTGAAGAAAGGCGAATTGAAACGTATCCAGGGGCAAAGCGGCAGCACGAAGGTCAGTATGGTCTATTTGAATATGGTGCAGGAAGCGCAGAATGTGGTTTCGTTTACTGCAAACCTGATCAAAGTGAGTCGTAAGTTTCAGAAAGAATAATTAGGTGAAACAAAAGTTTCTTCTAGGTGGAACAAAAGTTTCTCCTAAGTGAAATAAAAGTTTCTTCCAAGTGAAACTAATTTTAGATAAGGAGAAGATGCCGGCTAGAGTGCCAGCATCTTCTTTTCTTTTATGAAGTCGCTTTCATCCATATGGAGGGAAGGGACGGTACACATTTTTATATAATCGCCTGTCTGGCATGTGTAGTCGTAATAGGCTTGTTGTTCAGGCGTGAAATCCTCTTTGGCTATCAGACAGCCTTTCATCGTCAGAAAATCTTCGGTGGATGTGCTTTCCGATTCTTTTATCAGGACGATGCGGCGAGCTACCGGATTTCGGTTATAATCCAGTCCGAGGTATAATCCGCGTAATTGGCCGGGATTCCTGAACATAGGGATTTGCAGGTAGACGGTGACCAGAATCAACGGTGGAACGGGGCTTTCGCTGAACAGACAGTAAAAGTTCTGCGGATCGCCATTTACACCGACTCCCCATTGTACTTCCCCGTATGCATTGAGCCGGCCTATACGGATATACTCTTTATCTTCGGATAGTGCGATGATGAACGGCTCGCATTTTAAGCAATCGGAAGAAGAAGACAGGCTATAACTGTTGTACAGTCCGCATATATTGGATAACCTTCGTGCGGAAAGCGATAGTTCTTCATTCAACGACTCGATAAAGGAATTTCTTTTTTGTGTCTGTTGCTGGTTCGGCTCCAACTCGTCCAAGCGGATCAGGGTTTCTTCCAGCCCCGTAAGCAAACGTCTTTTAGATACATTATTGACTAGTGATAATGCTTGATCGAGCGCTTCGTTTTGCGGCATTGTCTTGGTTGCATCGAAATAGGAGGGTAAAACGGTTGTGTAAAGTGATGAAAGTACGCTGGGGGCCATACCGACCCAATCGGCTATCTCTTTCATTTTTACGCCGCTGTTCCTTAGATATTCAATTCGTTTATAGAGTTCGGATAAGTCGTTCATATTTATATTGTCATCTGTTATTTTCTGCAAAATAACGTCTTGTGTGTTGCGTTCCCGTTACATGAATATTACATAAATGTTTCTTTATAATTTATTGATATTCCGTTATATATTAATAATATAGATTCATGTATTCAGTAATATTCCTGTAATATCGGAGGGATACTTTTGCTGCTGAAAATAAAATGACAGCATGAATATGAACAACTTTTTGCAGATAAACGAAACTACCCGGAAGCGTCTTTCCGATTTTCTGTTCATCCTTTGGGCCGGAGGAGCCGCTTTATTATCCTATTCACTGGTTTATGCCCTTCGCAAACCTTTTACAGCTGCTTCTTTCGAGAACGCGGAGTTTTTCGATATGGATTACAAGGTAGTGGTGACGATCTCCCAGATCCTGGGCTATGTGATCTCTAAGTTTATCGGTATCAAGCTGATCTCCGAGTTGAAACCGGAAGAGCGTTTTAAGTTTATCCTGACTTCTGTTTTACTGGCAGAGGCCTCTCTGGTCCTGTTCGGCTTACTTTCTACTCCGTTTAATGTGGCGGCTATGTTTCTCAATGGTTTGTCGCTAGGTTGTATGTGGGGAGTCATATTCAGTTTTATTGAAGGACGGCGGGTGACGGATATTCTGGCGAGCCTGTTGGGGGTCAGTATGGTTATCAGTTCGGGAACGGCCAAATCTATCGGATTGTATGTCATGAATCATTTTCAGGTGAGCGAATTCTGGATGCCGGCACTGATCGGTACGGTGGCGCTTCCTCTTCTGTTGTTGCTCGGCTGGGCATTAAACAAGCTGCCGGAGCCAAACAAAGAAGATATAGCGATGAAGTCTGAGCGCGAAACCCTCAACGGTAAACAACGCTGGGAACTGTTCAAAAGTTTTATGCCATTCCTGAGTATGCTTTTTGTGGCTAATATCGCGATTGTTGTTTTGCGGGATATAAAGGAAGACTTTCTGGTGAATATTATCGATGTAACAGCCTATTCCCCCTGGCTTTTCGCCCAGATCGACAGTGTAGTGACTTTGATTATTCTTGGAATATTCGGTTTGATGGTGTTGGTGAAGGATAACCTGAAGGCGCTCTCGGTATTGTTCGGTTTGATTATAACGGGAATGATCGTGATGGCGGTTGTCTCTTTCGGACAGCAGCAGTTGCAACTTTCGCCTGTCATATGGCTGTTTATCCAAAGTTTATGCCTGTATATTGCCTACCTGACCTTCCAGACTATCTTTTTCGATCGGTTCATCGCCTGCTTCAGGATTCGCGGTAATGTCGGTTTCTTTATCGTGACGACAGATTTCCTCGGATATACCGGAACGGTATTGGTACTCGTCCTGAAAGAATTCTGTAACCCCGATATCGACTGGGCCGTGTTTTATAACCGGTTGGCGGGTTATGTAGGTATCTTTTGCTGTGTCACATTTGTCTGTTCCTTCGTATATTTGCATCAGCGTTTCCGGAAGGAAACAGGTGTGACAGCCACCCGAGAAGAGACGATAAAAGCCACTCCGCAGAATGCCATCACTGTTGCCTGACAGAGATAGACTAGTAGTAATATAATAATGTAAATATATAAGTAGTTATGAAGAAGATTTCGTGTGTTATTATGGACTGGGCCGGAACGGCTGTCGATTTCGGATGTTTCGCCCCGTTGAATGCCTTTCTGAAGGTGTTTTCCGAAGAAAAAGGAATAGATATTACCTATCGTCAGGCACGTGAGCCGATGGGACTTCTTAAGATCGATCACATCAAAGCTATTTTGAATATGCCGGAGGTGAACGACAAATTCCGTGCGCGTTATGGCCGCGACTGGAATATGGATGATGTGAATGAGATGTATCAGAGCTTCGAAAAGCACCTGTTTGCTTCGCTGACGAACTTTACGACACCGATACCGGGCGTATTGGATACGATAAAAGAATTGCGTGGAAACGGTATAAAGATCGGTTCGACTACCGGTTATACGCAGGCAATGATGGACGTTGTACGTCCTGGTGCCGCAGCCAAAGGGTATGTGGTGGATAATTTGGTCACTCCCGACAATCTTCCTGCCGGTCGTCCTGCTCCTTATATGATCTATAAGAATATGATCGATCTTGCTATCCCTTCCGTCGATAACGTCGTTAAAGTGGGGGATACGATCGCTGACATCAAGGAAGGTGTCAATGCCAAGGTATGGAGCATCGGTATCATCACCGGAAGTAATGAGATGGGAATCACGGAAGAAGAATATAACCATCGTACTCCCGATGAACTGGCTCCGCTGAAACACGAAGTCCGCGAACGGATGATGGCGGCCGGCGCCCATTTCGTACTCGATAATATCACCGAGCTTCCGGCTTGCATAGAGAAAATCAATAGATAATAAAGACATAATATATTCACTGAAAATGAGAAACTATCTTTTATTGACACCCGGCCCGTTGAGTACTTCACAAACCGTACGCGAAGCCATGTTACAGGATTGGTGTACCTGGGATAAAGATTACAACGAAGGAATTGTAACCCCGATCCGTAAAGGTCTGTTGGCTATCGCCGGACTGGATGAAAACGAATATACCACTGTGCTGTTGCAAGGAAGCGGAACGTATTGTGTGGAGGCAGCCATCGGTGCAGCCGTAAAACCAGCCGACAAACTGCTTATCTTGGCCAACGGTGCTTACGGTGAGCGTATGGCAGAGATTGCCCGCTATTACCATATCGACCATGTATTGGTCTCTCTGCACGAAACAGAACTGATAACAGGCGAAGTAGCCCGCCGTGCATTGGAAGCGAACCCGGGTATCACCCACCTGTCAATGGTGCATAGCGAAACAACTACCGGTTTATTGAACCCGATCGAAGAAGTTGCAGAAGTGATCCGTGATAAGGGCATTACCTTTATTGTAGACGCTATGAGCAGTTTTGGCGGCGTCCCTATCGATATGAAAACGCTGGGTATCGACTTCCTGGTGAGCAGTGCCAATAAATGTATCCAGGGTGTTCCCGGCTTTGGTTTTGTTATCGCAAAGAAAGAAAGACTGATGGATTGCAAAGGAGTGGCCCGTTCACTCTCCCTCGATATCTATGCCCAATGGGAAGCTATGGAGAAAGGTGGTGGCAAATGGCGTTTTACCTCTCCTACACATGTGGTTCATGCTTTCTTCCAGGCCATGAAAGAACTGAATGAAGAAGGAGGTATTGCAGCTCGTTATGAACGCTACAAGAAAAATCACCGTACTTTGGTGGATGGCATGCGTGCCCTGGGATTTAAGACATTATTGCCGGACGCCTCGCAAGGCCCTATCATTACCTCTTTCCTGTATCCTCATGCCGATTTCGACTTTAAAGCATTCTATGAATCCCTGAAACAGAAAGGTTTTGTTATCTATCCCGGAAAGATTTCGGATGCCGACACCTTCCGTATCGGTAATATCGGGGATGTTTTCCCTCAGGATATGGAAAAATTACTGGAAGTGATCAGGTCGACACCGATCAGCTAACATTTGCAGATTAAGAGCTTGGTTTGGAAATAGACAGACGGTGTTGCAGCGTGTTGCAGCCTTATTTTAGATCGGATTCGAGCGTTTTCTATTGTATCTTGTTGAGTAATATTGTTTTTTATGGTCTGGCTGAAAAAATAAATCTGTAAAAACGATGTATACTTGATATTTTTGATTACGTTTGTATCCATTAATATTCAACTAATCCTGGTTTTTTCACCAAAGAAATAGTTTTCTTAAAAAAAGGTTGTACTTTAATTTATAAAAGCAAATGAAACGATCTGATTTAATTGCTGCCATAGCTGCAGAAAGTGGTTGTAACAAGAAAGATGTTAACGCTATGTTGGATGCCTTTTGTTCAGTAGCCACTGAAGCTCTTCGCCAGAGAGATCCGATAGTGCTGAAGGGTTTTGGAACTCTTTCTCCAAGAGAACAGAACAGCCGTCCGGCACGTAATCCGAAAACAGGTGAAGTGGTTGTAATACCAAAACGTCTGAGTGTGAAATTCAGCGTTGGTAAGTTCCTGTTTGAAGACTTGAACAAGTAATTACTGTGGATGGCGGATGGAGTCGCGTAAGATCAGAATTCCTTCCGGTCCCATATTGAAAAGTAAGTCTACGATACTTAAGTTGGGGAGGAATCCGAATTTATCCCGGAATACCTGGTAATAGGGTTTCGGGAGAAAGGCGGGATCTTCCCCTTCGTGTTTCGGACGGATGATCTCACGATAATCGTTGGGCACTTCCGGGTTATATTCTTCCGTATATACAATATCTGCCTGCAGATCCAACAGGCGGCAAACCAATTCTCTTAATTCCTCATTAAAGTCGAAGAGGTATTCAAATTTCTTTTCGTAGAACGGAGCAAAGTCTTCTTCATAATATTCAAAGAACGGACTCATATTATAGGCCGATACCAATGCGTTCCAGTGTAGATGGCGCCAGTTGCCGTGATCGGATATACGAATGTCCTTCGTGAGGCATTTCAAGGTGTCGGGCTTAACGATAGGAACGGACAAAGATAAAGGACCGTTGGCTGCAGCTATCGTACACCGATTGCGATATGTTTGCTTCAGATAATTTTCACCCGTTTCGATCCGGACTTCTTTGAATTGGAGAAGCTTACAATATTGTTGTACGGGACCCAGATAGGCCGAAGAAATATATACTGGTTGCATGTTAGTTTATAGGTTTAAAAATTCGTTGCCGGTCTTTGCTGTACCAGCAGAGCCACGCGTTTCCTATGATATGGTCACGGGGAATAAATCCGAGATGACGGGAATCCACTGCTTCATTGGCATTGTCTGAAAGCATCCAGTAATAATCCTGATCGAAGAAGAAGAAAGTAGTTTCACGCCCGTCGAGGAATAGTTTACCGTCACGGAAAACAGCTTTTTCACCGGCTTCTGTCCGGATTGCTTCGCGGCAGGCAGTGAGAGCGGCGTCATCCAGGCGGTGAGCTCTTCCTTTTTGGGGAACGATCAGTTCGTAACTTTCTATCGGCTTCTTAAGGAAACGGATACTTGCATTTTCCGACAATTCTTCACGTAACTGATATTCTTCGAAAGAGGTCAGACTGAAGGATATACCGAATGGTTCTTCTTTCAGGTTTCTGAGTGGAATATTTAGTTTTTTCTGTGTAGTCAGAACTTCATCTATTGCCTCCTGCGTTACGATATACGTATTGAGTGACCGGGGAGAATGGGGTATCAGCTTCCCGTTTACCCGGTATCCGTCATTACTGATCCGGATCGTATCACCGGGCATTCCGATACAACGGCTGAGGAATAACGGTTTCAATACCGTGTCTTTCAGCAATGGACTGCAGAACAATACTACCCGGTTACGTCCCGGATTATCTCTCAGGGGAAGTTTATCGACGAGGATATAATCTCCTTTGTGCAGAGCCACTTCCATCGAGTCGGTGGATACATGGAAAGATTCCATGCAGAAATGCCGGACTGCCATTACGATCCCCACCAGCAACACAATTGTTGCCAGCCATCCCATTACAGATATGAAGGAACGTTTTGCCATAGATCCGATTCTTTTCTACTTCTCTGTTTGCGCAGCCGTTGCGCATTACCGTGCGCATTGATCGCACCCTCTAATGCACAGACACTGCGCACGGTAATGCGCGACCATCGCACCCGGTAAGGTGCGGTCGCCGCACTTAATCCGGGTGCACCATCCGGAACAAACGGTTCCAGCGGATACCACCGTCGAACAGGCTGCGGTCTTTATCCAGCGACAACCAGATCAGGATCGGTTTTCCTACGATATGATCTTCCGGAACAAATCCCCACGAACGGCTGTCGGCACTGTTATGGCGGTTATCGCCCATCATCCAGTAATAGTCGTATTTGAAGGTATATTTTGTTTCCGGCTGGCCATTGATATAGACTTTGCCGTCTTTGACTTCCAGTGTATTGTTTTCGTAGTTTTTGATGCAACGACCATATAAAGCCAGGTTACGTTCAGTGAGAGGAATAGTCGCTCCTTTTTTCGGTATCCACAGTGGACCGAAATTATCACGTGTCCAACCTGTTTCATACCAGACTGGATAAGTGGTTCCGCCCAGTGCATCCGGCTCGATAACGATCTTCTTTACGGAAGGCAGCTTCTCTGCGATGGCGAGGGCTTTCGGAGTTAAAGGCATCCGGTAAACTATGTTGTATTGTCCGTTGGCATTCGGGGTGAAACCCAGGAAAGACAGGTAATCCTGATAGTATCCGCTATTGTTTGCGATCATCCGATCGTCTTTGCTTACGTCCAGCAGGCGGAACTGTTCTTCTGTGAGCGGTGAACCATCGGTTTCTACATAGTAGTTGAACTGTATGTTTTCTGGGTTTTTAAGGGCTTTCCCATCGATATAAACCTGGTTGTCGCGAATCTGGATCGTGTCGCCGGGCATACCGATACAACGTTTCACATAGTTTTCGCGTTTGTCTACCGGACGGTATATCACATCACCGAATGTGTTTTTATCCATCCAGATACGGTCGCGTCCCGACATGGCGACCAGTTCGTCGTAACTCGGGTTTTGCACTTTCAGGGCAACTGTGTCGCCTGCAGGGAAGTTGAACACTACGATATCGTTGCGTTTTACATGACCGAAACCTTTTACGCGTTTGTATCCCCATTCAGGCCAGTCCAGATAAGACTTACAGTTGAAGAACGGCAAGGTGTTTTGTACCAGCGGGAATGACAACGGGGTGTTCGGAACACGCGGACCGTAGCTCAGTTTGCTTACGAACAGATAATCGCCCACCAACAATGACTTCTCCAGCGAAGAACTCGGTATCTGATAGTTCTGGAATATGAACAGGTTAATGAAATAGACCGCGATCAAAGCGAACAGGATATCGTCCACCCATTCCAATGCATTGCGCACAGCCGGGTTCTTCGAGCGTTTCCATGCTCCCCAGGGAATGTATTGTGTCAGGAAAATATCTACCAGTACGATCAACCCCAGCAGCAACCAAAGGTTCTGCATCCAGATTGAAAAGAGTATATACAATACGGCAGAAATGCCGAACTTGATCCATTGTTTCTTGGAAAACTTTTTCATTTGTAGACTTCTGTGGAATTAAAATTTAAGCATATCATCCATACCGAGGAAGCCTTTCTTCCCGGCAGTAAACTCGGCTGCAACCACTGCCCCGAGGGCGAAACCGGCACGGCTCTTTGCATCATGTTTAATGCTGATATAGTCGACGTCCGATTCGTAAGTGACTTCATGTATACCCGGAACTTCTCCTTCACGGATAGCATGGATAGGCAGATCGGTAGGTTGTTCGGCTGTTTCCAGTGTCCAGCGTTCTTTCCGGTCAACATTTTCAATGATACCTTCTGCCAGCGTGATCGCTGTTCCGCTGGGGGCATCTAATTTGTGAATATGGTGCGTTTCCGTCATACTGATATCGTATGAAGGAAAATTGTTCATGATCTTTGCCAGATATTTGTTGAGGGCGAAAAAGATATTTACGCCGATGCTGAAGTTGGAGGCATAAAAGAATGTTTTACCTTCCTTCTCACATTTCTCTTTTATTTCGCTGATGCGGTCGAGCCATCCTGTGGTGCCGGAAACGACGGGAACGCCAGCCGCAAAACTCTTCATATAATTGTCGAAAGCCGTGGCCGGAGTGGTAAACTCGATGGCTACGTCTGCGCTCTTGAAATTGTCTGACTGAAATTCTTCCGGGTTATTTATATCTACGATAGAGACGATCTGGTGCCCTCTATTTAATGCAATCTGTTCGATGGTTTTTCCCATCTTTCCGTAGCCGATAAGTGCAATCTTCATATCTTTTCAGAATAAAATGAATAAATAGGGCTAATAACTTAGCCATCAAGGGTGCAAATATAAAGAAAATGAATTAGATTTGTGGCATAAATCTTAACTCTGAAAATAATATGGAACGTTTATTACATTATGTTTGGAAATACAGACTGTATCCGACAACTCCGCTTTTTACCACTGACGGTTATTCAGTATCCGTAATCGATCCGGGAATACCTAACACCGATGCCGGTCCGGACTTCTTCAATGCAAAGGTTAAAATAGATAATACATTATGGGTTGGAGGTATTGAAATCCATACAAAAGCTTCCGATTGGCTACTTCATCGCCATGATAAAGACAAAGCCTATGATGGCGTTATACTTCATATAGTGGAGGTTTCCGACTGCATAGTCTTTCGGACAAACGGGGAGCTTATTCCGCAAATGCAACTGGCAGTGCCGGAGTCGGTTATACAGAATATCGACTGGTTGTTATATCGTGATGTGTCTTTGCCTTGTGCTGGCTATATTCCTCAGATAGAATCTTTTCATATAACTTCCTGGCTGGGCGCCCTGCTGAGTGAACGACTGGAACGGAAAACGGCCGATGTATTTCGTTTGCTGGATCAGTATGATAATGACTGGAACGAAGTCTTTTATATTACTTTAACCCGTAATTTCGGCTTTGGAGTGAATAACGATATTTTCGAGCGTCTGGCCAAAAGCCTGCCGTTCCGGTATATCCAAAAGCAGCGTAGCAGCCATTCGCAGATCGAAGCGTTATTGTTCGGGCAGGCCGGTATGCTGGAAGAGCCGGGTGATTGTCATTATTACCGGTTGCTTCAGCGGGAATACCGGTTTCTGCGGCATAAGTTCGGATTGACACCTTTGGACAGTTCGCAGTTTAAAACCCTTCGTACTCGTCCGGTCAATTTCCCGTATCTGAAACTGGCTCAATTGGCTTCCATTTGGGTACAATACGATACGCTGTTCTCTGTGATCCTGGATGCCGGAAATGTTGGGCGGATCAAGCAGTGTTTCCGGGTTTGTCCTTCCGGTTACTGGGAGACGCATTACCATTTCCGAAGCGTTTCGGCGAAGAAGGATAAACCGGTAGGAGAGAATTCTTTATGTATCCTGTTGATAAATACAGTCGTTCCGGTGATGTTTGCTTACGGAGTGAGAAACAAATGCCCGGAATATTGCGAACGTGCCATTCGTATCCTCGAAACTCTTCCGCCGGAAAAGAATACAGTTGTAGCCGGATTCGCTTCGGCAGGAATCAAAGTCTGCCATGCCGGCGACAGCCAGGCACTTATCCAATTGAAGCGGGAATATTGCGAAAAAAAGAAATGTTTGTATTGCCGGATCGGGTTTCGTTATCTGAAACATTAAACAAATGAAAATACACGAACTTTCTGATTAATAATGATGTTTTTGGGCTTGTATAATGAGATTAATTTGCTATATTCGCCACAAGTCATTCAAGTTGTGGCGTATAGCTTTGTTTAATCTTATAAATGTCACGTTATGAAACAGATTGCTCTTTATCTTATCTGCATTTTTTGCCTGATGAGTTGTGACGATACCATAGAAATTCCCGGAAGATTGATGGAAATCAATTTGGAAAAGCATGATATGACTGTGGCTTCCCCAAGCAATAGTGTTACTGTCGGTGTGGGGGCCGATAAAATAACCTGGTATGTGTTGCGGAGCCAGGCGAAGATCAATGGCGAAAACTCGATATTAAATAATACCACTTATAAATATTCAGATGAATGGATGAAAGATGTTGTCCGTTATAGAGATACTTTGGAAGGAGACTGGTTTAAAATTCTAAAAAATAAAGAAGGTAACCTTCAGATCGATATTGCCAAAAATGAATTCCCTTATGAGCGGACGCTTACCATTGATGTCGGGGGCTTTTTGAGCCTAACAGAGAATCTGGTTATTACACAAAAAGCGTCTGGCGATAAATAAAGTAATAGTTACGTTTTACCGTTCATAGCTGTTAAGTATTCTTATTAAGCGTAATATCACGATTAGTCACGGGATTTTTCCCTATTTTTGCCATCTGATTAAAAAGCAATTGAATGGGAAATAGATATATAAAAGATTTACTGCTGGCTGCTTGTGGGATATTTCTGTTGGTCACGATGTATTCGTGTGCAAATATGGCATCTCCGAATGGAGGCCCTTACGACGAGACCCCGCCTAAATATGTCAGCAGCCTTCCTGTGCCGAACCAAACGAATTATAAGGGAAAACGGATCGAGATCCTGTTCGATGAGTTGGTGCAGCTGGATAAACCCTCAGAGAATGTGATCATCACGCCTCCGCAGATGCAACTGCCGGTGATTCGTGCCGCGGGAAAAAAGGTGATTGTCGAACTGAAAGATACGCTGAAAGAGAATACGACTTATACGGTCGACTTTACAAACTCGATCTCCGACAATAATGAGAAGAATGTATTCGAGAACTTCTCTTTTGCTTTCTCGACGGGAGATAAGATCGATACCCTGGAAGTGTCGGGTATTCTTTTGAATGCCGAGAATCTGGAACCGATGCCCGGTATCACAATTGGTCTGCACCGCAACCTGGAAGATTCAGCTTTCGTGAAACTGCCGTTCGACCGTACTTCCCGTACGAATGATAAGGGACAGTTTACGATCCGTAATATTTCACCCGGTAGTTACCGTATATTCGCTCTGAATGATGTGAACCGTGACTATAAGTTCGATCAGCCCGGCGAAGAAATAGCTTTCAACGATTCGATCATTATCCCTTCCTTCGAACTGACCAGCCGTCAGGATACGCTTTGGAAGGATAGCCTGACAATCGATACGATTAAGACGGTAGCTTATACCCGTTATTTCCCGGATGATATCGAATTGCGTCTGTTTAAAGAGGATTTTGTTCGCCAGTATCTGTTAAAACCGGAACGTCAGCAGGAAAATCTGCTGGTAGTACGTTTTAACTCTCCGCTGGATACGGTGCCGCTTCCCCGTCCGCTTAATTTTACTCCGGAGAATCCCGATTGGTATTTTATGCAGGAGACGGAAGGTGGAGCGACTGTTAATTACTGGTTGACCGATCCGCAAGTCTGGCAGCAGGATACATTGAAAGTCGAATTATCTTATCCGAAGAGCGACTCGCTGAATATATTACGTCCGCAAACCGATACGCTCCAGTTTGTGATGCGCCGTCGTCCGGAAAAGAAGAAAAAGAAGAATGATGACGAACCCGAACCGATCGTGTTCCTGGGTATGCAGGTCGATGCGCCGACGTCGATGGATCTGTTCGATACGATATCCGTTACTTTCAGTGAGCCGGTTCTCGATTTGCAGAAAGAACTGTTCTATCTGGATCAGAAGGTCGACACGGTATGGACTCCGGTCGAGTTCCAATTGTTCCCGGACTCGACGAATAGTTTGAATTACTTTATCCGTCGTCCGTGGAAATACGGGGAGGAATATCGTCTGGAAATAGATTCGGCTACGATCTTTAGTATTTACGATAAATGGAACGAACCTTTCTCCGGTGAATTTAAGATCAAGAAAGAAGATGAATACGGGCATCTATACATTAACATAGAAGGTGTCGACACGACGGCTTATGTCGAACTATTGAACAGTAGTGACGCTCCCATACGTAAATCGAAGGTGAAGGACGGTGGTGCTCTTTTTATGGACCTGAAGCCGGATAAATATTATGCCCGCCTAGTAGTCGACCTTAACGGGAACGGTAAGTGGGATACCGGTAATTATGCAGAAAAGCGTCAGCCGGAAGAGGTGTACTATTCTCCCAAGAGATATGAAGTGATGCAGAATTGGAGGGTGACGGAAACATGGAATGTGAAAGAGACTCCGTGGGCTAAACAGAAACCGCTCGAGATTACAAAGAATAAGCCTAAAGAGGCAACCAAGAAGAAAAGAAATTATAAAGATGAAACACAACAGAAATCTTCTTCGAGCAGCAATAGCGGCCGTAGCAGTATGCCGTTCTAAGGTGGTAGGCTTGTTGGTGGTCTCCTTATTGCTGTTACTTCCGGGAATAGTCGACGCACAGGTGATTCCGGTAAAAGAACGGTTCAAAGCCGGAGAAGAGGTACAATATGAGTTGTATTTCAAATGGGGGCTATTGATGCCCCGTGCCGGACAGGCTACTTTGTCGGTGCACGATGCCCGCTATGAAGGGAAGAAGGCTTATCATTATAACCTGCTGTTCCGTACATCGGGCATGTTTGAAAAGGTGTTTCCGATGCGTGATACGATCGATTGTTATTTCTCTCCCGAAATGGTGTTGCTCAGGAGTGAGAAGCGTGTGAATGAGAATGATTATTACCTGATAGATGATCTAAAGTTTTCATACGATAACGGACGGACATCTGTCCATTCCCACCGTTATACACCCAGCCGGACCAAGATCGATACGATGCTCGTCTCCGAACAGTATATGTTTGATATGTTGGGAGCTACCATGTATCTTCGTTCGCTGGATTGGGAAAAGATGAAGCAGGGGGACGAATTCCCCTTTCATGTGGCGATCGGGCGCGACCGTATTAATATCAGTTTCCGGTATACCGGGCAAGCGATTGTAGAACGTAATGAAACATTGAAGTATCGTACCCGCCATTTCTTTATAGATATTTATGATGATGCATTTACCCAAAGTAAAGCGGCTGCCGAGCTCTGGATTGGTGATGACGAAAATCATATCCCTGTGAAGATACGTGCCAAGCTGAAAATCGGGGCTGCAGAGGTCTATTATAAATCATCTAAGGGGTTGCGCTATCCACTTACTTCACGTGTGGAAATTCCCAGGCGTTAGGGGCAGGGAAATCGTGAACAGTGTTTCGAAATAGGGGCGGGAACTTACCTGCAATTCGCCGCCATGCATCCGGATGATTTGCCGTGAGAGGCTCAGACCGATACCTGTTCCTGTATCTTTGGTTGTGAAGAAGGGAACAAAAATATCTTCCAATATGTCGTGCGGAATGCCCGGGCCGTTGTCTTTCACTTCAATATAAGCCGTTGTACGGAGTTGCTTTACGCTCAATGATATCTTGCTGTTCTCTTGTCCTTCCAGGGCTTGCATGGCATTTTTCAACAGATTGATAAGCACCTGTGAGAGTAGTTCTTCGTCGGCGTTTATTTCTATTTCCTCCCGGAAAAGCTCTACCTGAAATTGTATCTGCAGGCGCTGAAGGTCTGAATGGAACAGCATTTCGATATTTCTTATCAGGCGCGACAGCGAGAAGGGTTTGGGCTTGGGTGCCTGCAGCCGGGCCAGTTGGCGGTATGAATCAGTGAAGTTCATCAGACTCTGTCCCTGGCTTTTGATCGTGTCAAGTCCGCGGATGGTCTTGCGGATGGTTGTGTCGCTGATCTCGTCGTTGTTTTTGACGTTCCCTTTCGTTTGGAAATAGGAGAGAAGCGTACCGGAAAGGGATACGATCGGGGCGATCGAGTTCATAATCTCGTGTGTCAGTACGTGCATCAGTTTGTCGTATGACTCGTATTCTTTCCGATAGAGCTCGCGGTCGAATTCCCGTTGTTTACTTTCCGTCATCAGGCGGTGTATCCGGTTGAAGGCGGCATGGAGGCGGCGTTGCTCTTCGCTACCGGTGTTCTCCGGAAAATAAAGCATCGACTCGTTGTCTTCGATAGCATCCAGAAAGAGTTGTATCCTACGGTTGGAAGCATTGAGATAATAGACGAGCAACCCGGCCAGCCATGCGGCGATGAGTACTGCTACACACCCCAGGATGATTGCTTTTCCACTCACGATGCCTGCAACGCCTGTTCCGGCGACAAGGATAATGAGTGCAACCTGCAGGATAATACGTATGTAAATGCGTAGGCTGAACATGCGTTTTAGAGGTTGAAGCGTTTCAATTTGTTGTAGAGGGTTTGCCGGCTTACTCCCAATTGCTCGGCAGCGGCTGTCAGGTTGCCGTCGTTCTGGGTGATGGCTGTTTCGATGGCCTTGCGTTCTACTTCGCCAAGGTTGGGCACTTCAGAGAAAGATACGGCTTTCCCGGGACGGATAAACAGGTCGCCGGCACGGATTGTGTTCTTTTCAGCCAGGATGACGGCCTTTTCGATCGTGTGTTGTAATTCGCGGATGTTACCCGGCCAGTCGTATGCTTCTAGTTTGGCGGCTGCCTGCGGCTGCAAGGTCAGTCCGGCTCGTTTATAGAGCGCAATATATTTCTTCAGGAAATAATCGATAAAAAGAGGAATGTCTTCCCGGCGGTTGCGGAGGGGAGGAATTTCTATTTGTATCGTGTTGATGCGGTAGAACAGGTCTTCGCGGAATGAAGATTGTTCTACCATTTCCGGCAGATTCCGGTTGGTGGCTGCTATCAGGCGTATATCGACAGGTATTTTCCGGTTACTTCCCAGGCGGGTGATCTCCCTGTTCTGGAGGACTGCCAAAAGTTTAGCCTGTAAACCGACCGGCAGGTTACCTATTTCGTCCAGAAATAGAGTACTGCCGTTGGCAGCTTCAAACTTCCCCGGACGACTTTCCCTGGCATCGGTAAAGGCCCCCTTCTCATGTCCGAACAACTCGCTTTCAAACAGGGATTCGCTAACAGCACCCATATCTACGTTGATCATTTCCCGACGGCTGCGAAGAGACAGGCGATGTATTTCGCGGGCCAGCATTTCTTTCCCTGTTCCGTTTTCGCCGGTGATCAGTACGTTTGCATCCGTTTTGGCTACTTTGGTCACTACTTTGATCAGTTTCATCATGATAGGGGAATGACCGATGATCATAGCCGGTTCAGACGGACGAGAGGTACGGGGCGGCTGTGGGGTCGCCTGTAATGCGGTACGTATTTTATCCAGCAATACATCGTTGTCCCACGGTTTGAGTATAAAGTCCGTTGCGCCGCTTTTAAGAGCTTTTACTGCTAGCTCCACGTCTCCGTAAGCAGTTAGCATCATAACAGGCAGACCGGGTACGATCTCCTGTATGCGGCGAAGCCAGAACAGGCCTTCGTTACCGGTATTGACACCCGCAGAGAAATTCATGTCGAGGATAACGAGATCGACAGGCATAGTATCGAGTACTGAAAGTATCCTGTTGGGGTTCGATGCGGTTTCAACCCGTTCAAATTCGTCTTCCAGCAATAATTCGAGCGACGTCAGTACACTTTTATTATCATCTACTATAAGAACTGTTCCTGCTTGCATACGATCTATTTTTTCGTAAAGGTATCCGCTTCCGGAATACTTTGCAAGCGAGCGTCAAAATATTTGACACTTATTTGTTCAGATCTTCCAGTAGCTTTATTCCTGCACGAAATTTCACAGATTTACGAGGTGCTATCATAACAGCTTCTCCGGTTTTGGGATTTCTGGCCGGACGAGCGGTTTGTTGCCAGGGGTGGAATGTTCCGAAACCGATCATTGTGACAGGCTCGTCTTGTCGCAATGCATTGGTAGATGCTTTAAGTATTGATTGCAATACTGCTCTCACGTCTTTTTTCTTTAATCCTGTGTCTTCTGTTACATATTGGATCAATTCGTTTTTATTCATATTCCAGTCTTTTTTTAAATGTCTATTTTACTAATAAACTTCCATCCTTTCTACGGTAGAAGCAGAGTGTAATTTTGGTATGTAAAGAACCTAAAATTGAACGTATTATACGGAGTACACTATCTTTGCTATTGGATAATGTATCCTCCTGTGTATCTCAGGAGGCTTTTGGAGTATGTCCTATCAATTTAAATGAGTTCGTTCAGAACTCTAGTACCCTTGTTGATTATTAAGCTACGTCTGGCTTCAATCTGTTTGGAACTCTGGCGGTTTGCCCCTTATCGTATGTATTCTCTTTTGAATACTTTTGTGAAGATATACCAATACGGTACCCTTCTGAGAACTAAATGATGTTTATTTAAACGTTTTATTTTATTCTATTCTTTGATAACTCTGATGTTAGATTGTTTTTAATTGCCAATATTTATTACCTTTACCGCCGTAAATAACCAAGTTCTGAACGAACTATGTCTTTTCTTATGTGTTTCTAACAGACCGTAAAAATATTTGACAATCGGGCGTCAAATATTTTTACACTTGAAAATCTTTTTCTTTTTATATCCATTGAGAATCTGTTTGTTATAAATGTGGTACGCCTTTTGCCTACTTCATTTACATGATGAAAACACAAATAACAACAAAATATGGATTAAGGCTTGCCTGTCTGTTGCTTGCAGGTTGTCTGTCGGAAATACATGCACAGACTGCCTGGTCAGTCGATTCCTGTATGCAATATGCCATAGAGAGGAATGTAAGCCTGAAAAACAGCAGGCTCGACACTCGTATTGCCCGTGAAGATTTTGCAGCAGCCATTGGCGACTTTCTGCCTTCAGTGAGTACGACGGGCGTTTTAGGAAAACGTTTGGGACGTTCCGTCGATCCTAAGACAAATATGTACACCTCTTCCTCTTTTCTTGAAAGCACGATGGGACTGGATATCTCTTTGCCGGTATTCGATGGTTTCACCCGTGTGAACCGTGCACAGTTTACCCGCCTGAACCAGCAGATCAGCGGCCTGACGGAGAAAGTGGAAGAAAACCGGATCGCCTTTGAAGTGATGGATGCCTATTATCTCCTTCTTTTTGAAAAGAAGATGTATGAACTGGCCTCCGAACAGCGTAAACTGAGTGAACGATATCATGAGCAGATGCAGGAGTTTGTAGAATTGGGTCTACGTGCCCCTTCCGATTTGCAAGAAGTGAAAGCCCGGTTGCAGTCTGATATTTATCAGGAAACGGTGAAAGGGAATAGCTGTCGTTTATCGTTACTGGCTCTTAAAGAGTTGTTGCAGATGAGAGGAACGGACACGCTGACGATCAGTGGGGATGAAATTACTGCCCGGGAAATACCCCTTATACAGGATTTTTCGGCAGAAGATGTTTATATGCAATCGGAGGAGGCTTTGCCCCAGTTCCGTATTATGGATTTACGGGAAAAGGCATCCCGTAAATCGTTGGCAATTGCTTCGGGGGCTTTTTCTCCTTCCATCCGGGCCGAGTTCAGCCTTTATTCCGGCTATTATGATACGGAGAGGGATGCGGAAGGGCATATCACCTCTTTCGGCGATCAGATGAAGAATAATCTGAATAAATATATTGGAGTCCGTGTTTCTATTCCGATATTCAGCGGACTGTCGCGCCTCACTTCGGTACGGAAAGAACGTTTCCGTCTTCGTAAAATAAGGAACGATAACGATCAGCAACGTATCTCCTTATATAAGGAAATAGAAGATGCCTGCCTGTCTTTACAAGCTGCTGCACAGGAACACTGGCAGGCAGAACTGCAACTTCGCACCGCCACTACTACCTTAAAGGAGAATGAGGAACGATGGGAGGAAGGCCTGATCTCCGTATTCGAACTGATGGAAAAGCGAAATCTTTATATCCTGGCAAAAGCAGAGCTGATGCGGACACAATTACAATATGACCTGAAAGACCGGATGGTGCGGTTCTATCAGTCAGGATCATTTTTAGGAATAAAATAAACACGATAATATACTATGAACAACAACATGGATACCCCGGTCGAACGGAAATCCCGTTTGAAGAAGAAACATATTTACGCAATGACAGGAGGAATATTCCTGGTTCTCTGTATTCTCTATTTTATCTTTCGCGATACCTCTTCCTCCATGAAAGTGGATAAGGAGCGGTTGACCATCTCTTCCGTCACTTCAGGAGAATTTAATGACTATATCCGCGTAATCGGGCAGGTGATTCCTGATCGTATCATTTATCTGGATGCTATCGAGGGAGGGCGCGTGGAAGAGCGCCTGATTGAAGAGGGTGCACAGGTAAAAGCCGGGGATGTAATTCTCCGACTGAGTAATCCGTTATTGAATATCGGTATCCTGCAAAGCGAAGCCGACCTGGCCTATCAGGAAAACGAACTTCGTAATACACGCCTGAGTATGGAACAGGAACATCTTCGTCTGAAACAGGATCGAATCGGTCTTAGTAAGGAATTGGTCCAGAAGGAACGCCGCTATAAGCAGTACGAGCGTCTTTACAACAAACAACTGCTGGCCCGTGAAGATTATCTGCAGGCGAAAGAGGATTATGATGCAGCACGTGACCAACTGGATGTAGTAGACCAGCGCATCAAACAGGACGACCTGTTCCGTAGTAGCCAGCTGGAGAGTCTGGATGAGAATATCCGTAATATGAAACGCAGTCTGGCATTGGTACGTGAACGTTTGGAAAACTTGAAAGTGAAAGCTCCGGTGAGCGGTCAGTTAGGAAACCTGGAAGCCCAGATCGGACAGTCTATCGCTCAGGGAGAACGGATCGGTCAGGTTATTACTCCGGAACTGAAAGTGGAAGCCAAGATAGATGAACATTATGTGGAGCGTGTCATGCCGGGCCTGCCTGCCAGTTTTGAACGCGAAGGAAAACTGTTCAATATGGAAGTGACTAAAGTATATCCGGAAGTGCGCGAAGGCCAGTTCCGTACAGACCTGCATTTTACTGCAGACCGTCCCGAGAATATACGTGCCGGACAGACCTATCACCTCAATTTGCAACTGGGTGATCCGGTACAGGCTATCCTGGTTCCCCGTGGTAGTTTTTACCAGGCAAGCGGTGGCCAGTATGTGTATGTGGTGGATGAAGATGAAACGACTGCCCGTCGCCGTCCGGTGAAGATCGGTCGTCAGAACCCGCAGTATTATGAGGTAACCGAAGGGTTGAAGCCTGGTGAGAAGGTAATTATCTCCGGCTATGAATTGTTCGGTGAGAATGAACGTTTGATAATTAAATAATATATTTGCGTATGATCAGAACAGAGAATCTGTCTATGCTCTTCACAACTGAAGATGTACAGACCAAAGCATTGAATGCAGTCAGCCTCGAGATAAAGCAAGGCGAATTTGTAGCTATCATGGGACCTTCGGGTTGTGGTAAATCCACTTTGCTGAATATCCTGGGAACATTAGACTCGCCCACTTCCGGTAAATATTACTTTAATGATAAGGAGATCGATAAGATGGGCGAAAGCCAGCTTACATCTTTCCGCAAGGGGAATATCGGCTTTGTCTTCCAGAATTTCAATCTGATAGACGAGCTGAGCGTTTTCGAGAATGTCGAACTGCCGCTTGTCTATCTGAATGGAAAGAAGAGCGAACGTAAAAAGAAAGTGATGGAAGTATTAGAACGTATGAATATCGCCCATCGTGCCGGTCATTTTCCGCAGCAGTTGTCGGGTGGTCAGCAGCAGCGTGTGGCCATTGCCCGTGCTGTGGTGACCGACTGTCCGTTGATTCTGGCGGATGAGCCGACCGGTAACCTGGACTCGACTAACGGTGTCGAAGTGATGGAGTTGCTACGTGAACTGAACAATCAGGGAACAACAATAGTGATCGTGACACACTCGCAACGTGATGCGACGTATGCGCACCGCGTAATTCACCTGCTCGACGGACGGATCGTATCCGAATAATAAACAATAAAAAATATTATGATTATATCAAACTATTGGAACAGCGCGTTACGTAGCCTGACGAAGAAGAAAGGCTTCAGCGCAATCAACATACTTGGCTTGGCAATCGGCATGGCTGCCGCTATGCTGATCCTGACCTATGTAGCTTTCGAGTACAGCTACGACGACATGCACAGCCGCGCCGACCGTATCTTCCGTGTCGAGGCCCGTTTCTATGAGAACGGCGAACTGACCGACAACTGGGCCAGCAGTTCCGCCGGCTATGCCACTGCCATGAAACGTAATCTGGCTGCTGTGGAAGATTATACCCGTGTCGGTAGCCAGTATTATCCGGAGCAGATCGTCAAATATAATGAACTCCTGTATCGCGAAACAGGTATCGGCTATGCTGAAAAGAACTACTTCGACTTCTTTGACTTCGAGCTGCTGAAGGGAGACAAAAACACCTGTCTGGCCGGACCGAACAAGGTCGTGATCACCGAACGCATCGCCCGCAAATACTTCAAGGGAGCCGATCCGATCGGAAAGATCCTGATCTTCCGCAGTAATATAGGTGAAGAGGCTTGTGAAGTAACCGGTGTAATGAAAGATATGCCGATAAACTCGCATGTGCGTTACAGCATGATGATCTCGTACGAAACACTTCCGAAATGGATGGACGAATACTGGTATCGTCACGAAGTCTATTCATACGTTTTACTGAAATCGGCTGACCTGAAGAAGCAGGTGGAAGATGCCTTTCCTGCTATGGCGGAGAAATATAAAACGGAGGAAGCCTTGAAGAATAAAACGTGGGCAATCGAATTGACTAACCTCCGCGATATCCATTTGACACCTCAAAAAGCGTATGAACCGGAGACAAAAGGCAATAGCTCGTCTATGCTGGTACTGATCTGTACAGCACTGGCTATCCTGTGTATCGCCTGGATCAATTACATCAATATGACGGTCGCCCGTTCGATGGAACGTGCGAAAGAGATTGGCATACGCCGCGCTTCGGGAGCCGGACGCCGGCAGATTGTGGCGCAATTCCTTTTTGAGTCATTAGTGACGAACGGGATTGCCTTTATCCTGGCTATCGGACTGATGGAGGCACTGATGCCTGCATTCAACAACCTTACCGGACGCGACCTGGGCTTCTCTGTCTGGATCACGACCTCGTTGGGATGGATGTTGCTGCTTATCTTTGCCCTCGGAGTGTTTCTCTCCGGTTTTTATCCGGCTACTATCCTCTCCGGTATCAAGCCGATCCGGATGTTGAAAGGGAAGTTTGCCCATACGAAGAATGCAACGGTCACACGTAAGGTACTGGTGGTGCTGCAATATACGGCTTCGCTGGCTTTGCTTTGCGGAACGCTGATTGTATATGCGCAGCTGCAATTTATGCGCGACGCTTCGCTGGGCGTTCGTGTGGATCAGACACTGGTGTTGAAGTTTCCGGCCCACTGTGAAGAGTTGTCTACAAAGCTGGAAGCAATGAAAAGAGAGTTGAAGTCTCTGCCTTCCGTAAAGAATGTGACAGTCTCCGGAGCTGTTCCCGGAACGGAGGTTGCCGACTTCCTGTCTATCGTTCGTCTGAGCGATGCGACGAAGCAGACCCGCCTGCTGGAAATGCTTAGCTGTGATATGTACTATCTGGATGCGTACGATCTGGAGTTTGTAGCTGGCCGTGGTTTTGCCGAAGATTTCGGTGGGGATGTTTATAATATCGTCATGAATGAAGCTGCCGTTCGTACGTTGGGCTTTGCGTCAGCCGATGCTGCGATCGGGGAACGCCTCTCCGTGGAGACTGTCGATCAGCCGATGCAGATTATCGGTGTGGTGAAAGACTATCATCAGCAATCCCTGAATAAAGATTACACTCCTATCTTGTTTGCCTTGCACGATAAGTTGAGCTGGATGAAGCAACGTTATATCTCTGTGGTAATGGAAAACGGTAATCCCCATGAATTGGTGAAACAGGCGGAGTCTGTCTGGAACCGTTATTTCCCTGATTCCAGTTACGATTACTTCTTCCTCGATCAGTTCTTCGACCAGCAATACCGCCAGGATGAAGTGTTCGGTCTGATCGTCGCGCTCTTTGCCGTACTGGCTATCTTTATCTCCTGCATGGGACTTTGGGTATTGGTGATGTTCTCGTGCTCGACCCGTGTCCGTGAAATGGGTATCCGCAAAGTGCTGGGTGCATCGAAAAAACAGTTGTTCTATGAATTAGGACGTGAATTCTTTATCCTGATCGGCATTGCGATAGTCATCGCCCTTCCGTTGGCGTGGTGGGTAATGGATGGCTGGCTAAGTCATTTCACTTTCCGTACCGACTGGAAAGCCTGGTTCTTCCTGGTTCCGGTAATTTTGTTGTGTGTGATTTCCTTGTTGACCATCGGCTGGCAGACTGCTAAAACAATCCTTAGCAAACCAGCACGGTCGTTGCGGTATGAATAATTCTCGAAGAAAAAGTCCCGGTTGCACGCCGGGACTTTTTGTATCTATATAAGAAGTTCTTTTTTTACTCTATCGGTGCAAATGGCAACTCCGTGTCCTTCCGGTATCCGGAGCCGCTGAAAGTAGCGATCAGGTCGCCTGCCTCGTTCGTAATGTTTACTTCGCAGTTTGCCAGTCGTTTATGGCTGAACACTTCGCGTGCTTCGGCATAAAGGAAGCCTTTGCTTTCTGCCTTGAAGAAGTTGATATTGGATGTGATGGACAACGTCAGACGTGCATGGCTGTTGGTGGCTGCAGCAAAGGCCAGATCGGCCAGCGTAAAAATGGCTCCACCCTGGCAGACGCCGCCTCCGTTCAGATGCATCGGCTTTATCTCCATACGGGCTTTGGCATAACCATTGCCCGTTTCTAATAATTCAACTCCGGCTAATAAGGCGAACTTGTCGCCCTGAAGAAATTCGTTAATTGTCATAATCAGCTTATTTGCTTAACTTCCATTCGGCACCGTCCTTGGTGTCCTTTATTTCGAATCCCATGGCGGTCAGCTCGTTGCGTATTTTGTCGGAAGTAGCCCAGTCCTTGTTTGCTTTCGCCTGTTGGCGGATCGTAAGCAATAAGTCTACCGCCTTGCCGAATGTCTCATAACTATCGCCTCCAGCAGAAGCCGCTTCGTCTTTCAGACCTAAAATTTCGAACAGGAATGTGTGGAACACCTCCTGTAGCTCTTTCAGGTCGTCGGCCGAAATAGTTTCCTTACCGTCCTTCACCGAGTTGATAGCACGGGCGGCATCAAACAGGTGGGAGATAACGATCGGAGAGTTCAGGTCGTCATTCAGTGCATCGTAGCATTTCTTACGAAGGTCTTTTACATCTACTGTTGAAGTCTCCGAAGCGGTCAGTTTTTGTAAATGATTATAAGCATCCATCAAACGGCTCAATCCCTTTTCAGCAGCTTGCAGTGCTTCGTTGCTGAAGTCTACCGTGCTGCGATAGTGGGCCTGCAGGATAAAGAAACGGATCGTCATGGCCGAATAAGCCTGGCTGAGCGTCTTGTGATCGCCTGAGAAGAATTCATCCAGCGTGATGAAGTTGCCCAACGATTTACCCATCTTCTGGCCGTTGATAGTGATCATATTATTATGCATCCAGTAGTGAACCATATCGTCACCCTGTGAAGCGACAGCTTGCGCGATTTCGCATTCGTGATGCGGGAAGATCAGGTCCATACCACCTCCATGGATATCGAAATGCTCTCCGAGGTATTTCTTACCCATAGCTGTACATTCGCAATGCCATCCCGGGAAACCATTACTCCACGGAGAAGGCCAGCGCATGATATGCTCCGGTTGTGCACATTTCCAAAGAGCGAAATCGATCGGGTTACGTTTTTCCTCCTGTCCGTCCAATGTACGGGTCGTATTCAGCATATCCTCAATGTTACGACCGGAAAGAACACCGTAGTTATGATCTTTATTATATTTCTCGACATCGAAATAAACCGAACCTTCGCTTTCGTAAGCATATCCGTTGTCGAGGATCTTTTTGACCAGCTCGATCTGTTCGATGATATGACCGGAAGCATGCGGTTCGATGCTGGGAGGAAGCACGTTGAGAGCTTCCATCGCCTTGTGGTAACGGTTTACATAAAACTGTACCACCTCCATCGGTTCCAACTGCTCCAGGCGGGCCTTTTTCGCTACTTTGTCTTCGCCGTCATCGGCATCATGTTCCAGGTGACCGACATCGGTTATGTTGCGTACATAGCGTACTTTATATCCTATATGAGTAAGATAACGGAACAACAGGTCGAATGTGATGGCCGGACGGGCATGTCCCAGATGCGCATCTCCGTAAACCGTCGGTCCACAGACATACATGCCTACGTGGGGTTCATGCAACGGAATAAACTGTTCCTTCTTTCTTGTGAGCGTGTTGTAAATACTTAATGGATGTTCCATATCTGTTTTATACTTTAATGGTTGCTTTGCCTTCACCTATATTTTCGTAATATCCGGGAAGACAGACCGCAAAGATAATGTCTTTGTCTATTTTGAGCAATCTTCGCAGCAACCTTTTAACACGTAGTTGATACTTTCCAGGGTGAAATTACGTGGTAGCTGTACGGTTGGGACGGGAATATTCCGCAGACAGAAGGTCCTGTGACATTTCTGGCAATAAAAGTGCGCATGCAGTTCTTCTATCGAACAATTACAATCTTCGCCACATACCGAGTATTTCAACGAGCCTGATCCGTCGTTGATGCAATGGATCAGGTGGTGATCGAGAAAAAGATTGATAGTCCTCGACACGGTCGATTTATCTACCGTATCCAGATAATTCTCCAGGTCGAGCAGGCTAAAGGCTCGCTCAAACTCCATCATTGCTTTGAGTACAAGCAGGCGGATAGCCGTCGGTTTGATCTTTCTTTTGTTCAATATGTCTAAATAAGCATCCATATCAATCCTGTTTATTAGTCCTTAAAATTCTTACGGCATTAAGAATGGCCAATAGAGCGACACCGACATCTGCAAAAACGGCCTCCCACATGGTTGCTACACCTCCGGCTCCCAGGATCAATACAATCAGTTTGACGCCGAATGCCAACGCAATGTTCTGCCATACGATATTACGTGTGAACTTACCGATACGGATCGCCGTAGCCACTTTGCCGGGCTGGTCGGTTTGTATCACTACGTCCGCCGTCTCTATCGCCGCATCGCTTCCCAATCCACCCATCGCAATGCCTATGTCGCTTAGGGCGAGCACCGGAGCATCGTTGATACCGTCGCCCACAAAGGCTATCCGGTTCTCCGGATTCCGTTTCAGTTCTTCCAGGTGAGCGACTTTGCCTTCCGGCAGAAGGTCGCCATACGCCCGGGATATTCCCAAACGGGAAGCTAATTTAGAAACAATTATTTGTTTATCTCCGGATAAAATCTCCAGGTTATTAATATTTAATTCTTTTAATTGTTTGATGGCTTCCACTGCATCCTCTTTGGGTGTGTCAGCAAGCAGGATATAACCGGAATATTGCCGGTCGATCGCACAGACAACCACGGTATCCGAATTTTGTTTCATGCTGGTGAAACAGTTGTTTCTCCTAGGTGAAACACTTGTTTCACTAGGATGAAACAAAATTCCTTCCAAGTCCAGCAGACGCGGGTTACCTACTAATATCTCTTTCCCGTCGACTACTGCTTTTAATCCGTAACCCGCCAGTTCGGTCGTATCGATAGTTGTGTCGATTTCCACCTGTTGTTCCCGGGCGTATGCCACGATTGCTTTGGCGATAGGATGGTTGCTCCGGCTTTCGACGGAAGCAATGATACGAAGCAGTTCTTTTTCAGGAATGTTATTTGCCGTGGACAGGTTTCGTACTTCAAAGACTCCTTTGGTGAGCGTACCTGTCTTATCGAATACCACCGTGTTAATTTTGGTGATGGCATCCAGGTAATTACCTCCTTTAAAGAGGATGCCTTGTCGCGAAGCCGCCCCGATCCCTCCGAAGTATCCCAGCGGAATACTGATCACCAGGGCGCAAGGACAGGAGATAACCAGGAATACCAATGCCCGGTACAGCCAGTCGTTGAAGATAAACAGAAAATCCGGTTGTATCAAAGAATAGATGAAAGGGATCAGTACGATCAGGAGAGCAAGCCCGGTTACGATCGGAGTA
Source organism: uncultured Parabacteroides sp. (assembly GCF_905196875.1). Taxonomy (GTDB): domain Bacteria; phylum Bacteroidota; class Bacteroidia; order Bacteroidales; family Tannerellaceae; genus Parabacteroides. Next base: position 168,319 of record NZ_CAJJWO010000001.1, on the reverse strand, counting down.
TAGATACGTGCAAACTTGCGGATGAACAGTTCCGCCGGAGCTTTTCGTTCTGCTGCATTCTGTACCAGTTCGAGAATACGGGCCAGTGCACTTTGGTTATAAGGTTTTGTCACTTCTATCCGAATCACTTTGTCGGTCACGATCATACCTGCCAGAACCTCTTCATCCCGGTGGATATCACGCGGCATACTTTCTCCGGTAAGGGCGGCTGTATTGAATGCGGCAATCTCACTTAGCAGCTTTCCGTCAAGAGGAACTCTTTCTCCCACTTTCACTTCAATAATTTCTCCGGGAAGAACTTCTGTAGGAGCGAAGGTAATCTGTTTGTTATTGCGGATGACTGTTGCCGTTTCAGGTCTTACATCGAGCAGGGCACTGATATTCTTGCGAGCTTTAGCTACGGCATTATCTTGGAAGATCTCACCTATGGAGTAAAATAACATAACGGCAACCCCTTCCGGATATTCGCCGATATAGAAAGCTCCGAGGGTGGCAATACACATAAGTGTGAATTCACTGAAAATATCTTTTTCCCGTATACTCTCTATCGCCTCTTTCATGACGGGTAGTCCGACCGGCAGATAAGCCAATAGGTACCAGATGAATCTTACCAACTCTTTCCTGAACATTTCCGCTTCGGTTTGCTGCATATAGATCCCGGCTATTAGCATGACGAAAGAAATAGCCGGAAGCAGGTAGGGGGAAATGTGATGCTTCTCCTGAGAATGAGCGTGGCAATTACAACTACAAGAATGTCCCATATCTTTACCTGTTTTATTCGTTTACTGATACAAAGGTAGACAGAAAGGAGTGCAACCAGGTTGCAAAGAATTTGTATATTTGTCCGGTTAATAACTAGATAATAAATAATATGAAAAACTCAATTGCTGTTTTTAGTACTTTACTTTGTTTTGTGCTGTTGTGTTCCTGTGCACAAACAAAGAATCCGTACGATTTATCGAATTTCGGTCTTGTTCCTGATACTAAGGAGAATGCTTCCCCGCTTATGGCAAAAGCATTGGAACAGATCGCCGTTTCCCACACATCGGATGATACGATCCGGATCGTTTTACCCAAAGGACGTTATGATTTCTATCCGGAAGGAGCTGCACAAAAGGAATATTTTATCTCCAACCACGATCAGGATAATCCGAAGCTGGTAGGACTTCCTTTCGAGAACATGAAGAATATTGTCTTCGACGGACAAGGCTCAGAATTGATATTCCATGGCCGTATGTTGCCTGTTTCGCTGGTAAATTCGGAAAACTGTACACTGAAGAACTTCAGTATCGACTTCGAAAACCCGCATATCAGCCAGCTGAAAGTGCTGGAAAACGATACGGTGGCCGGAGCGATTACTTACGAAGTGGCTCCCTGGGTTCAGTATGAAATACGCGACAGTGCATTTGTTGCTAAGGGTGAAGGCTGGGAACACTCCCCCCGGTGGGGGATTGCCTTTGAAGGCGATACCAAACGTCTGGTTTATACCACCAGTGATATCAGTGTAGGAGCTCTGGGTGTAACAGAGTTGTCTCCCCGTGTGATCAAGTCTACTAAATGGAAAAATAAGAAATTGATCCCCGGAACAGTCGTTGCTATGCGTGGTTACGGTCGTCCTACACCGGGCATTTTTGTTTCTTATGATACGAATACGACGCTGGATAATATCCAGGTGCACTATGCGGAAGGCATGGGCCTGTTGGCTCAGATGAGTGAAAATATTACGTTGAATAAATTCTCCGTATGTCTTCGTGGCGACAGTGATCCGCGTTACTTCACCACTCAGGCAGATGCTACCCACTTCTCCGGTTGTAAAGGAAAGATCATTTCTGTTGGTGGTCTGTACGAGGGGATGATGGATGATGCGATCAACGTACATGGAACTTATTTAAAAATTCAGAAACGTGTGGACGACAAAACGCTGGTCGGCGAGTATATGCATTCTCAAAGTTATGGCTTTGAATGGGGCTTCCCGGGTGATGCCGTACAGTTTATCGATTCCAAGACAATGGAAATTATCGGTAACCAGAATAAAGTGGCCTCTATTAAAGCAATCGATAAACCGAGTGCACATGGAGCAAAACAGTTTGAGATCGTTTTTGAAGAAAGTATCGATCCTGCAATCAGCGAAGCAGGAACATTTGGTATCGAGAACCTGGAATGGACACCTGAAGTGTACTTCGCCGACAACGTGATCCGTAATAACCGTGCCCGCGGCTCCCTGTTCAGTACTCCGAAAAAGACAGTTGTTGAAAACAATGTATTCGATCATACTTCCGGTACGGCAATCCTATTGTGTGGCGATTGTAACGGTTGGTTTGAAACTGGTGCCTGCCACGATGTATTGATCCGTAACAACAAGTTCATCAACTCATTGACCAATATGTTCCAGTTTACGAACGCTGTTATCTCGATCTATCCCGAAATACCTGACCTGAAAGATCAGAAGAAGTATTTCCATAGTGATATCGTGATCGAGAATAATGAATTTGAAACATTCGATGCTCCGATCCTGTATGCCAAGTCGGTAGACGGACTGATCTTCCGGAATAATACGATCAAGCAGAACAACCAGTATCCGGCTTTCCATTGGAACAAACATCGTTTCTTCTTCCAGCGTGTAATCAACTCTGAAATCAAAGATAATCAGTTTGACGGTGGATTTGATGAGAAACGGGATGTCTTGATTGAGAATTAATTTTCTCTTTTATTTATATAGAATTGTCAGACCTTTTCAAAGTCGAGTGTTTTGGGAAGGTCTGATTTTGCTTCACACGCTATTGTAAACCGAAATGTGCTTCCTTTTCCTAATTCAGATTCAACAGACATTTCTCCTCCCAGCTTGTTGACAATCATCTGACAGATAGATAAACCGAGTCCGGTTCCGGGTACGAACTTATCGAATTTAGCGAAACGTTCGAAAACATGTTTCAGATTTTCCTTGTCTATTCCTTTACCCGTGTCGGAAACATAAAAAGATAATCCGTCAGGAATTACTTCATAACCGATGGTGATTGAACCTTCCGATGTAAATTTGGCTGCATTGTTCAGTAAATTGGTAATTACCTGTATCAACCTGTTCTTTTCGGAGTGGATCATATATTTTTTGTAAGGTAGATTACATATAAGCTTTACCTCTGAAGATAAATGTGAATCATATACCTGCTTCAGATCCGTAATTATCTCCGTAATATCGAAGTCGCTGTAGTTGAAGGTCATTTTCCCCGCATCGATTTTAGAAATATCGAGTATATCATTGATAATCTGTAATAATAAATCATTATTTTCTTCAATGATCCGGATAAACTCTTCTTTGTCCTCATGATCGTCTGTTTGTGCAAGAAGCTGGGAAAAACCGACAATAGCGTTAAGAGGCGTCCGGATTTCATGACTCATATTGGCAAGAAAGGCCATTTTCATCCGATTACCTTCTTCCACTTTTTCGATATGTGTGATATCGATCAGAAGTCCCGTTACATTTTTAAGACTACCGTCTGGGTTATAATCTAATGGAACGGAAAATGTGTTCATCCATCGATATTCTGTATCTCCGTCCAGCATGATCCGTAAGTGCAGGTTGCTATATCCTTTGCATTCGCGCGCCCGCTTTTCCTGTTCTCGCTGCAAGATAAGTCGATCGTCAGGATGAACTGTGAAAATAAATGATCTACGGATGAAATTACCGGGATTAATCGAATCTGGATATAAGCGGGTATACTCCTGTGTTTTGATATCCAAGTCCCATTGAATAATATTGGCGGCTTGAATAGCCAGTTCGCACCGTTGTATATAATTGCGGAATCTTTGTTCGCGTTCTACCTCTTCCGTTATATCTTCGCGAGTTCCGATCAGTTTATGGACATTACCCTCTTTATCATATTTGGATACTTTGGCTATCAGCCTGACCCACCGGTATAGGCCATCAAGTCCTTTTACCCGGAATTGAATATTCATCAGGTCGGAACGTTTATTCAGGATTTCATCATATGCCTTTAAATACATCTCCTGATGTTCAGGGGCGACTGTCTTATAAATATCTTTTAGCGTTGTATTACTATCGAAAAATAAAGACTCTCTGCCAGAAGTACAGATATCTGTTTTATAGTCATACTCCCAGATAATCATGTTAGTGATTTGTAGGAGTAAATCGCGCTGTTGGCGATTCTCGATAAGTTCCTGAATTTTATTTTTTTGATCGGTAATATCTTTTTGAGTTCCGATCAGACTGCTTATTTTACCGTCTTCTCCACGGACACCCATCGAGTAGATTTCGTACCACCGGATTTTCCCTTCAGGTGTTAGTAACCGAAATTGTTCGATACTTTGTTCGTGTTTTTCATTCACGATGTCAGTGACCAGTTTGACATGTCGTTCTCTGTCTTCGGGAATAAGTTGTTTGGTAACATCCCATAGTTTCATACCCGGTTGTGGAACTGTCTGATCGTCAGCCAGGTCGAAAGAATCGCTATCAGGAAGATAAGACCAAACTGACAAATTACCGGCTTTTAAAGCCATTGTCAGTTTGTTCTTCTCATTGATGATCTCCTGTTGAGCTTCCACCCGTTTGGTCATATTCCGGAATATACCGAAGGTATGATCTTCAAAAGGAGTTATATATCCTTCTGCATAGCCTGTATGCCCGTCATTTTCAACCTCATAATGGATTGTATTGGGTTTACGTGTCTTCATTGTATCCAGGAATGCGCTCAGTAGCTTATTCCCGGAATTACCTTTTAAATTCTTATAACGGAATAACTCATGTATAGTTTGCCCTTGTTGTTGCTGTGGAGTGAGGGACAAAGATATTTCAGGCTGATAATTGAGTAAATCTTCAATTATCCCCTCTTTATTAACTATTAAAACCGTATCAGGAAGAAGCTCCAAGAACTGTTTCATTCCTGACAATGCACTTTCACTTTGTTTCATATCCTTCAATTTTCAAGGGATTGTCTGCCACAAAGTTAGCGAATATAATCAGGAGTTAATATAGATTGGATTTAATAAATCAATCGTTCAAGGAGCTTTTATATCCCATATAATAAATATTAGTTGAAATGGGATCTTTTTTACTGTTTCTTCACTAATTTGAGACTATAATTCAGCTCCGATTCGGCTTTCGTAAAGTCATCTCCCAGAAGCGTTAGCGTAGAATCATTTTCGCAAAGGAAGTTCATCACTTCATCCCCATTGTCTGAGATCAGTTGCCATACAGTTGCATTATCGTCACCTGGTATTCCTTTTAGAGTAAGACGTTTGCCGTCGGTTACGAATGTGGCATCTTTACCGTCTTCGGCTTCCAGATATGTTTGTGAAAGGGAGAAAGTGCCGTCTCCACTATGTTCTTTGCTACGGATAGTCAGGTCGTAACGGATACCCGGACAATCGGCACAGGGAAGCAAACCTTCGTAAGTAAGAGTTTGCATGGCTCCTAACGAACTGTCTGTTTCCGTTTTATTCTGGCGGTAGATTTCTGTTCCGCGTTGGCTGATAGTCCATACGCCATCGATGGAACGTACATTTTTTGTGTCATCGTCTTCCACATTCCAGGCGTAGCCTCCGGCAGGCAGTGAACGGCGGTCGAGTACTTCGCTCGGTTCTCCGCTTGAAAAGAACAGTTCGGCTTTTAATGAGTCCGGGCTGAATACGAGGTAAGCAGACGATTTACCGTCGATTGCTTCCAAACGTGTACCTGACTCGAAAAGACGGATACAGTTTTGCTGTACTTCCGACCATGTATAACCTGCTGAACCAATACATCCGTGTTCATCTTTATCGTTGCCGACCAATTCAGCAGTAACCTGTTCTTCCTGGGGTTCTTGTTGAGTTTTCTTTTGTCCGCAGGCGGAAAGTAGTCCTGCACATAAAATAAAGGCAGCCAGCATGGGCCTGTTGTTTGCTCTTTTCATCGGAATGAATGTCTTTAATTTGTTTATAAACGGAGATCAATACGATCTATAATGAAACAAAGGTAAGTTATTTTTTGTTTCTTTGTGGTTTGAATAAAAAAGATTAAGCCTGTAAGGAATGAGAATATCCATACTTATCGTTGCCCTTCTGATGATTATCCGTTTGTCGCCTGTGGAGGCACAGAACGAGGCGGTATCCGATAGCCTGCCGCAGAAGATGTCGGTTATCGAGTACAAATTCAACCCCGAGCATCTGATCCTTCCTGCGTCTCTGATCACTGTCGGAGTGGTGGGGACAGCCATCGACGGAATGAACGATTTTCACCTTTTCTCCCGGAAAAGCGATGTGAAGAAAATCCGGGTCGACGATTATCTGGAATGGGGAATGCTGGGCTGGGTTTTCGTTTGTGATTTGATGGGAAAGGAGAAGCATAATTGGGTAGATCAGCTTTTCCTGGTAACGATGGCTGAAGGTATGAATGCAGTGATGACCCGTGCCCTGAAGTATTCGGTAAATGAAACTCGTCCTGACGGAGGACCCTATTCGTTTCCTTCCGGCCATACGGCCAATGCATTCCTGGGGGCTCACATGGCTTATAAAGAGTTTAAAGATAGTAGTCCGGTACTGGCTTATTCGGGATATGCAATCGCTTTGTTTGTCGCCGGCTCACGGTTATATAATAACCGCCATTGGGTAGCCGATGTCGTGGCAGGAGCCGGTTTTGGTATTCTTTCCGTCGAATTATCCTATCTGGCTTATTTTCCCCTCCGTAACGCTATTGCCCGCAAAATAAATCGTAAGTCCGCAAAGAATATAGTGATTGCCCCGACCTTCAACGAGCAGGGGGGAGGAGTTTATTTTTCTTATTCGTTTTAGAAGCTATAATATTCAACGGTAAGCTGAATTATCCCATTTGATTCATGCTGATTAATCAAATAGTTTTGTTTAATGTTTTTTCGGTGACTAAATGTCGGTTTTGAGGTGGTTTTTCTGGCGCGTAGTATGGGCGTTTTGAATGTATTTGCCTATACAGATTTATAAATAATACTAAGCTATCCCAATTAGTTAGCTATCAAACTCTATAAATATCTTATTCAGGCTATTGTCTTTATCAGGACAACCGCTTATTGATAGCCAGCAATTGTTCGATGTGTATGCGGTCGTTGCTGAGGCGTGGTATTTTGTGCTGTCCGCCTAGTTTACCCTTTTCTTTGAGCCATTCGTAAAAGGCGCCTTCGCGAGCGACTACGATTTCCAGTGGTTGCAAGGATATTTCTTTATAGCGCTTGGCTTCATAATCGGAATTCAGCTCTTGCAGAGTCTTATCCAGCAGGGATGCAAATTCATCCAGCGAAGGCGGCATTGTTTCAAATTCGATAAACCATTGATGACGACCTTTTGCCTTGTCCAGCATAAAGAGAGGGGCGGCTGTATATTCCTTCACTTTGGCCCCGGTTTGGATACTTACGCGGCTGATCGCTTTATCGGCATTGTCTACCATCAATTCTTCGCCAAAAGCATTGATATAGTGTTTAGTTCTTCCCGAGATAATAAACTTATGAGGGAAAAGAGAGGTGAAACGAACCGTATCACCGATCTGATAACGCCACAGGCCGCCGGATGTCGTTATTACCATCGCATAATTCTTTCCTGTCTCTACAGCTTCCAGGGGAAGAACCGTCGGATTGGAAGTTCCTACTTCCGACATGGGAATAAATTCGTAGAAAACTCCATAATCCTGCATCATCAGCAAGCTATGGTCTGCCGGATCATCCTGTATGCCGAAGAAACCTTCCGAGGCGTTGTAAGTCTCCATATAATGCATCTTATCTGAAGGAATCAACGATTTATATTGCTCCCGGTATGGCTCGAAGCTGATACCGCCGTGGAAAAATACTTCCAGATTGGGCCATACGTCACTCAGGTATTCCCGACCAGTCTTTTTCAGGACCGATTTGATCAGGACCAGCATCCAGGAAGGGACGCCCGACAAGCTGTTCACATCTTTATTCCAGGTACAGTCTACGATTGCTTTTATCTTGCTTTCCCATTCGTCCATAAGGATGATCCGTTTGGCCGGAACACGCATGAGGTTGACCAGCGGGTTCAAGTTCTGTAACAGAACAGCCGACAGGTCGCCGCAATGAGAATTTTGATTGAGAGGGGAGGGGCTGTGGCTTCCTCCGAGTATCAGTCCTTTTTTAGAGAAGAAGTGGCTTTCGGGATTATTCCGGAGATAGAGGGAAACGGTGTCGAAACCTCCTTGGTAGTGACAACCGTGAAGCACTTCGCGGGTGACAGGTAGGAATTTACTTTTGTCGTTCGTGGTACCGCTACTTTTAGCGTACCACTTGACGACCGAAGGCCAGAGAATATTCCTTTCTCCATTGATCATCCGTGTCACATAAGGCTTGATATCATCGTAGGTCTGAAGCGGAACACGCTCACAGAAATCGCTGTAATTGCGGATACTTTTGTAATCGTATGTCAGACCCCATTCGGTATTGCGTGCGGTCTTCAAAAGAGAGCGTAATTGTTTACGCTGGAGCAAGTCCGTGTCTTGCCCGTATTTCTCTATTTCTTTCTGCCGGTGCCGGAAGAGTAGTGATATCGTATTTGTTAAAATATCCATGCTCCTTTTATTTGTATAGGTTGCAAATGTAGGCATTCTCTTTTTATTTATATCTTTGTCGTATACATAATTAACAAAACAATGAAAATAGGTATCCTTTCTTCCGGAGGTGATTGTCCCGGTATAAACGCTACGATTCGCGGTGTAGGTAAAACTGCCATCATGCATTACGGCATGGAAGTAATAGGTATACATAGTGGTTTTGTCGGACTACTGAACAAAGATATTCAATTGTTCGACGAACGTAGTCTTTCCGGTATCCTTAATCTGGGAGGGACGATCCTGGGTACTTCGCGCGAAAAGCCATTCCGTAAACTGCTCGCTTCGGGTGAAAGTGAAAAGCCTCAGATCATTATACAGAATTATGAAGAATTAGGATTAGACTGTCTCGTCTGTATCGGTGGCAACGGTACGCAGAAAACAGCAGGAATGTTGTCTGCTTTGGGACTGAATATTATTGGAGTACCTAAAACGATCGACAACGATGTTTGGGGTACGGATATCACATTTGGTTTTAATACAGCTGTCAATATCGCTACGGATGCGATTGATCGCTTGCATTCGACTGCCAGTTCGCACAAGCGCGTAATGGTGGTGGAAGTGATGGGACACCATGCCGGATGGATCGCCCTTTATGCAGGAATGGCCGGAGGTGCGGATGTGATCTTGCTTCCCGAACTCGGATATGATATGGACAAAGTAAATGAGACGATCCTCGATCGTGCCCATCGAGGTAAGCCATATTCTATCGTTGTTGTTGCCGAAGGAGTGGAGACACCCGATAAGAAACGCCCGTCCGATTATATCACCCGTACGATAGAAGCGGCTACCGGTATCGAATGCCGTGATACCGTATTAGGCTATATTCAGCGTGGCGGCAATCCTTCGCCGTTCGACCGTAATCTGGCGACTCGTCTGGGGGGGCATGCTACGGAACTGATTGCCAACCGCCAGTTCGGACGTATGGTATGTATGAATGGTGATAAAGTGGAATCGATTGCCTTGGCGGAAGTGGCCGGCAAACTGAAACTGGTCACGCCGGAGAACGACCTGATCATCCAGGGAGAAAGAATGGGTATTTCGTTCGGCAAGTAATTTGTAAGTCAGATTACAGGCTTAGGATCACATGCGATAGTAAAAGAGAATGTACTACCTTTTCCAGGCTCTGAATCGACCATGATATGACCATTCAGTTTATGTACGATCAGTTGGCAGATAGAAAGCCCTAGCCCTGTTCCCGGAACAAAGCTGTCGAATTTCATGAATCGTTCGAATATTTGTGACAGATTCTCTTTTTCGATCCCTTTTCCTGTGTCGGTTACATAGAAAGACAGACCGCTGTCGATAATCCGGTATCCCATTGTAATAGACCCCTGTTCCGTGAATTTGGCTGCATTGCTCAACAAATTAGATAGTACTTGTATCAGACGGTTCTTTTCTGAATAGATAATGCATTTCGGATAAGGTATATCACAAATAAGTTCCACCCCTTTCTCCATTCTTGAGTTATAAGTCTCCTTCAAATCTGTAAGTATCTCGGATACATCAAAATCGGAATAAACGAATTTCATCTTTCCTGCTTCTATTTTCGACAGGTCGAGAATGTCATTAATGATTTGTAAAAGTTGGTTGTTATTGTTTTCGATAATACGGATAAACTCATTCCGCTCTTCTTTATCTACCGTTTCGGCCAGCAGCTGTGAAAAACCGATAATTGAATTGAGTGGTGTACGTATTTCATGACTCATGTTGGCCAGGAAGGCACTCTTCATTCGATTGGATTCTTCTGCTTTCTCGATGGAAGTGACGTCCATCTGAAGACCTGTCAGTGTAGTTGGTATTCCGTTTTCGTCATATTCCAATGGGACGGTGTAAGAAGTTATCCATCTGTATTCGGCATCCCCTTCCATCATAACCCGTAGATGCAGGTTATCGGCACCTTCTTTCCCTTCTGCCCGCAATTCTTCCTGCTCCAGTAGAAGCCTCCTGTCTTCGGGGTGCACAAAGAATGTAAATGGTGTACGAACAAATAAATCCGGTTGGGAAGGATCGATATTCAGACGTGTGAATTCGCGTGTTTTTACATTGTAATCCCATTGGATAATATTGGCAGAGCGAATAGCAAGTTCTGAGCGTTGAATGTACTTACGGAGTGCCTGATCACGTTCGGCTTTGGCGGTAATATCTTTTTGGGTTCCGATAAAGCGACATACTTTTCCATCTTTCCCTTTTATTCCCATCACAAAAACCTCATACCAGGTAATTTCACCCTCCGAAGATACGACGCGATAGATTCCGGATGTTTTTTCTTTTGTGGCGTTGAGGATATCTGTTTCCAGTTGCCTGTGTTTTTCCTGATCTTCGGGTATCAATTGATCTCTCAGGTCTTGCAGGGTTTTTATGGGTTTCGAAAATAGATTCGTGTTGAGAAGATCGAATCTATCCTCTTGCGGAAGGTAAGACCAAACCGTCATATCACCAGCCTGGAGGGCTAGCATTAATTTGTTTTTCAAGTCGATTGCTTCTTGCTGAAACAACTCTTGCTTTTGTCCGTTTCGGGACATTCCAGCCAGCCGTTTCCGCAATATAAAGATATATGTGGATAAAGCGATAATTACGATTACAGACGTAATTGGTAAGATGATTTGTAAAAATGTACCCTCCATAAACTTAGCTTGATAATCAAAGGAATTCTTTTTTTACAAATGTAGTAAATTATAGGAATTCTTGTTTGTTTCGACCTAAATATTATAATATAATTATTTTCCGAAACTGACGGGTACAATACTTACCGAACTCCTTCATTGATAGTTGCATCGACGCACTGTGGTTTGTTACCTGATGTTTGTCCGGCAGAAACCTGTTCCATGGTTTCTGTCTCTTCTTCCGGAAGATCTTCAAACTCTTGTTCTGCTGTCGATTCACCGGTCTGCTTCTTTTTCAGTTCGGAGATAAATTGCTGGAATACTTTGTCGGTACGTAGTTTCTTAATAGCCATTTTGGCTGCATTCTGCTGTGATTCTTTTTTGGAATAGCCGATCCCGACCCCGATTTGCGTGTCGGATAAAGTTACGCCTGTCTGGAATACAGGGTTGCCGTCATTGTCGGAAAACGATTCTATCAGGTCGAATGTTACTTCCAGCTTATTCTTTTGGCTCCATTCTATCAGGCTTGATTTGAAGTTCACCTCTTTACGGGCTATATTATCCAGATCGATATATCGTTTGATGATCACATGGTCGATAAACCGATAGCAGGCACGGTATCCCTGATCCAGATAGATAGCTCCGATCAGTGCTTCCAGAGCATTGCCATACATGTGATTGTTGTGTGAACTTAATTTTGCCGAGTAAACGACCATCTTGTCGAGGCCCAGCTCGACGGCTACGCGATTGAGTGTCTCGCGTTGTACAATCTTAGAACGGGTATTGGTCAGGAATCCTTCCCGCTTATTTTGAAAATGTTTATATACAATGTCTGCTACGATGGCATCCAATATGGCATCACCCAAAAACTCCAGACGTTCGTTATTCAGCCATTTGCCGTCACTGTCTTCGATAGAGGAAGATTTATGCAGGAAGGCTTGCTCATAAACGTGGATGTTATCGGGGTAAAATCCCAGTATCTTATATAAAGAAGAATAAGGCTCCTTATTCTTATGTTTTAGGAGCCTTATCTTTTTGTATAATTGTGTAAACACGTTACTTCACAAATTTTTTAACAATAGCACAAGCATTGTGGCCACCGAATCCGAATGTATTGGATAATGCAGCCCGTATTTCTCTTTTTTGAGCTTTATTGAATGTGAAATTCAGTTTATAATCTATTTCAGGATCATCGTCGCCATCAGCATGGTTGATCGTCGGAGGAATGATACCGTCTTTTATTGCCATGATGCATAACATTGCTTCGATAGCTCCTGCAGCACCTAATAAATGACCGGTCATTGACTTCGTTGAACTGATGTTCAGATTGTAAGCATGATCTCCGAATACATCTTTGATCGCTTTAACTTCTGATATATCTCCTACCGGAGTAGATGTTCCGTGAACATTGATATAATCGATATCTTCCGGAGTCATTTCTGCATCTTCCAGCGCATTACGCATCACTAACTTTGCTCCTAATCCATCAGGATGAGAGGCTGTCAGATGGTATGCATCGGCTGACATTCCTGTTCCGGCGATTTCAGCATATATTTTAGCTCCACGTGCCAAAGCGTGTTCCATCTCTTCCAAGATCAAACATGCTCCACCTTCTCCCATGACGAAACCGTCGCGACTTGCGCTGAATGGACGAGAAGCTGTTTCGGGTGAATCGTTACGGGTTGACAGCGCATTCATCGAGTTGAACCCACCGACACCAGAATCTGCAATAGCTGCTTCCGCACCACCTGTCACGATCACATTTGCTTTACCCAAACGGATATAGTTGTATGCGTCGCTGATTGCATTGGTAGAAGAGGCACAAGCCGACACTGTTGCAAAGTTAGGACCACGGAATCCATAAAGCATGGAGATATGTCCGGCTGCGATATCCGAGATCATCTTAGGGATGAAGAACGGGTTGAATTTCGGCCCGATCGTATCTTTTGTCTTCGCATATCCTAATACTTCTTCGTCAAATGTCTTGATACCGCCGATACCTGAAGCAAAAATAACGCCGATACGGTCCTTGTCCTCTTTGTCCAGGTCCATAGCAGCATCTTCGATTGCTTGTTTTGCGGCACTTATTGCAAATAAACTATAACGGTCACATTTACGGGCTTCCTTACGATCCATTACTGATAACGGATCGAAGCCTTTAACTTCGCATGCAAATTGTGTCTTGAATTTGGATGCATCAAACTGCGTAATAGGACCGGCTCCACTCTTCCCATTGATAATACCCTCCCATGTTTCTGTGAGGGTATTACCAAGAGGAGTAATGGCACCAAGACCTGTTACTACAACTCTTTTTAATTCCATACCTTTAATTAAAAGGATTGATTACTTCGCGTTAGCTTCGATATAAGCAACTGCGTCGCCTACTGTTGTAATCTTTTCTGCCTGATCATCAGGAATTGAAATACCGAATTCCTTTTCGAATTCCATAATCAACTCTACAGTGTCAAGAGAGTCTGCTCCTAAATCATTAGTAAAGCTTGCTTCGTTTGTAACTTCTGTTTCTTCAACACTTAATTTATCAACGATGATAGCCTTTACTCTAGATGCAACTTCAGACATAACTTTTTCAATTTAGATTAATAAATACGAATATACTTTTTAAATTTGCAGTGCAAAGAAAAGAATTTTTTATGTTACAAAACAAATTTAATGCACTAAAAATGCGGAAAACTGCACATTTTTTCTTTTCGTGTGCACTAAAACATAGGAAAATATGAAAAACGTAGCAATTTTTGCCTCCGGCTCGGGTACAAATGCCGAGAATATCGCCCGATATTTCTCTAAAAGTGAAACCGTTAAAGTGGCGGTTGTTTTGTCGAATAACAAAAAAGTGGGCGTGCATGCCCGTGTCAATAATCTCGGAATTCCTTCTTTCGTATTCTCCCGTGAGGAGTTTGTGGAAGGCTCTCCGATTCTGACGAAATTGGCGGAATATCAGGTAGATCTGATCGTTTTAGCCGGTTTTATGAACAAGATATCGGATGCCTTATTAAAAGCCTATCCGGGAAAGATCATCAATATACATCCTGCCTTGTTGCCGAAACATGGTGGAAAAGGTATGTATGGTATGCATGTACATGAAGCTGTAGTGGCGGAAGGTGATAAAGAATCGGGCATCACCATACATTATATTAATGAAAATTACGATGAAGGGGATATTATTTTCCAGGCTAAATGTGAAGTGTTGCCTACCGACACTCCCGAAGAAGTGGCTACAAAAGTGCATGCGTTGGAATATGCACATTATCCGCATGTGATAGAGGATATATTAAAATGACAGGAAAAGAATTTAAAAAATTAAGCCCTACTGACATGGCGTTCAGTAGGGCTTTTCGATTCATCGTGGTTTGGTCAAAAATTCATATTTAGTTGCATTACATACGTACGAGGTGCGGATACCAGCATGGGACGTGTGCAGTATTCTTTGTTGAACAGGTTGTTGATCATGAACTGAAAAGAAACATCTTTCGTGATCTTCACACCGGCACGCAGGTCGACTACGCAATAGTCTGTATTCTTTTCTTTCCAGTAGGAATTAAGTGTCTGGCCATCTACGTTACCGTAAAGAAGCTGGCGGATATATTCCATTACATCCGGTTGATCTTTTTCGCGTTCGTCTACCATCAGATAATCTACGGCCAGCATTTTACTCTTCCAGGTTACGTTCATTCCGAGGTTCAAACGTTTCCATTGGAAGTCGAGCACACCTTTAACGGTATGTTTCTGGCGGTATTTCAGATATTTGGAATCGTTAGACTTTTCCTTTGCCCGGAGCGGATCGTTGTATTGTGCTTCGAGTTCATTCTTCTCTTTATAGTCTGCATCTTCCGGTTCGATGTATACGTAACCGAGATTATAAGACAGACGGGTATCCGGGTTGAAGTCATAGAAACCGTTGGTACTGATCTCGGCTCCGTAGATACGGGCTTTCGATACATTATAGAACTGTGCTCCGATACCCGGTATCTGTCCCTGTGCGAGGATTCCGAGTATATCTTTTGTACTATTGGCGTATGCAAATGAATTAGGATCAAAGAAACCGAAACGGAATTCGATCATATCTGTATACTGTGTATAGAAACCGGCTACGTCGAAGAATCCCATCAGATTCCCGAATTTGTATCCTTGTTTGATACCCAGTTCGGCGTTCACTCCCTTTTCCGCTTTTACTTCATTGTTCGGGAATACGCCGACACCACCGATGTCTTTACGGGCATATTTCTCTGTCAGGGACGGATAACGGTAGCCTTGTCCGAAGCTGGCGCGGATGAAGCTGTAGTCTGCCAGTTGATAATTCAGTCCGGCACGGAAGATCGGTTTTACAGGTACTTTGGCTCCGAATATCTTTGTGTCGGCTTCACGCAGGAAATCATCGACGCGATAGTATTCCGCACGCATGCCGGCCGATACGCTCAGACGATCGAAAAAACGTTGATCGTACTGGAAGAAAAGGGCAGCGTTGTCGCTATCATGGTTGCCCGTAGTCACTGACGTACTGCGCATATGTTCGTAAGTAGCGCCGGCCGTGATCTGCGTACCGTTATCCCATTTCTTATTGAATTGGTAATCCAGATAATAAGTATAGTTTTTGTCAATGCTGACCGGGTCTGACTTCGGATCGATTGCGTTCGATAACCAGGGCACCAGGTCGGATGTGCTGCTGGGAATACCGCGTTTCATCACCCATGAAAGCAGGTCGCAGTAATCGGCGGTGGTTGCTGTGGGGAAGATTCCGTTCAATAGATTGGTCGTACCGTTTACCAGCCCGTTGATATCACCTTGAAGAGCCGGCTGTATCAAAGGGTAGAACATGCTATAATCGCCGTTCTGTACATTCTGAACGATCCCGGCGATCGCATTTGCATCTGTTCCCATATTACCCAGGATATCGGTGATCGACTTACCGTTGTTCGAACCGTCTGCAATATTATCTCCGCGATAGTAGAAACGTCCTTTTATCTTATGCGATGTGTTGTTGGACGGGTTTGTGAAGTTAAAGAATGGGTCGATATAGAATGTATTAGCTTCGCGTCCCATGTTCGCGATAGGAGAGGGCTGGTAAGCCTCCTTCGGAGAGCGCCACAGGAAGAAGTCGGCGTATTTGTCGCTCATATAGTTTACGTTGAAACCGTAGTTTACCAGATTGCCGTCTGTCATCGGCTGATGGTAAGTCAGATTACCTCCGGCCCGGAACCGTTTGTTGTAACCTTGTTCTTTATAGCCTTCATCGGTGAACATATTTAATCCGGCCGACACATCGAAGTTGCCGATACGACGGGCATGTGAAAAGTCTATCCCTTCATACATCGGGTTTCTGATCCCTGAAAATACATTTTTACGAAGGAAAGGCTCTACTTCATATTTACCTTCTTTCCAGAATGATTTGTCACTCCATTGATAGTCTTCATTGGCCGGATCGCCATAAATACCTATATATGTACGCAAGGTACTTACCGGAGTGAGGCTAGGACGTTTGGTGCGGATATTGATTACCCCGTTTAAAGCCGACGAACCGTAAAGTACCGACGAAGCACCTTTCATCACTTCCACCTGTTCGATGTTTTCAAGAGGAACAATGTTCCAGTTGATAATACCTGTCCCGGAAGTCAGGGCACTCATTCCGTCTATCAATACGAGGCTTCGCGAACCTACACCATAGGTCCAGCCGTTACCTCCACGAATGGAAGGCTGTTTGTCGTTGATATCGACCCCAGGCATTGTGTTCAGCGTAGAACTCAGGTCGGTAGGAGCCTGTTTGGCTATATCGTCTGCTTTCAGCAGGTCCATCGAGACTGTTACGTTACTCAGTTTCTGTTCGAAACGTCCGGCACTGACTACTACGTCACCCAGCAGGTTTGCTTTGATACGCATCCGTACGTCGCGGGTTTTTGTCTCATTCCGGTTGATTACTACCGGGACCATTTCGTTTTCGTATCCTATATAGCTGAACAGCAAGTCTACACCACCTTCCGGCAGGTTTATCTGATAAAAACCGTCGGCATTTGAGACTGTTCCGTCTGTTTCTCCGCTCAGTCTTTTATAAGTAATATTGACACCGGCCAGCGGTTCGTTCGTTTCCTGATCGTAAATGTGCCCTTTCATTATTTGCCCGAATGCAGGCCCCGTCAAAAAGGTCAGTAGGAATGCTATTACATATAATTTTTTCATTTCTGTCGTTTTTATTTGTTATAGTGTCTGTTTTTCTTTGGTCAGCATCATGCCCAGCTCGAGTGTTTGTGCTTGTTGCAGGCTTCCGCTCAACATGTCGAGTATGGTTCCGATCATCGGGCCCATCGGTCCGTTCAGGATATCTTCGGGAAGAAGTCCTTTTACTAAAGAAAGGAGAGGAATGAATGCCGCTATTTCTTCCTTGTCGAGGAACATAAAAATATCACCTTTGTAAGCGATCAGGTTGCCCATGCTGTTGTAAGGAACTTCAGAGTTTTTACGGATAGTCATTTTAATACCTGTGGTGCTCCATTTATTGAGCTGCTGATAAACGGCTGCAAGAACTGCCGGGTCCAGACTGCTGTCCGCTTTGGTTTTGTTTTGCTGAATCTGATAAAGGATCATGTCTACGTTAGGCACGATGTAAAGTTCGGAATCGTCTTTTACATAATAAGAAGCCAGATTGATGGGGGAAGAGATCCAATCGCTTTCTTTTCTGTCGGGAACAGCATTCAGCAGATCGGCAAGTGCTTTGCCTTCAGGCATGGTTCCGTAGCTGGCCGTAATATTGCCGTCCGGATTGAATGTTACATTGTTTATGAACCAGGTGATCAGATTTCCAACCATGCCTTCGAGCATGGGGGCTGCCTGTCCCAGTATCAGGTTGTCTGTTACCAGGTGGAAGGCATAATGCCGGCATGTATAGTTACCCTGAACCGGGTCTGTCTCTTCGGTAACTCCGGTTTGTACCGGATACCATGTTTTATTTGATGTCAGTTGGTTCGATGCGATCTTCACATCGGTCAGGGCCAGGGTCATTTTCCCTTTTTCTACTTTTCCGGTATAGGCGAAAGAGGTTCCGTTGGCCCCAGTTCCGTTTCCGGCAAAAGAATAACCATTGGTTTCGGCGGTCAGCGCCACATTTTCCAGTGGAGTGGCGGTTTCTCCGGGAAGAACGCCGTGTAGGGTAATGTTTGCTGTGTTGTCGTTAATCATTTTAAAAGCGACATCCTTACCGATAAACTCTCGTCCGCTGTAAGTCAGGATCAATGCGTCGCCACCCTCGGGTGCGCTCAACTTGTTAGAATAGGTTCCGTTCATTTCGGGTCCATCATAATCATCATTGTCATCGCAGGCTGTCAGTAGAGCGACCATGCAGATGGCATAAAGAAAGTTGTGCAATAAATACTTGTTCATTTACTTTTCTTTTTATTGTTTTGTATGATGATACAAAGTACCGATATAACTTTATACCAAACAATAGCTATATTTCAGAATCAATATTCTATTCTTAAGATTTGATTTTTTTGAAATACATAACTGTCTGTGAATTAATATACGACAATGTGATATTATTAATAATGGAATATCGAATGTGAAAAATAGACATTGACGGATGTGTTTATATATACGTTCTTTGTTCTCATTATGTTAATGAGTCTATTATTAGGTTTTTTAGCCTTTTTGGTGCGGATGCTTTTTAAACGGAAAGCAGAAAGTAAAAAGGCGGAAGAGGGATATAAGGTCGAAGAACAGTGTGTCCTGAATGATAACGAAGACAGAGAGATCTGAACTGTCGTGGAAAAACTACATGATAAAATATTGAATCGATGAAAATACTGCTTGTAACAAGAGGATCACAGGGCGATGTATTGCCTTACCTGGCTATTGCCCGCGAACTGGTTGAACGGGGACATGAAGTGACAATGAATTTGCCCCATGTTTTTGAGGAGATGGCTAAAAAATATCCTGTAAAAGTCGTTTTGCAGGACTTCGATAATATCGGAGGGATGATGGCTGATGCAGCCGAGAATAAACAAAGTTTCAAAAGGATCGTGGAATGGACACGCGATGCGATCGACAAACAGTTTGTACAGGTGATACCGCTGTTGGAGCAGAATGATGTCCTTGTCGCTGCCAATACCGAATTTGCCGCAACAGGAATAGCTGAATATTGTAAGAAACCGTTTGTCCGGACTGCTTTCGCACCTTTCCTCCCCGGTGAAAAAATGCCGCCTCCAGCTTTCCCGTATCCGAAGCCTAATCCGATATTTACCCCGAAACTGCTTTGGTTGATGATGAACCGTGTCTCTAACTATATGGTGAAGGATACGATCAATAAAAATCGCGTAAAATACGGTCTGGCTCCGATCCGGAATTTCGGGCAGGATGCCGGAAAGAACAGTGATAATTTTCTGTTGTACAGTCAGTATCTGGGACATACCGATCCGGTTTGGGATGAACGTTTTCGTTGGAATATCGGTGGATATTGTTTTAATGATACTTTCGAATATGACGAAGAAGCCTATCGTGAACTGATGGCATTTATCAATAAAGACCGGACCCCGGTTCTCTTTTTCACCCTGGGAAGTTGTACGACAAAAGATCGCGAACGGTTTTGCGGAATGTTGGCCCGGATCTGCGAACGAAAACAATACCGGCTGGTTGTCGGTTCCGGCTGGGCTAAGACCGGCGCTTCGTTGCAGGGAAACGAGCAGTTGTTCCTGATGCATAAACCGATCCCTCATCATCTGATCTTCCCGCATTGCGATGCTGTTATCCATCATGGGGGAAGCGGAACGACGCATAGCGTAGCGCGTGCGGGAGTTCCTCAACTGATCACTCCTTTGCTTCTCGACCAGCCTTATTGGGCCTATCGAGTACAAGTCCTGGGATTGGGCCCGGAAAGAGTAAAGATCGCAAAAGTTTCGGAAGAGGAGTTGGAAGAAAAGATGAGCGACCTTGTCAATAATTCTGCCTATAAAAAGAATGCGTCAGCTATCGCTGAAAAGATAAAAAGCGAGAAGGGGATAGAGAAGTTGTGCGACTATATAGAGTCGCTGAGGTGATACATCAGCTTTCTTACCGCAGTTTGTTCCTGTTGAAATACGGTCCTCCTTTTACCATAAAGAAGATCGTAGACAACACCGTGAGGCAAGCCCCGAAAAGATAAGCGTGATTGAATCCGCCGAAGGTCTGCGCTATACTTCCTCCTATCATTAATCCGATGCCGATCCCGACATCCCAGCTGGTCAGGTAAGTGGAAGTAGCCGTTCCGCGCTGGCTGTTGGGTGCGAGATTGACGAACAGTGTGTTGAAGGCCGGAAACATTGTGCCGAAAGCCACTCCCTGCGACAAGGCGATCCCGATAAACAAATAGGAAGTGAATACCGGATTCCATTTCATCAGAGTTTCGAGTGATGCGAGGGCGAAGAAGCTGGCACATGCCAGGAACATTCCCAGTATGATAACCAGCGTGATGCGCCCTTTATCTACCTGTCGGCCGGAGAACAGGCGCGATACGGCCAGGCCGACGGCCATAAAGGTAAAGTAAAGCCCGGAGTGTACCGAAATACCGATTTCGTCGGCATACATGGCAACATAGGTTGTCGTCATTCCATAAGGAATAGAAAGAAGCAATAAGGAAATTCCGGCCCAAAGCCCTTTCACCAGAAAAAAGCGGTCGAGAGAAATCGGCTCCTTCTTAACCGGTTGCTTATAAGGTGTCTTAACCAGGTAGGCCATTATAAATCCGAGGAAACAAGAGATCAGCGAACACGAAAATATAACCTCGTAACTAAAGCTCTCATGCATAAACAATCCGATCATCGGGCCGAAGCTCATCGCCAGATTGTTCGCCATCCCGTAATATCCAAGCCCTTCGCCACGCCGGGAAGAAGGAAGGATGTCGATCACGATCGTATTACCGGAAACAGTGACCATGCCGAAAGCAAACCCGTGCAAAATACGCAATACAATAAATATACTCAACAGGCTGGCAACCATATATCCCGCAAATATAACCATGAATATGGCGTATGCCAGCAGATACAAAGGGCGACGTGCAAAAGTATCCAACAGATATCCTGAGAACGGTCGAATGCATAGACAAGCGATCGTATAGCAGGACAGGATAAATCCGATCATCGATTTATCCGTCATAAACCGTTCCTGCAAGTAGAAAGGCAGGATGGGTAATATCAGGTAAAATGCAAAAAACAGCAAAAAGTTTGCTGTTAATATGTAGCAGAAACCGGGAGATAATAACTTGTCTTTTGCCATTATTTTTCAGTGCTTGATTTTTTTATTTTCTACGGCATATTACCGGAAACCCAGCTGATCGAAGAGTTTCCGTTCTTCTGCTGTCGCATTTTCTATTGTATAAGCAGCAAACTCCCGCGGATGATGATAATTTGTCCGGAACCATTCAAACCTCTCCGGCGTTTCCCGTAGCATTTTATCTACGGCAAGCGGGTTAAAGCTCTTGAGGATTGCATACTCGATACGCTGAGCTGTTACTCCGTCCAGGTCGATAACCGGATCGGCGGGAGCGGGTGGCACAACCTTTCTCAGCTTCTCTATTTTTACATTGAAAAATCGTTCGATATTTTCCAGGCAGGTACGGGTACCGTTGGCTTTCCCATCGGCGGAGAAGCCTGCAATATGCGGAGTAGCAATGGCTACCCGGTCGAGCAGTTCACGGTCGATGGTCGGTTCGTTTTCCCAGCAATCTATGATGGCTTCGCTGATTATTCCGGATTTTAAAGCGTCGAGAAGTGCTTTCGTATCGTGCACAGCCCCTCTAGAAGCATTAACGAACCAGGGCTTTTTACGGGTTTTATTAAAGAAATCCTCATTGGCCAGGTGGCGTGTCATGAAACGTCCTTCTTTTGTTAGAGGAGTGTGAAAGGTTATGATGTCCGACTCTTCTGCGATCGTATCTAAAGAGACGAATCCTTCGCTGCCTTCTGTCTCTGCACGGGGAGGGTCGTTACGTAAAACATGCAAGCCATAAGCCATACAAAGTTTCTCTAATTCTTTTCCGACATGGCCTACGCCGACAATTCCGATCGTTTTGTCCTGCAGCGTCTCTTTTCTGCGGAGTGCAACGGTAATCAGTGAGGCCAGCACATATTGGGCGACTGAGATTGCATTACAGCCCGGAGCATTTTTCCAGGTAATACCGGCTTCATTACAATATTTTGTATCGATATGGTCGAAACCTATGGTTGCGGTGGTGATAAGCCGGACACGGCTACCTTCCAATAGTTCACGTGTACATTTATCTATACTGCGAACGATCAGAGCATCTGCATCTTGAATGGCTGTAGGAGTGAATTCTTTTGAGTCGAGGTATTTCACCTCTGCGATCGGTTCCGCTATTCCCTTCAGATAGGGGACGGTATTGTCTATTACAATTTTCATTTTGCCTTTCAATTTAAGTCGAAAGAGGGTATTCCCTCCTGTATTCTACGTGTTTGCAAAGGTAGTGCTTTCCGTTTCATTATTGATGTTTTCGTACTGTTTTGTCGATTTTGTAAATAAATGTTCTTATTTGCTGGGATATTGTATTAAATTAATGAAATACGAATAAGGTGAGAGTTCTGGTAGGACTCTTTCATATATTATGAAATATAATTAGTGTCAGTCTTTTCGGTCTTTTCGTTTTCCTTATTGTAGAATTACGGTAGCTTTCGATTGATTAATTTGCAGGCCTCATAAATTATGGTTTCAAATAAAATTGTATGCAGATGTGATTTTTTGATATAAATTATAGTGTATAAATATAAAATTAATATATTTGCCGTTAAAGAATGTATGATGACATAGTCCTACCAGAACTAATGCTATTTATATCGATTGTTTTTTGACTGTCAGTTGCGGATTGATTTGAAATTATGCACTGCTATGTGTTTGTGAGAGTAATGAGAAGCGTTGATTTTAATAAATATGGTTATGAAAAAAATTTTTTCAGTTCTTTTTGCCATTTTGTTGTGTACTCAACTGGTGGTAGCGCAGAATAAGCTGGTGACAGGTGTGGTTACATCTGCAGAAGACGGCTTGCCGATGATTGGAGTAGCGATCATGGATAAACAAACCATGAACGGAGTGACAACGAATGAAAACGGAGAGTTTTCTATTGAAGTTACTGCCCGTGCAAAGGTTCTCCATGTCTCTTACCTGGGTTATAAAACGATTGAAGCTCCTATCGTTGGCAATAGTCTGAGTATTAAAATGGAACCAGATGTCGTAGCTATCGATGAGGTAATGGTAGTTGCTTATGGTACCGGAAAAAAATCAACTTTTACGGGATCGGCTACGGTAATCAAAAAAGAATCTTTGGAGAAAATACGAGCATCCAATGTGACGCAAGCTTTGCAAGGACAAAGTGCCGGTGTTCAGGTTATTAATAATAGCGGTGAACCGGGTGAGGATGCCAAAATCATGATACGCGGTATCGGTTCTATGAATGCTTCCAGCGACCCGTTGTATGTCGTAGACGGAACGGCTTATAATGGTTATCTGAATGCCATTAATCCGGCAGATATCGAATCGATGACTGTTCTCAAGGATGCTTCTGCAACCGCATTGTATGGTTCGCGTGCTGCGAATGGCGTTGTGATGATTACGACCCGTAAAGGCTCGTCGGAGAAAGGACAGATCAACTTTCGTTCTACCTGGGGATTTGCCAGTCTGGCTGTCGATCTGCCCCGCGAATTAACAACCGATGAATTATCTGTATTAACCTGGCGTTCTTTATACAATGGATATAAAGATTGGGGATATTCAGAGGATGATTCAAGAAACTGGGCATCTGCATACCTGACAGGCGAGTTTGGTTGTAATCCTTATAATGTAGCTTCTCCGGTAGGAACCGACGGCAAGATGGATCCTGACGCAAAGTTATTGTATTCCGGCAATTGGAGAGATGAATTGTTTCGGTCGGGGTTGCGTCAGGAATATACGATAGACTTTAGCGGTAAGTCGAAGAAAGCCGATTATTATCTGTCTGCCGGTTATCTGAATGATAAAGGTGTTTTTTCGATTCAACGATTCGAACGTTATTCCACACGTGCCAGTTTTAATTATTCTGTAAACAAATGGCTGAAAGTTGGAACTAACATCAGTTTGTCACATAGTGTGCGCGAAGGCTCTGCTGCTGAAAGTATGGTATGGTTCCTTCGTACGATGCCTGCCGTTTATCCTGTTTATGAAACGGACCAGACGACAGGGCAATTAATTCTGGATAAAAATGGAAACCGTATTTACGACTATGGCGACTATCGTAAGTCCTGGCAGGGGTGGAACCCATTGGCTGACGATGCATACAACCATGCTCCTTGGTCTCATGATGATGTTTCCAATAGAAGTTACTTCGAGATTACTTTCATGCCTGGTTTGAAATGGCGTACTAATTTGAGCGTAGATTTCTACCAATATAATTATGATGGATATACAAACAGCGAATACGGTTATGCAGCCGGTTATAAAGGAGAAGTATATAAAGAAAGCGATCGTAATTTCGCTTATACGATCAATAACCTGTTAACTTACGAAAAGACCTTCGGCGACCATTCTCTGTCGGTTTTATTGGGGCAGGAAGCTTATTACAGGCAATTTAAGTTACTGTCTGCTTCCAAACGGGGACTCCCTTTCCCCGGAGTGGAAGAGATCGGTTCGGCATCTGTCATGAATAGTATGAATTCTTATCAGGATAACTACCGTCTGTTGAGTTGGTTGAGTCGTGTAGAATATGATTACAAAGACCGTTATTATATCTCCGGTAGTTTCCGTACGGACGGTTCTTCCCGTTTCCACCCGGATAATCGTTGGGGTAATTTCTGGTCGGTAGGTGCATCCTGGAGATTGTCGAATGAAGAATTTCTTAAACCGTATAGCGACTGGTTGGATAATCTGAAACTGAAAGCTAGCTATGGTGCTGTTGGTAATGATAATCTTGGTACATATTATGCTTATCAGGGTTTGTATCAAACAGGTATGAATAATTATACGGATCCGGGTGTTCTGGTTAGCCGCTTGCCTAATAAAGATTTGAAATGGGAAAGCAACCTGCAGCTGAATTTCGGATTGGAATTTGCAGTGTTTAATAAGTTAAGCGGTAGCGTAGAATGGTTCAATCGCAAGTCTAAAGATTTGTTGTTCTCCTTGCCGATGGCGCCTTCTACCGGTTTTGGAGGTATTGACCGTAATATCGGTGACGTGAAAAACCAGGGAATAGAATTCTCTTTGAACTATGCCGCTATTTCAAATAAAAACTTCAAGTGGACAATTGATTTGAACGGAACATCTTATAAAAACCGTATCACCAAATTACCGCAGAAAGAGATCAACTCGGGTGTATTCAAATGGCGTGAAGGAGAATCCCGTTATAATTTCTGGGGTGTCGAGTATGCCGGTGTAAACAAAGAAACCGGTAACGACCAATATTGGAAGAATATTTATGAGACGAATGAGAAAGGTGAGAAGGTCGTAAAAGAACGGGTTCTTACAGAAGACTATAATGAAGTAACAAGTGATAGCCAGAAGAAATATCTGGGAGATGCTATTCCTGCTTTATTCGGCGGATTTACCAATAATTTCTCTTATAAAGGAATTGACTTATCTTTCATGATCTATTATAGTATCGGAGGTAAATTGTATGACAGCGATTATGCACAAATGATGTCTTATCGTACGGGTTATAGCATGCACCCGGATATGCTCGATGCATGGACTCCTGAAAATACGGATGCCAAGTTCCCGCGTCTGTCTAATGCGTACGCTAATTATTTAGGAACTTATACTTCCAAGTTCATATTTAATAACTCGTTTGCCCGTTTGAGGAATGTTACTTTAGGCTATACTTTACCGAAGTCGTTCACTTCAAAATATGGCATAAATACATTACGCCTTTTTGTGCAGGGTGATAATCTGGTAACGATAGGCAGTGCGGCTCGCCGCGGAACGGATCCGGAACAAAGTGTTTCCGGAACAACCAGTAACCGGTTCCCAACTACTAAATCTTTTTCTTTCGGGTTACAGTTGAATTTGTAAGATTCGTCTAATTATTTAATGAAAAGTTATATGAGAACAATAAAATATATTTTGTCAATATTTGCTGCAGGAGTACTTTCCGGAGGATTCATGTCTTGTAGCGATTTTCTAGATACGAAACCGTCTACGGCAGTGGCCGATGATGACGTTTTTACAACGACAGCCGGTGCGCAGTCTGCTTTGAACGGCTGTTATTATCAGATGCGCTGCCGCAATAGTGGCGGGTCAGACCGGGATGATGATTATGGCATTATTTCCATACAAATGATCTCCGATATGTCTGGTGAGGATCTGGCGAATAATGGTAGAGGTTGGTATAATTGGGTTTATAACTTTTGGGGAGAAACACAAACAAACATTTTCCGCACGAGCCAGTTATGGACTTTCCATTATCGTTTGATCAATAACCTGAATTCTGTAATAACTAAGGTAGATGGAACAGAAGGAAACGACCAGGACAAACAGTATATAAAAGGTCAGGCCTTGGCGATGCGCGGGTGGGCTTATTTCAGTCTGGCGCGTTTATTCCAGCAGACTTATGTAATCGCAAAAGATATGCCGGGATTACCTTTATATACGGAACCGACAACCGAGAATACGGAAGGCCAGCCGCGTGGAACATTGGAACAGACTTATGCACAGATCTTGTCTGATTTGACTGCTGCCGAACCGATGTTGGAAGGATTTGTCCGTAGTGCCAATTATCCGAACGTATTCAACCAGGCAATCGTACAAGGTATTTTGTCTGAAGTGTATCAGGTGATGAATAACTGGCCGAAATCTGAAGAATATGCGAAAAAGGTATTGGCTCAATATCCGTTATCTACCGTTGATGATTATACGAATGGTTTCAATAATCATGGAACAGCTTCCTGGATATGGTCGATCAAGCAAACGGAAGAACAGAATATGGGCGATTATTCCCCATTCGCCATGTGGTATAACGGCACCCGTAAATGCTGGATGTTCGGCTGTTTTATTCTTGCAGACGATTTTGTCAGCCTGTTTGATGAAGACGATATCCGCTTTAAACAGTTGGAACGTTGGTCGGAAGGTGAAGGCGATAATAAAAGGGAATTCTGGGTAACGTTCAAATTCCGTGATAATGAAGATTGCCGTGGTTCTATGGTTGTGATGCGTTCGGATGAGATGTTGCTGAATGCTGCCGAGGCGTTGGCCCGTCAGGGAAAAGAAGGTGAGGCAAAAGAACTGTTGTGGCAACTTCAGGATTTGAGAAATGCCAAACGTACGGAATCTACCGGTGACCAGCTGATTGAAGATATATTACTGGAAAGACGGAAAGAGTTGTATGGAGAAGGATTTGCCGTATTTGATCTGATCCGTAACCAGAAGCCTTTGTTACGTACAGGAAACCATGTCGCTTACGGAGGTGCAACACCTGTTCCCGCCCGTTCATGGCGTTTTATCTATCAAATTCCTGGCGCAGAAATGAAGAATAACAAGGCGTTGGTGGATGAGATCTGGCCGGCTGGCGACCAGAATCCTTATAGCGGAGTTTATGAACCATAGCTGATTTTTGAGAGGTAGCATATTTCAAGTCCGGGCAATTCCTTTTTGTCCGGACTTGATTGTTTGTAGAAAATACAAAAAAATGTATCTTGTGCCTTTCAATATAAAGGAAAGATCTCACGAATAAAATAAGATTCAAAATGAAACATCTACTTTGGGGCATATTATGCCTGTTAACAATTCTCTGTATTCCTGTTTATGGTCAGGGAAAGTATACAAATCCTCTACCTGTGAAGTTCGGTGATCCCTATGTGTTGCTGGCTTCCGATGGTCGTTATTATATGTATGGCACGGGGGCAGGTGCGATAGATGGTTTCTGTGTCTATTCATCGGATAATCTGATAGACTGGAAAGAAGAAGGCCAGGTTTATCGTGGTAATGTGCCCGGCTCCTGGGCCGTTGCTAACTTCTGGGCTCCGGAAGTATATGAGCGGAATGGGAAGTATTATATGTTTTTCAGCGCTGACTGGAAAGAAAATCCAACCAATGAGCTTGAAAATTTTCGTATAGGCGTAGCTGTTGCCGATAAACCGACCGGCCCTTTTAGGGAGATGAGCGATCGTCCCCTTTTTGATCCCGGTTATCCGGTTATCGACGGAAATCTGCTGGAAGATTCCGACGGACGGCTTTATCTGTATTATTCGCGATGCTGCTATAAGCATCCGGTAGAAAGTGAAGTAGCCGGTTGGGCGCGTGGGAAAGGAATGTTTAAAGAAATAGAAGAAAGCTGGATCTACGGCGTCGAACTGAAACCGGATTTGAGTGGCATTATCGGTGAACCAGTCCTGATACTTCGTCCACCTGTGACAAATGAAGATCCGCAGGCAGAATGGGAGAGCCGTTCTGTTACTTCCGGTGAAGTGAACCGTCGGTGGACGGAAGGTTCTTATATCTTCAAAAAAGGAGATATGTTTTATATGATGTATTCTGCCAATTATTTCGGAGGTAAGAACTATGCTGTTGGTTATGCCACTTCCAAATCCCCGCTTGGTCCGTTTGTCAAAGCGGCTAACAATCCGGTGTTGCAGAAAAATGTGGAAAAGGGAGGAATTGTAACCGGAACCGGTCATAACAGTGTGACTTACTCGAAAGATGGAAAGCAGATGTATTGTATCTATCATGGACGTACGGAGGCAACAGGCGAAGAACGCGTTGTTTTTATCGATAAGATGGGAGTGGACCAGGAAGGTAGCTTATATGTTGAAGGTCCTACTACCACTTTGCAACAGATGCGTTGAAAGTTTCACTTTGCCTAACTGAAAAGATTTTCTACCTTTGTGAACAGTATTTACAGAAAGAAAAAACAGTAGTAATATGAATTTCAGCGAACAGTGTTACCGGATATTTGAACAGGCTACGAAAGCGTATCATGTTTCTGATGATGTGGATGCAACCATGCACAATCCGTATGAGGTAAAAAGTATAGAGTTTTATCTCTATTTAAAAAACTGGATTGATGCAGTGCAATGGCATCTGGAAGATATCATCCGTAACCCGGCTATCGATCCGGTTGAGGCATTGGCTATCAAGCGGCGTATTGACAAGTCGAATCAGGATCGTACCGATCTGGTCGAACTGATCGACAGTTTCTTTCTGGATAAATACAAAGAGGTAAAAATTCTGCCTGATGCGACGATCAATACGGAAAGTCCGGCATGGGCGGTAGACCGTTTGTCTATCCTGACACTCAAAATATATCATATGGCTGAAGAAGCTGGCCGTCCTGATGCAACCCCGGAGCATAAAGCTAAGTGTGAAGAAAAGCTGAAAGTGTTGCTGGAACAGAAGACAGACCTTTCGACCGCCTTGGATCA
The DNA here is from genome assembly GCF_905196875.1 of uncultured Parabacteroides sp. Lineage (GTDB taxonomy): Bacteria > Bacteroidota > Bacteroidia > Bacteroidales > Tannerellaceae > Parabacteroides. The sequence continues at coordinate 138,767 of NZ_CAJJWO010000001.1, read as the reverse complement.
GCTGCTTGCTGATATCAAAGCCGGCCGTAAATATATGAAAGTGTACAAACAAATGAAGATGTACAACGATCCGGCATTGAATCCAGTTCTATACGGTAAAAAATAATGGCAAAAATATTAGTTATACGACTTTCAGCCATCGGCGATGTTGCTATGACGGTTCCGGTAATTTATTCCGCCGCCAAAGCAAATCCGCAGGATACGTTTACTGTTCTTACGCAGGCATTCCTGATACCCGTGTTTATGAATCGTCCCTCCAATGTGGACGTGATCGGTATCAATACAAAAGCAGCGGAAAAGACATTAGGCGGATTACTCCGGTTTGCCTCTGCTTTGGTGAGATTTGATTATGATATCGTATTGGATCTGCATGATGTGATTCGTACCATGATCATTCGTAATTCATTCCGGCTGAAGAAGACAAAGATTTATGTGGTGGATAAGGCGCGTAAAGAACGGAAACGTCTGACGGCACGTAACCATAAAGACCTGAAACCTCTGCGTCCTGTCATCGAACCTTATGCCGATGTATTCCGGGCTGCCGGTCTTAACTATACAGAAACATTTACTTCCCTTTACGAATCGCATCCGGCCGATCTGTCAGCTATGGAAGCTGTAGCCGGAGCGAAAAACGGCAAATGGATCGGTATCGCTCCTTTCGCCAAACATCGCGGAAAGATCTATCCGATCGATGAAATGGAGCAGGTGGTTGCCCGTCTGTCAGAACAGGAAGACTATACTATATTCCTGTTGGGAGGACGGGGCTACGAAGAAGCAGTCCTTGAACAATGGGCGTTCCAGTATCCGCGGGTAAAAAGCCTGGTCGGACGTTATTCGCTGGATAACGAACTGGCCTTGATCAGCCAGCTGGATGTTTTGCTTTGTATGGACTCGGCCAATATGCATTTTGCTTCCCTTGTCGGAACAAGAGTTGTTTCCATCTGGGGGGCAACCCATCCTTATGCCGGATTCTACGGTTATCATCAAGACCCAAAGAATGCGATTCAACTCGATTTGCCATGTCGCCCTTGTTCCGTGTTTGGACAGAAACCTTGTTTTCGCGGCGATTGGGCTTGCATGACGCAGATCAAACCGGAGATGATTGTTGCAAAGGTGAATGAATTGCTTCGCTAAACTATTCGAATGAAAGCGAACCATATGAAGATTGTGATAAACCCGGAATATTCTTTTCTGACGGACTTTATAAATGATCTGCCGGAGAATTTTTCTTCCAAAGGTGAGATTATCTATAACGAGAGAAATGTACTGAAGCGGTATCAGGTTCAGGGTGTTGATATGATCGTGAAGAGCTTTAAAGTTCCGATCCTTGTCAATAGGATAGCTTATGCTTTTTTCCGTAAGTCCAAAGCTTGCCGCTCTTACGAGTATGCGCTCGAAATACTGAGACGAGGAGGGAATACACCGGCTCCGATCGCTTATATCGAGGAATATAAGGACGGTCTGTTAAACCGAAGTTATTATATTTCGATTTTTGATGCGCGGGCTACGACGATACGTGAATATATGGATGGGTCTATTCTGGATGCAGAAGTTATGTGGCGTAGCTTTGTACGTTTCACAATAAATATTCATCATTCCGGCATTTTACATATCGATTATTCTCCGGGGAATGTGTTGATGGAAACGAAACCGGATGGTAGTTTCCGGTTTTCGCTGATCGATATTAATCGTTTGCGTTTTAAGAAAGTTACCCGGGAAGAAGCATTATCTAACTTCGATCGTTTGGCTCTATCTGTGGAGGTTTCTACGCGTTTAGCAGAGATTTATGCCGAAGAATGTTCACTGGATAAGAATGAAACAGTACGGAAGATTAATAAATACAGCGATCGTTTTTTCCTGAAAAGAACAATTAAAGAAAGTACCAAACAGATAAAACGGGAAAAAGGAAAATGGGCTGCTTTCTTTGGTCCGTTAGAACACTATTTTTTCCTTCGTTGGATCAGAATGTTATTTCTGAATGGAGATAAGAATAACTGCCTTTACAAAAAAGAGCGTGGATTGTACTTTTCCTATATTAAGTCTAAAGATGAACGTCAGGTGTTGAATCGGCGTTACCATTATGAATCTTAGACTTTAGTGCCTCGTATAAGGCCGGGACGTAACCGGTGCATTACATACATATAACCTTTGCGTGTACTGTAAGTACATGGATAATTATCCAGGAATGCAGATATATCTCTTGCATCATTTTTCCTGTGATAGGTACAAATAGCGAAATCCAGATTTATAGCTTTCGTAAATAAGTCTTTGGCGCCGGCCAGGGCACTGCATTCGGCTCCTTCGATATCCATTTTGAAGAATAGATCGTTTACCGGTTTGTCTGCAAAGAAAGAATCTAAAGTCTGTTGAGTATCGTCGTTGGTGTTTGAAATGTATTTTTTTATTATTCTGACCTTATCTTTCCAGGGTTCGAAGGTTGCTTTTAAGGCTTTTATCCATTTAGGATCGTATTCAAAGAGATAGATCATACGGGCTTTTTCAATGGCGCTTAGAGAGAATATTCCTTCTGCAGCTCCGATATCAAGAATTGTTTTGTTTACTATTTCTTCCGGGGAATCGATATAATGATGCGGATGTTCGGGATGCTGCTCTATGAGTAGGCATCGGTATGCCTTTTGTATTCTTTCTGCAGAAAAATCTTCTGGAAAATATAATTTCTTATCTCCTTCATGCATTACATAACGTAATCCTTTTTCTTTATCTTCCATAACGTCTACCTTCATGTTGATATAGGCTGGTGCAAAATCGTAGATATGACGTGTATAGTCGTGCTCTTTAATGTATTTGTAGTATCTGAGCTTAGGGGAATCGGGATCGAATATTTTTGTATAGATATATGGGATTGTTCCATATATGAATTTCTTGGTACTTTTTATAATAGCTTCTGACATAGTATATACTGTTTTTCATTGTATCTACAAATATCAGATTATTTTATGAATAAACAAAGTCAATAAAAGCTACTTATTCAGAACATTTCTATATACGTTCATCAGATCGTTCGCAATTTGTTGATCTGTAAAACGTTTCACATATTCTTTCCCAGCTTTTTTCATCAACTCAGCTTGTGTGGGAGTTGAAAGAATCCAGTTTATTTTCTCGCTCAGATCATTCACGTCATTCGGTTCGACATAAAGAGAATCCGGTCCCCCTGCTTCTTCCAGACAGGAACCTGTTGCTGCAATTACCGGAACATTGGAATGAAGTGCTTCTATTATCGGGATGCCGAACCCTTCAAAGAAAGAAGGATAAATAAATAAGTCGGCCATCTGGTAAAAGCCGGGCAGATCTTCGAATGGAACATTATTAAGAATGGAAACCTGCTGTTGCATGTTGTTTTCTTTGATATATGTTTCAACAATGTCTGTATAGGGAGTGCGCTTCCCGATTGCAATCAGATGGATATCTTTTCCCAGTTGGCGTAATGCACGAACAATTAAAAGTAAATTTTTTCTTTGCTCGATACTCCCTACAGATAATATATAACAGGGAGGAAGATTATATTTTGTTCTGATCTTTTCTTTTTGTTCAGAGGAAACCTGCTTAAGAAATAGTGGTGCACATCCCTGATATACAACATCGATCTTTTCTTCCGGAATATGATAGGTTTTGATTATATCCTGTCTGGTCATATCACTGATGGCTATAACACGATCAGCTTGTTCACAAGCTTTCCTAAACTTGTGATTGTAGATTGTACGATCTATTTTTTTATAGAATTGAGGATAACGAATAAAAATCAAATCATGAATTGTTACAACAGATTGGATACCAGCCTTTTTTAAACCAATAGGAAGTTCATTGCTTAGACCATGGAATATATCGGGTGAAAACTTTTTTAAATCTTTGATAATCCCATAAGACCGCCAGACTGATTTTAACAAAGAGTCGATAGGGCTTGGATAATGATAGGTAATATTTTTTTTCTCTCGCAGTTTATTGCGCAAATGATCCTTGCCTTTACTTGGAGAGTATAAGTCATAAGCATTCTCTGGATAATAATCAGATAATATATCAATTACATATCTTCCATAATTCCCTAATCCTGTGGAATTGTGAGTAATCCTTTTTGCATCGAAAGCGACCTTCATTGTAGATTGATTTGTTTTCTTTATTTCTTATAATGTTACAAATATAAGCAAGATAAAAATAAATACATAGAATTAAGATTTGTATATCTTTAATATATATCTTCGCACCATATATTTATCTGTTTACCTATGACCGTTGAAGTTTCGTTGTTAATTGCCACTTATAATTGGAAAGAGGCACTTCGATTATCTTTATTAAGCGCATTTGCTCAGACTGTTCTACCAAAAGAAATTCTTGTTGCCGATGATGGATCGGAAAATGACACTCGTTTACTGATAGAGGAGATGAGGAAAATATCACCAATACCTATAATTCATATATGGCATGAAGATAAGGGATTTCGCTTGAGTGCTATAAGAAATAAGGCCATTGTGCATGCAACAGGGGAATATGTAATACAAATCGATGGGGATATTATTATGAATCGCCATTTTATAAAGGATCATTTAGAGCTGGCTGAAAGAGGGTATTTTGTTTGTGGTAGTCGAATTCTTTTGTCTTTAGAAGAATCAGCTATATTGCTGAATGGTCAGAAAGATTTGGCAAAGGCTTCTCGTTTGGTATTGAATGGGATACGCTGTCGCTTACTTCGATATTATTTGGCAAAGAGGTATGCTCAAAATAACAATACACGCTTACGGGGATGTAATATGGCCTTTTGGCGTAATGATTTGATTGCAATAAATGGTTATAATGAAGCTTTTAACTCATGGGGATTTGAGGACTGGGAACTGGTATCTCGCTTACTAAAATTAGGTGTCAGGAAAAAATTTCTAAAAATGGGTGGAATAGCATTCCATTTATATCATAAGGAGGCCTGTCGTATTGGACTGGAAAAGCAGAAGGAGTTATTTATGAAAAGTGCAGAAAGATGTGATTCAAGGATTTTAGATGGCTTAGATAAATATATGAGATAAGTATGTGTAGTTCTCCATGTGTATCGGTTATCGTTCCTAATTATAATCATGCAAACTATTTGTGTGAACGGATAGAAAGTATTTTGCAACAAACTTTTGATGATTTTGAATTGATCCTTTTAGATGATTGTTCCACTGACAATAGTAAGCAAATTTTATTTTCCTATCAGAAATCTCCTAAGGTTAGCCACTTGGTTTTTAATCAACAAAATAGTGGGAGTACTTTTAAACAATGGGATAAAGGATTTTCGTTAGCTCGTGGTAAATATATCTGGATAGCAGAAAGTGATGATTTTGCTGATCCAACTTTTTTAGAGCAAGCAGTTCATGAATTTGAAAGAAGTGAAAAGGTGGTTGTGGTATTTACTGGCTCACATATTGTAGATGAGAGAAGCCGTATAATAAAGGGCGATTGGGATTCTTTTCCTAAATCATCTCCTGAGCGAACAGTAAATACTGGCATAAATTTTGTCAGAGCAAATATGATTCGATCTAATCGTATTTATAATGCTAGTATGGTTCTTTTTAAAAAGGAGTATTGTGCTAGTATATCAGATATGTATAAGCAGTTTCGTTACTGTGGAGACTGGCTTTTCTGGGCAGAGATGTGTAGGTTAGGAGACGTTGTGTGTATCAACCGGAAATTGAATTATTTCCGTCAACATCTTTGTAAAGTTTCCGTCAATGCCCCAAAAGAGGGGTTGGATCTTATAGAAGGATGTGTGGTAATACAACATCTGATTGATGAGTTGCAGTTACCTACTTACCAAAGAATTGTAATTAGTGGACGTGTACAAAAGCGTTTATATGGGAAAAAATCAGTAGATAAGATATTCCGCCAGCAGATATTAACAGCCCATAAACCTCTTTTTACTTGTGGTAGATGGGCTATATTGGTTTATGAATTAGATAAATTAGTCCGCTTTTTAGAGAGATTTCGAAAAAGATGTTTCATCAACTTGAAATTGTATTTAATCTGATTAAATGTCTTTAGTTGAAGGCGGTGTTTAATTGTAGCGATTAGTTTGTCTTGTTCCCATGAATTATTTAAAAGCCTTTTGGTCCATAGATACGATGATAAGTCTTCGTATCTCTTTTTCTCTTTTTTAGAATAAGGAATAGCATAAACAGGTAGTACTCCTTCCCATTTTTCATGGAATTTTAATGTTTCATTATACCATTCTTTTGAATATGATCCAGGCGATAAATGTTCTATCTGAATGATATGACATACATAATTTGTATAGTATTGAGTTGTTTGCATACTGAAATCGAGATCGTATAAATGGAAGTCCTTGAAAGTTTTTTCATCAAAAGGACACTGTTGCCAAACTTTTTTGGTTGTTATTATAGCCAATCCATCAATAAGAGATACGGGAGAGAATTCTTCATTATTAGGATTGATGATTTCTTTTTTGATTCTATTGCCTGATACTCGCTGTATAAGATTTATACGAGTTGTATCTTTACTTATATGCCAACCGGATGGAGCTTTAGTCTTGATGGTACTTCCTGCAAAACCGACGGCACCTGCTTGAGGAGTTCTTATAAAGAATTGAATGATTTGTTTTCCCCAATCAGTTGATTGAAATAATATATCTTCATGGAAGAAGCAGAGAATATCATATTTGCTGATGCATGCATAATGATTATATATTTTACATAATCCCCATTTGGTTTCTCTATTATCATGAATAATGAGCTCATAAGGGACACCTATTGTTTCTTCAATGTTCTTTCTAAAAAGAATGTTTTGTTCTGTATTTATAGAACTAGCAATTATACTGATCATATTTTATAGGGTGCATAGCTTCTTCGGCACATCTCATACGATAACTTCAACCATATCAGCGTACAAGGCAAGGCTTTGAGAGCATAGGGATATACATAATGTACGCGAATGTATTTCGGAAATAAATCTGAAGGAGACATGCTTGTCAATATGAATGCAAAGATCATCAAAGCGATATCCGTTTTTGATCGTTTCCAGGGGGCTACAACGTACCAGATGGCAACGCCCATTAAGGCGATAATGTAACTGCTGGATTCACTGCCGGTGCTGAAAAGTACAACAAACAATAGGACAGAAGCCAGTAGTGTTTGTCGGAATGCAGCGAACTTATATTGTTTGATTCGTAAATAAGGTAGGGCAAATAGTAAAATTCCACTTACTATCAGGTAAATATCCGGATAGGATGCTGATCCTGATATTTTGCGGACCATTCCCAGGAATGATACATTTTGCATTAAAGAAAATGCATTTTTATCGTTTTTGCCGCTGAGCTCGGCAAACCACTCCACATATTGGTTGACCGTGTAGTCTATGCCAAAAAACAACATGGGAGCTCCAAACATGACGATTGCCCAAAATACACAGGATAAACCGAACCTGATCTTGTGGCGTGAGAAAAAGAAGAAAGCCAGTCCTACGATACCGTACAATTTGACAAATGTCCCGAGCAAGATAAAGAAAGCAGCCCAGAAATCCTTTTCCTTTTCAATACATACGAAAGAAAGAATGATAATGGCAGCAATCGCGATATTGAATTGCGACATAAAAAGCGCAGTCAATAATTCATGTGCACAGAACCAGTAAATGAAAATATGCTGTCGTCGTTCGATTGGTAAGCAACGTGTTGCTATATAAAGGAAAACGGATAGACTGATCAGCCAGGTGAACAGTCCCATCCATAACGGAGTGACCGCAAATGGGGCAACGAACAGACTGAAAAACGGTCCGTAGAGGTATACGTCGTTATATTGTGCCGGATATTCTCCGTATAATGAAACCTGTTGAATGGCATGCCAGAATGATTCCCGGAAAATAAGGAAATTATTATATTTCCCCGGAAAGTATTTGGTTAACCAGGCTATAATAGCCAGTAGTACCCATAACCCACATACCGTACTGTATTTATGGAAGAACGGTTTTGCGATAAAAGCTCTGAAACTTTCTGTTATTTTCATTCCTTCTTTTGTTTTTGGGCTTCAATACAATGTTTGAATTCCGTATAAGTAGCAAAAGTACAATGTTTCTTCTTTAAGAAAGCAATCAGGTCGTCGAGTCTTTTGATCATCCCTTCTCCGGAATGGTTGGTCATAATGAACGGCAGCTTCCATTCTTTCTTATGTGCTTTCAGATTTGTAAACTCCCAGGGATGGAAATAAGTAACGACATATCCGTCATGTTTCAAGGTCCGGTTGAGCATCCAGCGGTAAATACCAGCCGGCAGATTGTGATAAGCCAGCCAGAACAATGGAAAGCGGAAAACCGGAGTGACGGATGCCGGAAGTTGCAGAACCCCCTCTTTGTAAAACCATGTACGCGGTTTGTCCAGATGGTTGTATCTTCCGGGGATGCAAGTCGGGTTCAGGGATGAATTATAGGTGTAACCGGCATTTTTTATTTCCTTTTCATCGACAGGCATCATACGTGCCATACGGAATCCTTCCACGGGCTGTCCGGTCTGTTGTTCGAGAAACTCACGGGAACTTTTCAGATCGGCAATTTCAAAAGAGGAATGGTAATATCCGTGTGAGGCGATCTCGTGACCATTTCGGCGGATGCTTTTAATGACCTCCGGTGCATGAGCTGCAAAATTAGCTGTACAGAAAAAGGTGGCGTGTACCTGATATTTTTGCAGGCAAGCCAATATCTTCCGGGTCCCTTCGATGGATACAGCCATTTGTTGTTCGAAAGGTAAATCTATCCCATGTTCGAGCGGAACATCGAATTCTTCGATATCAAAGCTTAGTAAGATCATTTGTTGAATAAGATTGAAAAAAAGTTTGCCATTTCACGTTTCAGCACTTTGAAGCCCATATCAGAAACATGTAAGCCGTCTCTGATACGTGATTGTACGGCCTGAATATTCAATTTCTTTCTCTGTGCTTTATAAATGAATTCTGTGTCGAACAAAAAACTGTTAACTTTCGTTGACAAAAAAACGGTTTTTCCAGTCTGGTTGAAACCTTTTAATCCCCCTTGTGTATCGCGTATTTTTAGACGTAGGAAAATGGCATTACATAAATGGGAGGACTCGGAAAGGAACCTTCGGAAAGGGGGGAGATTCTTCTGATAGTTTCTGTCTCTTATGGCAACAACAAGATCAGCGCCACCAAGTAACGTCTTGATTACCCTATCGAAAGACTCTTCGGTGTAAGGGAAGTCATAATCAGTATATATAATGTATTCTGAGTCGCAATGCCGTACGGCTTCACGCAAAGCATATCCTTTTCCCCTGTTGGGACGGTAATCTATTATTCGGACTCCCGGGATTTCCCGTTCCAGAGTGGCAATTGTTTCCGGCTCATACCCACGTGTCGAACCGTCACTCACAATAAGCAAATGAAAACGAATAGAATCAAACAAGGATTCTACTTCTTTAAATTTTCTGATAACCTTTAATTCCCAACCCGAAGGCGGGTTATAACAAGGGAGAATAAGGTCTAAGTCAGCTCTGCGATTCATCTTCTATTTCTTTGTCAACATAACTAGGTAAACGGATGTTGCCTGTAAATATCTGCTGCAAAGATATGGTAATTAATTATTTGTATTCCAGTTTAAACTAATTTGCACGCATATTGACAGATGTTTACAGTGTTGGATTGTAAATAAATATGAAGAATAAGTTGTATCTTTGCCAGTCATTATAGAACGGAAAAGAAGAATAGAGTAAATGGAAAAAATGAAGGTTGCAATTATTGGCTTGGGGTATGTCGGATTGCCATTGGCGCATTTGTTCGCAACCAAATATCCGGTTATCGGTTTCGATGTCAAGCAGAGCCGGGTGGATGCTTTAAAGAGAGGGGAAGACGTTACGATGGAAATGTCTGCCGAAAAACTGAATACCGTTTTGTTGCCTCATTTACCGGAATCTGATGAGGCAGGGCTCTATTTCACATCTGATCCTTCCGACCTTCAATCCTGTAATTATTATATTGTGGCAGTTCCTACTCCGGTAGACACGCATCATAGTCCCGATCTGACGCCTTTGTATAAAGCGAGCGAGACGGTGGGACGTGTTTTGTCGAAAGGCGATATCGTGATTTATGAGTCTACGGTCTGTCCCGGGATAACGGAAGAGGAATGTGTTCCTATTTTGGCTAGCACATCCGGTCTGGTTTTTAATCGGGATTTCTTTGCTGGTTATTCTCCCGAGCGCATCAATCCCGGAGATAAGAAACATACGGTGGAAAAGATAATAAAAGTAACGTCGGGGTCGACACCGGAAACAGCCCGGAAAGTCGATGCCTTGTACCGGTCGGTAATCACAGCCGGAACATTCCCGGTGTCGAGCATTCGTGTAGCTGAAGCTTCCAAAGTAATCGAAAATACTCAGCGGGATATAAATATCGCATTTGTAAATGAATTGGCTAAAATATTCCATCTGCTGGATATAGATACGAATGAAGTGTTGGCGGCAGCCGGAACGAAATGGAACTTCCTGCCGTTTAAACCAGGGTTGGTTGGTGGCCATTGTATAGGCGTCGATCCTTATTATCTGATCCGGAAAGCACAGGATTACGGATACCATCCCGGTCTGATATTGTATGGCCGGCGTATCAATGATACGATGGGAGAGTATATTGCCGGGCGTGTGGTGAAATGCATGATCAAAAAAGACGTGCCAGTGAAGTATGCGGAAGTTCTGGTGCTCGGTTTTACCTTTAAGGAGAATTGTCCGGATGTAAGAAATACGAGAGTCGGTGACGTGGTCCGTGTATTGAAAGATTATGGAGTGAATATTTCTATATATGATCCCTGGGCACGTGCGGAGGAGGTTCGGAATGAATACGGACTTGAACTGACCGCCTCTTTATCCGGAGAAAAGAAATACGATGCAGTCGTACTGGCAGTGGCTCATGATGAGTTTCTGGAACTCGATATACCGTCACTTGTTAAAGAAAACCATGTAGTATATGATGTAAAAGGTTGTCTCAACCCGGAATGGGTGGACGATCGTCTCTAATGATATAACAAACAGAACGTATAGGATGAAAACAAAGACGCTCTTCTCTCTTTTTATTTGCTGTTTATTATCTTTATCTTCCGTGCAAGCAGAAAATTGGTGGGATAAAGTCCCCTTGTTAGTATATACTCCCCGTTATTTTGGAGTGAATGCATTTCCGGTACCGGAAATGTTGGGAGGAAAGCTTTCCTCCCGCTGGGAAGTCGAACTCAGAGGCGAGTACCATACGATGCCCGGCGATAAGACAAAAGATGTTTATGCCCGCTTATATATCCCTATTGCTAAAGGACGTGCCGGAGTGACGGTTCAGGGTGTAATTCAGGAATGGTATGAAACTTCACCGGAGGTGCGCGATGAACGTCATGCCGTAGAAGTAAAACAGCCGATCCCTTGTCACGGTGACGCTATCTTCGGCTTTCATTATCAGGTACTATCTAATGAGAAATGGATGGATGTCATTGTCAGCGCCAACCTGAAAACAGCCAGCGGCGGACGTTTGTGCGATGCACGCTATACGGATGCCGCTTCTTATTGGTTCGACTGTAACGTGGGGCGTACTTTATGGAAAAATCCGGAAGAGACTCTGTCGGTTCGCGCTCAGGGTATGATCGGCTTTTATTGCTGGATGACCAATAATTATCAGAATCGGCAGAATGATGCATTTTGTTATGGGCTTGGCTTGCAGGGTACTTGCCATAACTTTACGCTGGATGTCGACTACTCCGGTTTTCGCGGTTATAGGGGAGAAGGTGATAAGCCAATGATTTTCCGTTCGAAACTGAATTATGAGATAAAGAAAAATATCGTCTCATTCAGATACAAACACGGCCTGCAGGATATTCTGTACGACACTTTCTCATTGGCTTATATCCGTTGTTTTTAACCGGGTAGTTGGCCGGTCTTTTCAAAATATTTCTGAAGAACCAACAGGTTGATCAGGTCTTCCCGTTGTTTGTCTTTAAAGAAAGCGACATATTCATGAGCATGTTTAATGATTTCCAGGGCTTCGTCTTCATGCTCGATATAATAATTCAGCCGCTCTTCCAAATCGGACAAGTCGTCTTTGATCTCGATATAATGATAATTGGGGATCAATGTACCTTCCATAAACCATGTTTCGCAGGTAGGCCGCGGCATCACAGCTATCGAATTGGACGACATTACCCATTTCAGGTTACTGGCAACATCGTTCCCTTCCATAGATAGGATAAATTTGAAATCCAGGTGTTCTTTAAGCGTCATTTTGGCTGTTTGCCATTCCTGTGGGTCATCGGTATGCTTGCTTACGTCGCCCAGGTCGCACATCGGATGATTGAAATACATTTGCATGAGTATGCGGCGGCTAGGTTTACCTTTTACTTTTCCGCGGAAGATAACCCGGTTCATTTTCTCGTGGAAAGGTTTGGTGTCGTTTACAAATACAAAGTGACGGTCTTTTTCCAATTTCATTACAATGGAATTGGTGTTGTCTATAGACAACCTTTGGTCACCGGTGACCAAAGGTCTGCTTTTTACAATAGAAGGATAATCCGGTACGATGATAATATCTCCCGGCAGATATCCCCAATGCAGTTCTTTGGGAAACCAGCGGGTATATTCGAATGAGTCGAAGAAATATACTTTTTTCTTTTTAGGCATTTTATGGTCGGCCAGTATCGGGGTATCGGCCGGCAGCTGTACCGGAGCATTCAGCTTGTTGTAGTAATTGACCCTGCTTTCAATGTAATCCATGTCGGAGCGTGAAGCGATCAGTTTGGCAATCTTTCTTTTTCTTCTCATCCTGAAGAAAGCAGAAGGGATTAACTGGCGTAGCAGATTGATTCCGTAATAAACGAATTTCGGATTTTTTCCGCTGGAGAAAATGTAAGTGATCTTGTTCTTCATACAATCAGATATCATTTGTTAGTACTTTATTTCCGTCCGAAGTCAGCCGGGATCTCTCCCCATACTGAAGTCTCCCATTTCAGGATCGTAGTGGTATAGGTATTTGTATTCAGCCACTTCTCGGCTCGTTCTATCAGGTCGAAGATCGGCTCGTTGACAGGCTCACGTTCCAGCAACGTCTTGCATTTCTTCTTTTTGACCCAGATGATGGCATTGCGGCTGTCCGAATAAATAGGCAAATCGCTTCCTTTCTGCTTCAGCAGGGCCAGGCCGTGGACGAGAGCGAGAAATTCACCGATATTATTGGTGCCTTTCTTTAGAGGGCCGATATGGAAAATTTCCTGTCCGGTGGCCGTATAGACTCCTCGGTACTCCATATCACCCGGATTGCCGCTACAGGCAGCATCGACAGCCAGACTCTCGTTGATCGGTTTCCCGATGGGAGCCTGCGGCGTCAGGTTGGAAGCGGCTTTGGCGGATGAGGCAGCTTTCAGGTAATAAGAGTACCCTTTCTCAAAGGCGTCGGCTGCCTCTTCACGGGTTTCGAACGATTTGTATTTCGCTCCGTCCTGTCCTTCCACCTGCATCTTACACTCCGCCCAGTTGTCGTAAACACCCGGGTTCAGCCCTTTCCATACTACGTAATATTTACTCTTCGCCATTGTCTGCTATTATTCAGATATGAGCACAAAGGTAATACATCGGAACGACTTTTTCGGATACCAACTATAATTTAAGGAAATCATAGTTATGAGGAAAAAAAACTTTACATTTGCGGTAAACAATCATATACGAGATGAAGCGTATTTTTTTGATAGGTTATATGGGTGCCGGAAAAACGACGGTCGGAAAAGACCTGGCGGAACGGATGAAGCTCTCTTTTATTGACCTGGACTGTTACATCGAAGCCCGCTACCACAAAACGGTCGGGCAGATTTTTGCTGAAAAAGGGGAAGAAGCCTTCCGTGATATCGAGCGGAGGATGCTTCATGAAGTCTCGATGTTCGAGGATGTATTGATATCCACCGGCGGCGGTGCTCCATGCTTTTTTGATAATATGGAGTTTATGAACGAGAACGGGACAACTGTTTACCTGAAAGTTTCGGTAAAGGAACTGGCAAAACGACTGGAAACCTGTAAGACAACACGTCCGGTGTTGAAAGGCCGGTCCGGAGACGAACTGGTTGCGTTTATCGCCGAAAGTCTGGAAAAAAGGACTCCTTTCTATACGAAAGCTTCAATCGTATTTGATGCGGAAGTGATGCTGACGGAGACAGATGTGCATAAAATTACCGAAGCATTAGAGAAAATAGTATAATATAATAAGGTAAAGGCAATTGTAGGAGTTGCCGACAGGAATCGTATTATGGAAGCAACAGGAGGCAAGCAGGTGCAGGGAGCATATATCCCTCAGGAACTGTTGAAGGAATTGAGTAAGGTGAACAATCGTTTACTGATAGGTATTCCCCGGGAACGGAAAGAAGGGGAAAAACGTTTGGTGCTTACCCCCGAAGCCGTCGATATGTTGACCGATCGCGGACATCATGTATTGGTTGAAGCCGGGGCCGGGTTGGGAATAAACTATTCCGATAACCATTACTCTGAAGCCGGAGCTGAAATCGTATCTACCCCTGCAGAAGTATTTCAAGCCGATATTATCCTGAAAATCCTTCCTCCGCTGCCGGAAGAGATTCTGCTGATGAAACCTCGCTCGACTGTCTTTTCGATGGTGCAACTCAACCTTTTTGCCGCCGAGGCATTCGAACTGATGATGGCCAAACGGATTACGGCGATTGCCTACGAACTGCTGTCGGACGACCAACGGAGATGTCCGGTGTTGAATGTTATCTCCGAGATAGAGGGGACGGCTTCCATTTCCATCGCTTCCGAACTGTTGAGCAATACACAAGGAGGAAAAGGTATCCTTCTGGGAGGAATACCAGGTGTATCGCCAACCGAAGTAGTTATTGTCGGAGCCGGCAATGCCGGTACGGTTGCGGCACGGGCTGCCTTGGCGCTGGGAGCATCGGTTAAAGTCTTCGATGATGATATAAACAAGCTACGCACTATCCAGCAGGTATTGGGGCAGGGACTTTTTACTTCCAACTTCCATCCCAATGTGTTACACAACGCTTTCCGGACCGCCGATGTGGTGATCGGAGCCATGCGTTATATCAATACCCGTTACCGTTATGTAATCGCAGAAGAGCTGGTCCGCACTATGAAACGTGGTTCACTGGTGATCGATCTGCGTATCAGCCAGGGAGGTTGTTTCGAAACAACCTGCTGTTTGGGTAAAACAGATCCGACCGTGTTTGAACAATATGGCGTATTGCATTATTGCAAACCCAATATAAGTAACCGGGTGGCGCGTACAACTTCAATGGCTTTCAGTAATATATTCGTCCCGATTTTCCTCTCCCTGGGAGATGCAGGGTCGGTCCAGAATATGATAAAGGCAGATGATGGTTTCCGTTCGGGGGTTTATATGTATTGCGGAAAACCTGTCAGTAGCTATGTATCCAATCATTTCAATCTATCATCTAATAATCTGGATCTATATCTATCTGCTTTTTAAGCCTCAAAAGTTTTGAACTCGCAAAGTTTATTCTTTACTTTGCGGAAATCTAACTACAAACAAGCGATTAAAGCTAATATAAGTAATTATGGCAGAACAGACAAAAGTAACAACTTTGGAACAGGTTGTAGTTCGTTTCTCCGGGGACTCCGGAGACGGTATGCAGTTGACCGGAACAATCTTTTCAAATCTGTCGGCTATCCTCGGAAATGAGATCTCTACGTTTCCCGACTACCCGGCAGAAATTCGTGCTCCACAAGGAACACTTAGTGGTGTATCAGGATTTCAGGTTCATCTGGGATCGCGTAAAATCTTCACTCCTGGCGATAAGGCGGATGTATTGGTTGCAATGAATCCTGCTGCGCTGAAAGTGAATGTGAAGAATATCAAATCGAATTCGATCGTTATCATCGATACCGACTCTTTCAAGAAGTCGGATCTCGACAAAGCTTTGTTTACTACAGACGATCCTTTTAAAGAATTAGGTTTGGGTGGTGTGCAGGTTGTTGCCGCTCCGATCTCGACAATGGTGAAAGACGGTCTGGCTGAATTTGGCCTGGATAATAAGTCTGCTCTACGTTGTAAGAATATGTTCGCATTAGGACTTGTTTGTTGGTTGTTCGACCGTCCTCTGGAAGAGGCGATGAACATGCTTCAAAATAAGTTTGCCAAAAAGCCGGCTATCGCGAAAGCTAATATCAAAGCGTTGACCGATGGTTATAATTACGGACACAATATCCACGCATCAGTTTCCACCTATCGTATCGAAAGCGAAAAGGCAGCACCGGGTTTCTATACCGATGTGAATGGAAACAAGGCTACTTCTTACGGGCTGATCGCTGCTGCGGAAAAGTCCGGCCTTCAATTATTCCTGGGTAGTTATCCAATTACTCCGGCAACGGATATCCTGCATGAATTGTCAAAACGTAAAGACCTGGGCGTCGTTACCGTACAGGCGGAAGACGAAATTGCCGGTATCTGTACAGCTATCGGTGCTAGTTTTGCCGGTAGCCTGGCTGCTACATCTACTTCCGGACCGGGTCTGGCCCTGAAGAGTGAAGCGATCGGTCTGGCTGTAATAGCTGAAATACCTTTGGTTATTATCGACGTGCAACGTGGTGGTCCTTCAACCGGTATGCCTACCAAGAGTGAGCAGACCGACCTGATGCAGGCTCTTCACGGACGTAACGGTGAAAGCCCGCTGGTTGTTATTGCCGCTTCAACTCCGACAGACTGTTTCGATGCTGCTTTCTGGGCTGGTAAACTGGCTGTTGAACATATGACTCCGGTTATCCTGTTGACAGATGCTTTCATTGCAAACGGTTCGTCTGCATGGAAGTTGCCCGACCTGGATAAATATCCGGAAATCAAACCGAATTACGTATCTAACTATACAGAAGAAAAGGTATGGAAAGCCTACCGTCGTGATAAAGAAAGCCTTGTTCGTTACTGGGCTGTCCCGGGTATGGAAGGTTTCGCACACCGTCTGGGTGGTCTGGAAAAAGACTATGAGACAAGTGCTATCTCGACTGATCCGATCAACCACCAGAAGATGGTTTCCACCCGTCAGGCTAAGATCGACAAGATTGCCGACTATATCCCTGAACTGGAAGTGATTGGCGATCCTGATGCCGACCTGCTGATTATTGGCTGGGGCGGAACTTACGGACACTTGTATGAAGCGATGGAAACCATGCAGCAGCAAGGAAAGAAGGTTGCAATGGCCCACTTCAAATTCATCAGCCCGCTGCCGAAGAACACAGTTGAAGTACTTTCTAAGTTCAAGAAAGCTGTGGTTGCCGAACAGAATAACGGACAGTTTGCGAACTACCTGCGTGCTAAAGTACCCGGATTTAATCCGTATAAATTCAATCGCGTAAAGGGACAGCCTTTCGTTGTTGCGAGATTAGTTGAGGAATTCACTAAAATATTGGAGGCTTAAAAAATGACAGATATAAAATTCGAACCGAAAGATTATAAGAGCGACCAGTATGTTCGTTGGTGTCCGGGTTGTGGAGACCATGCCGTATTGAACTGCTTACACAAAGCAATGGCTGAAGTAGGAGTGGCTCCTCACGATATGGCCGTTATCTCTGGTATCGGGTGTTCTTCCCGCTTACCTTATTATATGAATACCTATGGTTTCCATACTATCCACGGACGTGGTGCTGCTATCGCAACCGGTGTAAAGACCGCTCGTCCCGACCTGAGTGTATGGCTGATTACAGGTGATGGCGACTGTCTGGCTATTGGTGGTAACCATTTTATCCATGCCGTACGTCGTAATATCGATTTGAACATTGTACTTTTCAATAATAAAATCTATGGCCTGACCAAAGGGCAATACTCTCCGACATCCGAACGTGGTTTCGTATCAAAGAGTTCTCCCTACGGTACAGTAGAAGACCCGTTTATCCCGGCTGAACTGGCTTTGGGTGCACGTGGAAATTTCTTTGCCCGTGTGATCGACGTAGACCTGAAAAATACAACTGAAGTCTTGACAGCTTCTGCCCGCCATAAAGGAGCTTCTGTAACAGAAGTGCTTGTAAACTGTGTTATCTTTAATGACGGTATCCATAAGAGCATTGTCGATAAGGAATTCCGTGCAGACCGTACTATCTTCCTGCGTCATGGCGAAAAGATGGTATTCGGAAAAGACGGTAACAAGGGTATTGTTCTGGATGGCCTGAAACTGAAAGTTGTGACAATCGGTGAAGACGGTTATACATTGGACGATATCCTGGTTCATGATGCACATGAAAAAGACACGACCCTTCACATGATGCTGGCCATGATGAAAGATGATATGCCTATTGCTCTGGGTGTTATCCGCGATGTGGATGCTCCCGTATACGATCAGGCCGTTCATCAGCAGATCGAAGAAGTGCAAGCTAAAAATCCTACCCGCAAACTGAAAGATTTCTTGATGAAGGGTGAGATTTGGGAAGTAAAATAACATGCATATGGAAAAGTAATATAGAGAGGGGCCGGTTGTCAGATCGCCCCTCTTTTTTTGTGAGTGGATACCCAGTCTGACATTTTTGCTCCTAATTGTAAGGTCTGGTTTGCAAATAGACTAGTGTATTTGTTAATTGCATGGAAAAGAGCAATTATTACTGAAAAATTTCCTTAATAGAGTATCAGCTATAAAAAAAAATATTACTTTTGTACCGGTCTTAACAAGGTGAGGTAACAGCAAGTTACAAGTAGGCATCAGAGCCCTGTTATTTTTAATTCGAGAGAGAGAAAAGTTATATAAAGTCAATCATTTAAATTATTATCAAGAATGGCTAATTTAGATTTAAGCAAGTACGGAATCACAGGTGTGACAGAAATTGTACACAATCCGTCTTATGAAGTTCTGTTCGCAGAAGAAACAAAACCAGGTCTGGAAGGTTTCGAAAAAGGTCAGGTAACTGATATGGGTGCTGTAAACGTTATGACTGGCGTTTATACAGGACGTTCTCCTAAAGATAAATTCTTTGTAAAGGATGCTACCAGCGAAAACACTGTATGGTGGACATCTGAAGAATATAAAAATGATAACAAACCAGTAGACGAAAAGTGCTGGAAGACTTGTAAAGAATTAGCAACAAAGGAACTTTCTAACAAAAGATTGTTCGTTGTTGACGCATTCTGTGGTGCTAACGAAAACAGCCGTCTGAAACTGCGTTTCATCATGGAAGTAGCATGGCAGACTCATTTCGTAACAAACATGTTCATCCGTCCTTCAGCTGAAGAACTGGCTAACTTCGGTGAACCTGATTTCGTTATCATGAATGCTTCTAAAGCTAAAGTTGAAAACTATAAAGAACTTGGCTTGAACTCTGAAACTGCTGTTGTATTCAACCTGACTGAAAAGATCCAGGTTATCCTGAATACTTGGTACGGTGGTGAAATGAAGAAAGGTATGTTCTCTTACATGAACTATCTGTTGCCGCTGCAGGGTATGGCTTCTATGCACTGTTCTGCTAACACAGACAAAGAAGGCAAGAGCTCGGCTATCTTCTTCGGTTTGTCAGGTACAGGTAAAACTACATTGTCAACTGACCCGAAACGTCTGTTGATCGGTGATGACGAACACGGATGGGATAACGACGGTGTATTCAACTTCGAAGGTGGTTGCTACGCTAAGACCATCAACTTGAGCAAAGAAAACGAACCGGATATCTGGAACGCTATCAAACGTGACGCTCTGTTGGAAAACTGTACAGTAGACGCTAACGGCGCTATCGACTTCTCTGACAAGTCAGTTACAGAAAACACTCGCGTTTCTTATCCTATCTATCATATCGAAAACATCGTTAAGCCGGTTTCTAAAGGCCCGCACGCAAAACAGGTTATCTTCCTGTCTGCTGATGCATTCGGTGTATTGCCTCCGGTATCTATCCTGACTCCGGAACAGACTCAGTACTACTTCCTTTCTGGTTTCACAGCTAAATTAGCTGGTACAGAACGTGGTATCACTGAACCGACTCCTACATTCTCAGCTTGTTTCGGTGCAGCATTCTTGTCATTGCACCCGACTAAATACGGTCAGGAACTGGTTAAGAAAATGGAAATGACTGGTGCTAAGGCTTATCTGGTTAACACAGGTTGGAACGGTAGCGGCAAACGTATCTCTATCAAAGATACTCGTGGTATCATCGACGCTATCCTGGACGGTTCTATCGACAAAGCTCCGACTAAGGTTATTCCTTACTTCGACTTCGTTGTTCCTACAGCTCTTCCGGGTGTTGATCCGAAGATCCTTGATCCTCGCGACACTTACGCTGACGCTGCTCAGTGGGACGAAAAAGCTAAAGATTTGGCTGGTCGCTTCCAGAAGAACTTCGCTAAGTTCACTGGTAACGAAGCTGGTAAGGCTTTGGTTGCTGCTGGTCCGAAATTGTAATTTCCCTACCGGAGATAAGTTTTTATCAACGGTTAAGAATAAAACTATCGAAAAGCGTAGAACATTTGTTCTACGCTTTTTTTTATATATCTGAATTAATTTTATCATAAATGTTAGCGTAATTTAAATTCTATTGTTATCTTTACCGCAAATTATCTGTTAATGTGGGGTTTTAAGGTATAATGATTAAACGTTTATTACTGTTTTTCGGAGTCGCATTGTTCTTGTCATCATGTGGCGGGGACGTTCCTTACCGGATTGAAGGCAAATTGTCTAATCTGGAAGATGAGACGCTATATGCTGTTTTTGAGAACGACAGTTATAAAGTAGTCGACACCATTACCTGCGAAAAACCCGGACAGTTCTCCTTAAAGCGGAGTGAAGGTGACTTCAATACTGTTACTATCTTCTTCGATCATAAGAAACGCTGGACTACTGCTTACCTGATACCCGGTGAGAAAGTAACCATTACCGGCGATGCTCTTTATCCTTCTCTGTTGCAGGTGAAAGGTGGACGTATCAACGACCAGCTGACGAATTTCCGCAAGGGGGTTGCTCCTTTATTGAAAGAACAGGCCGACCTGGTCAATATCCTGAATAATAAAAGTAGTCATACGAATACAATTGAAGAGACGGATCTTCCTTCCCGCCTGACGAATGTAAGTCATTCGTTGAGCGAACGTGCACAGGCTTATATTCAGGATCATCCCGATGAAGAAGCTTCTGTTGTTCTGTTGCAGTATTTCTTTATGAATCCGGACGATACCCGTAAGATGGATGAGTTGTTGGCGGTGTTAAGTCCTAAGCTGAACGATTTTTATCTGATCCGTAAACTACAGGAATACAGTGCTAAGGCGCAACGTACTTCGTTGGGTGCCGAAGCTCCGGGATTTAATGTAAAGAATATCTATGGTCATACCGTAAGTCTGGATTCTTTCCCGAAGCGTTACTTATTGCTGGCTTTTACGGCTCCGTGGTGCGATATGTGCCAGACGGAAGACCTGTATCTGGATAAGGTGGCGGTGAAATATCCAAAAGAGAAAGTCGAAATGCTGCTGGTCAGTCTGGACGATGATCCCGGGGAAGTCAGGAAACTACTGGCTAAAGACAGTATCGACTGGAATCTGGTGACCGACTCTGCAGGCCAAGCTACTATGCTGGTCGACCTGTATAATGTAAATGCACTTCCCCGTTGTTTCCTGATCGATGAAGAAGGTAAGATCATCTTGAAGACGGACAATGGTCTGGAAATAGAACAAACACTTGAAAAACTGGTGGAATGATAAGATAAACGAATTATAAACTTCCGATCAAAACCTTTTAATTATGTTAGTAAAATCCTATGCTGCTGCCGTGCAGGGCATTTCTGCAACCATCGTGACCATTGAGGTGAATTGTACAAAAGGTATCCAGTTCTTTCTGGTAGGCCTTCCCGATGTGGCTGTCCGCGAAAGTCACGAACGTATTATCTCCGCCCTCCAGGTAAGCGGATATAAGTTTCCCCGTAACCGTATCGTTATTAATATGGCTCCTGCCGATATCCGGAAGGAAGGTTCATCGTACGACCTGCCGTTGGCTATCGGCATACTGGCGGCTGCAGAAGAGTTGGATGCTTCGCGGCTGGATCGTTTTCTGCTGATGGGGGAACTGTCGCTGGACGGAAGCCTTCAACCGGTAAAAGGCGTCCTTCCGATAGCAATCAAGGCGAGGGAAGAAGGCTTTAAAGGATTTATCCTCCCGAAGCAGAATGCCCGTGAGGCGGCTGTCGTGAACGACCTGGATGTCTACGGAGCTTCGAACATCAAAGAGGTGATCGAGTTTATAGCAGGTAAACGTGAGTTGCAGCCGACGGTCGTTAATACGCGGGAGGAGTTTTACGCCCGTCAGCAACTTTTCGAGTTCGACTTCTCCGATGTACGTGGTCAGGAAAATGTGAAACGTGCCTTGGAAGTGGCTGCTGCAGGTGGTCATAACCTGATTATGATCGGCCCGCCGGGAAGCGGTAAGTCAATGTTGGCAAAACGTCTGTCTACGATCCTTCCTCCGTTCACTTTGCATGAATCGCTCGAGACGACAAAGATCCATTCCGTAGCCGGGAAAATAGGGGTGGAGACATCCCTGATGGTACAACGCCCATTCCGTTCGCCGCATCATACCATTTCGAATGTGGCGATGGTAGGGGGCGGTGCTTATCCACAGCCGGGAGAAGTCAGTCTGGCGCATAACGGTGTGCTTTTCCTGGACGAACTACCGGAGTTCAACCGGAGTGTTCTTGAAGTGATGCGGCAGCCGTTGGAAGACCGGAAGATAACTGTTTCACGTGCCCGTTTCTCAGTCGACTATCCGGCCAGTTTTATGCTGGTGGCTTCGATGAATCCGTGCCCTTGCGGGTATTACAACCATCCCGACCGTCCCTGTCTCTGTCCTCCGGGAGCGGTGCAGAAGTATATGAACCGTGTATCGGGGCCGTTGCTGGACCGGATAGATATACAGGTGGAGATCGTGCCCGTTCCTTTTGAAAAGATCTCAGAGCAACGTCCTTCCGAACCGAGTGTCGATGTCCGTGAGCGGGTGATCCGGGCACGTTCTGTCCAAGAAAAACGTTTTGCCGGCCACGAAGGTGTTTATTGTAACGCCCAGATGAGTACCCAACTTCTTCATACATATGCTGTCCCCGACGCTGCCGGGCTGGCTCTTCTCAAAACAGCCATGCAGCGCCTGAGTCTTTCCGCCCGTGCCTACGACCGTATCCTCAAGGTGTCCCGCACCATCGCCGACCTCGACAGTTCCGAAAAGATAGAAGCCCGCCACCTGGCCGAGGCTATCAATTACCGGAATCTGGATAGGGAGAGCTGGGGATTGTAGGAAAAATGTAGTTGTTTTTATTGAATAAAATGTAATTAATTAGTTACCTTTGTATGGAAGAAGAAAGTGATATCGTACGTATAAGAACAGTGGATGTTACTCCTGAATTTGAAGATTTTTATGAAGATCTCAATCGCGATATTCAGGAAAAGTTCAAAATGGGTATTGCAGCTCTTGAAACGAAAAAAGTATTAAGTACGAAGTTGGTAAAAAAGTTGGTTCATCCTCCTTTCTATGAAATGAGGATTTCTTTGGGAAATAATGAATATCGAAGAGTGTTATTTGCACTAGATGATAGAAACATAATTTTGTCTACAAAAGTCTTACTGCTGAACGGTTTTCTTAAAAAGTCAACCAAAGACTATGATAAGCAAATAAAGAAAGCATTAAGAATTATTGAAAAATATGACTTATGAAAGATATAGAAGTTAGAAATAAAACGAAGTTTTCTAGTTTTAGTGACAAGTTAGCTAAAGAATATGGTGAATATGGAACCCCGGAACGTGATGCCTTTCAAGCAAAGGTCTTAGCTTGGTATAATGAAGAAATACTCGGTGATCGTGGTGATAAGGTTTCACGCCTTCATCCCCAGTCTAGCCGTTGATTAATAAAAGATCATAAATGAACCCGGTTTTCATTCCGGGTTCATTTGGCCTTCATAGAGCCTTCATTCAACTTTTATTACATGCCAGAGGTTGCCCCTCATCGTATGTCTTTTCGCTATTTCGTTCTTTATGAGGACACGGGCGAAGGTATTCATATTGGTTCTGCTTAGCTGTACGCCGCTGCGTTTTTGCATATCCAGCAGCATCTCGGTGGCCGACAGCCAAAGACCTTCCTCTCCCGGTTCCACCTTCCGGTAATATTGAAGGAGTAACTGCTCTTCAGCCGGGCATTGCTGGAATCCTCTGTTGTCCTGCATGATAGCGACCTCTTCCTCATGCGTGAACCAATACCGCTCTTCACGCTTCAATGCTTCGAGTGCCTGTGCATACAATTGCTCGTAACAGATTGTCCGATTATTGTCGATCAGTCCGGTAAGCTCGATACAAAGGAAACGGCGGCTACCTGTCGGATCGGACAGCAGGTCGAGATTGTTGCAGGTCGCCATGAACGAACCATACCGTTGCCGGCTGCGAACGCTCTGCCCGTACGGTTGCCTGATCTTGACTTCCGGCTTCTGCAACAAATGTTTCAGGAAAGCCTGCTGCGTGGAACTGATCGAATCGAACTCATCCAGGTTGATCAACGCAAAACGTCCCAGCGCCATTTCCGCTTCCCGCCGACTGCTGAAATCGAGACTTTCGGCATAATACTCCCGCAGCTCCGGCGGTAGGAGCGACCGGCACCAGGTGGACTTGCCGCATCCCTGCGGTCCCACGATAAGCGGAACCACACTGTTGGCATGCATCCTGTCTGTCTGCCGCCATTGGGCAACCATTCCCAGGAACCAGATATAAAAACGATCCCGCCACTTCCCGTTTTCCACCGGTAACGAGTCGGCCAGGCTGCGTATCCGGTCTTTTCCGTCCCAGTCCGGTAGATTTCCGAGATAAGTATCCAGCGGATCATAAGAAGGTGTTGCCGTGGAAAAGATGAAACGTTTCACATCCCTGTCCCACAACTCGATCCCTTCTTTCTGTGCCTCTATGCTGATCGTGTTGATCACCTCATCCGTCACCGGGCGGAATCGGAAACAGAAGGAGCACTGCTCCCGGTATTCCATGTCACCTCTCAGTTTGTTACGCCGGAATTCATAGCGGCGCGACATGAAATCATCCAGCTGTGCCATCAATACCTGTCCAGACGAAAGCTCCGGCTTGCCGCCGAAATTCTTCTCCAGCAGGTAACAGGTATGTATCGTTTCCCGCAGTTCCGGCTCGAACTTGCGGAAGCCCGTATGCAACAACGTCCAGCGTACGGCATCCTCTTCCGGTACCCCGTTGTGGAAACAATGTTCGGCCAGGTTTACCAGAAACGCCTGCTTATCGGTTTCCGCTTTGGGAACCGGTGTAGCCATCAGTGTCTTTTTGAGTGCCACGTTATACAATCGGGCGATGATCTGGTAACGTTCGTAACCCGGCATCAAGCGGTGCAGCGGCTCTTTCTTTTCTTTCGCTCTACTTTCTGTCTGCATTTCATCCGGCTCCTGCTGTGGTTGGGGCATACGGATCGCGATCGCGTCGGGATTATAATAAAGTCCGGGATCGAACGTGTAGCGAACCCCTTTCGATGGCGAAGCGCTGGTCGGTGTAACCTGCTGCTGCAACTGTTCTCCGTAGAAGATGGCTGCCCGGCGATAGGCATGTGCGTGAAACAACCCGATCTGTCGTTCTTCGTCCGGTAATGAACCGTCCTGTAGCGTGAAGCGTGTCAGTATTTTTACGCTTCTACCGCTCGATCCGACAAAGGCCGCCAAAGTTTGAAGGATTTCCGTCGCTTTTCCCCGTATTTTCTCCGCTTCAGAGCGGTTGGCAAGCCGATTGATTTCTACCAGGATGATACCGTTATACCGTTTTAGGACGGAGCTGCCCGACGATCGGTTGTAAACTCCGCTGAAAACCGTCACCGGCAACTTCTCCACATCGGCCGGATGGCTTTCCGGCATACAATAATCCAGCATTTCGCGAAACGCCGTTACCGGAATTTGTTTTTGCGCTGTCCGCATCTCTTCCAGCAGGGTTGCCAACGCAATCTTTTTCATCTTTTTGTTCGTGCTTTTGTAAATAGTTGCTTCCATATCTATTGATTTTTGATGTTTCTGTCAGCAAATATACAATTGCCATACCCGGTTTAAAGAACACTCCGACCGATAGTTATCCGGTTTTTGCTCTGTCCGCTACTAATAAATAAGTCGTTGTATCTTATGGTTTTATTCTTTATATCTTAGATGCCGACTTCTTATTCTTCTCCCAATTGTGATAAGATCTTTTGTCAGCTGTCAAATAATCTTTCGGCACTAGGCAAATAATCTTCCGACAATTGTCAAAAGATTACTAAGTAGGGACAAAAACAATAAGCACTAGTATATTAACCTATAATTGAATACTATATGGGAGCTAATTACAAAATGGAGCGAAACCCCAATCCCAAAGGCGCGAACGATGAGATGCCGTTGCATCCCCGCCTGATCCCTCATAATACTTACAGTATTAGAGAGTTGATGCGATACGGCAAAGAGCGGTCTACTTACTCGGAAGCCGATATTGCAGGCGCACTGCGACTGATAACCGATCTGGTGGCGGAAAATCTGCGTTCGGGAAATAATGTTGAGATCGAAGGGCTGGGATTTTTCAGCGTCTCGCTTCAGTCGCGCCCGGTGATGGACAAGAAGGAGTTGCGAAGCGAGTCGGTGCATTTTAAGAACGTAAACTTCAGATGCAGCCAGTCGTTGAAAGACAGGCTGAAGACAATGCCGCTTACCCGTTTGAAAGAAGAAAAGTCGCGTACTTTCAACGATGATGAGAAATTCCGCCGGCTGCAATGGTATATGGATCGCCACCCATATATCACCGTTATGAAATATCGTGGATTGAACGGTTGCTCGGATTATGCGGCACGGAAAGACCTGGCCGGATTTGTGGAGACCGGCACTCTTGAAGAGACCGGCACCCGCCATATAGCGATCTATACCCGCCCCGCCGGGAACGATGAACCGGAACCGGGTAGCCTGATCGTCGATTCAAATATTACGACGGATTAGTCTTTTCGGATGAAGGCGGAATGAAGGCTGGTATGAATGCTCCCGGTTGTGTATTTGTGTTGTAAGTTGCTTTGTATTAGTTTAATATGGAGCATATGAAGGCATGAACGCACTTTTTGTGGAAAAACAATTTTGCACTCGAGTTCTTGCAGAACTATGTCTTTTCGTCATTTCCATTTCCCTCATCTACCTATTTTTGCGGTTATTGTCTAACCTTAATATTATACCTTAATTCCGCAGCTTATTAGTTTAAGAGTAGTTATAAGTACCTGAGCAATAATAAATTGCTCAGGGTTTTGCCATGTCAGGATTTTCACTTATCTTAGTGCTGCGAAACAAAAGAATAGCAAAACACTGATACGACATGGCAAAAATACAAATAAAATCTGAGAAACTTACACCGTTTGGTGGTATATTTTCAATCATGGAACAATTCGACTCCATGCTTTCATCTATAATCGATTCCACGCTTGGTCTCAGATGCAGTCTTTTCGGTTATCAATATAGTGAGATTATTCGTTCGCTTATGAGTGTCTTCTTCTGTGGCGGCTCATGTATAGAGGATGTTACCACCCACCTCATGCCACATCTTTCACTTCACCCCACTCTCTGTACTTGCAGCGCCGATACTATCCTTAGAGCTATTAAAGAATTGACAGTTAGTAACATCTCGTATACATCGGAAATAGGAAAGAGCTATGATTTCAATACTGCCGACAATCTCAACTCTCTTCTGATTGATTGTTTATTTGCCACAAACGATTTAAAAGTGGGTGAAGAATACGATGTTGACTTTGATCACCAGTTCATTGAGACTGAAAAGTATGATGCAAAGCCTACTTACAAGAAGTTTCCTGGCTACCGACCTGGTGTTGCTGTTATTGGCGACAAGATTGTCGGCATAGAGAACAGTGACGGCAATACCAATGTGCGCTTTCATCAGAATGACACCTTGAAAAGATTTTTTGAACGGCTGGAACGGAAAGGACTTATAATTAGGCGATTTAGGGCTGACTGTGGTTCTTGCTCCGAGGATATTGTAAGTGAGGTGGAGAAACATTGCAAGCAGTTCTATATCCGTGCCAACCGTTGTAGCTCACTCTATGACAGCATTTTTGCTCTCAAGGGATGGAAAAGGGAGGAGATAAACGGAATAGAGTTCGAGCTTAATTCCATCCTTGTAGAAAAATGGAAGGGAAAGGCATATCGACTTGTTATTCAGAGACAGAAGCGTGACAATGGTGACCTTGACTTATGGGAAGGCGAGTACACATACCGCTGTATTCTTACCAATGATTACGAGGCATCGGTCAGAGAAATCGTAGAGTTCTACAACATGCGTGGAGAAAAGGAACGTATTTTTGATGATATGAACAATGGATTCGGATGGAACAGACTTCCCAAATCATTCATGGCTGAGAATACTGTATTCCTTCTTCTGACAGCTTTGATTCGTAATTTCTACAAGACTATTATGCAGAAACTTGATGTGAAGAAGTTTGGGCTCAAACAGACAAGTCGTATAAAAGCGTTTGTCTTCAAGTTTATTTCCGTCCCAGCAAAATGGATTAAGACTTCAAGGCGACATGTGATGAATGTTTATACATGCAATCAAGCTTATGCCAAACCCTTTTTGATGGATTTTGGCTGAGAGTGAAGAAAATATTGGTAAAAACAGCGTATTGTCTCAAGTCGCTTTATGGGGTAAGGGGTAGTGATTGTGATTACCGAGGCTATCAAGCCTTTTTATAGGGTAATTGCTCGTAATTATCACGAACTTGGTTTAAACTCAGCTTGTTGATGGCAATTGCGGATTTGAGGTTATATACTAATGTCTATGCACTTTTAATCGAGTGCAAAGTAACCTTGAATTGTAAACTCTCGCAAGGTCTATTTGTGCGATTTACTGTCCTTTTTATTAGATATGTCTTAAAACATATTAACTAACTTACTTTATTATATACGATATGGTACCGGAAAGGATAATATTGGTGTTCTATTTATAAGAAAAAGACGACATCCTTTGAAAAATAATAAATACATTTGTATCCAGTAAAAAAGCAAGCAAATGAACGCAAATATACCCAAGGAGCTACCCAAACTGGACATACCCGAAGACTGGATCGTAGGGATGGACATCAGTCGGGAAATACTGAATATGTATACCAATTTTCCCTGTCGACTGAAGGCCGGTATCTTCGTGCTTTGCATGGGTGGAGAGATCGAGGCTTCGATCGATATGACCCAATATAAGGTAAAAGAGAACGATTTCGTGACAATCATCCCCGGTAGTATCCTTCAGATACATAAGGTGGAAGGGGATCTGAAGATCTTTTTCCTGGGATATTCCTCACAGTTTATCACGGAAGCCAATGTGATCAAACCGACACTCGATATCTTCTATACGATAAAGGCCACGCCCGTCATCCCGCTGAAAGCGGAAATCGCCGCCATCATACAGGATCATCTGGCCTTACTTGCTAAAACGTATCTTACCTTTTACGGGAAAATAAGTAAAGAGGTAATCAAACACATACTTTTCACACTGGTTTACGGACTGGGGGAATTGTATAAAGACATCCGGACGATAAAAACCATACTGGGCAAAAGCGAAAAGATTGCGCACGACTTCACACAGCTGGTCATGCAATATTACAGCCAGGAACGAAATGTGGCCTTCTATGCCGGTAAACTGGGTATTACACAGGCACATTTGAGCACTACGATACGGCAGGTCACTGGGAAAACATGTATGGATATCATAGCTTCGATGGTTATTATGGATGCAAAGGCACAATTGAAATCAACGGATGCATCGGTACAAAACATCGCCTACTCGCTCAACTTTACCAATATGTCTTTCTTCGGCAAATACTTTAAACGACATGTCGGCATGGGGCCGCAGGAATACCGGAATAGCTGAGTCCTGCAAGAACTGTGGCATTATTTGCATGTATTTCTGTATTAATAATAGGTTTATTTGCTTGTGATGACCAGAAAGACGGTTCTTCCGCTCATTCGGGGAAACTCCGTTTAAGTTTGACTGCTGATACTACCTCCCTGAAGAAAGGAGTGAACTCAAATCTGACGAAAGCTGTTTCGGATGAGTTTGAGAAATTCCTGACCGTAGAAGATTACCAGATCCGTATCGTCACCGACAAAGATACAGTAAAATCTTACGACCGCTTCGACAAAATGCCTTCCGAGATCGAACTCCCCGAAGGTGCCTACACAATAGTAGCTTCCAAAGGTACCGACCTTCCTGCTGCATTTGAAAATCCTTATTTTGAGGGGAGTACGGCGTTTACAATTAAGGAAGATATGAGTACTCCGCTGGATATGACTTGTACGCTGGGGAATGCACGCATTACTGCCGAATATACAGATGATTTCAAAGAAGCGTATTCCGACTATACGGTTCTGTTAAGCTCTTCCTTTGCTACTACCGAATTTGAGATTGCCAAAGGGGAAACGCGCCCGGCTTACCTGCAAGTGGCAAAAGAGGGCACCGATGTAGCCATCGGTATCCGTTTAAAGAAAATAAACGCAGAAGAAGAAAAAACATATTACGTGCCGACTGCTTTAAAACTGGAACGCCGCCAGAATGTACGCCTGGTGTTCAAGACGGATGGAGAAGCGTTGGAAGGGATCGGGCTGGAAGTTGTATTGGATGATGCAATGGAAGAAATGACGTTTACAACGGAGATACCGGATTTTATGTGGCAGCAGTTTACGAAGCCGACACTGGTTGCTGATGGGTTTGAGGATGGGGATGAATTTACTGTTAAGACAAGTACTTTCTCCTCTGATCTGTCTGTTGGTTTTGGAATGCCCGGTGGTATTGGGCATTTATATGTTAAGTGTTGGGCAGAAGATGTTGATGAAGAAGAGGCAACTCTGTTTGATCTGGCAACAAAGGAAGGTGTTGAAGCTGCTTTGAAAAATAATTTGAGTTGGGAAGTCAATGGAGATAAAAACCTAAATCTTTCGGAAGTTAGAAAAACGGGTGTTTTGTATTTAAAAGAGGCTATCCGCAATTTGAAAGCACCGGAAGAAGGAACAACTACTTATACCTATCATTTTTATGGTACAGATGCTACCGGAAAAGAACAGGCAACAACTCCATATCCTCTTGTGCTGAAAATTAAAGTACAAGCAGGTAATTTACCAATTGTCGACTTTGCCGGTTTTCCTGAAGCTGAAATAGTAGAAGGTAATACACTGTCTAAAGAGAGTGTTGCGGTTGTGACTATGGAAGGTGGAATAAATAAGAGTGAAACAAAATTAGTCGTAGGCCATGATAATACCAATCAAGAGTATCCATTTACAGAGGATGGTATTACAAAGTTAGAGAAGGATTATGATATTCAGTTAAAGGTGGAAAATACATCAGCGACTGTTACTTTTCCGAAGACGTTTACTGAGCGGTTGGTTGCATCAGAAATTGGTTATACGGATTACAAATTCTCTTTCAAATTGAAAGATGAGAATAATAAGGTGTCTGAATCTCAGAAACCTTATGTGATAAGAATAAATGCACCTGATTT
Source organism: uncultured Parabacteroides sp. (assembly GCF_905196875.1). Lineage (GTDB taxonomy): Bacteria > Bacteroidota > Bacteroidia > Bacteroidales > Tannerellaceae > Parabacteroides. The sequence goes on along the minus strand of NZ_CAJJWO010000001.1, from coordinate 107,294 downwards.
CGATTTCTTAACGGATGAGGGAGCTGCTTTTGCCAAGCGAATTGTTTTGCGAACGGATTTGCGTAGTGGCGATCCGAGTAAATTGAGATACCAATATCGGACACATGATGCTTCCGAATGGATTAATGTAGGAGCTATAACACTTAAACCGGAAACATCCGGATCGACAATTTATAAGTATACACTTGATGGATTGGAATTTAATACAGAGTATGATCTTGCTGTTATATATAATGATAAATATCGCAAAGAAACAACGGTAAGGACGGAAGATCCAGTCTATAATATTCCTAATGCAGGGTTTGAGGAGTATTCTAGTGAAATGGTTTGGGAAAAAACGATTTTTCTCTCAGGAGGATTGAAAATCTATGCATTCTATCCCTATCTAAATAGTGGTGATAAATGGTGGAATACCAGTAATAGAACTACAACTCAATCTGTGGGAGATGCGTCGTGGTATTATTGTGCATTTTCAGGGGTTGTGCCAATCAAAGAGCTTACTTATGCTGCTACATCTCATTTAAATAATTATGGCGGTCAATCTTTAGGTATATCTGCGCATGGAGGAGAGAATGCTATGGAGATATCTACTGTGGGTTGGGGAGGTAATAATTGGACCTCTCAGAGTAGTGCACAGAATGATGTAGATTATCGTACAGCCGGAATGTTATATATAGGTGATTATGATCTAACAAATCATAAGGAGTCTCTTGGTAAATCCTTTTCAACTCGTCCTTCGGGTGTGAAATTTTATTATAAATTTTATTCTTATAATAATGAGACTACTAAGGCTTATGCTCAATTGTGGGATGAGGATGGATCTTCTATTGGGTATGGAGAGTTAAAAATAAAAACGGCTACGGATGAATATATGGAAGGAGTTATTCCTATTGATTACACTGTAATGAAGAAAGCTGCTAAAATGACTGTTGTCTTTTTGTCTACAGATGTGTCTCAACCTGCAACTTTAGCTATTCAAGGGAGTTTGGGTCCTGTAGGTGAGGGTTATGGCGATTCTCGCCATATAGGTAGTGTTCTTACGGTAGATGATGTTTCATTAATATATGAATAACGAGAATATGAAAAAGACAATATTATATACTTTATTCTTACCCCTTCTCGCTGCCTTTACCGCATGTAGCGAAGGAGCGGACTTGGATAACTCTCCTTATACCGATGGTATGGGTGGTTTAAGCCTGAAAAATAGTACTTCTACAAATATTACCATTCCGGTAATTACAAAGAGTGCTGATTTTAGCGATATCGAGGTCGATAACTTTTATGTTGGAATCCTTAAGGCCGACGGATCAGTAGCTAAAGAGTTCGATACTTTTACCGGATTGGTGGATGCAGGACTTCCATTAGTTTTGCCGCATGGTGACTATTCGGTTATTGCCAGTTCCTATAAACTAGGAGATATCAAAGTATCGGCTACCCCCTATTTTGTTGATCAGCGGAACTTTACAATCGAAGAGAAGACAACGACTAATGTCGATTTGAAATGTACCTTTAAAAGTTTAGGTGTAGAACTTGCTCTTTCGGAACAATTCAAAAAGATGCTGGAGTTGAAACCGAATAATTATAGTTATAAAGTAACCGTTTCCAACGGTGTTGCCGACTGGGAATTTACTCCTGACAAGATGGATTCCGGTTATTTCATCGACCCTTGCGATGAACTGCTCATAAAAGTGACAGTTCGTTTAGGTAGTGGCGACCAGTGGTATCCGGAACGGACGTACCGTGTAAAGAATAATACAAATTCTCCTAAACTAGGTGAGTATTATATCATTAATCTGGATGCAGGAGAGCAACCCCAAAAACTTTCTTTAAAGGCAGTATCATTAACTGATAAAATAGAGGAATGATGTTTATGCGTACATTATATATATTATTATGCTGTCTTCCAGTTCTTTTCTCCTGTGAAATGAAAAAGGATTTGCTGGGAGGAGGAAAAGATTCTGAAGAAGGGAAGCCAACCTATGAGAATGTTGGAATGTTGGATCTGGAGCTGAAAGCAGAGAAGGAACCGGATGCTCCCGGTACAAAAGTGAATGGTGACGCTTCACAAAATAACTTAAACCCGGAAGATTTCACCATTTCTATTTTGGATAGCATTGGTCAGACAGTGAAGGTATACGAATCGTATGCTGCTATGCGTGAAGATGGGGAACTTTTGTTGCCAGTTGGGAAATATTCAATAAAGGCCACTTATGGAAGCGATTTGAAAGCCGGTTTTAATACTCCTTATTATGTCGGAGATACGACTTGTGTTGTTTCTGAAAAGGAAGTTGTCAAAGTGGTAGCTGAATGTAAGCTTGGAAATAAAAAGGTACAGTTCTTATGTGATCAAGATTTCCTCTCACGGTTTACTGACAATTATTATATCGTGATAGATAATGGTTCCGGTGTATTAACGCTTACGAAAGAAGAGATGCGTGTCGCTTATTTGAAAGACACCGGTATTTTGCGCTTCACAATGTATGCAACAACGCATGAAAATAATATCTATACTTATTCTTATGATCTTTCAAAAGAAGATTTGATACAGTCGCATAATAACATTCTTATCTTGTTAGGCTCTGTTTCTGACAACCCGAACACTCCCGGAGGAGATGATGATAATCCTTCCGACCCATCCGAACCCGAGGAACCGGAAGATCCGGAAGAACCTGATACTCCCGACAATCCCGATGTTCCGGAATTCCCTGTTAAAGGGCCTGTTATTAAAGTCGACGTGTCTTTGATCGAGAAAGATTATATTATTGAAATACCTTCTGATTTTGTTGATTCGGATAAACCAGATACGCCGGGTGGGGATGATAATCCTGGGGGTAGTGAAAATCCAGGTGGTGGTGATGTACAGAAGAAAATCGCTATTACCGGTTCGCTTGATGGTAAATCATTTAATTTAGGAACAACGCAAACTGTAACAGCAAGTTCTAAAGTCGTTATCAACTTGTATCTTCCCACCGGACTTGCAGGTTTGGATGTATATGTAGAGATAGGAGATGCTATAAAACTCTCTTTGGACTTACTCGACTCTTCTTCCGTTGATGAGGTCAACGAGTTATTATCCGATATGGGGAAAAAATTAATAGTACCTTCAAAGGGGGAGAAAGGCGATTTGAAATTTGATATATCTCCGTTTATGGGTATGCTAGATACGAACAATTCATTCAAAGTATCTTTGAAAGATAAGAATGGAGAGAGTACGAGTGCTACAATAAAGTTGACAAAGAAATAATAGCTTATATGAAACACTATATAAAAGTTTGGTACAGTATCTGCTTGCTGATAGGTCTGTTTGCTTCCTGTAATGATGATCGCAACAATGTTGTCCCTACCGGTATTTTGTATTTGAATGTAGAGGAGGACGGAACTTTGCAGACTCGTGCAACAACAGATGTGACGTATGAGTCATTGCAAGTTGCGATACTAAAAGGCGAGGAAGATACATTGAAGGTCTATAACGATTACTTGAAAGAGGTAAAAGGACAACGGTTGGTACTTCCGGTAGGCAAGTACACAGTGGCTGTTTGTTCTAATGGAGTAGATGGCGCAGGTTGGGAAACTCCTCTTTACCGGGGACAGGAAGAGGTGGAAGTGAAACAGGGAGAAATTACCAATACAAAAATAACTTGTACGATTGCAAATACAAAAGTGTCTGTTGTGTATGGTAAATCAGTACAAGAGCATTTTACCGACTACCAAACAACGGTTAGTAATTCATCTGGATCATTGACTTATACTCGCGATGAATATCGTGCAGGTTTCTTTACCCCGGAGAAGTTGACTGTCCAATTGAAATTGGTGAATAATGATGGTAATGAGTTTACAATAAAGAAAGTATATCCGGATATTGAACCGAAGTATCATTATACTTTTGAGTTTACTATTTCCAATGAAGATACAAGTGATGATGCAGGCGCTGACTTTGATATTGATGTGGATGATGAACATAAGGAGATTACTTATAATATATTTATAAAGAAAGAGGACTTGACTGGTGCAGGCGAACCTTCAATGAAGTTAGGAGGTGCATTTACGGCTGATGGCATTTATTCGTTTAAGAGAACGGAACAAAGCCATAGACCTAATGCAGGAACTATTTGGTTGGATTATACATTGGGCAGTAAGAACTCATTGCAGTCGTTTGTAGTAACTATGAACTCACCAACATTGGGCAAATTGCGTTTTGATATATCAAAAGGGGAAGGTGGTCAGATTGGTTTTCCTGCATTACCCGAATCTCCGGTAGATAGCAGTGATCCTCGTTATGCGACTTACCGGATGGATATATCCGCTATTGTAGAACATCTGGATTGTAAAGACGATCAACCGACACTACATACCTTTACGGTTGATATTTTAGATGATAAATATCAGGAAGTTTCTATGGCTTTTACTATTAAGATAATGCCGGATGTGTCTGCTTATGTGGAAAATCCGATTTGTTGGACAACTTTTGCCGTACTTCAAGGCGTTTGTCTGGATGAAAGTTGTTATTTCAGATTGCAAATAGGAGATGATGTAGGTAATGTTAAAGATATAAGACCGAGTAAGAGGAATAAGAACGATGGCTATATTTCAGCTTTGGTAACAGGGTTGAATGCTGGAAATAGTTATAAATATTGGATTGTTTCAGACGAAAATGCAGATATAAAATGTGAACCGATAAATTTTGATATTCAAAAAAAGATAGAAGTGCCCAATTTGGGGTTTGAAGATTGGAGTGAAAGAAAAAAAGCCGCTGTAGCTTTTGGTATGGGAGGAACATTTATGACTCCAAATAATGTAAATTCGAGTATTTATTGGGATTCAGGGAACTGGGGTGCTAGTGCTGCCGGAGCAACATTAACGAGCAGTACCAGTGAGAATGCTACTGCTAAATCAAGTTTAGGAGCTTTTCTTAAATCTCAGTATGCGGCAAAGTTGGGGGTTGGTGCTTTTGCAGCAGGTAGTGCTTTTGTAGGAGAGGCTCAATCTGTTTCTTCATCAGGAGCTACTTTGAAGTATGGTCATCAGCATAATGGTTATCCAACTTGTCTGAGAGGATATTATAAATATACTCCGGGTACGATAAATTATACAGACACTAAAGGAAGAACGCCTTCAGGAGTAAAGGAAGGAGATACGGACCAGTGTTTTATTTATATAGCTTTAGGTACAAAATCATTAGATGTAGTATCAACAACATCTGAAATTAAAGTATTTAACAAAGAGAGAGAAGGTATATTTGCCTATGGTGAGTATATTACAACAAAGACGGAAGATCGGACAGGAGAATCTACAATAGAATCAGTTTTGAATGGTTATGCTCCATTTAAAATTCCTTTGATTTATAAAGAAAATCCTCCTAAGGATGGTGTAGTATATCTCTTTATTGTAGCAACAGCTAGTCGTTATGGAGATTATTTTACTGGTTCAACTAGTAGTGAATTATATATTGATGAGTTTAGTCTGGATTACGATTACAACGCTGCTTCCTTTGTTGGAACTGAATTTGAAGGTATGACTCCTATAAATATTAATGATTAATGATACATATGAAACGACTCTTATCCTTTACCCTTTTATTAATTATCTGTTTTTCTTTGCCTGCATTGGCAGAGAAGAACAAATACGATCGGGGTATTTTGTTAAAAACCTTTATCCCGAAAGGACAATGGATGGTTGGTACTACTTTTTCATATAGTGAACATGTAGATGAAAATTTTGAATTTCTATCGGTATTGAAGGATATTGAAAGCGATGGATATACATTTAAAGTAACCCCTTTGGTGAGTTATTTCATCCGGGATAATATCAGTATCGGGGGGCGATTCTCTTATTCTCGTTCTTATACGGATCTGGGAAATCTTTCTCTCGAATTGGGAGATGACTTAAGCTTTAGCGTGGAAGATTACAAGGCAACCTCCAATACTTATACTGCTGCTATCTTTCTGCGTACTTATTTAAATCTGGGTGACAGCAAGCGTTTTGGTTTGTTCAACGAGGCGCGCGTCTCGTATGGTTATTCTGAAAGCAACAGTCGTTCCGGTGCAGGAAAGGATCTTTCCGGAATGTATGAACTGAAGCATAATTTGAATATAGGAGTAGCTCCCGGCATCACCTGTTTTGTAAACGATTTTGCGGCAGTGGAAGCTTCAATCAGTGTTGCTGGATTGAACTTTAATTGGTACGATCAGACGAAAGATCAGGTGTATAAAGGAAAACGTACTGCCAGTTCTGCTAATTTCAAAATTAATCTGCTGTCTATCGATTTAGGTATTGTCTTTTATCTGTAAAAACGAAGCATGAAAACGAGATATAGTATTTTGTGTTTATTGCTGATGCTCTTATTACCGGGGTGTGTGGAGAACGATTTGCCTTATCCAACTATCGAAGGAGTGATTGAAGAGTTTGGTGTTGAAGGGGAAACTTCGGTGAAGATTGATAAAGCTTCGTCCAGTATTTCTGTGAAAGTGGCAGATACATTGGATCTGAGAGATCTTAAAGTGACAAAGTTGGTAGTAACAAAGGGAATGAATGTGATACCCGACTCTGCTGCTTGCAAGGCCTTTCAGCATTTTCCGGATACCGGTTTCGTCTCGGTAGACAGTCTGCCTGTCGGTGCTAATACCCGGATGAATTTTAAACAACCGGTATCTTTCCTGTTGCGTTTGTATCAGGATTATGTATGGACGGTAACAGTGGCGCATGAGATTAAGCGTAAAGTAACTGTGGCAAATCAATTGGGCGAATCCCTGATTGATGAAGATAATCATAATGTTGTTGTATATGTAGATTCAACGAACCAGCCTTCTTTGCGTAATATAAAGCTCGAAACATTACAATTGGGTAGTTCTATTGCGAAAATTATACCTGAGAATTGGCAGGAGATAACAGATTTTACCCGTCCCCGTACCTTTCGGGTTTCGGCTTTTGATGAAACGGAGGAGTGGACTGTCAGTGTGGCTTATCCACCTGCCGGCATGTCGTTTACTTCTGTTTCGGCCTGGGCTAAACGGGCTTGTGTAACAGGGAAGACGCAGACCGGACAAGTGGCGGCACGTTATCGCGGTAAACCCCAAACAGAAACAAAAGCTGATTCGGACGAGGGTTGGGAAGAGGTGCTTTCCAGCGAGATCGATATAGATGAAGAAGGTAACTTCTCCCTGGTCTTTACACATTTAAAGCCGGGCATGATGTATGAATATGTACTGACCGTAGATGGCAAGACTGAGGATATAAAAACATTCACTACTGAGGAGATTGAGCTTGTTCCTAACCTTTCACTGGACGATTGGTATAAAGATGGAAAGAGTTGGTATGCTAATCTTGACCTGACGACTGAGAATTATTTCTGGGATTCGGGAAACAAAGGTTCGAATGCAGTAGGTGAAGCAAATCCGACTTCGCCGGAGACAAGTGATGTCGTAAAAGGAAAGGCTGCCCGTCTGGAAAGTAAAACGGTGGCCGGGGTATTTGCTGCCGGTAGTCTTTACTGCGGTACATTCGGTAAAGTGGAAGGTTTGAGTGGTGCTTCGCTTAATTTTGGTCGTCCGTATACCGGTCGTCCTTCAGCTTTGCGTGGTTACTATAAATATAATTCAGGTACGATCGATAAGGCGAAAGATCCTTATAAAGAATTGGAAGGCCGCAAGGATTCCTGCCATATCTATATGGCGTTGTTTTCCGGTTGGTCGGCTCCTTTCCCTGTCAATACAAATACAGGGACTTTCGTTGACCTTAGCTGGAAAAACGAAAATATGATAGCTTTCGGTCAATTGGTTCAAGGTGAAACGGTCAAAAATTACACACAGTTCCGTATAGACCTGGAGTATCGTGATCAGACAACGAAGCCTACTTATATATTGATTGTAGCTTCAGCCAGTAAGTATGGCGATTACTTTACAGGCAGTACGAGTAGTGTGTTGTTGCTGGATGAACTGGAGTTGGTGTTTGAGTAGAAGCATAATATGTAGAAGAAATGGGAGAAATGAAACTAGGAATGAGATATTGGTTAATCTTAACCCTGTTAATGGGAAATGTAATATATTCATGGTCTATAGATGTGAAAAATTTCGAAGAGTTACGTGCAGCAGTTAACCGGGGTGATTCCTATATTAAATTGGTAAACGATATTGGACTCGGAGATGAGACGTTAATAGTATCTTCAGGAAATATTACTCTGGATTTAGATGGGAAAACCTTATATGCGACTCGTAATAATAATGGAGCTGCTACGTGTATAAGTGTGAATGGAGGAAATCTAGTTATTACAGGTGGAGGGACAATATCTGCAACCTCAAAAGGTTCTTCTAGTCATGTTGTTGGGTCGAAAGGGTATTCAGCAGTCACTATTTCATATAATGGAGGTGTTATCGCGATTAAAAAAGTAAAATTAGAGGCTCATCCCACAAATGGTTCTGGATTAGGTAGGGAAGATGGAAAAGGTTATACCCTTGACCCTAATAAAGATGATGGTACAATACGAAAAGTCAGTATGATGGTTCCTAATGGAGCGTATATTGTCGGTGGTTCAAGTACTGATTATGAGAGTGAAGGTCTTATAGCCACCTCTACTACAGTTGATCTTGTTACTTACAAAGTGACTTATGAAACTAATGGTGGATCCTTACAATCATCGTTCATGTCAGCATATACTATTGAAAAAAAAGACTTCAAACTCCCTGCTGTATCTAAAACAGGATATACATTTAATGGATGGCTCTATAATGGGAACAAAGTTGATGAATCTAATTTGCCGACTACTTCAGATCGAACTTCGACTGTTGATATAACTTTTGAAGCTGATCTGTCATTGAATAAATATGGCATAAATTATAATCTTAATAGTGGTAATAATCCTTCTAATGCTCCGATATCTTTTACTTATGAATCGGACGAAATAACATTGCCAACCCCAACTCGAACCGATTATCGTTTTATGGGATGGTATACATCAGAAAATTTTTCCGGAGACCGTCAGATATCAATTCCTAAAGGAAGTTTGGACGATAAAACATTTTATGCAAAATGGTATCGGGAATATTCTATCAATTATATAGTGAATGATGGTAAAATGCCTGCTAGTTATCCTACTAAATATGTGTCTGAAGAGGCATTGGAGCTGCCTGTTCCAACTAAAGATAATAGTGGTTTTGTTGCTTGGTTTGAAAAACAAGATTTTAGTGGAACAGCATATCACTCAATTCCGAAAAACGCAACAGGTGATAAAACATTTTATGCTAAATGGCTTCCCTCTCTTTCAATTACTTATAATTTGAATGGAGGTAAGAATCCTGACGATGCTGTGAAATCATTCACTGAAGAATCTCCTAATATAACATTACCAACCCCTACACGTAACGGATATAATTTCTCGGGCTGGTATAAAGATACTTCATTTTCAGGCTCAGCTATAACTAATGTTCAAACAGGAACAAAACAGAATCAGACGTTTTATGCAAAATGGACTCCAACTGTTTATAAAATTACTTATAACTTAAATGGCGGCACAAACCCTGAAGGTACTAAGCAAACCTATACAATTGAAGATAATGATATACAGTTGCTGGCTCCAACCAGAACTGGAGGTACTTTTGCCGGTTGGTTTACTGATTCAAATTTTAGTCAATCAATTACAACGATAACTAAAGGATCTTCTGAAGATAAAACTTTATATGCCAAATGGAATCTAACAACCTATACTATTAAGTTAGATACTAAAGGTGGTTCTTCCTTAGGCGATGTTTCTTATACCGTCGATACGGATAATATGGCTTTGTCTACAAAAGCTCGGAAAGAAGGATATACATTTGCCGGCTGGTATAAAGATGAAAATTGTACACAAGCTTTTGGTGAAACTATTTCTAAAGGGACTTCCGGTAATTTTACTTTGTATGCCAAATGGATTCCAATTAATTATACAATCACTTATAATACTTATAGTGATGTAACCGTACCCTCTTCTACTTATACTATTGAACAAGAGGCCACTTTGCCTGTACCTCAGCGTAATGCGTATAGTTTTGCCGGATGGTACGTATCAGACCGTTTGGAAGGAGAGTCGGTAATGGCTATTCCTAAAGGTACGACTGGTAATAAAACCTTTTATGCTAAATGGTCTGCCGGTTCTGTCGTAAATATATCTCAGGGAGCGAATGGTACATTTACTGTGAAGAATGGAGATAAAGAAATTAAATCCGGCGAATATGTTGGACCTAAAACTGAATTGATATTGACTGCAACTCCTGTCGCTCCTTATACATTAAGTAAATGGGTTGTCAATGGGAAGGATGTAACAGGCAATCCGGCTAAGGTGGAAATGCCTGCAACTGGTGGTCTGGCTGTTTCTGCTGTTTTTGTTGATAACCGGACGGCTGTTGCTGCTCCTGAAATCGTAACAACGCCTGCCAATACGGACAAAGTTCCGAAAGGGGAGAGTGTAAAAGTAAAGCTGAATAAAACGGATGAGTCAGCTTCTTTGTATTATAGCGTGGATGGTGCTCCAGAGAAAGCTTATAGTGGTGAGTTCCTTGTCTCAAGTGCAAAGGATACACTGGTCATCAAGGCGATTTCTCGTAAAACTGGTTTTAAGGATGGAGTGACAACTCGACAAGTCGTGTTCGATAATAATAAAATCACTCTTACTTTTAATTTGCCTTTAGGTGTTAAGGCTACCAATCCAACCGGAGGCGATGTTGTCTCAGCAATAGTTGCCGGTGGCTCATTCGAGTTTAAACTAACAGTGGATCAGAGTTACTATACCAACCTGGATTCAATGATTGTTGCAGCGAATGACTCAACGATTAAAGCCGGATCTTCAGGGCTTTATACCCTGACAAATTGTTCTTCGAATGTAACAGTTTCTGTTTTCGGCTTGAAAGCTAAAACCAGTACGGTAACATTACAACAGAGTGAAAATGGAAAAATTCGTTTTACCGATGGAGCTGAAGAAACGACAACAACAGTTGACTATGGAGCGACAATATCTGTAACCGCAGTGGCAGACGAAGACTTTAAATTCCTGCAATGGAGTACCGGTAGCCAAACTAATCCGTTGAAACTGACGGTAACAAGAGATACGACTGTTTCTGCACGTTTTATTTCCGATTATAAAGCCTATGCTGTTACGTTGCCGGAATTGGAAGGTGTAACAGTGAAGCCTTTTTCCGGCTATACTACCGAAGTGAAGAAAGACGGGACTTTCAAATTCTATCTGCAGTTTGCCAGTGGTTATCACGAAGATAATCTGGTTGTTCGTGCTAACGGAGAAGAGTTGGTGAAGAATAAGGGCGGGTATGCGATTTACCATATCAATAAAAATATCAGTATTTCTGTTGAAGGTATTGGTAGGGATGCTATGACGTTGAAAGTACCAGAACATGTAAATGCAAAAGTTGTAGAGACTATGGCAGATGCAACTAAACAGGAAGTGTATGAAGAAACAGTTGTCCTGTTGCATGCAGAAGCGCCGGCAGGAAAAGTCTTTACCAAATGGACAGATGGCAAAACGGATAATCCTCGTTTGTCGACGGCATTGGATGCAAAACAATTAATCCCTCTTTTTGATGATAAAGGGGATGCTCCCTATGCAAAAGTAGTTCTGAACCAAACGGCCGGAGCGGCTATTACCGGTGTTAATGCGAATATGGATGCGGTAAAGAAGGGAGATCTTGTTCAATTAAAAGTTGTTTTGCTTCCGGCGTATAGTCAGAGCGAAGTAGTGTTGACGGCCGATGATAAAATACTGACTCCGGAAGTTTCCTTGCGTGCTGCTACTGAAACGAAAACGTATGTATATATGTTACCGGTACAGGAAGATGGACTTACAATAAAGGTTTCGGAATTGAAATTAAATACCTATAATGTTACAATGACCCAAACGGACGGCGGAATTGTATCTGCAACTCCTGTCGGGAAGGTAACTCATGGCGATAAGATTCAACTAAAGGCACAACCGTCATCAGGAATGTTATTCATCAAATGGTGGGACGGCAACACCCTGAATCCTTATCCACATACGGTCACATCCGATACGGAAGTAAAAGCCTACTTCCTGGGTGCAGAGTCTACCGTCGATAACGAATCGATCCAAAACGGGGAGAGTGTTCAGATCACGACAACCGGACAAACCTTGTCTATTGTTGCAGCCGAAGAATCACTATTATATATCTGGGATTACAAAGGTTCTCTATTCCGTAACCTGAAGATACCGGCCGGAGGGTATAGTCTGAGTTTGCCAGCCGGAGTTTATCTGGTTAAGGTTGGGGATAATGGAGTGAGGAAGGTTATAGTTCGATGAAAGAAGAAAGGGGAACGATTTATTTCCGGTTCAAGCTTATCTGCCCCAACACGGAAATAAATCGTTGCATAAGTTATTAGAAAAATAATTTAAAAAACTTGTGTAACCAATCTCTCCCATCCTGGGTACTGATAATTCTTATGAAGCCAATCAAACCGATAAGAAAAAATGTCCCAAATACTACAACTGCTGGTGTTATCATATTCATTGCCTCCTTAATTTATTATTATCAATTAGATATAAACCAAAAGTAACTAACAGAAATATAGATAAACCGCCTAACATATAGATCAGCCATCTGCTTGTTACATCATCCATGATCGTAGCTAAAATAACTCCGGCAATGATGAGTTTGGCTACATCTAATAAAAACTTGCCTAATTCTTTTTCCATAATTAAAATCTGATTAATGAGTACTCTGTTACAAAGGAAACTATTCTTTTTCAATAAACCAAATTATTCCGTACCTTTGCCCCTCAAAAAGAGAACACAAGGTATGGAGAAACAGTTTAAGAGAACGCTGATTACTACGGCGTTGCCGTATGCGAACGGGCCGGTACATATTGGTCACCTGGCTGGTGTGTATGTGCCTGCCGATATATATGCCCGTTACCTTCGCCTGAAGGGGGAAGAGGTTTTGATGATCGGAGGATCGGATGAGCATGGGGTACCTATTACCCTTCGCGCTAAGAAAGAAGGGGTTACACCACAGGATGTGGTGGATCGTTTTCATGGCATTATCAAGAAATCTTTCGAGGACTTCGGTATCACGTTCGATATCTATTCTCGTACAACTTCGCCGACACATCGTCAGGTGGCATCGGACTTCTTCCGTACCCTGTATGAAAAAGGTGAGTTTATTGAAAAGACAAGTGAGCAATATTACGACGAGGAAGCGAAACAATTCCTTGCCGACCGCTATATAACCGGTACATGTCCGCATTGCGGCAACGAGAAAGCTTACGGTGACCAGTGCGAAGCCTGCGGTACCTCTCTAAGTCCGACAGACCTGATCAATCCGAAGTCTGCCATCAGTGGTAGCGAGCCGGTGATGAAGGAAACCAAACACTGGTATCTTCCGTTGGATAAACATGAACCGTTCCTGCGTCAGTGGATTCTCGAAGACCATAAAGAGTGGAAATCAAATGTATACGGACAGTGCAAGAGCTGGTTGGATATGGGATTGCAACCACGTGCGGTAAGTCGTGACTTGGACTGGGGTATTCCTGTTCCCGTAGAAGGGGCGGAGGGTAAAGTGCTTTACGTATGGTTTGACGCGCCGATCGGTTATATCTCCAATACAAAAGAGTTATTACCGGATAGCTGGGAGACGTGGTGGAAAGATCCTGAAACAAAGATGCTGCATTTCATCGGGAAGGATAATATTGTGTTCCACTGCATTGTGTTCCCGTCTATGTTGAAAGCGGAAGGTTCTTTCAACTTGCCGGAGAACGTACCTGCCAACGAGTTTCTGAATCTGGAAGGTGACAAGATTTCTACTTCCCGTAACTGGGCGGTTTGGTTGAACGAATATCTGGTGGATATGCCGGGTAAACAGGATGTATTGCGTTATGTCCTGACTGCTAATGCTCCTGAAACAAAAGATAACGATTTTACCTGGAAAGATTTCCAGGCTCGTAATAATAATGAACTGGTTGCTATCCTGGGTAACTTTGTGAATCGTGCTTTGGTGCTGACAGAGAAATATTTCGAAGGAAAGGTTCCTGCTGCCGGTGAACTGACAGATTATGACCGTCAGACATTGAAGGATTTTGCAGATGTAAAAGCTAATGTAGAACGTTTATTGGATACATATCATTTCCGTGATGCACAGAAAGAGGCGATGAATCTAGCTCGTATCGGTAACAAATACCTGGCTGATACAGAGCCTTGGAAGCTGGCGAAGACGGATATGGAACGTGTGGCGACGATCATGAATATATCATTGCAGATTACAGCCAACCTGGCAATTGCTTTTGAACCGTTCCTGCCGTTCAGTATGGATAAGCTGAATAAGATGCTAAATGTAGAGCCGCTGGGCTGGAATCGTTTGGGTTCAACCGATTTGCTTGAAGCCGGTCATCAACTGGGTAAATCAGAACTTCTGTTCGAAAAGATTGAAGATAGTGTGATAGAGGCACAGATACAGAAGTTGCTGGATACAAAGAAAGCCAATGAGGAAGCAAGTTATAAAGCAAAACCGGTTCGTGAAAATATCGAGTTCGACGATTTCACTAAACTGGATATCCGTGTAGGTACGATATTGGAATGTACAAAAGTGCCTAAAGCAGATAAGCTGTTGCAGTTCCGTATTGACGACGGGTTGGAGAAACGTACGATTGTTTCCGGTATTGCCCAGCATTATGCACCTGAAGAGTTGGTAGGAAAACAAGTTTGTTTTATAGCAAACCTGGCTCCCCGCAAATTGAAAGGTATTGTATCAGAAGGTATGATCTTGTCTGCGGAAAACTTTGATGGCAAGTTGGCTGTGATTACTCCTGAGAAAGAGGTGAAACCAGGTAGCGAAGTAAAATAAAAGAAATAAGCCTTGCGTAGAAGGTAAAGGGTGTGTCATCTTGTTTCTGCATGAATGGCACACTTTTTTTATAATAATATGACTATTGCTGCGTTATTTAAAGCAAGGAAAAACAAAACGGGTACAAGAAAATAAAGATGTTTGAAAAACAGATACAAATGGTCGATTTGCATGGACAATATTATCGTCTGAAAAAGGAGATAGATATTGCAATGCAAGCAGTAATTGAAAACAGTGCCTTTATCAACGGACCTCAGGTGAAAACCTTTGGAGATCATTTGGCCGGGTATCTGAATATTCCTTATTTGATTCCATGCGGGAATGGAACGGATGCTTTGCAGATTGCATTGATGGCTCTGGAACTACAACCTGGTGATGAGGTGATCGTCCCTTCATTCACATATGTAGCTGCTGCGGAAGTGATTGCCTTATTAGGGTTGACACCGGTACTGGTAGATGTAGATCCGCAAACATTCAATATCGATCCTCGGAAGATAGAGGGAGCGATCTCCCGCAATACAAAGGCTATTATAGCGGTACATTTATTCGGGCAATCCTGCGATATGGAGCCGCTTCTGAAGATTGCTAATAGGTACCATTTGTATGTGATAGAAGATAATGCCCAGTCCATTGGCGCTGAATATACTTTTGCAGATGGTCACGTAAAGAAAACGGGTACAATGGGGTATATAGGGACAACATCTTTCTTTCCTTCCAAACCGTTGGCCTGTTATGGGGATGGAGGGGCCTTGATGACCTCTGACGGAGTTTTGGCTAAACGTATCCGTATGATTGCCAACCATGGGCAGGAGCTTAAATATCATCATAAACTGATCGGATGTAATTCAAGATTGGATACTTTGCAGGCCGCTATTTTGGATGTGAAACTGAAATATATCGATGAATTTACGGAAGCCCGCAGGATAGTGGCTGCAAGATACGATGAGGGGCTGTCTTCGTGTGACTTTCTGATTCTTCCGAAGAGATCAGCTTTTTCCACTCATGTATATCATCAGTATACGGTTCGGTTGAAGCCTGTTGCTGGTTTCTCATCTATTGCGGAGCAACGGAAGCTTTTACAGGATTATCTGAAAGAGAAAGGTATTCCTTCAATGGTTTATTATCCGTTGCCTTTACAGGCGCAGGATGCTTATAAATGGATGGCACGTACTCCGGGAAGCATTGATGAATCGGCTCGTTTGAGTCAATGCGTTCTGTCGTTACCGATCCATACTGAAATGACAAAAGAAGAACAAGAGTATATAATTGATGCGATAGTCAATTTTAAGTATAATGAATAAGATAAAATTTGCTGTAGTAGGCTGTGGGCATATCGGAAAACGTCATGCCGAAATGGTGACCCGTGATCCGGATGCCGAACTGGTTGCCTTGTGTGATATTCGTCCGCGTGAAGAATTGGGAATCGAGGCTTACGATGTTCCTTTCTTTCATGGTTTGCAAGATTTGTTGCAGAGTAATGTTCAGGTAGATGTAGTTAATGTCTGCACACCGAATGGCTTACATGCCTCTATGGCAGTACAGGCTGTTGAGGCTGGCTGTAACGTAGTAATAGAAAAGCCGATGGCTCTGACATTGGCAGATGCGGAGAAGGTGGTCTATGCCTCTTTGAAATATCATAAGCAAGTGTTTTGTGTGATGCAGAACCGTTATTCTCCTCCTTCTGTTTGGATTAAAGAGATGATTGAGTCCGGAAAATTGGGTAAGATCTATATGGTTCAGCTGAATTGCTACTGGAATCGTGACGACCGCTATTATAAACCGGGTGGTTGGCATGGAGATGCTGCACTTGATGGTGGAACACTATTCACTCAGTTCTCTCATTTTATCGATATTATGTACTGGTTGTTTGGTGATATATGTAATATTCAGGCTCGTTTTGCTGATTTCAATCACGAAAAGCTGACGGATTTCGAAGACTCCGGCTTTGTAAACTTCAACTTCGTGAACGGTGGTATGGGGAGCTTGAACTATTCTACTTCCGTATGGAATAGAAATATGGAAAGCAGTATGCTGATCGTAGCCGAGAATGGTAGCGTAAAGATCGGTGGACAATATATGAACGAAGTGGAATATTGTCATGTGAGGGATTACGAAATGCCTGAACTGGCTCCGACTAATCCTGGTAATGACTATGGCCCTTATAAAGGTTCGGCTCAGAATCATAACTTCGTAATTCGCAATGTTGTCCGTGTACTTTCGGGTTCCGGCTCAGAAAGTATTACCACTAATGTACTGGAAGGCATGAAAGTGGTGGATATGATACAGCGTATTTACGCACTAAAAGAGCAATAGCATTGATTGTGTTGGTTAGTCTGATGATATGTCGGTTGGGAGCAATTGTTTAAATATGCTTTTTATAGGGATAAAATCCCATCAATTTCCTATCTTTGTAAAAGTTTTGTCATTCTCGGCTTGGGACTGACGAACCTTAGTGTATCTTCATTTTTTGAAGATACTTGAGATACATAGGAAAACCCAAATTATACAGCTAGTATGAAACAAATTTTAGTTACCGGAGGGGCTGGCTTTATTGGCTCTCATCTTTGTGAACGTTTGCTGAAAGACGGAAATAATGTGATTTGTATGGATAATTATTTTACAGGTCGAAAACAGAATGTCGTCCACTTATTGAATAATCCTTATTTTGAACTGATCCGTCATGATGTAACATTTCCTTATTTTGTAGAAGTTGACGAGATTTACAATCTGGCTTGTCCGGCATCGCCTATACATTATCAGTTCGATCCGGTGAGTACGACTAAAACTTCTGTTATCGGTGCTATCAATATGCTTGGGTTGGCTAAACGTACAAGAGCCCGTATCCTCCAGGCTTCAACAAGTGAGGTTTATGGTGACCCGTTCGTTCATCCGCAGGAAGAAGGTTACTGGGGAAATGTGAACCCGATAGGTGTCCGAAGTTGTTATGACGAAGGAAAACGATGTGCAGAAACGTTGTTTATGGATTATCACAGACAAAACAATGTAGACATTAAGATTATCCGTATCTTTAATACTTATGGTCCCCGTATGCGTCCGGATGACGGAAGAGTTGTTTCAAACTTCATCATGCAGGCTTTGAAAGGGGAGGATATCACTATCTATGGAGACGGTAAGCAAACTCGTAGTTTTCAATATGTGGATGACCTGATTGAAGGAATGGTGCGTATGATGGCTACAGAAAATTTCACAGGTCCTGTTAACTTGGGTAATCCGAGAGAATTTACTATGATAGAACTGGCGGAACTGGTACTTAAGATGACTAACTCAAAATCGAAAATTATATTTACTCCACTTCCTGCTGACGATCCCAAACAGCGTAAGCCGAATATATCTTTAGCCAAAGAAAGATTGAATGGCTGGGAACCGAATATTCGTTTGGAGGAGGGTTTGGTAGAGACAATTAAATATTTCAAGAGCCTTTAATTTTGTATTTGATTATAAATTATGAAAATAGCAATAGTTGGTACAGGCTATGTTGGCCTGGTAACCGGAACCTGTTTTGCCGAGATGGGTACCGAAGTTTTTTGTGTAGATGTAAATACCGAAAAAATTGAGAATCTAAAAAAAGGCATAATTCCTATCTACGAACCTGGCCTCGAAGAAATGGTTCATCGTAACCAACTGGCCGGGAGATTACATTTTACAACCGATTTGACAGAGTGTCTGGACGAGGTAGAAGTCTTGTTCAGTGCCGTAGGTACACCTCCTGATGAAGATGGTAGTGCAGACTTGAAGTATGTGCTTGAAGTAGCCCGTACTGTGGGGCGTCATATCAAGAAACATATTTTGGTGGTAACAAAGAGTACGGTTCCAGTCGGTACTGCGAAGAAAGTTCGCCAGGCTATTCAGGAAGAATTGGATAAACGGGGAGTGCAGATCGAATTTGACGTTGCTTCCAATCCTGAATTCCTGAAAGAAGGGGCAGCAATCAGCGACTTTATGAGTCCGGATCGTGTTGTTGTCGGTGTCGAGTCGGAGCGTGCAGAAGAGTTGATGACTCGTCTGTATCGTCCTTTCCTTTTAAATAATTTCCGTGTAATTTTTATGGATGTGCCATCTGCAGAGATGACCAAATATGCAGCAAATGCCATGTTGGCTACTCGTATCAGTTTTATGAACGATGTGGCCAATCTATGTGAAATTGTCGGTGCCGATATAAATATGGTGCGTAAAGGTATCGGTTCGGATAATCGTATTGGTAATCGCTTCCTATATGCCGGTATCGGTTATGGTGGTTCTTGCTTCCCGAAAGATGTGAAAGCGCTGATCAATACAGCGAAACTGAATAACTACCCAATGCGTATATTGCAGGCGGTAGAAGAAGTAAATGATGAGCAGAAATCTTTGTTGTTCCGTAAACTGGAAAAGCATTTCAATGGAGATTTGAAAGGTAAGCGCGTCGCTATCTGGGGATTGGCATTTAAGCCGGAAACAGATGATATGCGTGAAGCTCCGTCATTAGTACTGATAGAAAAACTATTAGCCGCAGGTTGTGAGGTCTATGCTTATGATCCGGTAGCTGTAGAAGAAACAAAACGTCGTATCGGCGACTCGATTCATTATGCAAAGGATATCTATGACGCCGTGGTGGATGCCGATGCCTTGATGCTCGTTACGGAATGGAAAGAGTTCCGTTTGCCTTCCTGGTCTGCCGTAAAGAAGCTGATGGCTACCCCGTTAGTCCTTGATGGCCGTAATATTTATGATATTAAAGAGATGGAAGGAAATGGGTTTGTTTATCATTGTATAGGGAGGTAGAATATATATATATTACAAAATAAAAATTGAATTGGTCAAAAATTCTGATTAGTTCAATTTTTTAATGCATTCAACGGCTCTTCCAATTGTTTTTACAGAAAAGGACTTTACCTGTAACACGTGAGCAGGTGGTTGATTTGTTGTATGAGGAACATGAAGTAACATATCCGGAAATTACAATAGAACCTAGCTGTTTTAAAGCTTAAGCATACAGTGAAAAGAAGATGATAGTGTCTGATCATAAAGATGTTTATTAGAATTAACTGTCATTTTAACTATCACTTCGATCTATTTTGTGTTATGTACATACTTTTTTATATCGAATAAGTAATTTTTTAAGACTAAATAAGGAGAAAAGTTATTTGAGACCCCTATTTTCATGCATTTTATACCCCGATCTGAACGATACAAAGACTTGGGTGTGAAGGTTTCGAGACCTAGGTCTCAATGAGTTTTAATAGTTATATTATTGGAAATAAGTAATATACTTTTAGTAAATAGATAATTGCTTTTATGATAGTATGATAGTTGTTTTGTAAAATGATAGAGAATAAAAAGAAAACAATTACAGGTTATTAAAACTGTTCAATATCGTTTGTGTAATGTTGAGAAAAAGAGGTAGATGGGAATTGTTATAAGACAAAGCATAAAAGGGACTGTTGTTACATATATAGGAGCTTTTATTGGCTTTTTAACGACATTCTTTATTCTAACGAAGTTTTTGACTCCAGAAGAAATTGGTCTAACTCGCGTGTTGTTTGAAGCTGCATCATTGTTGAGTAGTTTTGCTTTGTTTGGAGTATCGTCTTCGGCTATTCGTTTTTTCCCGTATTTCAAAAGTGAGGACGGGAAGAACAACGGATTCTTTTTTTATTTAATGTTATTGCCTTTTGTTGGTAGTATTGTATTTATTACTTTATATTATCTTTTGCGTGACCCTATTACCGCTTTGTTTATAAAGAATTCAAAGTTGTTTGTCGATTACTTTGACAGTGTACCTCCCTTTATGATATTTTTATTATATTGGACTGTTTTTGAGGTATACTCTAGCCTGTTAATGCGTATAGCTGTGCCAAAACTGATACGGGAAGTAATATTAAGATTATTATTAATTGTAGCCTATTTATTGTATGCATTCGATTTCGTTGATATGAACGGCTTTGTAGCATGTTATATCTCTGTATATGCCATATCGATGATGTTTGCATTTTTATATGTATCTAAAATTGGATCGATATCTTTAAAACATAATTTTTCCTTTATAAGTACCGATTTGCGAAAGCAAATATGTAGTTATACATTGGTTTGGATGATAGGTGCTTTAGGTTCGAATATTGTAAGCCGATTGGATTTATTTATGGTTGGTTCACAATTAGGGCTTGATTATGCAGGTATTTATTCGATTGCTTTTTATATAGTGGCTGTTATTGAGATTCCTTCTCGTTCAATAGCTACAATTTCTTCTCCGATAGCATCTTCTGCTTTAAAAGAAGGTGATATACATGCTGTGACTCAATTATATCGTAAAGTGTCACTACACCAATTGATGGTTGGCGGATTTGTTTTTTTGTTGATATGGATCAATATTGATAACATTTTCGCCCTGATACCGAATGGAGAAGTGTATAGTCAGGGTAAATGGGTTGTATTCTTTTTGGCTTTAGGAAAGTTGATAGAAGTGACTTTGAATTTTGGAAATAATTTGATTAGTTATTCTCGTTATTATTATTGGGGATTGTATTTTACTTTTTTCATAACCGCTATAGCTATTACTTTTAATAATTGGTTAATACCAATTCTAGGTGTAACAGGTGCTGGGGTAGCGACAACATTAACTTGTCTGATTAGCTATAGTGCACAACAATGGTTGGTTCAAGTAAAAATTAAAACTAATCCGATCTCATTGAAATTGATTAAATTGATAGGGATATTTGTTATTATGTTTGGTATTAACGAATTATTACCCAAATATCATATTGCCATAGTTGATGGGGTGTATCGTACAGTTATAGTTGGGGTATGTCTTTGTTCATTGATTTACATACTGAAGATTTCAGAAGATGTAAATTTATTGGTAAATAATTTTATCAAAAAGCTTTAGGATTAATAAATTTATGAAGACGTTGACCTTAGTCCCTATAGGAGGTTTGGCAAATCGATTTTATGCAATAACTTCGGCGATTGCATTTTGTAAGGACTATAATGTAAGGCTTAAAGTTATTTGGTTTAAAGATAAAGGAATGGGAGCTGATTTCCACTCTTTATTTGAATTGTCTGAAGATGTTGATACAGCAAATGTGGAAATTATAGATGCGAAATGGTATCATTATGTTTATGATAGACCAAGAAAAAGAAATTTTTGGTTGCCATTGTTATGGCAAAGAGTAATATTTGATCAAATATTACTTGAAAAAGATGCTTATAATGAGGAAATATCTTGTTTTCAAAAATTGAAAAAAGGAGGTAATTCTTATTTAGTTGCATTTTATCCTATTTATTCAAAGGAAAATATGTTGTGCTATTTGCGGCCTAAATTGTATATAAGAAGAAAAATTGAACATCTAAAGTCTTCATTTGGTAAAAATGTAATAGGTGTACATATTCGTAGGACTGATAATGCTTTATCTATAGGTAAGAGTCCTCTGGATTTATATATTGATTCTATGTATAAGTCCATTGAAGATAATCCTGATGTGAAATTTTATGTAGCTTCTGACTCTAAAGAAGAAAAAGAAAAACTTAAAAAAATTTTTTTTGACAGAATCTATTTTTTAGATTGTGTACAAAAAAGAGATTCTCTAGAAGGTATAACAGATGCTATTATTGAATTATATCTTCTGTCTTCTACAAAAAAAATATACGGTTCTTTTGCTAGTACATATTCAACTTTAGCTGCTGATATTTCAAAAATAGATTGTACTATCTTATCTGTTTGATTTTAGTAAGTAGATTTATGAATAAAGTAGAATGTGATGGATAATAAAAGAGAGATTGCTCTGATGCGTTTGTCAAATATTGAAATACCTTCAAAATATAGTAAGGAGTACATTTATTACAAATGTTATTTGACTGATATGAAAGGTGTACTTGATAAATACATTTGTGAAAATAATTTTGTTTTTGATATTGGTTGTGGGAATAAACCTTTTGAACAATATATACGATCATTATTGAAAAATGATACTCCGGCAATGTATATTGGGAGTGATATTGTTCAATCATCTGATAATAAGGTCGATATAGTTTGTGATGCTACAAATATACCGGCCTCTTCCTCTTCTTACGATATTGTTATTTGCACTCAGGTTATTGAACATGTATTTGATCACATAAAGGTCTTTAAAGAGGCAAATAGGCTACTTAAGTCCGGAGGATTTTTTATTGTAAGTAGTAATTTTATCTGGGAGATGCATGAGGTACCTTATGATTATTATCGTTTTACAAAATATGGCTTTAGAGCATTATTAGAAGAAAGCGGTTTTGATATTGTAGAGGAGATTGCTAATGGAGGAAAATGGGCTGTTTTAGGACAGTTATTATTGCAAATCTGTTGGATTGAGTTCAATCCAACTTCCGCTTTGTTTAAGCGGAAGTTCTTCACTTTATTAAGGCGATCTATGTCTTTGTTATGTAATGATTTATTTTTATTTTTAGATAATAAGTGTAAAGACTCTAGTAAGTATACTTTAAATTATATTTTCGTAGGGAAGAAAAAAGAATAAGTATGGATCTTATAACGATTTCAATGCCTATATATAATGTGGAAAAGTGTGTAGAGAGAGCATTACTTTCTGCATTGAATCAATCGTATGAAAACCTCGAATATATTGTTGTTGATGATAAAGGAAATGATAATTCTATAGAGATAGTAAAGGATATTATATTAAAACATCCTCGAGGTAAATATGTTAGGATAATAGAGCATGATTGTAATCGAGGTACAGGCGCAACTAAAAATACTGCAATAAAAAATGCAAAAGGAAGATTCCTTTATTTTATGGATAGTGATGACGAGATATCCTTAGACTGTATATATAAGTTGCATGAAGAGATTTGTCGTACTAAAGTCGATGTTGTTAGTGGTTCATATCAGAAAATAACTCCTATCAATACAATAGATTGCAGTATGAAGCAAACTGTAGAGATAAATAAAGAGAGTATAATATTGGGCTTTTTTGATGGGCGTTTTCCTGTTTATACTTGGAATAAATTGTATGATTTGGACTTTTTGAAAGAATTCAACATAGCATGTATAGACAATCAAACGATTGAAGATAATTATTTCACATTTCAAGTATTGTTATATGCCAGATCTTATAGTGTAATTTCTGATATTACATATTCTTATATATTGAGAGAGACTTCTTCAACAGCAGGGAATTTGTGGTCGATAAAAGTATTTGAACAATGGTGTGATATATTTGTAGATCAATTAATGTTGTTGAAAAAAATTAATTTACCCTCTAGTCTAAAAAGGAAAGTTCTTAAAAAACTTTTTTGGTTACGTGTGAGTGTTTCAGAAAGAGCAATTACTGATTTGTATAATTGTGAAAAATATGTTAATGCTTATTTGGGTAAGCAACTCAATGCTTTTTATTTAAATAATAGTGGAGTTTTGTATTTAAGCTATTTATTATCTAAATCGCCATATTGGATAAAGAGAATATTTCTTAAGCTTCATATGTCATTGTCATAATTTATGATCTCAATTATTACTGTAAATTATAATGGAATTGTTGATACGAGGAATTTACTGAATTCTTTATGTATCAATATTGTAGATATTGAGTATGAAATGGTTGTTGTGGATAATGGCTCTAAAGAAAATGAAGCTGAATTATTGCAGCAGGAGTTTTTTCAGATTAAAGCTATTAGAAGTGATGTAAATTTGGGATTTTCAGGGGGGAATAATCTTGGGGTTAAATATTCCAAAGGAGATTATTTGTTGTTTTTAAATAATGATCTCATTATTACTTCTGATTTTATAACTCCATTGTTGGATATTTTTTCTCAAAAAGAGAAGGTTGGAATAGTGTCTCCTCAAATATTGAATATGGATGGCTCTTTATGTTATGGTGGTTGTGAGCCTATTGGACGTTTTTTATTGAGAATACATTATTTGAATGGAGATCCTAAAAATGGACTTCAAACTTTACAAGAAGTTTCTTTAGCTCATGGAGCTGCGTTAATGATAAAAAGAGATATTTTGAATAGTGTCGGTGGTTGGCCTGATATATATTTTTTGTATTCAGAAGAAGTCGATTTGTCAATATGCATAAAAAATTTGGGATATTCTATTTGGTATGAACCAAATTCGTTTGTATATCATTTAGGTAGCCAAAGTACGGGAAAGGGATCTCCTTTAGTTTGTTATTATAATACAAGAAACCGTTTGTTGCTGTATAAGAGGAATTTAAAAGGTGTAGTACAAACGATGTCTATATTATATCAAGTCTTATTAAATGTGTACCATCTTTTTCTATTATTGATTTCTCGTAAAACTGTTTTGGCGAAAGCTGTTTTTTGTGGTACAAAAGATTTTTTTCAAGGGAAATTCTTCAAAAAAGTTTAATTGTTTATGTACGAAGTTCCAATACTATTTCTAATATTCAATAGACCAGATACAACGAAAATTATATTTGATCGGATTCGGGAGATTCGTCCTTCCAGATTATATATAGCTGCTGATGCTCCTAGGAAATCGAAACCGAAAGAAGTTGAGATGTGTCTTGAAACTCGATCTATTGTTCATCAGGTTGATTGGCCTTGTGAAGTTAAGACACTCTTTAGAATAGAGAATTTAGGATGTAAGAGAGCTGTATCGGAAGCTATTAGTTGGTTCTTTGAACAAGAAGAATATGGTGTGATTTTAGAGGATGATTGTTTACCGGATTTATCTTTTTTCCCTTTTTGTGAAGAACTACTGATAAAATATAAAGATGATTCTCGCATTGGACATATAGGGGGGAATTGTTATTATCCGAATACTGTTAATGCTGATTTGAGTTACGATTTTTGTTGGGTAACACATATTTGGGGATGGGCTACGTGGCGTCGGGTATGGAAAAATGTAGATTTGAGTACTTCCTTATGGAATAAAGAGCTGTATTCGAATGCTTCTCTTTATTGTAATATGTGGGAGAAAATATATTTTACATCGTTTTTATCAGATGCCATAGCAAAACGTAATGGATTAAATCCTTGGGG
This sequence comes from uncultured Parabacteroides sp., assembly GCF_905196875.1. GTDB lineage: Bacteria > Bacteroidota > Bacteroidia > Bacteroidales > Tannerellaceae > Parabacteroides. The sequence continues at coordinate 81,480 of NZ_CAJJWO010000001.1, read as the reverse complement.
GGTGTTTTACTATTTTACACTTAGATTGCAGCACCAGTTATCGATATATCCATCAGTTAATTTAGTAACCAATATCGGCCTGAATGATCCGAATGCCACTCATACGAAAAAGCATACAGATAAATTTTATAGGTCTTATGAATCAATTAGTTTTCCCCTAAAACATCCTCGGCATATATTTGCGAATAAGCTGATAGATAGCGCAGAGGTAAAAAAGCATTTCTTTTCGTATAAACGGATATTGCGCTATCTCTTGAAAGATTATTGATATATTCTTTGTATTAATATCGTGAACCTAACAAAAAATAGATGGAATCTGTATTGAAGGAATTAAGGCTTTTATTGCAGAAAATATTAGACCGAACAGTTTTTCTATTCAACAAAAAGTCTGTTATCATAGGAAATCTGCCATATAGTTGGTGTAAAATACCTGTTCCTAACAATTGTCCCAAACAAAGCCAAACCCATCCTTCCATTTTGTATATCAAACAAGGTTGGAATGGCGCAACTCATTGGCTGGGAGTAACTCCTTATCCTGAGGCTCAGGTGGAGTATGAAAATCCTTGCATTTATTGTGCGATGGGGGATAATGGAAGGTCTCCAGTAAATTTTACTCCCATAAAAAAGAATCCTATTTTGGATTGGCCGGGAGGTTCACGCTTTAACTCGGATATCGAACTGTTCTATGACAATAATACTTTGTATTCTATCATTCGGGAATATGATGATAAGTCGCTTCAAAAAATATTGAAAGTACAATCTTCCTCTGATGGGCAGCAATGGAGTGAAGCCCGTCCTTTTTTTGAAACGGATAATCCTGAACAGGAATTATTATCCCCTTCGATATTGAGGTACAAAAATAAACTGAGGATTTATTGTTTAAATGGGAATGCAGGAATTACTAAAAAAGGAATATGTACAGGAATTGACATCTTAGAAGGAGACGATTTGGAAAATCCCGTTTTTGAGGAAGTAAAAGGTGGTTCTTTTTTGAATAAAGCTCAGGTTAAAATAGAACCTTGGCATTGTTGTTTGTTCGAATATGAACAAAAACTGTATATGTTGTTTTGCGGCCGCGATCACAAACAAAAGTCGTTCCGTTCGCCGATGGAAACATATCTGGCGGTGTCGGAGGATTATCATAATTTTCAGATATATGAAAAACCGATTATATCCCACATCAAAACGTACCGGCCATCAGCTTATATTTGTGGCGATTCACTACATTTGTATTTTTCTGTTGTTGGGTATATCGATAATTTCGTGGAGGATAGAAGGATTGGATATACTTGTTTAAATATGAAAAAGTTGTTGCAATTGTTATCTGAATGAAAGTAGTAATAATAAATACATCAGAACGTAGAGGTGGAGCGGCAGTTGCTGCGGGACGGTTAGCTAAAGCTTTATTTCGTAACGGAGTATCTGTAAATATGCTTGTGCGGGAAAAGCAATCGGCTGACAGTAATGTTGTTTCTGTTAATACGAATGCAATTATTCGGTTTGCCAACTTATTCCGTTTTTATTGGGAACGGCTTGTTATCTTTTTATTTAATCATCTGAATAGGAAAGATTTATTTTGTGTTTCCATCGCTAATGTAGGTAAAGATATATCCAGACATCCATTAGTGAATAATGCTGATATCATTCATTTACATTGGGTTAATCAAGGATTTCTTTCGATGCAGGATATTAGAAAATTGGTAGAATCAGGGAAACCGATTGTCTGGACTATGCATGATATGTGGCCTTGTACCGGTATTTGTCATCATGCTCGGGAATGTGAGAAATATCAAGAGAAATGTAGTTCTTGTTTTTTTCTTCATTCAAAAAGTGGTCAAGATCTTTCAACTTATGTTTTTAAGAAGAAGGAGCAAATATATAATAAAGCAGATATATCTTTTGTTGGTTGTAGTAATTGGTTGGCTAATCGTGCGAGACAAAGTAGATTACTTCATGGTAAATCAATATTGTCTATTCCTAATACGTTGGATATGACTATTTTCCATCGTCAAGATCGTGGAAAAGCCCGACAAGAGTTAGGACTTCCTGAAGACAAGCAATTACTGTTGTTTGGTGCTTTGAACGTTACAGATGAACGCAAGGGTGTTTTCTATTTGATTGAAGCATTGAAAAAAAACCGACACCAGGGAAATATAGAATTAGTTGTTTTCGGACAAATAAAGGAAGATATTCGAGATATATTACCAGTCCCGGTTCATCCCATGGGATATTTGACCGAAGAAAAGAAAATAGCTTTATTGTATAATGCTGTTGATTTGTTTGTTACATCTTCGTTGGAAGAGAATTTGCCTAATACGATTATGGAATCGATGGCATGTGGAACTCCATGTGTTGGTTTTAATATAGGTGGCATCCCTGAAATGATAGATCATTTGCAAAATGGTTATGTTGCAGAATATAAGGATGTGGAAGATTTATCTCGGGGAATAAAATGGATTTTGGATAATGAAAGGTATGATGAATTATCTGAATTGTGCATAAAAAAAACTCAATCTGCATATTCAGAAGAAGTCATTGCTCATAAATATATATCCTTGTATAAGGAAGTTTTGAAAGAATCTTTATAAAAATCAAATTGGAAGCATATTTTTATTTCGGAGGAGAGCTGCCGGGGAAGAGAGCTTATCATTCTTGTATTTGCTTGGCAGAGGGATTGACTGATTTGGGAGTAGCATGCTACTCAGACTTTGCCAATTACCTGCCGGGCATTGGCAAAGATTTCCTTATGAAATATGATGACCATCATCATATCCAGGATGCCGATATTATAATTATTCATTATACTTTGTATGAAAGGGATGTGCGTGCAGATGAGACTCTGATTCGGTTGAACAGACTGCCTAGAAAATATATTACAGTATTTTTGGATGATAGTGATGGTTTGCGAACTCCCGGCTTTAGAAAGGGGGCACAGAATTGCGACTATGTATTGAAGTCCCATTATAACAGGTTGTATGAATATCCGGATAATTTTCGTCCTTGGCAGTTTGGCGTTTCCAATCGCATATTGAATGCTGTTTCTCCATTGCCGTATTCTGAACGTATTCCTCAGATATTGGTTAATTTCAGGGCGAAACATCAATTAAGAGATTATATGGGAGAATTGATCCGGCCTGTGTTTTCAAAATACATGAATTGGAATGCAGAGTGTGATACATTTACTTCTGACACTTTAGAAGGTGATGATCTTTTATTTTGGGAACAGACTGGTGCCAGGCATTATCCGGAATATTATAAGAAACTTTCATCGAGTATGGTCTGTGCCTGCTATGGGGGTGTTTTTGCTATACCCATTGGTAACTATAATAAGTATACCGCAAAAATTGCTCGTGTGGTAAACAATGTTTTCCATATTTATGAATGGGATCGGGTTCGTCAGTGGGATTCCTGGAGATTGTGGGAAGCTTGGGCTGCTGCAAGTTGTGTTATTCATATTGATTTGGACAAATATGGATGTATTTTGCCTGTAATGCCTGAGAATGGCAAACATTATATTGGTGTAGATATCAAGAATATAGATAAATTAGAGTCTCTTTTGGCTATGGACTCAAAAAGGTCAGGAGAATCATCTCTGTTAGGAGATATTGCTGCGAATGGACGGGAATTCGTATTAGAGAATTATACTCCACGAAAGGTGGCAGAGCGGTTGCTTAATTTAATCGAATTTTAGTGGCGTTAGATTATGAATAAAGATTTTAAAACAATATGTTGTTACCTGATTCTGAAAATCAATATATAGAGTTCAAGCAATCATTTAATGCTGCTACTATAGAGACCTTGGTCGCCTTTGCTAATAGTAAGGGTGGCACTGTATATGTCGGAATGGAAGATAATGGAGATGTAAAAGGTGTTCTTCTAGGAAAAGAAAGTATAGCACAAATTGTTAATGAAATAAAGTTTAAAACAATACCTTCATTAATTCCGGATGTCGAGGTGATTGAGTTTTCTGGGCGTACAATATTGTTATTATCCGTTCAGGAATATCCGGTAAAACCGGTATCGACACAAGGACGTTATTATAAACGGGTTGGAAATTCCAATCATCAGTTGTCTATTGCCGAAGTTGTTGATATGCATCTGTTGTCAATGAATTCCAGTTGGGATTACTATTTGGATGCTTCGCATTCGGTGGAGGATATTTCATTGGATAAGGTTATGGCTGCAATTGAAAAAATGAAATTGACAGGGAAAATGGTTGATGATGATCCGTTAACGTTCCTGATGAAATATGATTTAATACGAGATGGTAAATTGAGTAATGCTGCTTATTTATTGTTTAAGAAAGATAATTCTGTGATAACGACTATTGAGTTGGGATATTTTCAGGATGAAATTGTTATTAAAGATTCGGATCGGAGTAAAGAGGATATTTTGACACAGGTAGACCGGGTAATGGATTTTGTCCGTAAACATATAAATAAAGAGGTTATTATCACAGGAAAACCACAAAGTATTCATCGGTGGCAGTATCCATTGGAAGCTATCCGAGAAATTGTGATGAATATGATTATTCATCGGGATTATCGTTCGGCTTCGGATTCTATCGTTAAGATTTATCCTGATAAAATTGAATTTTATAATCCGGGAAGATTACCGGATAATATAACTGTTGAGGATTTATGGGCAAATACATATAAATCGACTCCGAGAAATAAGTTGATTGCTGATTTCTGTAAAGATTTGGGGATTGTAGAGAAATATGGTTCAGGCATACGTCGTATATTGGATTATTTCAGAAAGGAAAAGCAAAAAGAACCGGTCTTTGGAAATATATCTGATGGTTTTATGGTGACGGTGTTTGCTGATAAATTGGAAGACGTAACCTTGCAAGCTGGCGGAGAAACCTTGCAAGCTGGCGGAGAAACCTTGCAAGCTGGCGGAGAAACCTTGCAAGCTGGTGAAATCGTAAAAAAGAGGATGAATAAAAATGATTTAATGGCATTGATAGAGTACCATTCTTCTGACCGTTATTTGACAATAGATCAGTTAGCAGCCTTGGTTAACAGGAATGCTGCTTATTTGAAAAATGAGTTGATTCCGGTTATGTTGGAAACTGGACGTTTGGTCAGGCTATATCCAGATAAACCAAATCATCCGAATCAAGCATATAAAAAATGCGAAGTAAATATGAAGTAGACATGCAACAACCCGTATTTTCAATTATCACAATAACATACAATGCTTCCCGTTGGGTAGAATCAACAATTCTGAATGTGTTGAGCCAGTCGTATCCGAATATCGAATATATCGTTATTGACGGTGGATCGACAGATGGGACTGTCGATATCATTAAGCAATATGCTTCCGGTATATCTTACTGGGTCAGTGAACCGGATAAAGGTATTTATGATGCAATGAATAAGGGGCTTGAAAAAGCGACCGGCGATTATGTTTGGTTTATTAATGCCGGTGATTCATTGTACACATCCGATACGGTGCAGTCTGTTGCTTCGTTAGCGCAGAAAAAGAGAACATTGCCGGATATTATTTATGGGGAAACAAATATTGTTGATGAAGATGGTAAATCATTGGGAAGCCGAAGATTGAAGGCTCCTAAAAAACTTACATGGAAAAGTTTCAGGATGGGGATGTTAGTTTGTCACCAATCATTTATAACAAAACGTACTATTGCTCCGTTATATGATTTAAAATATCGTTATTCTGCTGATTTCGATTGGTGTATTCGCAGTATGAAAAGTGCACGTAGAATATACAATACACGAATGAATCTTGCTAACTTTCTGGATGGTGGTGTAAGTACAACCCAACGGAAAGCTTCTTTAAAAGAGAGGTACGATATTATGTGTCAGTATTATGGAGTAGTGTCGACATCGTTATTCCATATATGGTTTGCTATACGTTTTTATGCAGCCAAGTGGTTTAAAGGAAGAGTATAAATAATATATATATAGATTACATATATGCATAGTATGGTAAAAAATGCGGGTAAGCATATCGCTGCCTTGATCTTATTTTTAGGATTAGTAATGGTTTATTTTTCTCCGGCTGTATTTGATGGCAAGGTTATCATGCAGGGAGATAATATAAAAGCAACAGGTATGGGGGCAAGTCAGGTTGATAAATACGCAAAGACGGCCGAGCCCGGAGAATTTAGTGTTTGGTCTGATGCGATGTTTTCAGGTATGCCTTATGGTCCGGGATATGGGAATCCTGCCCCCCAACTACCTTCTTATAGTATTGTTGATGGATGGTTGAAGACTCCAGGATATACACATGCTGCAATGGTTTTTGTGGGTCTGGTTTGTTTTTATCTCTTGATGTGTATAATGGGGGTAAACTGGTGGCTGGCAATAGCTGGGGCTATTGCTTTTGCTTTCGCTTCTTACAATATTATCATAATTGAAGCTGGTCATATAGTGAAAGCTTATGTTATAGGATATATGCCTGTTACATTGGCAGGTATGTTTTTGTTGTTTAAACGGAAATGGTTGTGGGGAGCAGTTTTATTTTTATTGGGTGTAGCCTTCTCTTTGTCTAACGGACATATTCAGATAACATATTATTTAGTACTGCTTTGTTTATTCATCTATCTGGGATATGCTATAAAGATGTTTAAGCAAAAGGCGTATGGTGAATGGCTGAAATGTTCATTGATTATGGCTGGCTGCGTTGTTTTGGCTGTGTTGCCGAATGCTCAACATATGTACTCAAACTGGGATTTGGGTCAGCACTCTATTCGCGGAGCTTCTGAATTAACACCCAAGGCAGATGAAACAGGAAAAGTAGAGAAAGCTTCTACCGGACTGGATAAAGATTATGCTTTCCAATGGAGTTATGGTTGGAAAGAGTTGCTTACGGTTATGGTGCCTGACGTATATGGAGGCGGATCGGGAGGAACATTGGATAGCTCTTCTGAATTATATAAAGAACTCAAAAAGAATGGAGCGCAGGTAGGAAAAGAAATACAGACTTATACTTATTGGGGAGATAAGCCGTTTACATCCGGCCCGGTTTATTTTGGAGCATTGGTTTGTTTCTTGTTTGTTCTGGGGATGTTTGTGATTCGTAATCCGATGAAATGGTGGTTATTGGGTGGCTCTGTCTTTTTGACATTTCTGGCTTTAGGTAGGAACTTTGATGCGTTTAATGATATCATGTTCCATTATTTGCCACTATACAATAAGTTCCGCACAGTGGAGATGGCTCTGGTAATACCCGGACTTGTATTCCCGCTTGTCGCAATCTGGGGATTGAAAGAAATCTTTGCGGAGAAGATTGAGGAAGCACGTTTGAAAAAGAGCTTCCTTTGGTCTTTGGGGATAACCGGTGGACTCTGTTTAATACTGTGGCTGATGCCGTCATTGTTATTGAATTTCCATTCAGCCTATGATGCTCAATTCCAGAATCAGGTTCCGGAATGGTATTATACTGCGTTATTGATGGACCGTGCTTCATTGGCTTCTGCTGATGCTCTACGTTCTTTGATCTTTATTCTTTTAGGTGCCGGATTGCTTGTGTGGTACTGGAAATCGAAGAATAAGCAGGCGACAGCTATGTTTGTAAGTGCAGTTATTGCTCTGTTAATCCTGGTTGATCTGTGGACTGTGGATCGTCGTTATTTGGATGATAACAATTATGTGAAAGAAACGGCACAGGAATCTTATAAAGAAAGTGTTGCAGATAAAGAGATATTCAAAGATACGGACGAGTCATTCCGTGTATTCGGTCTGAATAATCCCTGGCAGGATACAAATGTCTCTTATTTCCACCATTCTATTGGAGGGTATCATGCTGTTAAATTGCGTAGATATCAGGAGTTGATCGATCATCGTTTGGATGGTGAGTACAGGAATATTATAGGAGCTTTGCAGAAAGCGCAATCGGTAGAAGATATCATGTCGGTTTTGGCCGCATCACCTTCGCTGAATATGTTGAATATGCGTTATATTATCTATAATCCGGATCAGGCTCCGATCCGTAATCCGTATGCCTTTGGTAATGCTTGGTTTGTAAATAAGGTGGAGATTGTAGATAATGCAGATGCGGAGATAGAGGCTTTAAATGTGATCAATCCGTTGGAAACAGCGGTTGTAGATAAACGCTTTGCTAAAGATTTGGAAGGTTTTACTCCTCTTCAGGATTCTACGGCAACGATCGTACTTGAGAAATACCGTCCTAATCGTTTGACTTATAAGACTAAAGCTGATTCTGAGCAATTGGCTGTTTTTTCAGAGATATACTATCAACCGGGTTGGAAAGCTACGATTGATGGAAAAGAAGCCCCTCATTTCCGTGCAGACTGGATATTACGCGGAATGTTGGTACCGGCGGGAGAACATACAATTGTTTTCGAATTCCGTCCTGAAGTTTATGTAACGGCAGCTTATGTATCGTCTTATAGCTCTTTCCTGATTTTATTGCTGTTAATAGCAGCAGTAGGCTGGTCTGGATGGAAGTACTGGCAGCAGAGTCGTAATACTACAGATATAAAAGATAAATGATAACTTACTCGGTCATAATTCCCGTATATAACCGTCCCGTTGAAGTTCGCGAATTGTTGGACAGCCTGTTGTTGCAGACATTCAAGGATTTTGAAGTATTGATCATAGAGGATGGCTCTGCCGTTCGATGTGATGAAGTAACCAAGGAGTATGTCGATCGGTTGAATGTACGTTATTTTTTTAAACCCAACTCAGGAAGAAGCCTAACCCGTAACTATGGGATGGAGCGTGCAGAAGGGAAATATCTGGTCTTTTTCGACTCGGATTGTATTATTCCGGAAGATTATTTCCAGAAAGTGACGGACTATTTGAAAGAAACAAATGCCGATTGCTTTGGAGGGCCTGACAGGGCACATTCCTCTTTTTCTTTGATGCAGAAAGCAATCAGTTATTCGATGACCTCTTTCCTAACTACTGGTGGGATACGTGGTAGTAAAAAAGGATTGGAGAAGTTCGTTCCGAGAACATTTAATATGGGATTTTCCCGGGAAGCTTATCTCAAAGTTGGCGGATTTAAGGATATGTTCGGAGAGGATATTGATTTGAGCACCCGTATCCGCAAAGCCGGATTCACTGTAGAGTTGTTCCCGGAAGCCTATGTCTATCATAAGCGCCGGGTGAGTCTGAAATCTTTCTACAAACAGGTCTATGTGTTTGGTATGGCTCGTGTGGATTTATATCTGATGCATCCGGACTCATTGAAACCTGTACATCTGCTCCCTGCTGTTTTTGTCCTGGGAGTTTTGTTTCTGCTGATCTCCTCATTTATTTGTCCTTGGGCATTGTTACCTTTAGGTATATATATTCTGGCATTATTTCTGGAATCTTTGTGGGTAAATAAGAATCTGTCTATCGCGTTGCTGTCTATTATAACCAGTTTTATCCAGTTGGGGGGATATGGAAATGGATTTATCTATGCCTTTGTTCGTAAGGTGATTTTGAAACAAAAGGTCGATGTTGAAGCAGAACTGAAGAAACATTACAAGAAGAAAGCCTGAGAGAAGCTTAATAAATCAGAATAATGGGCCTGGTAGAGTGTTTTAGATATCTCTCCCGGGCCATATTTATTTCCAATAAAAACACCTGTAATTCCCGCATTCTTTGCAAAGAGCATATCGCTAATGCTATCACCTGCCATAAAACTGGTAGAGAAGTCTATGTCCGGAAAGTCCTGTTTAGCTTGAAGAGCCATGCCGATATTCGGTTTCCGGCTTTTATGGGAATTGCTGGTTGCGGTACAAGCATATACTTTGTCTATTCTTCCTCCGTGAAGTGTCACGGTGGCCAACATAGAGGCATGTATCTCTTCCAATGCCTCCATACTCATAACCCCTTTACCGACCCCCCGCTGATTAGTGACGATCACAATATGATCGAACAAGGGGGAAAGGAGTTCGAGGGCTTCCAAAGCTCCGTCAAGAAAGATGAACTCGTCCGGTGATTTGACATAATCATGCGGACGTTGTTTGTTGATAACCCCGTCGCGATCCAGGAATAACGTGCTATATGGCTTTGTATTTTTCATCTTTAAAGTCTGTTTGGGCACGTTCGTAATCTTTGGGGATACCGATGTCTATAAAGTAACCTTCCGATATATAGCCGGAAAGGGTAGAGGTATGAACAGCCGTTTCAAAGAAGTCTTTCTCCAGTGAGAACTTCACCGGGAAGTTATCCAGTTCGTGACGGTTGATCAGGTATACGCCTCCGTTGATAAGACCTGATTCGCAATATCGCTTTTCATTGAAGCGCAGGATGCGACTTGTTGGCCGTTCTATATCGACAACTCCGTATCTGTCGAACTTCTCCATTCCCTTCAGGGCGATGGTAACCGCCAGTTTTGTTGCCTTATGTAAGCTCAACATCTCCGCATAACGGACGCCGAAGAATGTATCGCCGTTTAAGACAAATACCTCATTGGTTCTGGCCTTCGATAAAGCCAGTTTGACGGCACCGCCTGTACCCAGCGGAGTCTCTTCCGTGACAGTCGATATATCTATGGGGAATGCATTCGCCCTGATCCATTCCTCTATAATTTCATGCTTGTATCCCAGCGCAAGGATGATATGGTTGAAACCTGCTTCAGTCAGCGAGGTAATCAGATAATACAGGAAAGGATGTCCGGCTACCGGCGCCATACATTTAGGGACGTCCGATACTACGCTTTGTAGCCGTGTCCCCATTCCTCCCGCCAATATGATACACTCCATCTTATTTCTTTTTACCGAATATTTCTTCTTCTACCAGCTCGCAAATGATATGTCCGATGGTGATATGCGCTTCCTGGATGCGCGGTGTATCGGTAGACGGCACATTGATAATGAGTTTGGATAATTCACGCATCCGCCCCCCGTCGGAACCAGTAAAGGCCACCGTCGTGATCGCCTTTTCATGGCATGTCTCGAATGCTTTTACGATATTGGCAGAATTGCCCGAAGTGGACAGGCCGATCAATACATCACCGGCTTTCCCTATGCCCGAAATAAGACGGGAATAGATGATTTCGAAGCTAAGGTCGTTGGATACGGCTGTGATGTAAGAAGAGTTACAGTGCAATGCCTCGGACGGCAGGATATCCCGCTCCAGATAGAACTTACCCGAGAACTCGGCAGCCAGGTGTTGTGCATCGGCGGCGCTTCCTCCGTTTCCGCAGAAATAAACCCTTCCTCCGTATTTGAAACAGGTGACAATCGTTTCAGTGATCTGTGCGATCATGTCTTGCAACTTCTCGTCCGACAAGATCTGTTCGATCACGTCGCGGTGTTGCTCCAACCGTTTTCTGATTATTCCTTTACTGTCCATGTGTTCAGTCCTTTCTTACAAAATTCAAATTGTTGTATGCGTCCGATATTCATCTTGCTTAATGCTTCGGATACTTTGTAGCAGCTATTTCCGGGACAATAGAAGAACATAAATCCTCCTCCTCCGGCACCAGAGATTTTCCCACCTAACGCACCGTTAGACAGGGCGGTTTCGTATATATGATCTATAAATTCATTCGAGATGTTGCGGGCCATTTTCTTTTTATTGGTCCAGCTTGTGTTGAGAGCTTTTCCCAGTTCGATCAGTTCGTCCCTTAATAGGCAGTTCTTCATGCGGAAGGCTTCATGTTTTACATTATGCATCGCTTCCAGCGAATCGTTCTTGTTGTTTTTGACGTTCTCGGCCTGTTCTTCGATGATCTTGCCGGAGCAACGTTGCTGGTCGGTATAGAAAAGGACGGTATTCATCGCCCATTCCTGCAGGATATCGTCACTGATACGGAGAGGGTTGACAATCACTTTATCGTCTTCCAGGAATTCCATGAAGTTGACTCCTCCGAAAGTGGCTGCATACTGATCTTGTTTACCTCCGGCCATGTTGAGGTCGATGCGTTCTATTTCGTAAGCGTAATGCGCAATGTCATATTTACCCAACGGCAGTCGTAGCCATTCGGTAAATGCGCCGAGGATGGCGACAACAAGGGTGGAAGAGGTGCCGAGCCCTGAACCGGAAGGTACATCCATCTGGGTGATCAGTTCGAAGGAAAGCGGTTCCCCGTTGTTATACCGCGCAACGATCGAGTTGTAGATACCCCGTTGCAATAACAACCGGCCTTCCAGTGGCAACTGGCTTACCGCGTCGAACTCTTCCGTAATGTTTTCATTGATGTGGACGAGCCGTATCTTCCCATTGTTGAGCGGACGAATGGTCGCATGGGCGTACAGGTTGACGGTAACGTTGAGGATGGCACCGCCATAGAGGTCTGAGTAAGGAGATACATCTGTTCCTCCTCCGGCAATTCCCAGTCTGAAAGGTGCTTTACTTCGGTATAACATAATAATTTGCCGATTAGTTAATGTGCCAATATGCCAATTAATAATTAGCTAATGTGAGAATGTGCCAAAAAGCCAATGGAAATAGTAATTCATTCAATTATTTCCTAAATTGGCATATTGGCACATTCTTTTATTGGCTAATTATTTTTAATATCTGTAATGGTCTGCCTTGTACGGACCTTCTACCGGCACTCCGATATAGTCGGCCTGTTTCGGGCTCAGGGTAGACAGTTTCACGCCGATGCGTTCGAGGTGCAGACGGGCAACTTCTTCGTCCAGACGTTTCGGCAGACGGTAAACACCTATTTCGTAAGGCATTGTCCATAAGTCGATCTGGGCTAATACCTGGTTGGTGAACGAGTTACTCATCACGAATGACGGGTGGCCTGTTGCACAACCCAGGTTTACCAAACGGCCTTCAGCCAATAGGAAGATCGAGTTTCCGGTAGGGAACGTATATTTATCCACCTGAGGTTTGATATTGGTATGCTTGATATTCGGGTAGTTAACCAGGTTGTCTACCTGTATCTCGTTGTCGAAGTGACCGATGTTACAAACAATGGCTTGATCCTTCATCTGGCTCATGTGTCCGATCGTGATGATGTCACAGTTACCGGTAGTGGTAACGAATATATTTCCTTCTTTAACGGCATCTTCCATAGTCGTTACTTCGAAGCCTTCCATTGCAGCCTGTAATGCGCAGATCGGGTCGATTTCAGTAACGAGTACGCGAGCTCCGTACGAACGCATGGAGTGAGCGCAACCTTTACCCACGTCACCATATCCGGCAACTACTACTACTTTACCGGCAATCATCACGTCGGTAGCACGTTTGATACCGTCAGCCAATGATTCGCGGCAACCGTACAGGTTATCGAACTTGGATTTCGTTACAGAGTCGTTCACATTGATAGCCGGAACCAGCAGTTCGCCTTTTTCCATCATCTGGTACAGACGGTGAACACCGGTAGTCGTTTCTTCCGAAACACCTTTCATTTCGGCTATCGTACGATGCCAGCGCTGGTTGTCTTCTTTCAGGATACTGTTCAGTGTATCCAGAATAACCTGTTCCTCATGGTTACCACCTTTGCGGTTGATTGTTTCAGCATCGTTTTCAGCACGATAACCCATGTGAACCAATAAAGAAGCATCGCCTCCGTCGTCTACAATCATCTGAGGACCTTTTCCGTCGGGGAAGCGGAGTGCCATGTCGGTACACCACCAGTATTCTTCCAGTGTTTCACCTTTCCAGGCAAAAACGGGAACACCTGTTGCAGCAATAGCTGCGGCGGCATGATCCTGTGTAGAGAAGATGTTACAGCTTGCCCAGCGTACATCCGCTCCCAACGCAACTAATGTTTCGATCAACACTGCAGTCTGGATAGTCATATGCAGTGAGCCGGTGATACGGGCACCTTTCAGAGGTTTCTGATCGGCATATTTCTGGCGAAGCGCCATCAATCCCGGCATTTCGTGTTCGGCGATTTCGATTTCTTTACGACCGAAGTCTGCCAAACCCATATCCGCCACTTTGTAAGGCAGATTAGTTGGAAATAATTGTGACATAAATAATAATTATTTTGAATGTGTGGCAAAGATAACAAATTATTGGGTTGTAGGAATAATTCCTAGGGACAAACATATGCCATCTCCTGGTATCATTAAAATTTCCTGCTTAGGAAATTCCAGTTTCCCAGGCAGGAAACGCTAGTTCCCCCGGCAGGAAATTGCAGTTCCCTCCGCAGGGAACTGGAGTTTCCAAAGCGGGAAATTACGAGGAAACTGTAATCAGCTGGTAAATAGATGTATATGTGGAAATGCAGAGAAGGTAATTCTTCAAATAAAATGAGCACATACAAATAACGCAGAATACGCAGAAGCACGTAGACTTATTTGATTAGTAATCAATGCCGTCTGCGATAATCTGCGTATTCTGCGTTATCTATGTTCGGAAATTCTTATTTATACCGGAGTGATACCTTGTTCGGCCAGCAGCTTCAGGCTGAGGTCTTTCAGTTTGAACTTCTGTATCTTTCCGCTGCCGGTCATCGGGAAGGTATCGACGAAGAAGATATATTTCGGTATCTTATGACGGGCGATCTTACCGCGGCAGAAGTCTTTTACCACATCGTCGGTCATGGTTACTCCTTCGTGAAGGATGATAAAGGCACCCACTTCCTCTCCGTATTTCTTTGACGGGACGGCTGCTACCTGAACATCCTTCACCCCTTCCAGATGGTAAAGATATTCTTCGATCTCGCGCGGATAGACATTCTCTCCACCGCGGATAATCATATCCTTGATACGTCCGGTGATACGGTAATATCCGTTCTCGTCTTTGATCCCGAGGTCGCCACTATGAAGGAAACCATCTTTGTCGATCACTTCGGCAGTGGCGGCAGGATTGTTGTAATATCCTTTCATGTTGTTGTAACCGCGGTTGCACATTTCTCCCTGTACGCCAACCGGACATTCTTCTCCGGTTTCGGGGTCGATGACGCGTACTTCGGTGAACTCGAAATCGCGGCCAACCGTGTTGTGACGGGCTTCTGCCGGATCGTCGATGCGCGAGTGCGTCATGCCCGGAGATGTTTCTGTCAGACCATATACGCTGGTTACTTTCATGTACATCTTCTCTTCCACCTGGCGCATCAGTTCCACCGGGCAAAGTGAGCCCGCCATGATACCGGTACGGAGCGAAGTCAGGTCGAACATCGGGAACATCGGATGGTTCAATTCTGCAATGAACATGGTCGGAACACCGTAAAGAGCCGTACAACGTTCTTTATGAATAGAAGCCAGTACGACCAGCGGGTCGAATTTTTCAACCATGACCTGTGTACAACCGTGTGTCAATACGTTCATAGAGGCCAGTACCACACCGAAACAGTGGAAGAGGGGAACACAACAACACAACTTGTCGTCGGTAGTAAACTTCATGTGTTCACCGGTCAACAGTCCGTTGTTGGCTATATTATAATGTGTCAACATAACGCCTTTCGGGAAACCTGTTGTTCCGGAAGTATATTGCATATTGACAACATCATGACAATTGACAAGTTTTTTGGCATCTTCCAACTTATCGTCGCTGATGTTTTCTCCCAGTAATAACAATTCGGGGGTGTTATACATGCCGCGGTATTTTTCCTGGCCGATATAAACCACGTTCTTCAATCTGGGGAAACGTTTGCTTTTCAGGTATCCACGCTGTGACTCCCTTAATTCGGGAAGCATGGTATACATCATATCGATATAGCTTCCGTCGAAAACACCGTCGGTGATACACATGGTATGGATATCGGCATTTTCCGCCAGGAACTCGAGCTCATTCTGCTTATAATTCGTGTTGACTGTAACGGCTACTGCTCCGATTTTAGCGGCAGCATAAAGGAATGTCAGCCAGTCAGGCACATTGGTGGCCCAGATGCCCACATGTGTGCCGTGCCCGATCCCTATGGACAACATACCTTTTGCCATCCGGTCTACACGTTCGTTGAACTCTTTCCAGGTGAAACGCAGGTCGCGGTCTGAATAAACCAGATATTCTTTGTCCGGGATCGTTTCGGCCCAGTGTTCGAGCCATTGCCCCAGCGTCTTATCTTGCAATTGTATTTCCATCTCTTTCTTCCAATTAGTTAGTAGGGGGTATAAACAACTCCAAGGATTTTAGCTGTACTGTCGGCTGCGGCATGTACATGGTGTGCAACGATCGAATCGTAATAAATACTGTCGCCTTCTTCCAGGATATAAGTATTCTTTCCATAGTTTATTTCGAGAACACCTGCAAGTACATATATGAATTCTTCCCCTTCATGAGTCGAAAGGACAAAATCTACACCCTCTTCCGACGGAGCAACGTCGATCAGGAACGGTTCCATATGGCGTCCTGATTTATCCTGCGATAGAGAATGATATTCCATATGTTTACGGTTTTCCATTGAATTGTTGGTGAAACCGATGCTGTTTGAATCGTTACTATCTTTTTTACGGCAGATTACCGGGCCTAGTTCAGACTGGTCGTCAAGGAATGTGCCCAGGCGAACACCCAGTACCCGTGCTATTTTGATGAGTGGTGCCAGCGAAGGAAAATCTACATTGCTTTCGATGCGTTCGATCTGTTCTACACTCAGGCCGGAACGTTCGGCCACTTCTTCGATGGAAAGTTGTTTAGAATCACGGATACTTTTTATCTTGGCTCCGATAATTTTGTTGTTTCCCATAAGTATGATTTTATTAGTATATCTTTTAATTTGTAACTAAACGCCGCAAATTTACATTAATATTTTATTTTCCAATGCAATTTACTGAAAGAAAAAAAGGGCAACTCTTTAAAGAATTGCCCTTTTGTGAACTTCCGGAGAAGTAGTTTCTTATTTTCTGATACCAAGCTCTTTGATGATAGAACGATATCTTTCGATATCAGTCTTGATCAGATAATCCAATAAACGACGACGTTTACCTACCAACATTTTCAGAGCTCTTTCAGTGCTGTAATCTTTGTGATTAGCTTTCAAGTGTTCTGTCAAGTGTGCAATACGTACTGTGAACAGAGCGATCTGGCTTTCTGCAGAACCTGTGTCAGCAGCTGATTTGCCATACTTTTCGAATAATTCTTTTTTCTTTGCTGAATCTAAATACATGATTCTTTTTACTTTAATAAATTGATACTATATTATCTAAGCGGCGACAAAGATATGCATAACTTTTTTGTCTGGCAACACTTTTCCTTGTCTTTTTTATATTTTGCAACATGAATATCACATACATATCGTAAAAATGTCGTACTTTTGCAGCCAATAAATTAGTCTTCGATGCAAAAACTCAGAAACATCGCGATAATCGCGCACGTAGACCACGGCAAAACGACGCTTGTGGATAAGATGTTATTAGCCGGTAAGCTTTTCCGTGAGGGACAGGCTGAGCCGGATCAGTTTATGGACAACAATGATCTGGAACGTGAACGAGGTATTACGATCCTGGCCAAGAATGTCTCTATTAATTATAAGGATTATAAAATCAATATTATTGATACTCCGGGGCACGCCGACTTCGGAGGGGAAGTGGAACGTGTATTGAACATGGCAGACGGTTGTCTGTTGCTGGTCGATGCGTTTGAAGGCCCGATGCCTCAGACCCGTTTCGTTCTTCAGAAAGCGATCCAGTTAGGATTGAAACCGATTGTTGTTATTAATAAGGTAGACAAACCCAATTGCCGCCCGTCGGAAGTACAGGAAATGGTATTCGATTTGATGTTCAGCCTGGATGCAACGGAAGAACAGTTGGATTTCCCGACTATCTACGGTTCGGCTAAACAAGGATGGATGTCGACCGACTGGAAGGAACCGAAAGAGGATATCCTGGCGTTGCTGGATGCCATTATCGAGTATATTCCGGAGCCGAAAGTATTGGAAGGTACGCCTCAGATGTTGATTACCTCTCTGGACTTCTCCAAATACGTAGGCCGTATCGCAGTAGGCCGTGTTCATCGCGGTGAATTGCGTGAAGGGCAGGATGTGATGCTTTGCAAGCGCGACGGTTCGATGGTAAAGTCAAAAATCAAGGAAGTGAATGTCTTTGAAGGTTTGGGACGTACAAAGGTTTCATCTGTTCAGTCAGGAGATATCTGTGCAGTAATAGGAATCGAAGGTTTTGAAATCGGTGAAACGATTGCTGATGTCAACGCTCCGGAACCCCTGCCGACCATCGCTATCGACGAGCCTACAATGTCTATGCTCTTTACCATCAACAACTCTCCGTTCTTCGGAAAAGACGGTAAGTTTGTGACATCCCGTCATATTTTTGAGCGTCTGCAGAAAGAGCTGGATAAGAACCTTGCCCTTCGTGTGGTTCCGACCGACTCTGCCGACTCATGGTTGGTGTACGGTCGCGGTGTACTTCACTTGTCCGTATTGATCGAAACGATGCGTCGCGAAGGATACGAGTTGCAGGTAGGTCAGCCCCAGGTTATTATCAAAGAAATCGACGGTGAAAAATGTGAGCCGATCGAGCAGCTGACTATCAATCTTCCGGAAGAATCATCCAGCCGTATTATCGATATGGTGACCAAGCGTAAAGGAGAGATGACCATGATGGAAAGTAAGAACGATCGTATGCATCTTGAGTTCAATATACCTTCGCGTGGTATTATCGGTTTGAACAATGCTGTTCTGACTGCTTCTGCCGGTGAAGCGATCATGGCACACCGTTTCCTCGAATATCAACCGTGGAAAGGTGAGATCGAACGTCGTAACAACGGCTCGATCATCGCAATGGAAACAGGTACGGCATTTGCTTACGCATTGAACAATCTGCAGTCCCGCGGTCGTTTCTTTATTTCTCCGCAGGAAGAAGTTTATGCCGGTCAGGTAGTTGGCGAGCATACAAAAGAAGGCGATCTGGTTGTTAATGTAACGAAATCGAAGAAGCTCACCAATATGCGTGCTTCCGGTTCGGATGATAAGGTCTCATTGGCACCTCCTATCGTTTTCAGTCTGGAAGATGCTTTGGAATATATCAAGGCCGACGAATATGTGGAAATAACTCCGAATTATATGCGTATGCGTAAGGTTATTCTGGATGAAACGGAACGCAAACGTCAGGGAAGGTAATTCAGAATAAAAAAGTAAGGGTAAAAGGTGATATATATTAATAATTAGTATGTATCACCTTTTCTTTTTGAGAGAAAACTTGCTTATTTCGTTTTTATTTACGATTATTGTAATTTATTTCCGGAATAAAATATGAGGCGTTTTTGATGCATGAAGCGTACCCTAAGCACTAGTATGAAGATAAAAAGAGTTTGTAATCAATATGTATTTATATTGTTGAGTTTATTCTGCTTTGAATTATGCACTATAAAAGCAAATAATGATAGATACCATGAAATGACGGACAGTCTGTGTCGTGTTTTGGATCATACAACGGATCCGGGTAAGCGAATTGAATTGTACCGTCAATTGATTTTTTTGAATAAATTTACTCTGGATGAAGAGAAATATTTGAAGATGCTTGTCAAAGTATCTTTAGAAAATGATTCTATCGATGCCTTCGGCAAAGCATCTGTTTCCTTGGGGCACTATTACTGTAATTTCAATCAACTCGATAGTATATTATCAACTTTGGCAATAGTTGATTCGATTGCTAAAGAACATCATGAGCTTAAAGAAGCCTCTTTTGACCTACGTGATTGCGTCTGTCGATACTATGTCGTAAATGGTGAGTATGAGGTGGCTATGAATCAGGCTGTTAGCCTTTTGCGTGAAGTCGAATCTCTTGGCTATAGAGATGGAATCATAACTTGTAATGAAAATATAGGATTGATTTACTTGATGATCGGACGTGATGAGGATGCAATTCCTCCTTTGGAGAAGAGCTTGACATTGTTGAAAGAAGAAGGAGATAAACCTATACTAGAGGTTCAGATCATGTCTTATTTGGCAGCAGCTTATTTACATATCAATGAATTGGATAAAATGAAAGTGATGCTTGATTTTTATCGTACAGTATTGGATAAAGGAATTCTTCTGGCAAATCCGGTAGATGACCGGAGGTATGAAAAAGCCTCTTATTGCATGCTTTATTCATATTATGTGAATTATTATGTTGCAAAAAGTCTGAGGGAAAAGGCTGGAGATGCGGTTCAAAAGGCTACCAAATATATGAATGAGACATATGATCCTGGTTATACATCTGCTTATTATCTTGCCATGACACGTTATTACTACTTTGTGGATAATTATCCGTTGGCTTTGGAATATGTCAATAAGACATTGGAGGTAGACTATTCGCTGGAGCCTTTGGAAGAAAAGATTAAAATATTAGTTGCTGCCGGAAAGTTTGATGAGGCTATAGAAACATATCAGGATGCGTTGAAATATGTAGAAAAATTGAATGTTTCGGCTTATACACGACAAATTGACCAGTTGCGTATCCTTCATGAGTTGATTGAAAAGGAAAAGCAAGCTCAGTTACTGCAAAACCAGAAAATAGAGATTGTTCATAAGCAAGAATTACTGATTGCATTTTTTATATTTATATGTGTGTTGATTGTTCTCCTTATCGGTGTTATTCGGTATGCATTGAAGATTGGAAAATTAAAAAATGCACTTGAAAGGGAACAACTTTCGTTGAAAGAATCTACAGCGTATTTGAAGGTCGCAAAAGAGAGAGCAGAGAAAGCTGATCAGGTGAAAACTTCTTTTGTTGCCAATGTCAGTCATGAGATACGTACTCCGCTAAATGCTATTGTTGGTTTCTCTGCCCTGTTGAATGATGTGACAGAAGAAGAGCAGGCGGAATTTATCAATATAATTAATGTAAATACGGATTTGTTGTTGAAACTGGTTAACGATGTATTGGATTTGTCCAAACTGGAAGCCGATAGTTTTACATTGGATATTCAGGATGTAGATATCCGGAATTGTGGCCAGGAAGTTCTAAGTGCGATTAGTCACAAGGTGGCTCAGGGAGTTAAACTGACTTTTACCCATCCGGATACACCTTTAATTTTGCGTACGGATTCTTCCCGGCTTCAGCAATTATTGACTAACTTGCTGATTAACGCCGCTAAGTATACGGAAGAGGGAGAAATTAATCTGGATTATCGGATAGATAAGGAATCACAGGAACTTGTGTTTTCTGTGACAGATACTGGTTGTGGTATACCATTGGAAAAACAGGAAGCTATATTTAATCGGTTTGAGAAAGTGGATGACTTTAAACAAGGCGCAGGTTTAGGGTTGCCGATATGTAGTGAAATTGCTCGTCGTTTAGGTGGCTCTGTTTCGATAGATTCATCTTATACTAAAGGTGCCCGGTTTATTTTTAAACTTCCATTGGTTAGTTGAAGTAATATGAAAAAAACGACTTTAATAATTATCAAGAAGAAAGAGTCATTTTGGTTACTTCTTTTATTCAGTTTATTCTTTAGTACATTGGCACTGAAGGCTAATGATAACGAAGATCTGTTGAAACAGAAAAAGGATAGTCTGTTGGAATTGCTTTCGAAGACAGAGAAACCGGCACTGCGAATTGGGGTATTTCGTGATCTGGTGTCATTAACCAGGTTTACGGAAGAGGAAAGGGATTACTCGTTGAAGATGTATGAGGCTGCCTGTCTGGCAGATTCAATAAATAAACGTTATGAGTCTTTGTTTTTTATAAGTCGTTATTACTGTAATACTTTTCAGCTGGATTCCCTGACTTATTGGGTAAGTAAGTTTGACTCGATTATAACTGTTCGTAAGGAATATCCTGTTGAATTATTTTTGACTCATAATACACTCTGTCGTTTATATTTAAACCTGGATGAACATGAACTGGCCATGAATGAAGCTGTAAAGGAACAAATCTGGGCAGAAAAGGCCGATTACCAGTATGGTTTTGCTTGTTGTAATGAAAATTGGGGAATGATTTATATGTCTACTAACCGTTTTGAAGAATCTGTCAAAGCCTTTGAAAATTGTATCTCTATACTGAAGCGACTGGATAATGAATTTATTTATGAATTGCAGGTGAATGAATGTTTGATTCGTAGTTATTTATATTTGAATGCTTATCAAAAGGCAGAAAAGGCATTGGATGATTATGAAAATGTTTTATCTAAGTTGGAAGCAAGTGATGTAAGGTTTAAAAGTCTTTATGGTGGTGAGTTGCATGCTATTCTTGCGCTTTACCGGATCAGACTTTATTCAGAAATAAGTATGCCGGAAAAGGCCGCTCAAGCAATTGAATATCTGGAGCCGTATAAAGAATATGTATCTAAAAATTATATTTTGACTGTTTATAATCTCTCAATGGCTAGTTATTATTATCTGCTGAAAGATTATTCGAAGGCTCTTGAGTTTATTAATGGGCGAACAGATCGGGAATCTCCTGTCTTTGAATTAAGAGCTGCTATTTATAGGATGTTGGGGAAAAAGCGGGATGAATTGAATGTTTATCAGGAATTTCTGAATCATAGAAAATCTCAGAATGAACTTGCTTATACAAAGCAAATCGACCAGCTTCGGTCTCTTCAGAAACTGAACGAGGAGGATAAGGCTGTACAAAAAATTAATCTGCAACAGAAAGAGCTTGAGAATAGACGTTTGCAATTGATTGTGCTGATTATTCTTGCTTCGGTTTTGTTATTGTCTCTTTTATTCTTGCTTCGTTATTTGACTCGTACCCGGAAATTGAAGAATATTCTTTTAAAGGAACAATCTGCGTTGATAGAGACAAATAAGAATCTGGAAGTCGCGAGACAACGAGCAGAAAAAGCAGATAGAATGAAAAGTAATTTCATTGCAAATATCAGTCATGAGATACGTACGCCTTTGAATGCGATTGTCGGTTTTACAAGTCTGTTGGCTGATTCTACCAGGGAGGAACGTGATGAATATATGCAGGTCATTAATAATAATTCTGATCTGCTGTTGAACCTCGTTAGTGATGTTCTCGACTTATCTCATCTGGAGGCTGATTCTTTTATGTTGCATTATCAGAGAGTTGATATTCAAGAGTGTTGCCAATATGCGTTGACAACAATAAAGCATCGGGTAAATTCCGGTGTAAATCTTGTTTTCAGTTGTTCGGATGCACCTTATATTATAAGCACCGACCCGCTCCGTTTACAACAGTTACTGGTAAATTTGTTGACGAATGCGGCAAAATGTACAGAAGAGGGGGAAATACATTTGGATTATCAGGTTGATAAAGCTGCTCACCTGATTAAGTTCTCTGTTACAGATACTGGTTGCGGCATTCCTCTGGATAAACAGGAAATTATATTCAATCGTTTCCAGAAGTTGAATAATTTCAAGCAGGGTGCAGGGCTGGGGTTGTCCATTTGCAGTGCTATTTCTAACCGTTTCGGAGGTCGTTTGTATGTCGATTCGCTTTATACACAGGGTGCTCGCTTTGTCTTTGAGTTACCTTTTTCGGGAAATGTGGATAACAAATGAATGTGATTAGTAAGAATATTGTTGATTGCCTGATACTCATTCTCTTGCTTCTGCTTCTGACTATCTCGCGGAGCCGGGCATCTGAAGCAAATGTTGTTTTGCAGCAAAAGCAGGATAGTTTATTGCATGTTTTATCGAAACTGGATAAACCGAATGAAAAAATAGAAACTCTGCAAATCCTGGCAACTCTGAGTGCAGGAAAGCAAGACGAAGTGACCTATTGGAAACAGGTTATAGAGGTTGCAAATGAAGCTGATTCTCTTGACTGCTGTTATCGTGCGATGAGTGCCATTGGTAAGTATTATGCCATTAAAGAGGATGTCGACAGTTTAGTGTTTTGGGCCAACAAGCTTGATTCGATCGGGAAAAAAGATAGTAGGGCTGTTGAGTATCAATTTCAGGTGTATAATTATCTGTGCCGTGTGTATATGTCGTCGAGTAAAGATTTCAAGTTGGAATCGGCCATGAATATTGCTATCAGCCAGCGCTTATTGGCGGAAAAGACTGGTAGTACAAAAGGGATGATTTTATCCAGTGAGAATTTGGGACTGATTTATATGTTCTCGGGGCGATACGAGGATGCAGTTTTGAACATGGAAACTTGTTTATCCCTCTTGAATAAGGAAGACGATCAGTTACGGTATAAACTGCAGGTGGCAGAAAGTCTTGTTCGAATTTATATTTATCAATCGGAGTTTATAAAAGCAGAACATTTGCTGGATTATTATGAGGAAATTTTGATAAAGATAGAATCGAGCATGAATTTTGAGAATTATGATGCCAGATATTCCCGTTGTTTTTTGTATTCATATAAAATATGGATGTATTCGCTGCAAGGTAAAAATGAAGAAGCTGTCGAAGCTATTCAGAAGCAGGAGCTCTATAAAGATGCATTGCGGGGATTTGCGTGGGCAATTAATAAATTTGCAATGGGACATTACTTTTTTATGGTAAAAAAGTATGACCAGGCTCTTTCGGAACTGCAGCCGATTGAAGAAGGGGATGATGAAGTTCTTCGATTGAAAATTCAAATATTAAAGGCTAAAGGTGATAATAAAGCCGTTTTGGAAACCTCCCAACAATTGTTGGAGATTTATAAAGAGAAGAACCTCAATGCCTATCTCTCACAGGTTGATCAGCTTCATTCTTTACAGCAATTGAATGAACGGGAAAAGCAGGAACTAGTTTTGTTAACACAGAAAAGAGAATTGAGGAATAAACAGATCCTCTTGGTCTTATTGATCGCTTCTTCTGTAATTCTGGCAATCTTACTAATCTTTTTAATTCGATACTCTTTGAATACACATCGTTTGAGAAATGTGTTGGAACGGGAAAAGGAATTCTTGAATGACATAAACCGTAATTTGGAGATGGCAAGGGAAAAAGCAGAAAAGGCTGACAGAATGAAAAGTAATTTTATAGCCAACATCAGTCATGAAATACGCACACCTTTAAATGCCATCGTTGGTTTTACAGGTTTGTTGGCTGATTCATCGGAGGAGGAACGGGTAGAATATATACAAATAATCAATAATAATTCGGATTTATTGTTGAATCTGGTCAGCGATGTACTTGATTTATCTCGACTGGAGGCTGTTAATTTTTCATTGTGTTATCAGGATGTCGATATTCATGCATGTTGCCTGCATGCTTTGGATACAATGCGGCATCGGGTAAATCCAGGCGTAAAGGTGATTTTTACCTACTCTGAAGCCCCTTATTTTATGCGTACCGATCCGCTTCGTTTGCAGCAGTTGCTGGTGAATCTGTTGATAAATGCTGCGAAATTTACGGAAGAAGGAGAAATACGTCTGGATTATAAGGTGGATGTGATAAATAAGAGAATTTGTTTCTCTGTTAGCGATACAGGATGTGGCATTCCATTGGATAAGCAAAAGATTATTTTTGACCGGTTTGAAAAAGTGAATGACTTTAAACAGGGTGCTGGTTTGGGTTTGCCAATATGCAAAGCAATCTCCACCCGTTTTGGAGGAGAAGTCTATATAGATGCCTCTTATACAGCCGGTGCATGTTTTGTCTTTATATTACCGTTGTTTAAAGAGCAGTAGCATAGTTATATACCTGTAAAACATCATCTATCGCATTAAAGTCGAAATCATTCTTTTTGATATACTCTTTCAAGGTCTCTTTCTTTTCCGGAAAGGCTTTCAAGAATTGCTTTTCATTGATAAAACGGTATTGCTTTCCATTCCGTTCAATTCGGAATATCTTATCGATCCGGGTTAAAATCAGTTTTTCCGTTTCCAGTTTATGTACGGTATTTCCGGACTGGAAGCTTGAGTATGAGTCTACGGCTGAGGTCTCCGACCGTCCGCCATATCCGACGTTTTTCCCTTCCCAACGCATCGAGCCTCTATATTGGACAAAAATAGGAGGGTCCATCTGCAATACTTCCGTAGCTCCGTCTTTGGTCGGAAGAAAGATTCTTTCGCCGATCTTGATCGTTGCAACCATTTCTGGCTCCAGAAATTCTTTTATATTATTATTGTCATTTTGATCGATAAACAGGAATTTTTTGATTAATAGACTGTAATTCATTGGGACACGGAATTGCCGTCCATCTTTATAAAATACATATCCGTCCTGGAAATCTTTTAACAGGAATTGTGTACTGTCTATCTGGGCAACGAGGCCGGATGTATGCATAATACAGATCAGGTAAAATAGTAGAATCTGTTTCATAAATAGTCTATTAGGTGGTTACTAATATATTTGTTTCCTGCTGTAAATATAAACTATTTATGATTTACTCGTACAGGAAAGATATATATTTTTAGACATAATGGGGCTGATGGGACATATAGAAAGCAGTCAATCTGCTGGTGATCAAGGCAACGGCATAGAAGACCGGTAACTATGTATTAAAAAAGAAAGGCTGCCTCCATATGGAAGCAGCCTTTGGTATGTAGGTTGTAAACTTAATTACTTAACTAAGCTAGCGAAATCTGCGTTAGTTGCATATTTAGCAAATTCCAGATCGATAGCAGCTTCTTTAGCCATAGCTTTGTCAGCAGCGATAGCAGCTTTCAGGTTGCTGATAACACCGTTTGCGTCGTTTGTACGAGCAGCAACAACAGCTTTCAGGTAAGAAGTAGTAGCGTCAGGATTAGCAACAGCGTTCAGAGTCTGAGAAGCTTTGCTGTAATCTTTTACTAACAACTGAGCCAAAGCTGCGTTGTTTGTCTTAACAGAACCGAAAGAGTTAACAGCCTTAGCATATTCGCCTTGTTCCAGATAAAGAACACCCAGAGCTTCTCCTAATTCAGCTACACCGGCAGCGTTACCGAACAATTGCTGAGCTTTAGCCTGGTCACCCTTAGTCAGAGCGATAAGACCTAAGTTCATGTTAGCTTCGTTGTTAGCCTTAACAGAGTTAGATTTGTTGAACATCTGTTCAGCCTTAGCCAGGTCACCAGCCTTGAATGCCATCATACCGATGTTGTTCCAAGTGCGGTAGCAGTTAGGATACAGTTCAGAAGCTTTTGTATAGATAGCCATCTTTTCAGCATCGTTGTTAGTCAGAGTTGCAGCATACAGAATTTCTTCGATGTTCAGTTCTGCAGGGTTGCTCTTAGCTAATGCACTGATTTCGTCATCAGACTTACCGATGATTTCGATGTTAGCAGTCAAACGAGAACGACGCAACTGAGGTAAGATAGTTTCAGCCAAGTCTGAATATACAACAGAGATGTTTTTGATTTCTTTTTCTCTTGTTTCAGGATCCTGGTACATAGAGATAACTCTTAATACGAGGTCTTTATCCTGCAGATTAGAAGCAGATACCAATTCTTTGAAACCTTCCCAGTCCTGAGCAGTGTAACGTGCGTCAACCGGAGCATCCACTTTCATTTTCTTCAATTCTTTAGCCAGATACTTAGAAGTATTGCCTTCACGTCTTTCTGCCAAGCCTGTGTTCAGTTTAACACCACCATCAGGAGATGCATAAGCCGAAATTTCGATTGCTACGTTCTGATTAGGAGCTTCGTCTGCATTTTTAACCAGGTCTTTCCAATCTTTAATAGCTGTAGAGTTCAGTTCTTTTGAACGAAGTTCAGCCTGTTGGATAAGGAACATGATGTTAGCATCGTGAGCTTCTTTGATGATGCGCTGGAATTTGTCAGCAGCGATAGCAGCAGTTGCAGTTGCGGCGTCAGCCAATTCAGAAGTAGCGATAACACCTTCACCGATCTTTACGTCCGGCAATTTAACAGTTTTGTTCTTGATCTTTGCGTCGAAAGTCAGATACAATTCTGATTTCTTCATTTCCGGTTTGTAAGTAAATGCAGATTTCATAGTTACGTTAGCACCTTCTTTCTGCGGGATAACCTGGTTGTTACCTTTTACTTTTTCACCTTGATAAGTGTAGGATGTTCCCCATGCTTCACCACCTGCATAACGAAGAACCGGAGTTACTGTTACAACAGCTTTTTTATTGAACCATTTTGCAGGGAATGTTGCGTTGATAGTTACCGGAACTTTGCCTCCGATAGCCTCTAGCGGCTGCGGCTCAGCTTTGATATACTCTTCAGCTAGCGGTTTCAACTTGTTAGAACAAGAAGAAAGGGTTAAAATTGCTGCCATTACGAAGAATGACAATAAAAACTTTTTGTTCATAATTTGATGTAAGTTTAAAATGTTACTATGTTTATATATTCTCTTCCAATTGTCCCTTAGCCATCAAAGTGCAAAACTAAAGCATTTTTTTGTTATGAATAGCAAAGATACAATAAAATCTTTCTAATTAATACTTATTAATGAATCCGTGTCCCCTTTTTTGCTGAAACGGATATAAATAGCAGGATTTACGGGTATTCATTAACCGGGAATCCTGACATAATTAGGTTAATTTTTTGTATTTACTATATCGTTGTCAATACAATAGAGCGGTGTTGTCGACTCACTTATTGTGTATTTTTGATTAAAATAATATCTTTTGCGTGAAACTTTCGTTATTGTAAGTAACTCGTATCAGATAAATCCCTGTTGTGACAGAGGGTGTTGTGACTGTGTTTTGGCCAGTATAGACCGTTCCGCTCCGTATCGTTCTTCCGTCTGTCGTAATCATTGAGTATTGGGCTTGTCTGATATTCTCAGGGAGCAGGATATAGACTGTTTTTTGAGTCGATCCTGTAAATATACGGATAGGATTGCTTTTTTCTATGGATGTGTTGGCCGATGTAGTGTTATATTGGATGACCGGATCGATAAACAGGGACGTGCTCATCGGGGAGGCCGGGTGAGCGGTCGCTTCGATCCATTCTTCTTTATAATGAATCCAGGTAGTGTTTTTACTGGTTTCTCCTTTAGGTAGATTAAATGCCGAAAAGAAGGTCTCATCTGTAGAAGATTTGATTTTATAACCGATAAAGAAAGTCCCGGATACCGTGACCGATTCTGAGAATGGGATGAATGACTCCTGGTCGCGGTTCAAAGGCTTAAGCGAGTCGATAAATAACTCACCTTTCTCTTTGAATGTAGTGAACTTCGGTTTGAAAGCTTCGGTATGTAAAAGTCTTTCCGGTTTGTTGCTTCCGCTGTAAACGGTTATTTCTATATCGATATTTTTTGAGTTGGCGATAGATGGATTAACTATATACGCACCAAAAATGGAGGCATCCCCTGTTGTTTTATACATTTCTGTAAATTCGGTCATACCTAATGAGTTGTTACCGAAAGCCGGTCCTTTTCCGGGTGAAGGGAGGGCGGTAGTTACTATCGTATTTGTTTTACCGCTTTCACTGATATTGCTCAAGCGAATAGCTGGTGTTGTTGCATACGGGTCGATACCGTTACAGATAAGTTCTTTGTTGCGGTTAGATGGATCGAGCCATGTTTTTAGCTGTTTGTCCGGGTCGGGAGATATATCCCAGCTTCGGCTTAACATGTAGAAGTAATCGTTGTATGGTTGCGAACAGGAGGAAAATCCTCCGGACAAGCCTCCGATTATCCGGCTATTGTCGTCGAACAGGGGGGAACCGGATGAACCTCTGTAAGTACTCCCTTCCGCCCACTCCTCTACATGCCAGTGTCCGTTTTTTCCAAATAAGGACTGTGGATAAGAATCTATTATTACATTATCAGTCTTTGAGATCCTTTTTACGGACGCATTCGGGTGGTGGATATTGATATAGGGGGCTGTTCCCTCGTCTTTGGCATTCCATCCTGCGTAATAAGGTTGATAGTAGACTGGTGGAGTTTCCAATAGTTCGAGTAGAGCCATATCCGTATTCTCGTTGGTCGCTCTGAAGTAGGTCGAAGCCATCGACATCTCTTCCGTCCCCCTCATTATAGGGTCGCAAAGCGGACTTTCGTAGTTGAAGAAAGTTACGATGGTTCCGGCGATCTGTTCATAATCCGGATTTTCAATTGTAAATTGCTTGTTCAGGCAATGGGAGGCTGTCAGGATATATGGCTTACCATCGTTTTCTGTGTTATTAATTAATGTACCTGTACAAGCCGTCTCTCCATTGAGTACGATCAGCACGACGCTGCGTCCGATATCATTGTATTTATCTGTCTCCTGTTGTATACAGGCTAACGGTTTCATACACCATAGAAAGGGGTCGTCACCTTTAGGTTCATATTCTTTCAGTCCCCGATAATCGTGGTTGACTTCTCCTACTTTCAGTCTTCCGTGAAACGGAGCATTGGCAGGTTCCTGATATTCGATGATCAACTCGTCTCCCTGTACCGGTGAAACAGGAAATATTCCGAGTTCCGAGTTATTCAGATGATTGAAAGAACCTAATATATGTGTCTGATCGGGATTGTACAGGAAAAGCTGGGCACCTTCCGGTAGCTCGTATTCAGTAAATAATACATTTATGGAATAAGCCTTGGCCGAGCGTATGCCTAACCGCCACACACGGGTCCCGTCGGCCAGTGTAAAACTGGTGCCTGAGTTTTCCGGTGTAAAGTCCGTCATAAACTTATAGGCGAAATGATAGCCGCTGCGTAAATCGCTTTCGTTCAGTGAATCGATACGTAATTGCTCTTCTATATCAAAGGATGGCATTTCTTTGAATATACTTCCGGAGCGGGTGTTGATTGTCGTCATCGGAAGAGGTTTGCCTCCGTGACTGATCTGTGCTGTCAAGTGGTTGGTTATGAGCAAGCACAATGTGAAAAATATGGTCAGCTTTTTCATATTCATGCAAATATATGTTTTTCTTTTCGAAACCTCTCTCGTATTTCATGATTTTTATCTAAGTTTGCCATGCGAAAACGGATCATTCTGAATTATAAAACCAATATTACATAATTAAATAATAAAGATATGGCAACACCTCCTTTCAAGTATCAGGCACCGTTCCCACTCGGACCGGATACAACAGAGTATTATCTGCTAACAAAAGATTATGTATCGGTATCCGAATTTGAAGGACAGCCGATGCTGAAAATTGCAAAAGAAGGACTTACAGCGATGGCTAACGCTGCTTTCCGTGATGTGGCTTTCATGCTTCGTCCCGAGCACAACGAACAGGTGGCTAAGATACTGAGCGATCCGGAAGCCAGCGACAACGACAAGTTTGTGGCATTGACTTTCCTGCGTAATGCGGAAGTATCTGCAAAAGGGCAGCTTCCTTTCTGCCAGGATACGGGTACTGCGATTATCCACGGTGAAAAAGGACAGCATGTATGGACCGGCTATTGCGATGAAGAGGCTCTTTCTCTGGGTGTTTATAAAACCTATACGGAAGAAAACCTGCGTTATTCACAGAATGCTCCTTTAAATATGTACGACGAGGTAAATACCAAATGTAACTTACCTGCACAG
Organism: uncultured Parabacteroides sp.; assembly: GCF_905196875.1. GTDB lineage: Bacteria > Bacteroidota > Bacteroidia > Bacteroidales > Tannerellaceae > Parabacteroides. Next base: position 50,441 of record NZ_CAJJWO010000001.1, on the reverse strand, counting down.
ATCGACATCGAAGCTACTGAAGGTATGGAATATAAATTCCTCTGTGTAGCTAAAGGCGGTGGTTCTGCCAACAAGACTTATCTGTTCCAGGAGACAAAAGCGATCCTGAACCCGGCTACCCTGGTTCCGTTCCTGGTAGAAAAAATGAAAACATTAGGTACGGCTGCTTGTCCTCCTTATCATATTGCATTCGTTATCGGCGGTACTTCTGCAGAAAAGAACCTGTTGACAGTGAAGCTGGCTTCTACTCATTATTACGATAACCTGCCTACAAGCGGTAACGAAGGCGGACAGGCTTTCCGTGATATCGAATTAGAAAAACAGGTATTGGAAGCTGCTCACAACATCGGTTTGGGTGCCCAGTTCGGTGGTAAGTATTATGCACACGATGTACGTATCGTTCGTCTGCCCCGTCACGGTGCTTCTTGCCCGGTAGGCATGGGTGTTTCTTGTTCTGCGGACCGTAACATCAAATGTAAAATCAATAAAGACGGTATCTGGATCGAAAAGATGGATTCAAATCCTGGTCGCCTGATCCCTGAGGAATTGCGTAAGGCAGGTGAAGGTAATGCTGTAAAGATCAATCTGAACCAGCCGATGGCTGATATCCTGAAAGAACTGACTAAATATCCGGTATCGACTCGTCTTTCTCTGAGCGGAACGATCGTGGTAGGCCGCGACATTGCGCATGCTAAACTGAAAGAACGTATCGATAAAGGGGAAGGTCTGCCTCAATACATTAAAGATCATCCTATTTATTATGCAGGACCTGCTAAGACTCCGGCAGGAATGGCTTCCGGTTCCTTCGGCCCGACAACTGCTGGTCGTATGGACTCGTATGTCGACCTGTTCCAGGACAATGGCGGTAGCATGATCATGATTGCCAAGGGTAACCGTAGCCAACAAGTTACAGATGCTTGTCAAAAACATGGTGGTTTCTACCTTGGAAGTATCGGTGGTCCGGCTGCTATCCTTGCGCAGGAAAGCATTAAGAAAGTAGAATGTCTGGAATATCCTGAACTGGGAATGGAAGCAATCTGGAAGATCGAAGTAGAAGACTTCCCTGCCTTTATCCTGGTTGACGATAAGGGCAACGATTTCTTCAAACAACTGAAGCCTCGTTGTGCCGGTTGTAAATAAGAAAAACTTATTATAAGAGGTAAAGAACCTGCTCCGTTAGTTCGAGGCAGGTTTTTCTATGTTGTGAACTGGAGTATCATATATTATGATACTTTATTCTCATATATTATGGAACTGTTGTATCACAATATATGATACTTGACTTTGTAAGGGCGCAAAAAAAGAGCTACTCCGGAAAGAATAGCTCTTTATATAATGTATAAGAAAGTTATCTATTAACGATCGCCACGGTTATTGCGATCTCCACGATCCTGACGAGGACCACGGTCACCCCGATCACCACGTTCCGGTCTCGGACCTCTTTCTGGTCTCGGCGGACGTTCTTCGTAACCTTCCGGCTTCGGCAATAACACCTTACGTGATAGTTTGAACTTACCGGTCTTTGCATCAATGTCTACCAATTTAACCTGAATAGTATCACCTTCTTTTAAACCGGCCTGTTCTACTGTTTCCAGACGAGCCCAGTCGATTTCAGAGATGTGAAGCAGACCGTCTTTGCCAGGCATGAATTCAACGAATGCACCGTAAGGCATGATAGAAGAAATCTTTCCTTCGTATACTTCGCCTATTTCCGGAACTGCAACGATACCCTTGATAGATCTGATAGCAGCATCGATTGTATCTTTGTTGGTTCCTGAAATTTCGATACGACCGAATCCGTCAACTTCTTCAATCGTGATAACAGCACCTGTCTTTTCCTGAATACCCTGAATGATCTTTCCGCCCGGGCCGATTACTGCACCGATGAATTCTTTGCCGATTGTCATCGTTTCGATACGAGGAGCATGCGGTTTCAGGTCTTCACGGGTTGTCGGTTGAGCTTCCATGATCTTTCCTAAGATATGCATACGGCCTTCTCTTGCCTGTGCCAATGCATTTTCAAGAATTTCGTATGACAGACCGTCTACCTTGATGTCCATCTGGGTAGCAGTGATACCGTCTTTTGTTCCTGTTACCTTGAAGTCCATATCGCCCAGGTGGTCTTCGTCACCTAAGATGTCGGACAGGATAGCATAGTTCTTACCTTTGTTTTCAGAAATCAGACCCATTGCGATACCTGATACCGGTTTCTTCATCGGAACACCAGCATCTCTCAATGCCAATGTACCGGCGCAAACAGTTGCCATGGAAGAAGAACCGTTTGATTCGAGGATATCGGAGATTACGCGGATCACATACGGATATTCATCCGGAATCATACGTTTCAAAGCACGGTGGGCCAGGTTTCCGTGGCCGATCTCACGACGTCCTACACCACGTGATGCTTTTGCTTCACCAGTTGAGAACGGAGGGAAGTTATAGTGTAAAAGGAAACGTTCTTTACTATGGTTCAGTACGTCGTCAACCATTTTTTCGTCGGCTTTGGTACCGAGTGTAACAGTTGTCAGTGACTGAGTTTCACCACGTGTGAAAACAGCTGATCCGTGAGGTCCCGGAAGATAATCTGTTTCGATCCAGATCGGACGAATTTCAGTAGTCTTACGGCCATCCAGACGTTTACCTTCGTCCAGAATTGCACGGCGCATAGCTTCTTTTTCTACATCGTGATAGTAACGGCCGATCATTTCAGCCTTTTCAGCCAGTTCTTCTTCTGTGAAGTTGGCTTTATATTCTTCAATGATTGCTTCAAAAGCATCGAAGCGCTGGTGTTTGTCTGTACCTGATGTGGCAACGGCATAAGCTTTTGCGAAACATTTGTCATGTACGTCTTTACGCAGTTCTTCATCGTTTACTTCGTGGCAATATTCGCGTTTTACGAGTTTACCGCATGCTTCCGACAGTTCGAGCTGAGCCTGGCACTGTACTTTGATCGCTTCGTGCGCAATCTTGATAGCTTCAAGCATTTCAGACTCCTGTACTTCAGACATTTCACCTTCTACCATCATGATGTTGTCGATTGTAGCGGCAACCATCATGTCGATATCTGCTTTTTCCAATTCTGAGAATGTCGGGTTGATAATGTATTTGCCATCTACACGTGCTACACGTACTTCAGAGATCGGACCGTTGAAAGGGATATCTGAAACGGCCAGTGCAGCAGATGCAGCCAAACCTGCCAGTGCATCCGGCATGTCTTCGCCGTCGGCAGAGAACAATATAACGTTTACATATACTTCAGCATGATAATTGTCCGGAAATAACGGACGTAGTGCGCGGTCTACAAGACGTGATGTAAGAACTTCATAATCAGAAGCCTTTCCTTCTCTTTTTGTAAAACCTCCCGGAAAACGGCCAAATGAGGAGTACTTTTCTTTGTATTCAACTTGCAGCGGCATAAAGTCAACACCGGGATTTGCATCTTTTGCGGCACAAACAGTAGCCAGCAACACTGTGTTGCCCATACGTACGGTAACCGCACCGTCCGCCTGTTTTGCCAACTTCCCGGTCTCGATGGTGATGGTTCTTCCATCAGCCAACTCGATCGTCTTGTTAATTGGATTAAGCATAATCTTCTTTCTTATTTTTCTATCTGTAAAAATTGGTGCAAATGTAATGAAAGTTTACCTGTAAATGCATGAAAATGAAAATAAAAAACATCAGAAAAGTTCTTTTTTATAAAAATAAAGGGAAGATTTTGAGAATAATAGTGCCACAATTGTAAAATAATGTATATTTGCATCGGAATTACGAACATTGTAAAGAAGAAATGATGAAACAAATATCTGCACAATTACTGCTTGTTTTCGGAATATGCATGCTGTTATTCACTGCGTGTAATAATGCATCCGATTTTACCGTGAAAGGAGTTGTTTCCGGAGCTGATGGGCAGACCATGTATCTGGAGAACGTTGGTATATCGAATGTCGAGACTCTTGACTCTGTCAAGCTGACGGCTGCCGGTAAATTCAAATTCAATCATAAACGTCCGGCGTTTCCTGATTTTTATCGCTTGCGCCTGAATAATCAGCGGATCAATTTTGCGATCGACTCGGTTGAGACGATCACGATTGCTGCTGATGCAGGTACGTTTGCTACTTCATATACCGTGGAAGGTTCTGAGAATTCAAAAGCGATCAAAGCGATTACCCTGGCGCAATTGGATGCTAATCAGGCTATCGGCAGGTTGCGTAAAGAATATGAAGATAAGCATATAGCAGACACGACTTATCGTGCAAGAATACTGGAAACGGCAGAGGCCTATAAAGATGTTGCCCGTAAATATATTTACTCGGCACCGATGTCGACTGCTGCTTATTTTGCATTATTCCAGCAGATTGACGGTCTGTTGTTCTTCGACCTGTATGACAAGAATGATGTGAAGGCTTATGGTGCCGTAGCAACCAGCTACGACCATTTCTATCCGGGAAGTCCCCGTTCCAAGCATCTGTATAATCTGACACTGCAGTCGATGAAGGTGCTTCGTGCGCAACGTCCGGTGAACTTTGATAATGTGAAAACAACCGAGGTGAGCTTCCTCGATATTGAACTGCCGAACCTGAAAGGGGAAGTGGTGAAGTTGTCGTCTGTGGCTGAAGGTAAACCTGTTGTAATCAATTTTACTGCTTATCAGGCAGAATGGTCGCCGGCTCTGAATATGACTTTGGGAGAGCTCTATACAAAGTATCATGGACAGGGATTGGATATTTATCAGATCTCTTTGGATTCCGATGTCCATTTCTGGAAAAATGCAGCTTCTAACCTGCCTTGGGTTACCGTGCGTGATCCGCAGTCGGTTTATTCGCAGATTGCAGGATTGTATAACGTGAAGCAACTCCCCGCGATTTTCATACTCGATCGCAAAGGTAACCTGGTTAAACGTGTGGATGACGTGAAAACCCTGGAAGCAGATGTGAAAGCTGTACTTTAATGTATCGTGCTAACAATCAGATTTATATGTTGTAGAGCACTTGCGGAGGTTTGCGCATTTTGAAAAGATGTGTTATCTTTGCATAGTCTTAAATAGAGAGAAAAAGGAGTTCCGGCCAGGTTGTTGGTCGGGATTCTTTTTTTATATGTGGTATAAATATTAATTTAATAATCAATAATTAGGAGGATTTAATATGGCTGTTAGTTATATGACAGAAGACGGCTACAATAAGCTTTTAGCTGAGATCAACTATTTGGAAACCGTGAAACGTCCTGAGATTTCTGCCCAGATTGCTGAAGCCAGAGATAAAGGAGATTTGTCTGAAAATGCAGAATATGATGCTGCAAAAGAAGCTCAGGGTATAATGGAAGCGAAGCTGTCACAGTTGAAAGGTTTGTTGGCCAACGCCCGTTTGATTGACGAAACGCGTGTTCAAACGAACGAAGTTCAGATTTTGAACAAAGTAAAGATCAAGAATACGAAAAACAATGCTGTGATGACGTATACTTTGGTTTCTGATTCGGAAGCAAACCTGAAAGAAGGTAAGATTTCTGTCAGCACTCCGATCGCTCAGGGACTGATGGGTAAGAAAGTTGGTGACGTGGTGGAAATCAAAGTTCCATCAGGGTTAATGACTTTCGAAGTAATGGAAATTTCAATTTAATACAATAAGATATGGCAACAATATTCAGTAGAATAGTGGCCGGTGAGATACCTTGCCATAAAGTTGCGGAAGACGAAGAATTCTTTGCCTTCCTGGATATTAACCCGGTTGCAAAAGGGCATACATTGGTGATTCCAAAGAAGGAAATTGACTATATTTTTGATCTGGAAGACGCATTGTTAGGGCGAATGATGGCTTTTGCCAAGCGTGTAGCCCGTGCTCAGGAAGCAGCTATTCCCTGTAAGCGTGTAGGGCTGGCTGTGATGGGGTTGGAGGTGCCTCATGCTCATATCCATTTGATCCCTATAACGAAGGAATCGGATATGTATTTTGGAGGTGAAAAATTGACAATAAGTCAAGATGAATTATCTTCAATTGCCGCCTTGATAAGAATAGCGTACAAATAATTGGTCAAAGTCTTTTTTTATTGAAAATAATACGTATATTTGTAACCACTATTTCTGTGTCACCTCAAGGGGCTCGGAGATAGTGGTTTTTTAAATGATTCATTAGTGGTTTTTACTCATAAATTTGTTAACCTTAGAAGAAAGGCCCCTCTGAGACAGAGCGGCCTTCTTTTTTAAACACACATTTTAAACGCCAATCATTTTATTTCCTTCTATATATGTATAGAGTAACCGTTTTGCCAGAAATAAGGAGTAAGAGCCGGTAATCCAACATGTACAAAGTAGATCACGCAACCGATCAATGCAATTATCCATAAGACAAGCAGTGTCCATTTAGCGGAATTGGGAAGCGGTTTCAGATTGAACAGTTGTCCGCATATGGCATAAAGCAGGGAGATTGCCGGTATGCCTATCAATAATATAGTACCAATGCAACCAATGATGACCATATAAACAGGCTCTCCGTTATATAAATCCATTCCGAACGGTGAAAGGTGATACAGAACACTGGCTCCGCCTCCGAGTAATGCGACCGTTACAATGAATAATATGAATACAACGAGTAGGAGAGGGGGTAATAGGATAATACCCGCTAATATAGCACCGAATTTCAGGATGAAGCCAAACACTGTAACAAACAGGTCAGCTATTTTTTGAAAAAAACTTCTTGGCTTATCCGAGCTGATATAATCGTTTACGTTATTTGATACCTTTTCAAAACCGTCTGTAACAGTTTGTCCAATGGTTTCAAGTGTGACGCTTTTTCCCCGCATGATTAATCGGTCGGCAGCTGTTCTTGCTAACGGCATTACCAGCCAAAGAATGATATATAAAATAGCCATCCAATGTACGAAAGGAATAAAGAGCAGTAGGATCATAGCTAGTCTGACAGCTGTGGCATCCCACCCCATATAAGCGGCAATGCCGGCTGCAACTCCACCGATCACCCGGTTGTCGGGATCACGCATTAGTTTTTTCTTACCGGTAATGACCTGTTCCTGGAATACGCGTTTACCCGTAGTCTCTTTTTCATCTTCTTTCTCTTCTTCAAATATCTCCTCCGGTTTTCCCATGCGGTTGATGACCTCTTCGACATGTTCGATCGTGATGACTTCATGACCCAGACGGACCCGTTCACCAAAAAGTTCGGATATACGCATTTCGAAATCGTTCATGATCTCTTCGGATCCCTCTTCTTTACGGAAATGTATACGCAAATTGGAGAGATATTTATCTAATAGCTGATATGCATCTTCGTCAATGTGGAAAACTGTTCCTCCCAAATTAACAGTAAGTGTCTTCTTCATTGTTTTGCTGTTTTAATTGTTTCTGATGTGGTTGATTGTTTCGTTTAGTTCCTGCCAGGAGTTTTCCAGTTCTCCGAGAAATTCTTCACCTTTCTCTGTGAGTTGATAATACTTGCGAGGCGGTCCCTGAGTCGATTCTATCCACTGATAACTTAATAATTCGCTGTTCTTTAACCGGGTTAAAAGGGGATATAAGGTGCCTTCAACTACAATCAATTTAGCCTCTTGTAACTTCTGAATAATGTCAGAGGTGTAAGCTGGCTCTTTCTTGAGAAGCAGGAGGATGCAATACTCCAGTGTCCCTTTTCTCATTTGTGATTTTACGTTCTCTGCATTCATCTCTTATAGTTTTATGATGCAAATATATGTATTGCCTATGTACTATGCAATACATACTACTATGTTTATTCTATTTTAACATGCTTTTTCTGTTGTGTCTGTAATATGTCGGGAATGCTTTTTGCACAAAAAGAGCGATTGTGTGTAAAAAAAGGAGGGAATCTGTTGCTATTCAGTAGGAAAGCCGTACTTTTGTTGTATCAACTCAAAAAGAAGATTTATGGTTTATTACCACTACGCTGAATTAATTCATAAGCAGGCTGAAAAATATGGCTCGCGTACAGCTTTGAAATACCGCGATAATGAAAGCGGGAAATGGTTAAAGATCTCATGGAAAGATTTCTCTGAGTATGTAATGCTTACTGCAAAAGCAATGGCAGAGTTTGGAATAGAGGTACAGGAAAAGATTGGTATTTATTCTCAGAACATGCCCCAATGCCTGTTTACAGACTTCGGTGCTTATGGCAACCGGGTAATCTCTATCCCCATGTATGCCACTAATTCTCCGGCCCAGATAGAATATATTATTAATGATGCGAATATACACACCTTGTTTGTGGGCGAACAGCTGCAATATAATAATGCCTTTAAGGTCCAGAAAGAATCATCTGTGTTAAAGCGTCTGGTGGTATTTGACTCTGCCGTTAAATTGAATCCGGACGATAAAACGTCCATTTATTTCAATGATTTTTTGCGTTTGGGGGATAATGCACATGCAGAGACTACTGTAAAGATCCGTACAAATGAGGCTACTCCCGACGATGTGGCAACTATCATGTATACCTCTGGTACCACCGGTGAATCGAAAGGGGTTATTCTTCATCATTTCAATTATCTGGAAGCGATGCGCATCCATGATATTCGTCTGCCGATGGTGAACGACAAGGATACGTCGATGTGTTTTCTGCCTTTGACTCATATCTTTGAAAAGGCCTGGACGTATTATTGTCTGCATAAAGGTGTGAAGATCGCTATCAATCAGGACCCTAAGCAGATCCAGAAAACATTACCGGAGGTTCATCCAACCTTGATGTGTAATGTGCCTCGTTTCTGGGAAAAAGTATATGTGGGAGTTCATGAGAAGATTAATTCTTCTGCTCCTTTTATGAAAAAGATCTTTCTGGATGCGATCGAAACAGGACGTTTATATAATCTGGAATATAAGAATAAGGGACTGAAGGCGCCTTTCTGCTTGAAATCCAAGTTTAAATTTTATGACAAGACTGTTTTCACTTTGTTGAAGAAGGTGCTGGGTATTGAAAGAGGACGTCTGTTTCCTGTGGCCGGGGCTCCTTTGTCTGATACAGTGAACGAATTTCTGCAGTCTGTTAATATCCCTATTGTTTATGGCTATGGCTTGAGTGAGACTACGGCAACCGTATGTTTCTATCCGGAGATAGGTTTCCAGTTTGGTTCTATCGGTGAGATCATGCCGGGGGTGGAAGTAAAAATAGATGAAAGCAATGGTGAAATCCTGGTAAAAGGTAAGACGGTAACAACTGGATATTATAACAAGCCGGAAGAAAACGCCCGTTCGTTTACGGAAGACGGATTTTTTCGTACAGGAGATGCCGGACGCCTGGAAGGTAATGTGTTGTTCTTTACAGAGCGCATCAAGGACCTTTATAAAACATCCAACGGTAAATACATTGCTCCCCAGGCCATCGAGATGGAGATGAGCAGCGATAAATATATCGAGCAGATTGCTGTTATCGGCGATCAGCGTAAGTTTGTCAGTGCTTTGATTGTTCCGGCTTATTCTTTATTGGAAGAGTATGCTGAGAAGAAAGGTATAATATACGGCTGTCGTGAAGAATTGGTTACCAACAATGATATTATTCGTCTGATAGAATCTCATATTGAAGAACATCAGAAGAACCTGGCTTCTTATGAAAAGATCAAACGATTTACTTTGCTTCCCCAACCGTTTACTATGGAAGGGCGTGAGCTAACCGATACCTTGAAATTACGACGTCCGGTTGTCCTGCAGAAATATGCCGATCAGATTGAAGCTATGTATGCAGAGTAAACTGACGATTAATTTTCTATCTTTGCACAAAATTTAAAAGAAGAACAAGAGTATGATAACATCAGACCAACTACAGAATGTGTTGGAGCGCGAGCTCGCGCTGAGGGGGTATCTTTGACATAGATGGTAAGACCATCCAGTTAGAAGAAGAAGAATTGCGTACGCAGGACCCCGGTTTCTGGGAGGATGCCAAGCGAGCAGAGGCTCAGATGAAAAAAGTGAGGGAACTGAAAAAGTGGATTGAACTTTATAACGAGGTTCATGATGCCGCAGAAGAGTTGCAGTTGTCTTATGATTATGTAAAAGAGGAAATTATCACTGAAGCTGAGGTTGATGCAGCTTACAACAAGGCGTTGGAACTGGTAGAAAACCTGGAATTCCGGAATATGCTTCGTGATGAGGCAGATCAAATGAGTTGTGTCCTTAAGATCAACTCCGGAGCCGGCGGTACCGAAAGTCAGGACTGGGCTTCTATGCTGATGCGTATGTATCTGCGTTATGCTGAATCCAATAATTATAAAGTCTCTATCGCCAACTTACAGGAAGGGGATGAAGCCGGTATAAAAACGGTGACGATCAATATCGAAGGTGATTATGCATTCGGTTACCTGAAAAGTGAGAATGGTGTACATCGCCTGGTTCGTGTCTCTCCCTATAATGCACAGGGAAAACGTATGACTTCTTTCGCTTCCGTGTTTGTCACTCCGTTGGTGGATGATACGATCGAAGTGAAGATTGAAACTGCGGCAATTTCGTGGGATACGTTCCGTTCGGGAGGGGCCGGTGGACAGAATGTAAATAAGGTGGAATCTGGCGTTCGTCTGCGTTACCAGTTTAAAGATCCTTACACAGGTGAGGAGGAAGAGATCCTGATAGAAAACACGGAAACGCGCGACCAGCCTAAGAACCGTGAAAATGCTATGCGTCAGTTGCGTTCTATCCTGTATGATAAGGAGTTGAAACATCGTATGGCTGAGCAAGCCAAGATCGAAGCCGGTAAGAAAAAGATCGAATGGGGATCACAGATTCGTAGCTACGTTTTTGACGACCGACGTGTGAAAGACCACCGTACCAACTATCAGACTTCTGATGTGAACGGTGTTATGGATGGTAAGATCGACGAATTCATCAAGGCTTATCTGATGGAATTTGGTGGTGAGGAAGCTGCTGAAAAGTAAAGTTTTCACGAGAATACTTGCAAAATCCGATTAAATGTCGTAATATTGCACCCGATTTCAGAGTAACCCTCTGAAATACCGGTCCTATAGCTCAGTTGGTTAGAGCACCTGACTCATAATCAGGGAGTCCTTGGTTCAAGCCCAAGTGGGACCACCGGTGGAAAATGAAGGCTTTGTAGGTGACTGCAAAGCCTTTTTTGTTTTGTTGTACTGGGAAAAGCATCAACATTAAAATCGAATAATCATGATTGAAGATCTAAGTATCGTATTACAAGAAGTGGATTCTCTTAAAGCGGAACTGTCTACTTTACGTCCATTGCCCCCGGAAGCCTTGAAAAAGATCGAGGATGCTCTTGAAATGGAGTATACCTATGAAAGTAACCGAATAGAAGGAAATACGCTTACCTTGCAGGAGACGGCCCTTGTTGTGAATGAGGGCGTAACCATATCCGGTAAATCTATGCGAGAACACCTGGAAGCTATCAACCATGCGCAGGCTATCGATTTTATCAAAGATATTGCCCAGCAGAAGATAGAGATAAGCGAGCGGACAATTAAGGAAATCCACGCTATCGTGCTGCATGGCATTAACCGGGAGAATGCCGGTCGTTATCGGACTGTGCCGGTAATGATAACGGGGAGTACTCACATGCCACCTCAACCATATCTCATTGAGAAACAAATGGAAGATTTTATTTTAAAGTTTCAGCAAATGGAGAAAGAAGGCATACACCCGGTAATAATAGCAGGGTACTTACATGACGAACTTGTCAGGATACATCCGTTTATCGACGGAAACGGGCGAACATGCCGTCTTTTGATGAACCTTTACCTTTTACTGCATGGTTATACCCTTGTTACGCTGAAAGGTGATAATGACAAGAAATTGCAATATTATAAGGCTTTAGAAAAGTCACATACGGAGCATGAACCGAATGATTTTTATATCTTGGTAGCTGAGGCTGAAAAAGAAGCATTGCAGCGGTATATTCAGATTATAAAATGAAACCTCCACATCAAGCCAACCCTTCGTATATTAATAACGAAAAAAGTTGTGCCAGCGTTTTGACACAACCTCCTAATTAAAAAAGGAGATTATCTAAGATTTGGTTGTTAGACGGCTCCTTTTTTATCAGCTTATCTCACATTCTAGTCAGTCCTTATTTTCGGAAACTCGAACATACTCCATTATAGTTTTAAAAGCTTTTGCTGCTTTGCTATCCCGCTTAGCCGGTCGACCGTAATAAGTATTTATAAAATTTTCGGCGGGTTCCCAAGACGTAGCGAATATTCCTTGCATCCTAGATGACAGGATAGGAGAATAACTTTCTTTAGCTCCGTTTCTTCGTACCATTTCCAACATTTTCAGTTGCTCTACGGCAACATCAGATTTCCAAAATGTACTGACCAATACATTAAATCCTTTTATGGCAAAATATTCAGGTGTAGGCGGAGCATCTTCATATTTCCAATCACAAATCATTATATCTTTCGGGATCAAATCAATAGCCCTATGTGTATCAGACAAACTGGCTTGCCATGCTCCTAGTCCCGTTGTTTTTCCATCGATCAGTCGATCTCCCCACATCCACATTTCGCAACTTTTACTCTTAAGGTGGTTATAAAGATTTCTCACATGTTCGGCATAAATTACAGACCGATCTCCTCCGAAACATCTGGGGCATTTCTCATGGGCAATGATCCAAACCTCATCCAAGCCTACATGAAAAGCATCTGCCTCACAAACATCGATTAACTCATCCATTAGAGGGAATAAAATTTTATATATATCCGGATGTTGAGGGCACAGGCTTTTACAAAGGAATCCGCCCTGAGGGTAAGCGTCTACCCATGGGACAGGAGGATCAACCCCAGGAGACTCATCAAACTCTGGATATTTGATAAGTAATGGCTCTACATGTGTTCCTTCCGATTGATGTCCCAACAGATTCATTTTAGGAATTAAACGTACACCCACATCCTTACAGGCTTGTACTATCTGTTTCACTTCACTTTTAGACAGTGCCAATGTATCTGCCAATTCCGGATGAGACTCAAATTTATATCTATATTTAAATCGAACAACCAAGGTATTAATACCCTCTTTAGGCAAAGCTTCTCTGATAAAATGACAGAATGATTTTACTTGGCTTGGTTCAGGAGGAGCTAGCAAAAGAGCTTTAACCGGTAATTTATTCCACTCTTTAGCGTCTTTTTGTGAATATATCTCCTGAGCCCCCATGAAAAACGTGAATAAAAATAAACATGTCTGATAACAAATTTTCTTATTCATAATGCACTTAGGATTTCGGTTGTTCTACAACATTCGTATTTCCACCTCCACGAAGAGAAAGATCCACCGGACGATTCTTTTTCCAAGACCCTCCTGTAAAATCCGGAACATCAATTGAATTGGAGCGATTTGCTACCGACCAATAACTTAATGGCGTAATACTACACCATGCTGCCGCATCATATACATCCATATCCAAAGGCAAGCCGTTACGTAAGCAATCGATCATTCTCCAATCCATAATAAAATCCATACCTCCATGACCTCCTATGATTTTGGCAACTTCAGAAATGTGTTTAACAACTTCTGGAGTATATTGTTCTTCCAGTTCTGCCATTTTCTCTTGCGAAATATAATCGTGCCCAAATGCAACTTTGCCAGGTTCGGGATATTTACGGCAAGAACCTTTTGTTCCAGTCAGTACATGCAAACGATCGTAAGGATGAGGAGTACTTACATCATGTTGGATCATAATTGTTTTACCTTTTGCTGTACGAACAGTCGTTGTGTTCATATTGCCTCTATATTTCATTGCCGCCATCGGTTTATAATAATCATTCTTAGCCGCCAATTCCTTCGCTTTTGCTCCCATCATGAAATCATCGGTTGATATGGAAGTCAGATATTCCATTTTGTCGCCACGATTGATATCCATAGCCCAGCATACCGGTCCCAGACCATGTGTCGGATAGGGATTTCCACTTTTATGATTTTCATCCCATCTCCATGCCGGCCATTCCGGTTCTCCAAACATGCCACTCAGTAATTCGTGGATATAGGCACCCTCTCCATGAATAACTTCTCCGAACAATCCTTTTTGAACCATGTTTACCGTTAAAATCTCAAAAAAGTCATAACAGCAATTCTCCAGTTGCATACAGTGCTTTTTGGTACGTTCAGAAGTTTCAACTAGCTGCCAGCACTCTTCCAATGTTTTTGCAGCCGGAACTTCTACTGCCACATGCTTTCCGCATTCCATTGCATACACAGCTATGGGAGTATGCCATTTCCAAGGAGTAGCGATATAAATCAAATCAATATCTTCCTGCTCACATAACTTCTTCCAGGCATATTCATCTCCAAAATACTCCTTTGCCGGATGTTTATTGAATTTTTTAAGTGTCTCCTGGTTCTTTTTCACAGCCTCTTCCCGAAGATCACACAATCCCCTTACCTCTATTTCTTTGATATTGAGGATACGAGTTACGGCCCAGCTTCCCCGGCTCCCTATTCCCACATAACCGATCCGGACAACCGGAATAGGATCGGCGGCATAGCCGCACATATTGAACAGTTGTTTTCTATTTTTCCCTTTTTCTACGCATTCTCTTACAGTGACTTCAGCCTCTGATTGATCTACGGAAGAACAACTGGTAAAGCCGGTCAGAGCCACCCCTGCTCCGAAAAGAGATCCTTTTAAAAAGTTACGACGATTTATACTCATGATAATAAGATTTTATAGATTATTAAAAATAATCCTGAATGATTTCGACCACTCAGGATTATACGGTCTAAAGAATTAATCCCAACCTGGATTTTGTTTCATAATATCTTTACCGATCAGGTCGATTTCATCTTGGGGAATCGGGAAGAGATAATGATAAGAAGGGTTGAAACGACGCTCCATCACTAAAATATGATCTTTACTGCCCTTTTCTACTGGTATTCCATAACAAGCACCATTCAATGCTTTTTCGGCTGTTTTCCAACGAATAATATCGTCTCTGCGCTGTCCTTCAAAACAAAGTTCGGTCATACGTTCACGGCGTACTATCTCTCTCAACTCGGTTTGAGAACCTCCTGTAACAGCAGGATATTTATCCGTTTCACCAATATTAACCCCATAGGCTCTTGCTCTCAATAAATTGATGGCATCATACACAGACTGATCGATTGATCCGGATTCAATCTTAGCCTCTGCGTAAGTCAGAAGTACTTCTGCATAACGCAATATGACTACATTACTTTCCATAGGAATCAAAGCATATCTGACAGCTCCATTATCCAGAAATTTACGAGTATAATATCCGGACTGGGAAGAATTTCCTGTTGCCCCCGGATAGTCTACATCGCCATAAACCGGAATTTCGATATCCCTATAAGTCGCTCCCGGATATATGATGGACATATAAAAACGAGGGTCTCTATTCTCATATGGTTTTTCGGGATTATATACCGCAGACTCATAAGACGGCTTTCCATCTGTACAAGGAAATTCATCAATAAAGCCCTGTAAAGGATTTGTTCCACCCCAACCGCCATAACTAGGGAAATGCATATAGATTTGCGTATAGTTTGCCATATTCTGTCCTACAAATTGCCAAGCATATAATATTTCATCATTATATTTATTGTTTATTTCAAATAACTCTTCATAGTTAGGATACAGCGAATGTACTCCTAAATCCATTACTGCTTTTGCGGCAACGGCAGCTTCTTCCCAACGTCCGGCATATAACAACGCACGTGCCTTCATTCCTAAAGCTGCTCCTTTCGTAATACGTCCGGCATATTCAGACGACCATGTTTCCGGCAGGACCTTGATTGCATCGTCCAAATCTTTCAAAATAAAATTCAACACTTCTTCTGCTGTATTTCTCGGGCGTTTCAGATCCTCCAGATTCAGAGATTCTTCAATAATGGGAACTCCTCCCCAGTTATTCAACAGAAAATGATAAGCAAAAGCACGCAGGAATTTAACTTCCCCTTTCATTTGTTCACGCTTTGTATTATCCATTTCCGGTTTGTCAATATTAGTCAGAAACACATTGCAAGTACGAATAATACGATAGCGGATAGACCATAACTCTTTCGTATACCACATGGAAGGGCTGTTATTTCCTGCTCCCAGGTTGTTATAATCATTACCTTTCCACACATTGACAGCTTCATCCGTCCGGGCCGGTAATCCTAATATATGATCATAATACATCCAAACGTTATCTCCGTCCGTATAACGGGAATAAACGCCGACCAGCGCATTAAAAGCATCCGTTTCCGTGGCCCAGAATGTTTGTTCCGATAATTGATCTCTCGGATTCAGATCCAGAAAGCTATCATTACAAGCAGTAAATAAGGGGAATATGATCCCTATTATCCATATAAAAATATACTTTTTCATGTTTATCATCATTAACGATTAGAAGACAAGATTTAAACCAAATGTATAAGAAGTAACCATTGGATAGATATTACCTCCACCCCACGGAGTTTCCGGGTCGAAACCTCTGAAACTTGTAATTGTGAACAGGTTATCCGCGCTTACATAAAAACGGCATTTCTCAACGAACAGGTTACTTAACACTGACTTAGGTAAGGAATAGCCGATTTGTAAATTCCTCATTTTTATGTAACTGGCATTCTCCATAAAGAAAGAGTTCGTCTGCGTATAATTCCTTGATGCGTTGTTCAACGAAAGGCGAGGATAAGAAGCATTCAAATTATCCGGTGTCCAACGATCCTTTTGTGCCTCCAGAGCACTTGCTCCATTAGAAAAAGCCTGGGCGGCTGTTCCTGTCAAGTACCCCTGGACATCAGCTACAGCCTGAATCGTGGTTGCTATATCAAAACCTTTATAACTTGCACCGAGCTGCAAACCAAAAGTTACGCCAGGAAAAGAGTTACCGATGTTGACACGGTCTTCTGCCGTAATTTTTTTATCTCCATTTTGGTCTTTATATCTGATATCTCCGGGAGAAGCACCTCCTGTATAATCTTGATTCGGGGCATTTTTAATTTCCTCTTCAGAAGCAAACAAACCGATGGCCTCCAGACCAAATATATTATTAATCGGATCGCCAACTGAACGTCCTGGAGTGTCAGCTCCTTTCAGATCCGTAATCTTATCTTTTACTCTGGATACACTAAGATTAGCATAATAATTAAAGTCCTTTACTTGATCATTCCATCCTAACTGCATTTCAAAACCATTATTCCGTACTGCACCGGCATTGATTACCGGAGCGTAAGCTCCCAAAATGGAAGGCTGTGGCAAGCTCATTAAGATATCATGAGTGTTTCTAACGAAATAATCAAATGTAAACGACAGTCTATTGTTAAACATATTCAAATCCAACCCGGCATTCACCATTTCGGTATTTTCCCAGCCAATAGTAGCATTGGACATACTATAGTTTTCTGCGATACCAGAATACATTATATTTCCGAAACCATACAAACGCCCTAAAGAATATTTATTCTGATAAGCATAATTACCAATTTCCTGATTTCCTAAATGTCCCCATGAAGCTCTCAATTTCAGGTTCGAGACAGGATCGAAATGGAAGAACTCTTCTTCAGATATGCGCCAACCTGCCGATACGGAAGGGAATAATTCAAAACGATTATCTTTAGGGAAGCGGGAGGAACCGTCATAACGTAACGTAACTTCCAATAGATAGCGTTCTGCAAAATTATAGTTCACCCTGCCAAACACGGAACGGATACTATTTTCATCCATACCTCCGTCATTTCGCTGGTCGGAAGCATCGCCGGCATTTATTTGATCCAACATGTTGTTTTCTGGAAGATCATAACGGGATGCGGCGATGGAAGAGTTAGTGTATTTACGTTGTTCGTAACCAAGGACCGCTGCCACATTATGTTTCCCGAATGTTTTATCATAGTTAAGAAACGCCTGTAAGTTTATATCAGATGATTCTCCTCTGTTCTCATATAAATAAGGTCTGAACTTCATACCGACAACATCAGGCGCATTATAAAGCAACAGATTGTATTGCTGTCTTTTGGTATGGGTGAAATTACCATTTAAGGCGGCAACACCTTTTACAGATAAGCCGTCTATGAGCTTTACTTCGAGTGTTCCAATCGCAGTCAGAAAATTATCTGTATAATGATCATAGCCTCCGTCTTGTGCTTCTGCTACTGAATTATGTTCATTCATGAAAGCAGCCCAGTTCCCGTTCGACCATTTGATCGGAGTAACAGGTGTTTCACGATAAGAACGGTGAACCAACTCATTGATGCTCTGATAGGGTTGTGATTTTTCCTGTCTGATGTATGAGAAATTCATACCAAAATTCACTCGTTTACTAATATCGAAATCAAAATTACCTCTGATTGAATATCTCTCCAAACCAGTTTGAGCAATTAATCCTTCTCTGTTCAGATACCCTAAAGAGAAATTATATCTTGTCTTTTCCGTTCCTCCATCCAACTGTACATGATGGCTATGCTGGAATCCGCTTTTTGAAAATAATTCGTCGGTTTGATTCGAATTAGGATACAGATCCGGATCTGTTCCTTTTCGGTAATTTTCGATGTCCGTCTCTGAATATTTCGGAGCCAATCCGTCATTAGTCAACGCTTCATTATACAAGGTCGCATAATCGGTAGAGTTCACCCATTTAGGTAGACGGGTCGGGTTTTGAATGCCGATATACCCATTATAAGATACTTTCATGCGACCTTCTTTCCCTTTCTTAGTTGTAACCAAAATCACTCCATTACCAGCACGTACACCGTAAATAGCAGCGGAGGCAGCATCTTTCAGAACACTGATGCTTTCTATGTCATTCGGATCAATGGCATTCATACTCCCCGGAATTCCATCAACAATGGTCAAGGGAGATGTAGAATTCAGTGTTCCGGGACCACGAATAATAAATTCAGCACCGTCGGCTCCCGGCTGACCGGAACGTTGAATAGCTGTCAATCCCGGAGCGATACCGGTCAGCAAGTTCGTAGCATCCGATGCTGCTCTATTGGCAATTTGTTCCGATCGCACACTGGCGACAGCACCGGTCAAAGTAGCTTTCTTTTGTGTACCATAACCAACCACCACCACTTCATTCAATGTTTGGGAATCTTCTTTCAGGATAACAGATATGACAGATTTATTACCAATAGGAATACTTTGTTCGATATAACCGATATAAGAGATTTTCAATGTAGCTCCGTTAGGCACTTCCAATGTAAAATTACCATCTGTATCTGTAATTGTACCAATCGCTGTTCCGGCTACTACTACATTTGCTCCAATAACGAATTCTCCATTTTGATCTACAATTTTTCCTGAAATCTGTTTTTTTTGTTGAATAGCAGGTTTTGTAGTCACAGTCCGTTTTTCGAACAAATAGATCTTATTGTTTTTGATCTCGTAATTCAGATTGGTATCAGCAACCAGTTTTTCCAGGACCGAGGCAACATCTGCGTTTTCAACCTGAATACTCACTTTTCTGTCCAGATTGACAATCTGTTTGCTGTATGCAACGCTGAGTCCCGTCTGTTTGGTGATGGCTGATAACACTTTTTCAACCTTGACGTTGTTGAGTGACATAGAAACTCGCTGGGCAGAGGCTTCTGCTGTAAAGGTTAACAAGGAGATAACCAGAAATAAAAATGTCAGTTTCATTGCATTCGGGATTTTCTCAATTAATATTAAAAGGTGCCTGGGGATAAGGCACGAACCATTTTTTTTCATACTTTTGAAATGAATTTATGTATTAGAAATTAATTTGAATTTCGGTACGTGGATAACCGGGAATGTGGGGATATTTCCGGTTATTTTTTTGAGTTTATTATGTTGTGTTGTTCATGTGTGCTTTTTTTATAGGTTAAACAATTTGATGCTTTCTATATAGTAGACACACGGTGCCAGAAAAAGTATGAGTAGAAAATGAAAAAAGTTTTATTTTGTTAGTTCTATGTTGATAAATCCTTCTTTTTCAATGAATTTCACCGGAGTTATTTTCTCAATATCTTTCAGAATCTGTTCAATGCTCTGGTCTGTTGAGGTAAGCGTGTAGTTATAGTGGAGAACCGATGAGTCAGCTATGATAAACTCTACATTATACCAGCGTGACAAGGTCGCTATCACTTCAGACAGAGACGTATTATCGAATACAATCTGATTCTTTTTCCAGGCAGAAAGGAGATTGATGTTCTCTGGACGGGATATTTTGCAAACGCCGCTTTTCCGGTTGTAAGTCGCTTTTTCTCCCGGTTTCATGTAGGCTAATGAACTGTGTTGGTTTGCCAGTTGCACTTTTCCGCTTTCCAAGGTGACAAAGATATCCGGGTCGGTAGTGTAGGCTTTTACATCAAATGTCGTTCCCAATACTTTTACATTGATATCTTTTACATCCACGATGAACGGGCGGTCCTTGTTCGGGGAGACTTCGAAGAATGCTTCTCCTTCGAGTTCGACTTTACGCTCGGAGAAACCGAATTTCCGGGGATATTTGATACGGGTTTCGGCATTGAGTGTGGCGCGTGAACCATCCTGGAAGATCAGTTGCATGCGTTCTCCTTTAGGTACATATATTTCTTCGTAACCGGAATCGGCAAAAAGATCGATGCGTTTATCTATATACCAGAATTGCCCGAGGAACAACAGTAGCGGAATAAAGATGGCGGCTGCCCGGAAAAGTATCTGTTTTTTTTTCCGGAGGTGGATTCTCTTCATAATATACTGATACATCTCATCGGAAGGAATGCTGCGTTCTACATACAGTTCTTCGCTGCCCGGCTGTATCTTTTCCGCGTCTTCATCCATCAAGGAGGACAGATATTTCGCACCCTCCGGTGTGGAGAACCAGCGGATTACCTGGCGTGCTTCTTCCGGAGTGGCGGTATTGTCGAGCGTTCTGTCGATGATATGTTTATCTGGTGTTTTCATTTTCTTATTCCTGTTTTCTTAATTGACACATAACTGGACTGTTGGTATGAGTGTTTGTTGCTCTTTTTTCCTTTTTCAGGAGAAAAAGGAAGAGAGTAGCAGGATTAGCAACTTATCGAAATGTTCCCTGAGCAGTTTGATGGCCTGCGAATAATGAGTTTTGACTGTCGGTATCGATATCTGCATCTTTTCTGCAATCTCCTGATTGGACAATCCTTTTTCCAGTTTGTACAGGCAGACGATTTTCTTCTGTTCCGGCAGGTTGTCGATAGCCCGGTACAACTGTTCGTTCATTTCCTTTTCTTCCAGCTTTTCCAATATTTCGTTTTCATATTCGATTATTTCTTGTGCCAGTTCATAATTCTTCTCCAATGCGGTATAGTTATTCCTTATCTCGTTCAGCAGGTGATTTTTCAACATGGTGTACAGATAATTTCTCAGGTTGATCTGAATGCTGAGGAGTGTACGCGACTCCCAGAGCTTCAGGAATATTTGCTGGACGGCATCTTTGGCGGTATCGTTGTCCTTTAAATATTTGAAAGCAACGACATAAAGTAATTTATGATACCGTTCATAAATAGTAGTGAAAGCCCTCTCATTTCCTTTTTGCAAAAAAATAAGTAACTCATCATCGGTTTGCCCGGATATGGAGAGGAACCGCTTGTGCATATAATAGTATCCCTTTTAGATTTTGTGCAAATATAACTTTAATACGAAACTTTCCAATCACTAAACTCCAAACTTAACTGTTCCCACCGTTCTTTTTTTACGGTTTCTTCCCGTTCTTCCTGTGGGTTTGAAACAGAAAGACCAAGCAGCCGGATCGGGTTCGTTTCATAATTTACCTCTTTCAGCAGTTGTTTGGCAAGGGGGAGGATCTCGTTTAAGGCGGTCAGTTCGTGAGATTGGGTAATACTTTTTGTTTTTAATGTGAAATCGTGGAATTTTATCTTTAATGTCAATGTATTTCCTTTGAATCCGGTTCGTTGCAGGCGACCGATCAGTTCGGTGGCTACATGGTAAAGCTCGATGATGACGGACGATTGGCGGGAGATATCTTTTTCCAGCGTATGTTCGCAGCCGACGGATTTACGGATACGGATGGCTTCTACAGGGCGCAAATCTATTCCCCGGACGCATTCATAATACAAGATACCTGCTTTTCCGAATTGACGGGTCAGCATTTCCTGCGAACATTCCCTTAGTTTTTCTCCGTTATGGATACCCAATGTATGCATCTTTTTGGCGGTGACGGGACCGACACCCCAGAATGATTCGATAGGCAGCTGGGCGATAAAGTCGAGTGCCTGTGCCGGATGGATCGTACAAAGACCGTCTGGCTTCCGGTAGTCGGAGGCTATTTTAGCCAGGAATTTATTATAGGATATACCGGCGGAGGCGACCAGATGCAGTTCCTGCCGTATCCGTTGCTTGATCTCTTTGGCTATATCGACGGCAAGAGAGATTTGCTTTTTATTTTCTGTCACATCGAGGAAGGCTTCATCCAGAGAAAGTGGTTCGATGATATCCGTATATTCATGGAAAATCTCGTGGATTTGAGAAGAGACTTCTTTATACACGCTCATTCTGCCCGGCACAAAAATCAGGTGAGGACATAAGCGCTTGGCTTTTTGTGACGACATGGCGGAACGGACACCGTATTTACGTGCCTCATAACTGGCTGCGGCAACCACGCCACGCTCTTCCGAATAACCAACCGCCAGCGCTTTTCCCCGCAGCTCCGGATTGTCCCGTTGCTCGACCGATGCATAGAATGCATCCATATCTATATGTATGATTTTACGTTCCGTATAACCTCCTTTTCCTAAACAAAGATACGTAAAAGCGAGGAGATACCGTATAGATTTTGTCTCTACATACTTTTTGCCACACTAAATAGTAGGTTAAATCCTTCAGACCATTTTTTATGAATCAACCAATCCATTTGTTTGAACTTTATTATATAGTCGGAGAAAAGAGGTTTTTATAACAGAGTTGGTGGAAAAAATGTATTTCTTTTATATAAGGCAGAAAGTAGTCTACTAAAAACATTAACATATGCTACTATATCAAAAGTGTTTCACCCTAATGAAACAACTGTTTCAATTAGGAGAAACAACTGTTTCATTAGGGTGAAACACTTTTTGTAACTAGCCACTTAGAGAGTGACTCCGGATTTGAAGATGGCAATTTCACGGTATCCTTTCCTTTCGTTGTTTACGAAACGGCCTCCGGCTACCTCCAATATGAACCGGATAAACTGCTCGCTGAGGGTTTCCATCGATTCACCTTCCACTAACGTTCCGGCATTAAAATCAATCCAGCCGGGTTTGTTTTTCGATAGAGTGGTGTTTGTCGATATCTTTACAGTGGGGATAAACGTACCGAAAGGCGTTCCGCGTCCGGTGGTGAAGAGTACCATGTGGCAACCGGAGGCCGCCAGTGCTGTACTTGCTACCAGGTCATTGCCCGGGGCGCTCAACAGATTCAATCCTTTTATCGTTAAACGATCGCCATACACAAGTACGTCCTTTACACCCGATTTACCGGATTTTTGTGTACAGCCGAGTGATTTTTCTTCCAGTGTAGAGATTCCTCCGGCTTTGTTTCCGGGAGAAGGGTTTTCATAGACCGGCTGTTTGTTTTCCAGGAAATAGGCTTTGAAGTCGTTGATGAGGCGGACGGTCTTGTTGAATAACTCTGCTGTACCGCAACGATTCATTAATAATGTTTCGGCCCCGAACATTTCGGGGACTTCCGTCAAAACTGTCGTTCCTCCCTGTGCAACCAGAAAATCGGAAAATATACCCAATAGCGGATTGGCAGTAATACCGGAGAAACCATCCGAACCGCCGCATTTCAAACCGATACGCAGTTCGCTGAAAGGAACCGGCGTACGTTGGTCGGTTGAGGCAATGGCATATAATTCGCGTAGTAGCTTCATGCCTTCTTCCTGCTCGTCTTTCACTTTTTGGCAGACCATAAAGCGGACACGTTCCGTATCGTATTCCCCCAGAAACTCACGGAAAGTATCCGGCTGATTGTTTTCACAGCCTAGCCCGACTACCAGTACTGCACCGGCGTTCGGATGTTTTACCATATCCCGCAGGATTTTACGGGTATTCTCATGGTCGTCACCTAACTGGGAACAGCCGTAATTATGGGGAAAAGCCACGATCGCATCCACACCTTTCCCATTCGTTTCCCGTCGTAGAGTTTCTACCAGTTGGTTAATGATGCCGTTTACACAACCGACTGTCGGCAGGATCCATATCTCATTACGTATGCCGACTGCTCCGTTTTTACGGCGGTAGCCGTTAAAAGTCAATTCTTTGTTGGGAATATGTAATGTTGTGTCCTGTGGTTGCCAGGTGTAATCCTGTAACCCGTCCAGGTTTGTTTTTATATTTTTTTCGTTTACCCAGGCTCCGGCGGGGATATCGTTCCGGGCGTGGCCAATGGGAAAACCATATTTGATAACAAGATCACCGGTGGTGAAATCTTTCAAAGCCACTTTATGCCCGGTTGGAATCTCTTCCCGGATAGCGATCTGACGATCACCAAGTTCAATCTGATCTCCGGCTGATAACGGATCTATGGCTACGATGACATTATCGACCGGATTTATTTGGATATACTTTTTCATCAGAGAATCTCTTTTACTACCTCTCTCATACCTTTTTCCTGAATCGCGTCCAGGTAATAAATAACCCGCTCTGTCAACCCGGAAATCCGATTGAGGTCTTCGCCCCAAATCTCATCCATTGCCAGGGTATTTTTTGCCACGGTCCGTGTAGAGTTGGTTGCCCAAAGTTCTTTCATCAGGCATATTGTCTTCGAATCATCGTTGGGAACGATCTCGGTTCCGTCTTCACGTTGGCCTCCTTTATAATAGGTAAGGATCGCTGCCAGTCCCAATACAAGTCCTTCCGGCAAAACGCCTTTGCGTTTCAGGTATTCTTTCAGACCCGGCAGGTCACGTGTCTGGTATTTGGGGAAAGAGTTCAGCATGATGGAAGTAACCTGATGATCGACAAACGGATTGTTGAAACGGTCCAGTACATCATTTGCAAACTGTTCCAGTTCTGATTTAGGCAGATCTAACGTTTCCATCAGTTCTTCGAACATCACTTTGCGGATATATTTTCCGATCACCTCATTCTGGCAGGCATCCCGTACGATGTCGATTCCGGAAAGGAAAGCAACGGGCGAAAGGACAGTGTGAGGGCCGTTCAGTAAAGTAACCTTTCTTTCGTGATATGGAGCTTCGGACGGAACGAACAACACATTCAGGCCGGCTTTATCGGCGGGAAATTCCCTGGATATTTCCTGTGGTGCTTCGATCACCCATAAATGAAATATCTCAGCCTGTACCACCAGGTTATCGTTATATTGGAGCTTTTCTTTGATGGTATCGATCTCTTTTCGTGGAAAACCGGGTACGATACGGTCTACCAGCGTGGCATAAACACCACAGGCCTCTTCGAACCAGGTTTTGAACGCTTCGCCCAGTTGCCAGAGATCGATGTATTGGTAGATTGTCTCCTTCAGTTTGTGTCCGTTCAGGAAGATCAATTCGCAGGGGAAGATGATTAATCCTTTATTCTTATCCCCGTTGAATGTTTTGAAACGGTGGTAAAGTAACTGTGTCAGTTTACCTGGATAAGAAGAGGCTGGCGCATCATCCGGTTTGCAGGACGAATCGAAAACGATGCCCGCTTCGGTCGTGTTGGAGATCACGAAACGCATTTCCGGCTGTTCCGCCAATTGAATGAATGCTTCGAAATCGGTGTAAGGATTCAGTGAACGGCTGATCACGTCGATCAGTTCGATACAGTTGACTGTTTCCCCTTTATCCAGGCCCTGTAAGTTGACATGATACAGGTTGTCCTGTTGGTTCAATATGTCGACCATCCCTTTTTCAATAGGTTGAACTACCACAACATTACTGTTGAAGTCCGTTTTAGCATTCATATTCCAGATGATCCAGTCTACAAATGCCCGAAGGAAATTACCTTCTCCAAACTGTATGATACGTTCCGGCCGGAGAGTGACCGGAGCGTTCTGCCTGTTTAATTCTTTCATTTTATTTGTTTACAACGAAGTTTCGTATCTGACATTCCGTACCTAAAGAATCGGGATTCTTTTCTTTCGAGATACGAAGTACCAGTTTATGGGCAGTGTCGTCTAATTCTGTTTCCAGCATATATACCCAGGGAATATAAAGATATTTGCTCCATTCGGTAAACGTATCGAGCTTTTTGAATGGGGCACCGTCGATGCTGTATTCAAGGATTCCGGCTGTCGGACCCGGTGTACAGAAAATACCGATCGCTTTTCCAGTGAAGTCGAGCGTCAATTTGTCGCCCGGACGGGTTGCCTCCAGCATGGGAACGTCAACGAAACCTTTTCTTTTTTCATATGTATTATCCGCACGCCAGGAAGGAATGTATTTCCAGCCTTTGTTCAGTTTAGCCTCTTTCAGGTCGATAAAGTCGCCGCCGTAATAACTGTATGCATCGAGTGGTTGTGCAGGTATTTCGTGGGCAACGACCGGACTGTCGGGAGTGATTCCTTTCCACATCGTATCGAAGAGGTGGTTGATAGCTGCGGCATAGAATTTATGTCCGAACGGTAACGGATGGGTTCCGCCGAACTGTTCCCAGGTGAACTCGCCGTCCTGCATCCGTTCGCCTATTTCCTGAACCAGGTTGACAGACGGAATCAGGTAATGGTTTGCCACCCGTTCGTGGTTCAGTATTACGTCCGGTTGCTGTTTTTTAGCAACCATCGGGATAAACGGATCGTAGATGAAGTGTAACATCACAATATCCATTTCCGGATTACTTAGTAATGCATGGCGCACTTCCCCTTCCATACCACGCACCTGTTCCAATGGAGTAAAATGGTTTGTATGGTCGTTCACGGCTGCTTCCACAAAAAGCAGGTCTATTTTTCCTTTCGAGAGAATATCATTTTTCATTCGGAAGGAACCCGGAGTCGTTCCGGTAGAACCGATGCCGGCTTCTATAAATTCGAAAGTCGTATAAGGGAAACGCTGTTGCAGTTGTTTTTCGATCATGTTTTTCCATCCGTTCATCTCTGTGATGGAGCCGCCCAGGAAAGCGACACGTGCTTTACGTTCTTTCTCGAACTTGATAAACGAGTTTTGCAGGCTGCCTCGCACATTGTAATGCAGGTATTTTTCATATTCCGGTTGGTGGCGGAGGATGAAGTCCACGACCGGTCCCGGATTTTCCAGGCTATGGGGATGATGGTCTACACCTGGTTTGATAATTACTTCTACCGGACCACCCAACGCCAGGTAACGAGAACGTACTATATCCATATTATCCTTGAACGGAACGACTTTGTCGGCATCTCCGCAAACGCTGATGATCGGGATTCCGGCTTTTGCCAACGGTTCCAGATTGTCGATCGGATTACCTTTGAACAAATTCATCTCTTCGTCTGTCAGGTTCCATTCTTTCAACAGGTCGTTCCACAACTCTGCATTCTTTCTTCCCGGCCAACTGAATACATTACAAACCGGGGCATCGATGTAGATACAGGCGATCTTGTCTGTATTTTTGGCAGCCCAGTTCAAAGCATATAAACCACCGCGGCTGAATCCTTCCAGGGTCACTTTCGGAGAAAGTCCGTACCAATCTTTCATATAATGGTAGAAATCCGTACCTAGTGCTACTGCGCGTGGGTTTCCATAACAGTGTGTCACATCATAATAAGCTACATGAAATCCTTTTTCCAGTAAAGCCTTGTCTACACTGGGGAAAGCATTGAAGAAAGCCGGCCGCCATATCCACGGATTCCCTTTAGCCGCCTGTTTAGGGACAACCACGATCGCATCGCGTCCCTTGAACTGGAAATCGTAACGGTCGCATCCGTTCCATTCGCTTTTCAGACCGGGAAAAGTTTGCATCTGGTGAGAAGTTTCTTTGCCTGTAATCGCTTTGTAAACGGTCTCGGCGATCTTGTGTGCACCGACCGGATCGGGATGGACATTATCCGGGAAATGTTCCTGCATGCCACTCAATGCCGTATACAAGTCTATGATCGGTAATTTGTTTCTTTTCGCTACCTGTTCAATCACTGGAATAACACCGGCTGCAATGATACTGTCGTTAATTCCGGCATCGCTGACATAGGCTTTGGGAGGATAACAGAGATAGATCTTTGGTTTTGATGGAATTGCCTTAAACGCATTGACCATCGTCTGAATATCTCCGGGAAGTCCGGCTTTGTATTTCCAGTTGAACGATTTGGAATCATTTGTCCCCAGCTTGATCACAACGATGTCGGGATTATAACTGAGAGCATCTTTAAACATTTGTTCCTTCATGTAAGGACGATCCCCTTTCATCAGCATAGTACGGGCACTAAAGCCGAAGTTCCGTACTTCATACTCCTTTCCGAGCATTTGTCCGAGAACCGAAGGGTAACTGTCGCGGTCGCGGTTGGCAATCCCAGCTCCAAATGTAATACTGTTTCCTACACATGCCACCCGGATTATTTCAGCGGCTTCCTGCGCCCAGCCATTCAGACTGACGATCAGAAAAAATACTATTAAATTGATTAGCTTTTTCATGGTAACTTATCTCGATTCTTGATTTATGTTCTGCGATGGTTAATTCCGCGAAGGTAATTAAATTTTTAATATGTCAGAACTTTACAAGAATACGAAATACTTTACCGGGGTCGGCATCCCATTCCTGCATGGCATCAAGTGCTTCTTCCGGTGTTACTGTTTTAGATATAAGTTCCTTCCGCGGACAGTTGCCCTGTTGAAGATAACGGACTACAGCCCTGAAATCTTCCGGTAATGCATTACGGGAACCCCTGATGTCCAACTCTTTTTGTACGAAGAGTTTGGTCTGGAAGGTCACTTCGCTTTTAGCATAACCGATACAGACTACTCGGCCGGTAAAAGCAACTTCGTTTACGGCCATTACATACGTTGCCGGACTTCCTACGGCTTCGATAATAACATCCGGCCCCAGTCCGTCTGTTATCCCCAGTAAGCGTTCGTGTACATTTTCCGTCCGTGAGTTGATGGTGAAGTTGGCACCGATGTGTTTTGCCAGTTCCAGTTTTCCGGCATCCATATCCATCGCGATCACAGTTGCACCTCTTAAAGCAGCACGAACGATCGCTCCGCAACCGATCATGCCGCAGCCAATGACCAGGACGGTGTCGATGTCGGTAACTTGTCCGCGGGAAACAGCATGGAATCCTACGCTCATCGGTTCGATCAGGGCGCAGTCGCGTGGAGAAATGCCGGGGGCCGGGATTACTTTCTGCCAGGGAAGCGAGAGATATTCAACCATGGCGCCGTTGCGTTGTACACCGAACGTCTCATTATGTTCGCAGGCATTTACCCGTCCGTTGCGGCAGGCGGCACATTTACCGCAGTTGGTGTAAGGATTGACGGTCACGTTCATGCCCGGCTTGAGTCCGGTAGGAACATCAGGACCTACGGCTTCAATCACAGCTCCGACCTCATGCCCGGGGATAACGGGAAGTTTGACCATCGGGTTACGCCCCAGAAATGTGTTCAGGTCGGAGCCGCAAAAACCGACAAACTTAATTTTCAGAAGGATTTCTTCACTCTTCATTTCGGGCTTCATTATATCGACCACCTGCAATGTTTCCGATACAGGAATTTGTATTGCTTTCATATACATTATATATTATAGATTAATTAACCACTTTATATCCTTTCCATCCGTAGAACGCACAGAAAAGGAAACAAACTAACGGAACCAGATAAGCGACATAATAAACCGCTTCAAAATGATGCATCACATAAGCCGTCAACTGAGGTAGGCACGCATTCCCCACGATAGCCATTACCAGGAAGGCAGCCCCGCTCTTGGTATTTTCCCCAAGGTCCTTTAGTGCCAGCGAGAATTGTGTCGGATACATGATCGACATAAAGAAAGATACTGCCAGCATCGCATACAGTCCGACTGTTCCGCCGCATAGGGCGATCACTCCGCAAAGTACTACGTTTAACAGGGCATACACCAGCAACATGTCTTGTGGGCGAAACTTCACCATCAGCAATGTTCCGATCCAGCGACCGAGCAGAAACGCAAGCATATACAGACCGAAGAAAGTAGTTGCCACCGATTCTGATAACCCGGCATAACTACAACAGTACACTAGAAACAGGCTGTTGATAGCCGTTTGTCCTCCGTTATAAAAGAACTGTGCGATTACTCCCCAGCGAAGATGCGAACGTTTCAATACGCCGAAGTCGATTAATTTTCGGTCTTTACCTTTTTCCTTCGAATGTTCTTCGTCTTGTATTTTGGGAAGTTTGGAAACGATGAAGACAACCGCTATTATTATTAAGAGTAGTGCTAACAGGAGATACGGTTGCTTCATCGAATCCGTTTCAAACTGGATATAAGCATCCCATCCTCCGGGGTAATCGGTCGGTAGGGAGGTGCGGGTATAGTGGTCGCCACTCAATACCAGTTTACTGAGAAACATGGCTGCGATAAAAGCGCCCAACCCGTTGAATGATTGTGCCAGGTTGAGGCGGCGCGGGGCGGTATCCTGATCCCCCAAAGCTGTTACATATGGGTTTGCGGCTGTTTCCAGAAAACACATTCCGGTGGCAATAATAAAGAAAATAGTCAGATAACCCCAGTATTCTTTCAGGATGGCGGCCGGGAAAAACAATAATCCTCCGAAAGCTGCCAGCAGCAAGCCGAATATGATTCCTGATTTGTAACTGTACCGTTTCATAAACATGGCGATCGGTATCGGGAAGATGAAGTAAGCCAGCCAGTACGCTGTTTCGGTAAAAGAGGCTTCGAACGCATTCAGTTCGCAGGTTTTCATCAATTGCCGGATCATGGTAGGCAACAGGTTACTGCTGATTGCCCACAGGAAGAAAAGGCTGAAGATAAGTGCCAGTGGCAAGGCATAGTTGTTCTTTTTCATGGTAAATTATTTTAAGGTATTTTACTCGGACATGTTCTTTATATAAGGTAATACCGGAAGATTGCGGAAGCCGTAGAAGGCAATTGCATTTTCCCCGAGAAAGAGATCTTTCTCTTGTTCGCTCAACTCTTTCGAACGGGTAATAAAGTCGTACGACATTTTATAGGTGATGGCAGTGATCGTACGCGGATAATCGGAGCCCCACATCAACTTATCCATTCCGACTAACCCGGCTGCTTCACGGATGGCCCGGACGGCTTCTTTGAAAGGATAGAACTCGTCATTAAATAGCCAAGTGATACCTCCCGATTCTATCATCACGTTCGGATAACGGGCGAGGCGGATCTGTGTCAGCCAGTCAGGACGTGTTACCATTCCGAAATGGCCGATCGCTATTTTCAGTGCGGGACATTCTTGTATGACCTCTTCCAGTTCGACTGTCTGTATGGCCCCGTCTGCCAGGTCGATGGAAAGAATGATCTGCTGTTCTTCCATGTAACGGAACATACGCATCATTTCATCGCAGTTCAGGTAGACACGCCCTTCTTTTAACAACAGTCGTTGTGCAGGTATCTTGATTGCTTTGAATCCTTGCATGATGAGTTGCCGTGCTTGTTCAAAGTATCCGGGGCGACGGAATTCACAAAGACCGCAAATGAAGAAACGCTCCGGATGGTCGGCTGCAACTTCCTGCAAATAGTCATTCTGGAACCCGTCGATATACTCTTGTGTAATAACAGCGGCTGCCACTTGAGCATAGTCCATATTCGACAGAAAGACTTCGGCTGTGTTTTTCCCATCGACCATAAAAGGAGGGAGCATTTGCCGTACTTCGCCCATAAAGAGGGAACGACCGTTTCCGAGTGTGCGAATAGGCATACCCTCGACAAGAGTATCTTGCCGGAGCCACAGGTGGGAGTGGGCATCTATTATCGTTCTGTTCATGAGTTGGCCCAGCTTACCCGTTTCTGATCGCCTATAATATCCTGTACCTCCCATACCAGTTGCCAGTCGATCGGTTCTTCTGCGTAGCGGATATTTTTTAAAACGTTGCCAGGGTTAGCCGAACTGAACAGGGTGGTAGCTATCCGTGGATTACTGATCGCATACTGGATAGCCAGCTTTTCGATCGGATACTCTTTCGACTGGCAGTGTTGCACAGCCTTTTGACAGGCCTCGATCAGGGAGGCAGGTGCCGGATGCCAGTCGGGGACACCCCGTAAGGAGAGTAAGCCCATCGACAAGGGAGAGGCATTGATAACGCCGATCTGTTTCGCTTCGAAATAATCCAGAAAATCAGCCAGTTTATCATCGTTCAGGCAGTAATGGCAAAAATTAAGAACGGTTTCAACAGTGCCTTCCGGTACGTGGTCTATTATCCACTGGAGGTTCTCCAGTTGCAGGTCGGTGATCCCCACATGTTTTACGATGCCTTTTTCGCGTAGTTCCACCAGGGCTGGAAGTGTTTCATTGACTACCTGGTTGAGGTCGGCAAATTCGATGTCGTGTACATTGATCAGGTCGATCTGTTCGATATGTAGCCGCTCCATGCTTTCGTAAACGCTTTCGGTTGCCCGTTGGGCCGAGTAATCCCAGGTATTGACACCCTCTTTCCCGTAACGGCCTACTTTGGTGGAAAGCAGATAAGTGTCGCGTGGTATTTCTTTCAAGGCTTTTCCCAGGACGGTTTCAGCCTTGTAATGACCGTAGTAGGGCGAGACGTCGATGAAATTCATCCCGTTTTCTACTGCTGTAAAGACAGCTTCGATACTTTCCGCTTCGCGCGTCTCGTGAAATACACTGCCTAACGACGATGCGCCATAGCTCAGGATGGGAACTTTCATCCCGGTTTTTCCGCAATATGAATAATTCATAATTTGTATGATTAAAGTTGTCAGGAGCCAAATGTATAGCTTTTATATGTTGATTATAACCCTGTTACATGAAAAAATCTACGCAAACGTTTGCGTAATAAAAGAGAAGAATCGAACCTTGGCTATCAGAAAAATCTTATATTTGTGTCACTGAATAAACCGGATGGCCAGGAAAAGACACATATCACTGAAAGACCTCGCAAACGAATTGGGAGTTTCCGTTTCGACCGTCTCGCGGGCACTGAACGACAGCTACGAGATCAGCCCCGAAATGCGTGAGCGTGTAAAGGCACTTGCCGAGCAGTGGAATTATCGTCCTAACCCGTTTGCGCTCAGTTTGTTGAAAAATACTCCGCGTATAATAGGCATTATCGTGCCTGACCTGGTAACTCATTTCTATTCTTCCATTATCAGTGGCATTAATGATATAGCGCGGGAGCATGGCTATTCTGTGATCATCACCTCTTCTTATGAACAATATGAACAGGAACTTCATTGTGTGGAGGACCTGGTGAACATGCGAGTGGAGGGAATACTGGCTTGTCTTTCGCAGGAGACGATAGACTATTCTCATTTCCTTTCATTGTCTGATATGGATATCCCATTGGTCTTTTTCGACCGTGTGTGTATGCCTAACGATATTCCTTCAGTTGTGGCGGATAATATGGAGTCGGCGCGGATGGCTACTCTGCATCTGTTGCAAACCGGATCGAAGCGAGTTGCTTTTCTGGGTGGTTCCGATCATCTGGCAATCGTGCGACAACGTCGCGACGGGTATCTGGAAGCTCTGAAAGAACAAGGCTTGTCGGTGGAAAATGATTTGATTGTCTGTAAGAAGATGACTTATGATGAGGGACGGGAAGGTTGTTGCCGGTTACTTTCACTGCCGAAACCGCCGGATGCAATCCTGGCGATGAACGACACACTCGCTTTTGCTGCGATGAAGGAAATCAAAAAGCATCAGTTCTGTATCCCTGCTGATATCGCTCTGATCGGTTATACGGATGAGCTTCATTCCAATTATGTGGAGCCTGCCTTGACTGCTGTCACTCATCAGACCTATAAGATGGGAGAGGAATGCTGTAATTTACTCCTCAAGCAGATAAAGAAACGGGAGAAGCCCCGACAGATCGTCGTACCTACTCATTTATCGGTGCGTGAAACTTCCCGAAAAAGATAATCTACCTTAAATAGATTTATTATTAAATATAAATTACCATGTATTCGCACACACAATATGCTTTGTAATTAAAAAAAATGATATATATTTGCCGCAAATCATGAAAAACCAGTAAGAAATGAGCACATTAGGCAATGTGGGTCAGAAAATGACCCAGTACAGATGGACAATCTGTGCGATGTTATTTTTCGCAACGACAGTAAATTATCTCGACCGTCAGGTCTTATCACTAACCTGGGACGAATTTATCAAACCCGAATTCCATTGGAACGAATCTCATTATGGAACGATCACATCTGTATTTTCTATTGTATATGCTATTTGTATGTTATTCGCCGGTCGTTTTATCGATTGGCTGGGGACAAAAAAAGGATATCTTTGGTCGATCGGTGTTTGGTCGGTAGGTGCCTGTATGCATGCCGGTTGCGGTATCGTAACAGAACATTATGTTGGGATGAACAGTGCTGCCGAACTGATCGCTGCAACGGGTGATGTGGTAGTGGTTCTGGCTACCGTCAGTATGTATTGCTTCTTGGTTGCCCGCTGTGTATTGGCATTGGGTGAAGCCGGAAACTTCCCGGCGGCTATTAAGGTAACAGCTGAGTATTTTCCAAAGAAAGACCGCGCTTATGCTACTTCTATATTTAATGCCGGTGCCTCTATCGGTGCCTTGATTGCTCCGTTATCTATTCCGCCGTTGGCTAAATGGCTGGGTTGGGAAATGGCTTTTATCGTGATCGGTGCACTCGGTTTTATCTGGATGGGAATGTGGGTATTCATGTACACTACTCCTAATAAAAGTAAACATGTAAATGCAGCCGAATTGGCTTATATTGAGCAGGACAAGGATGAAGATGGCGGTATCGCAAAAACAGAGGAAGAAGAGAAGAAAATAGGTTTTTTGCAATGTTTCAGTTATAAGCAGACGTGGTCGTTCATTGCCGGTAAATTTATGACGGACGGTGTATGGTGGTTCTTCCTTTTCTGGACACCTTCTTATCTGAATACACAGTTCGGTATTAAAACGTCTGATCCCCTGGGAATGGCTTTGATCTTTACCTTATATGCAATAACGATGCTCTCTATTTATGGAGGTAAACTTCCGACAATATTTATCAACCGTACCGGAATGAATCCGTATGCCGCCCGTATGAAAGCGATGTTGATCTTTGCCTTTTTCCCGTTAGTGGTATTGTTGGCACAGCCGTTAGGCACTATTTCTCCCTGGTTCCCGGTTATTTTGATCGGTATCGGTGGTGCAGCCCACCAGTCCTGGTCGGCTAACATTTTCTCTACAGTAGGTGATATGTTCCCGAAATCAGCGATTGCAAGTATTACAGGCATCGGTGGTATGGCTGGTGGTGTCGGTTCGATGATATTGCAAAAGGTGGCCGGCAACCTGTTTGTTTACGCCGATGAAACTCATATGACCTTTATGGGGTTTGAAGGCAAACCGGCCGGATATTTCATTATCTTCTGTGTATGCTCTGTCGCTTATCTGATCGGATGGGTGATCATGAAAACATTAGTTCCTAAGTATAAAGTAATTACACTTGAATAAAACAAATAGCAGCCCCGCTAAGAAACATTGACAAAACGGACTGTATAAACAGAACGCAGACTCATACAAATACTATTAATTGAAAAATTAATAGTATTTGTATGAGTCTGCGTTCTTTGTGTTTCGTCTTGTTTATTAATAGAAATATATTATTTATCTTCGTTTATATATGCAATAATAGTCCAAAATGCTTCTTATATATTAAAATTATTTTATTAGAGGTTTTGTTTTGTAGAAACTATAACTATATTTGTGTTTATCTACTGATCTTTCCGTTA
Organism: uncultured Parabacteroides sp.; assembly: GCF_905196875.1. Taxonomy (GTDB): domain Bacteria; phylum Bacteroidota; class Bacteroidia; order Bacteroidales; family Tannerellaceae; genus Parabacteroides. The sequence continues at coordinate 14,772 of NZ_CAJJWO010000001.1, read as the reverse complement.
TCGGAATGATATTCAAGAAGGGAGACGATGAGATAATACTATGGATGAAACAAGACACAAAGATGTTGAATGTTGGAACGACTTTCTACAGGGGGATGAGATGGCTTTTGGAAAAATCTATCGTCGCTTCTATTCTTCATTGTATGCATATGGCATCCGTATGGTTGGAAATCGTGAACTGGTGATCGATACGATTCAGGACCTTTTCGTTAAACTTATTCTGAACTGTAAGAATTTGCACCCTACCGATAATCCAGAGGCCTATTTGCTTTGCGCTTTCAGAAATAAACTGCTCGACGCTATTCAGTCTTCACGTCGGATGGAGACGATCGAGGAATACCAGGACTTTTTTTCGCTAAATGAAGAAATTATCAATTCTTTATTTGCAAAAGATGATACAGACGTAATTAATGAGAAGAGATTGGCCGCGGCCATCGCCTCTTTATCAACCCGCCAGCGTGAAATCCTATACCTATATTATATAAGAGAACTAAGTTATAAGGAAATCATGGTTATTCTCGGAATGAATTTGCAATCATGCCGGAATCTTTTGTCACGGACGTTAGTCCATCTGCGTGAATATTTCTTTTCCGGTGATGGCGAAAAAAATTAATCTGATTGATATTTTCTTTTCTTTTTTTGAGTATGTTTTTTCCCCTGCACCGTTTTCCTATTAAAGAAGTGCAGTATGAAAAAAAATAAACCGACATACGCTCCGGACGAGTTTCTACAGACAAGTCGTAGCCTGACCGAACGGATTCGGAAAGCCGACATGGTTGACGACCGCGAAATCGACGATTCTTTCCGGCTTGTGATGGGGCAGGTGAAGGAGATCCGGTCGCGTTCGAAGTTGCGCCGGCTTTATTGGTGGGCTGCTTCTGCTGCAGCCGTTGTCGCACTACTGTTTGCTACAACCTGGTGGATAGCCGATACTGATGTCCCTTCCGGATTAGACATCGCTTTATTGAACGATACAACGACAATAAATAATGGAGAAGTAATTCTGGTAGCCGGAAATCAGGCGGTGAACCTTAAAAACGAATCCTTTCTGAAATATGATGCGGGTGATAGTTTAAACCTTGGACAATATGTTTTGGATAATCAGACAGCGGAAGCGCCTGTTCTTAAAAATGAAATGCATAAAATTGTCGTACCCGATGGTAAGCGGGTGGACATCGTCTTTTCAGATGGGACGAAAATGTATATAAATTCCGGTACCAAGGTTATTTATCCGGCAGTGTTTGCGGATGATAAACGCGAAATACTGGTAGAAGGCGAAGTATATCTGGATGTGACGAAGAACCCCCATCGTCCGTTTATAGTCAAGACAAAAGGATTTGATATCCGTGTGTTGGGCACATCCTTCAATGTTTCGGCCTATGGAAAAGAGGCTTCTGCATCGGTTGTGCTGGTACAGGGAAGTGTCGTGGTGACTACGGAAGACAAGCACGAAGTGCAATTGAAGCCGAACCAACTGATCGACATTAAAGGAAATCAAACGCAGGTACGCGAAGTGGATGTTTCAGAGTATATCAGTTGGAAAGAAAACATGCTTAAAATAGGTCAGAAGCATCTCGATGAGGTTTTCAGTAAGTTGGCCTTGTATTATGGTTACCGGATTCAGTATACGTCAGGAGTGGCAGCCATGTCGATTACCGGCAAACTGGATCTGCTTCCCGATATCAAAGATGTGTTGGATAATCTTTGTTTGTCATTTCCTTTAAAATATACAATGAACGAATCGAAAGAAATATATGTGAGCCTTAAAAAATAGTATGAACCATAAAAACATTTGTTGCCTATGATATAAGTGAAAAAGTAGTAGAATGAACAAACCAGATAGTATTTGCAGTACTACCTGGTTTAGAAAGTGATCTAATTATTTTCCTCGAAATAATAGAAAAAACAATCGAATATATGAAAAAGAATATAAATAGAATAAAACTCATGCCTGATTTCACAAAATGTATGAGTTTGGCGATTTTTTTAACATTTTCCGGCAATTCTAATGCCAACAATAGCGAACTGACTTATGCAGAACAAACCAATTTCACCATTTCCATGGAAAACCAAACGCTGAAAAGTGTTGTGGAGTGGATTGAAAAGAATAGTCAGTTTATTTTTATCTACGATACGGATCTCGATCTGTCCCACCGTGTAAACGTAGATGTACACAATAAGCCAGTAGAAGAGATTCTTAAACAAATTTTTTCCGGTACGAACCTGGAATATAATATCCGCAACCGGCAGGTAATGATCCGCAAAGCGGAAGTTAAGACTGTCCGGGTAAATCAGGTCGTACAACAGGAAAAGGTTACGATAAAAGGTATCGTAACCGACATAAAGGGGGAGGCTATTATCGGTGCTAACATCATAGAGGATGGAACGACCAACGGAACCATAACCGATATCGACGGGCAATTTAGTTTGCAAGTCGATAAAGGTGCGAAGCTGATAATCTCGTATATCGGTTATATAACGCAGACTTTGCCGGTGGGACAAAACCATTTTTTGAAGGTATCTCTCAGAGAAGATAACAAAACATTAGAAGAAGTGGTCATCACCGGTTATGGTGGAACGCAACTCCGCTCGAAAATGACCAACTCTATCGCCAAGGTCGATAACTCGGTATTGGCCAACGGTACTTATACCAATCCTGCACAGGCGTTATCAGGAGCAGTGGCCGGATTGAGAGTGCAGCAGACAAGCGGTAAGCCGAATGCAACACCGACACTGGTTCTACGTGGAGGAACTAACCTGGATGGTAGCGGTTCGCCTTTAATTATTATCGACGGAGCGGTTCGTGAATCGTTGAGCGATGTTAATCCCGAAGATATCGAATCGATGGAAGTGATGAAAGATGCCGGTGCTACTGCAATTTACGGGGCACGTGCATCCAACGGAGTTGTCCTGGTCACGACCAAGAAGGGAACAGCAGGTCGAACGGAAGTGAATCTAAGTGCTAAAGTCGGATTGAATTTCTTTCATAGCCAGTATGAATTTTTAGATGCGCACGATTATCTTTATTATATGCGCTCGGCTTTTCATCGTTCTTCTCATATCTGGCAGGATCAATCGGGAAACTGGCGTGGCTTTGCTAGTGATGCTACGCTTTCCGGTACACAGCCTTATGGTACGGGTAACCGCTATTTTGATGCTAACGGGAATGTACTGAACGGAAATAAAGATAATACGGCTGTTTGGGGCGTAATGAATTATACCGACGACCTGGCTTTCCTGTTGAAACAGGGTTGGCAAACAATGGACGATCCTGTTAATCCGGGTCAGAAGCTTATCTATGCCGATAATCAGCTAAAGGATTATAATATCAAATCACCAGCTATCTCGCAGGATTACAACCTGAGTGTTTCGGGTGGAAATGATAAAGGACATTATTATGCCAGTCTGGGATACAATCATAGTGAAGGAAATGCTGTGAATAACTGGTATCGCCGGTTGAACTTTACCATCAATGCCGACTATAAAATCAAACCCTGGCTGACTTCCAATTCCTCTTTATCGTTTACCGATTCAAAATGGGACGATGGTGCTGCCGGATATGCCGGTGAGACAAATTTCTTTAGTACCACATTATCCGTACCTCCTACTTTCAGGGTAAAAAGTCCCGACGGTGATTGGTTGGCCGGACCTGCCGTGGCTTCTTACGCACGTGGTTGGACCACAGCAAAGGTGTATGAAGATGCTTTGAATTACGATAATAACACCGATAAGTTCAATATGAGCCAGTCATTCACTTTTAATATTATGAAGGGACTGACTTTTAAAGCTACCGGAGCCTGGTATTATTTTGACGATAGTCGCGAGTTTTTTAAAGGCGATTATATTGTAGCTACCGGGCCAGTCTACGATACCAACCATAGTACATCCAACAAACATGAGCGTTTATTGGATCAGACATATAATGGTATTTTGAATTATCAGACTACTTTCTTACAGGATCATACACTGGATGCCATGCTGGGTGTAGAATATTATGATTCTTACAAGAAAGGTTTCTCTGCTTCTGGTTATGGTTCGCCGTTGTCCGATTTTCAGGATCTGAATTACACATCGACAGCTTCCGGTGTAAGACAAATTGATTCATGGCATTACCGCCAGCGTATTCTTTCATTTTTCGGTAGAGTAAATTACGATTATAAATCTAAATACTTGCTGAGTCTGGTTCTGCGTCGTGACGGATATTCAAAATTGCCAAAAGATAATCGTTGGGGAACATTCCCCGGTATTTCCGGAGGTTGGGTCTTCTCGAAAGAGAGTTTTATGGAAGATATGGCGGATGTACTTTCTTATGCAAAGGTGCGTGCCAGCTATGGGGCTAATGGGAATGTATCGGGAGTGCTCGATGCCAACGGCAATATTGTAACCGGACTCGATTATTATACCGTTCAGGGCTCTTATGGTATTATGAAAGACAAAAACGGAAAGACTGTTGCCAATTATAACGGTAAAGTTCCTTTGATGTTGAATGATCTGCCTAATCCGACCATGCGATGGGAAAAGTCGTATACGTTTGAAACAGGTTTGGATCTGGGTTTTCTTAATAATAAGTACGTATTGAATTTTACCTACTACAATAGACATACACAAGATAAGTTTGCGGAAATTACATTACCCTCTCATAGCGGTGTTTCTTCTTTCCTGTCGAATAACGGAGAAGTACAGAACCAGGGTATGGAGTTGGAACTTACTGCCAATATCCTGCGCACGAAAGATTGGAGATTTACGGTTAGTATGAATACGGCATATAATAAGAATAAAATAGTATCATTACCATATAATGGTCTGCCGAATAATATGCAGGATGCTTATCAGGTTTATACCGGTAATAAGTTGTCTGACGGAAGTTATGAGAAAAAATGGGTTGGCGGCTATCAGGAAGGACAAGAATATGGCGTTATCTACGGCTTTAAATCGTTGGGCATTTATAAAAGTGAGAGCGAAATTGCGGGTAACTTAATCGACAGGTCTACTTATACCGAGAATGGTGCGGACGCAAAGGTTCTGTATGGACCTGATGCATGGGCTAAGATGTCGGATGCTGAAAAAGAAAAGGGTTTACCTATACAGGCTGGTGATGTTAAATGGCTCGATGTAAATGATGATGGGGTTATCGACGATTATGATCGGGTGAAGCTGGGTAATACGATTCCTCACTGGACAGGAGGTTTTAATATCAATACATCCTGGAAAGGTTTGTCACTGAATTGTCGCCTCGACTATGCTCTTGGATTCTGGGTACACGATTTTAAAACACCTTGGATCATGGGGAATATGCAGGGAACATTCAATACTATTTCTCTGGTAAAAGATTCATGGTCGGAAACCAACCCGAATGGAAAATACCCTGTTTATGGTTGGGCTGACTTCTTAGGAAAGCGTAATTATGACAGAATTTCGGATATCAATTGCTATCGTGGTGATTACCTCGCTTTCCGTGAAGTAAGTATGGCATACACATTGCCCCAGAACTGGATTCTGAAGACGGGTTTGAGTAAAGTTAATGTGTCTGTTACAGCTCAGAACCTGGGTTATATCACGGCAGCTAAGAATATGGCTACTCCTGAGTATGGTGTTAGCCAGAATGGTGGCTATCCGATACCCAGATCGGTTGTGTTTGGCTTAAATGTTACATTCTAATAAGATAGATTATGAAAAAGTTATTTTATAGCATAAGCATATTATTAGCAGGGATGGTCGGATTTAACTCCTGCGATTCATTAGATTTGTCGCCTGAAGATTATTATGGCTCAACTAACTTCTGGAGCCAAAAGTCGCAGGCTGAGATGTTCATGACCGGTATCCATGCCGATTTGAGAAGCAAATACCAGATGCCGGTTACCCTGGGAGAGTTCAGAAGCGAACTTCTTATAAGCGATGTTACCTCTATGGGGGAAGGTGTATATGGTCCCCCTATGACAAATAACCTGCTGACCAAAGATAATACAGGTATTAAAGATTGGTATGAACTATATCCGGGTATCATGCATATAAATCTGTTTATAAAAAATGTAGACAGTGATATCGACTATATGACCGAAGCCGAGAAATCATTCTATCTCGGACAAGCCTATGGTTTACGTGCTTATTATTATTTCTATCTTTATCGTACGTTCGGCGGGGTTCCGCTGGAAACGGAGCCGACTGTCACAGAGGGTAACATTGATATTACTGATTTGTACAAAGCTCGTTCGACTCCGGAGGAAACATTGAACTTTATTAAAACGGATATAAATAAATCGGAAGAGTTCTTCGGTAAGGCTGACAAGAAGATTACCGTTTTGTATGAATGGTCGTATTATGCAACGGAAATACTGAAAGCAAAGATTTATATGTGGTCTGCCAAGGTGACGACAGGTGCGGATAGAGAGGGAGGCCATATTGCTTCAGCAACCACAGTCGATCCGGGTAACAGCGATTTGCAAACGGCAAAAACGGCCTTGTCAAATCTTTTGAACCAACAGTTTGAGTTAGTAACGGACTATGCTGGTTTATGGACACCGGAAGGAAAGAAAAATAAGGAACTTATTTTTGCTTTGTGTTTCAACAAAAACGAACTGACTAACTGGGGAGCGAATTGGTTCTATAATGTGGCTCTTTTCACGAATGCAACAGACCTGGAAGGTAATAAATATGATGCAGATCCATTGAAGTTGTTGACGGCGGGGCCGCTTCGCTATGAATATAAGACGTCGTTTGTAGATATCTACGATAAAGATGATTCGCGTCTGGATGCTACCTTCTTCCAGTATTTATTTGAAGGAAAAACCCGTGGTGCTTGTTGGAAAAAGCTGATAGGTCATACCGATGGAGGTACTCATTACTATGATTCGGACGTTCCTGTTTACCGTTATTCGGATGTGTTGCTAATGCTGGCAGAGTGTGAAAACGGTTTAGGAAATTCGGTTCAGTGTGCGAAATATATTAATGATGTTCGCCGGCGTGCTTATGGTGATAAATTTGCGGGGCATGAATATATAGGAGGTAGTTTTGCGGATAATGAATGGGCTATTTTACAGGAACGTGATAAGGAGTTTGTTGGTGAAGGTAGTCGTTGGTTCGACCTTCTTCGTCTGAAGGATGCCAACGGAAAACCATTTGTCTTCTCTGCCAAAGCTCATTATGGTAGTACCTTACCTATTTTGACAGATGATCAATCTTATATGATGCTGTGGCCTGTAAATGTTGAAGTTTTGAATGGAGATCCGGAGATTAAGCAGACTCCGGGCTATGATAATTAAAATAGGAAAGAGCCTGGATATATTTTTTTGTCCGGCTCTTTTTATGATGTATACTATTAAATTCTGATGAAAATGAAAAGATCTGTTCTTCTTCTTTTAATCTGTAGTTTTTTCCTGACCGGTTATTCGCAGAATTATAATCCCCAGGAACATGCAGTTCTGAAATCGGATCGTCCGGATGGGCGTTTTCTGAGTTCGTATGGTATTGTACATGAGATGCTGAAAGATACGCATCCGAAGTTTTCCTATCGGGCGGGTATGTCCGGCGACGAATTTGAGCAATGGCAGGATAGCGTCCGAAGTGCTATGGTCACAATTATGAAATTCCCGGAGGTGAAGAATCAGCCCGATCCCGTTTGTGTTAAAACGGAAAAAAGGGATGGATATACAATAGAAAAATGGGAGTTTTATCCATTTTCTAAGAGTGTATCGACTTTTCTTGTATTGAAACCGGATAACCTGAAGGAAGCTGCTCCCGGTATCTTGTGTATTCCGGGGTCCGGAAGAACAAAGGAAGGCCTGGCCGGAGAACCCGGTACATGTCCTAAATTAACAGAAGATACGACCGATCCGAAAGTGACAATGGCTTTGAACCTTGTAAAGGAAGGCTATGTGGCTGTTGCTGTCGATAATGCTGCGGCCGGCGAAGCTTCCGACCTTGAGTGTTATGATAAAGGATGGAATTATGATTATGACGTTGTTTCCCGTTATTTGCTGGAACTGGGCTGGAATTGGCTTGGATACACCTCTTATCTGGATATGCAGGTATTGAAATGGATGAAAAAACAGTCTTTTATAAAAACAGATCGGATTGTAGTAAGCGGTTTTTCGTTGGGAACAGAGCCTATGATGGTTTTAGGTGTATTGGATAGAGATATTTATGCTTTTGTGTATAATGATTTTTTATGTCAGACACAGGAACGGGCTGTTGTTATAACGGCACCGAATAAAGAAAACAGGCGGCCTTTTCCTAACTCTATCCGTCATTTGATTCCTGACTATTGGAAGTATTTCAACTTTCCGGATGTTGCAGCTTCTCTCGCTCCCCGTCCGATCATCTTTACGGAAGGAGGCCTTGATCGCGATTTCCGTCTGATTCAGGCAGCTTATGATGATTGTGGGAAACCGGAAAATGTGGAATTTCATCATTATCCGAAGTTTGCCGATAAAACAAAGAGGAACGATGTGGAGCACCTATCGGAGGGTCTGACTCCACAAGCTTATTTCGAATTGGTAAATGTTGATCCGCCTTCCCATTATTTTAAGAATGAGTTGATAATTCCCTGGCTGCATAAAATACTGAAATGACGCTTCGCATAATAGATAACAAAATGCTCATTCTACAGGAATGCTGCTGCTTTGCTAAAGATATGGTTGAATGCTTGATTTACGAGTGTTTGATCTGCTTTTGACCGAAACGGAAAGGGTATCTGATGAGAATACTGGAATGGGAAATCAATTTCCTCCAGTATCTTGTCAGATGCTTTTCCTATTGCCTGGATTACTCCATTTGTAGGCATCACGATATCTTTCTTTAATGAGATGGCTTTGATCCGGTTGCAGGCCCGTTGAAAGAATGACTCTCGGTAATCTTGTAATACATCCGGACGTATCATCGCTTTGAAGGCTTGTTCCAGAAAATCGTTTTTGAAAGATGTCGGTAACGAACGATTCTCCAAAAAGTCATGACGATAAAAGCGTTGCAGGCTGTCAAACGCATCCTGATCCATAATGTCGCGTGCGCTTCCGTTCATCTGGCTGAAGATCGAACCGCCGCAAAACATAAACAGGCGTGTGTCGCTGAACATCTTCTCCGGATTACTCAACAATAATACCTGCGACAGCAACGCACCGATTGAATAGGCGAACAGGTTGATCGAGGTATCTTCTTTAAATAAGGGGTGTTTCCCATCCTTTATTTCATGTACCAGTTGCCAAAGATTATAGACCGATTCGCGACCGGAGGCATAAAAGCGTAGCGGATTGATGGACAAACGGCTGCTTAATGCCACATTGGCGAAGGTGGAGTTGGCCAGATCATTGATCTTTAGTTTACGTTGTCCAACCCAGGGTAAGACAGCTCGTGGATTACACCAGCTACCCGGGGTACGGTTCATATGGAAAGCGATAGGAAAAAGAATGACTGGTTTTCCGGTTGTTTCTGCCAGGTATTCGGCCCAGGTCAGATATTTTTCCCAGGTACGTTCATTCAGACCATGCAGGAGAATGATCGCTTTATCCCGTTTCTCTTTTCCGGAGGGTGCGAATATGGTATAATTGAATGTTTTGTTTTCCTGGATATGGTCGTCGGTAACGGTACAGAAGTCTGTCGTTGCAAGTTCCCTTTGGAATTCGTCGATTTCGCTGGCAGCTATCGTTTGTGTGAAACGAAAGGGGATTATATCCAAACGACTTTCTTTCAGGCAGGCCTTTCTATCGTACGAGAAAAGGCTGTTAAGTTGTTGTGTGCGAAGTGAAATATCCATAACGTTTTATTTTTTACTGCAAACAAACACTATAAAAACAACTCCGCCAAATAAATGGTTTTAGTGACTATCCGAAGGGGTAGAAAGTCGAATATAGGGGCGAATTTCTTATATGTGGGGCGAATATATCAGGATTTGTAGTACATTTGTTATCAAATAAGAGGCAAAAATATGGGAATGTTAGGTTATAAAATCCCCGCATATATTTATGGGAAATCGAATATCGTTCGTCTGATCCTGCTGACGGCACTTTTTGCTTTGGTGTTTATAAATATCTATAAACCGTTCAGTTCTTCCAGTTGGTATTCGGTTTCGGAATTTAAGTTTTTTATTTTTTCAAGTTTGATCATTCTAACAGGAGTGTTGGTTGTCGTTATTAGCCGGATTGTGATGTATTACTGGGGACGTAAGCATGAGATTACGATCGGAGGATATGCGTTGTGGATACTGTTGGAGATTTTTTTTATGTCATTGTTTTATACGGTTTATACGCTGGTACTTAATCCTGAGCGAGAATATCTGAGTGCTTTTAAGGAATCGTCTATAAATACGAGTTTGGTATTATTATTGCCTTATTCTGTCTTACACCTGTATTTTTCTTATCAGGAGAAAGAGCGGCAGTTACGTTTATTGGAAGAAGACAGGGCGGAGGCGGCAAATAAGCTATCAGTGTTTTCTTTTTATGATGAGAAGCATGAGTTACGTCTATCCGTAAAACGGAGTAATCTTTTATATCTAGAATCTGCCGATAATTATGTTTGTATCTGGTATCTTAATAAAGGAGTGTTGACCAAATTTATGCTGCGTAATTCTTTGAAAGCTATCGAGGAAAGTTTAGCTGAGACGAATGTATTACGTTGTCACCGTTCATATATGGTCAATTTTGACCAGGTAAAGGTAATCCGTCGCGAAAAAGATGGTGTTTATCTTGAGTTGGACATTGAGAAAGTACCGGATATCCCAATTTCAAAAACATATAGTGAGAAAGTAACACATTGGTTTATGACCTATTCGTCATGAATAATGAACCAATGGAGTCGCCTTCTACAAGGTCGGCTCCATTGGTTCACATTTGATAAATATTGAATCATTATTTCGTTATCACAGAAAACTCTCCGATCCCAGCCTGTGGTTGATTATCTACGATCCGTGTTGCTACAAAACGTATTTTATCTCCTTTTACTGCGGGGAAACGTATTTCCTGTTCGATCGGATTATGTTTGATGTTGGAGAACTCACCTACTGCAACTTCTTTGTTGTTAACGAACAATTGATAGTTTGAAACATGTCCGCCTGCATCACGTCCCTGATTCGGTACATACCGGAATCCGGAAATTGTTACTTCACTTGCTAATTGTATTTCGACCTCTTGTTTCCCTTTTGGTAAATAGAAGGTGGTATATCCGTTTCCATCGAACATAACCGATGTTTTCTCGTCTTTCGGGTAAATGACCGTATAGTCGGAAGCCGGAATATCCAATTCTTTTGTTGATACAGGGCTACTTTTGTCAAATGTGCGGTCGTATGAAATTGCTTTAATCGTTCCTCTCTGTGCAAAAGTAAAGGGTTCCGTATAACGGGGAGAATCTTTTGTCGGTTCTGTACCGTCGGTTGTATAATGAAGTTCCGAACCTTTATCTTCTACCCGGATAGTAACCATATTTTTCAGATCACGACGGATGGCCGGTTCGGTTAATAAAGCAGGAGCAAGGAATGCCTCTACATTATTAATACACAGCGGTCCGCGTGATTCTTCGAAATTGATGCGTATCTTATCGGCTTTCACAGTCTGGAAGCGAACGATACGTTTGTAACCAACTGTAGTGGTTGAGTCGGCAGCTTCGACCGGTGTCCATTGTCCGTCTTTTTCCGTCTCGATAGTAAAGGCTTTTACGCGTTGGCCTAAAGGTATATATTCCTGTATCATCAGGCGGTTTACATCTGTCGGCTTCTTAAATGTGAATGTAAGTGTTCCGTTTGTTACTCCGTCTTCTGTAGCCCAGTAAGAATCCCAGTTCCCGTCATTGACTTTACCAGCCTTGAACTGACCGCCACGGGAGTTGCTGGCTTCAACGGCAGTACCTTTCAGAAGATCCGTTTTCAAGTCGTTTTGTATAGTTTGATACCATTCGACAGCGCGGATAGAGTCGGTTGGACTGATTTGGCCGTTCAGGGCAACAGGGAAGTTTAATAGGAAGTTCGCATTGTGTCCGACACTACGGTAGTATAAATCCACCAAATGGGATAATGATTTGACCTGGTGGTCTTCACGTGCATGATAGAACCAACCTGGACGAATGGAAACATCGCATTCGCCACCCAGCCATTGGTCGCCGTCTTCCAGTCCCCACTGGCTCTGGCGGTAGTGGACACCCTCTTTCTTGGTGAACATACTCCATTGCGTATCTCCGGCCCAGCCTTCTTCATTGCCGATCCAGCGGATAGTCGGTTCGGTTCCTCCGAAAATCATAACGGATGGATTATATTTTTTGATTGTATCGACAGCCGCTTCGTATTTGTAGTAAGTGTTAGGATCGATAGAACGGGATTCGTTAGCTCCGCCATACCAACCGTTTCCTCCATTGGCTCCGTCGAACCAATATTCAAATAGAGGACCATAGTTGCAAACCAGTTCGTGAAGCTGGGCATGGAATTTCTCTACATATCCGGGTTGTCCGTAATTTGCACTGTTACGATCCCAGGGAGAGAGGTAGATACCGAATTTCAAACCATATTTGTGACATGCATCCGATAGCTCTTTTACCATATCTCCTTTTCCGTCTTCCCAGGGAGAGTTTTTGACACTGTACTCTGTCGTTGCGGTTGGCCACAAGCAGAAACCATCGTGATGCTTGGCGGTGAGGATTACTCCCTTGAGCCCGGCAGCCTGGATGGTACGAACCCATTGGTCACAATCCAGATTCGTTGGGTTGAAGGTGGAGGCGGGAGTGTCTCCGTATCCCCATTCGAGATCATTAAACGTATTCAAACCAAAATGGACGAAGGCGTAAGTTTCCATTTTGTGCCATTCGACCTGCTCAGGTGTCGGGATAGGATAAATTGGATCAGGTGCTTTTGTCTCTTCACAAGAGAATAAAGTACTAAGACCTAATCCTAGGAGGAGAAGATAATTTGAGTTTTTCATCATAATAAATGTTATTGTTTAGGCTTCAAAGGTACGAAAAATATGCTTTGCATAGCAGAGCTCTTCGCGTTTAGACTTTTTTAGTTATTGTATTACAGGATGAAGGGAGTCCGGTTATATACTTGGCGTCTTTTGTACAATATCTATTGTCTTATTGTATAAAATACATATATACGACCTCTATGCATCTAGAAATCTGATGTATAAAACTACAGCTAAGTTTGTTTCTTTACTTTCGAATTCATATATTTGGACGTCAGATAACTATACTATTTATTTTAAATACCATGAAAAGAAGAGATTTCTTAACAAACACAGCTTTGCTGGGTGCGGGAATACCGCTGGGTATGTCGTCGGCTGTAATGACCTCGTGTACACAACAACAAGATGCAGGTAAAGCTGTGAAAAATTATTCTCCGGAAGAATTGGGCATGTTTTCTTTCGTAGACGTAGCTCCTGATGGTAAACCATTGAAAGCTGCATTAGTAGGCTGTGGAGATCGTGGAACCGGAGCTGCAACACAGTTCCTTAAATCCGGTCCGAATGTATCTATTATCGCATTGGCCGATCTATTCCCCGACCGAATGGCTACTTGCCGGAAAGTTTTATCGGAACAGTTTAAAAATGAGGTGCCTGATGCCAATTGTTTTTTTGGCTTTGATGCATATCAGAAGGTGTTGGCAATGAATGATATTGATGTTGTTCTGCTTTGTACACCGACACATTTCCGTCCGGAACAGTTCAAAGCGGCAGTGGAAGCAGGCAAACATATTTTTATGGAAAAACCTTGCGCTGTCGATCCTACCGGTATCCGTACGGTAATTGCAGCGGCGAAAGTGGCTACTTCCAAAGGACTGACTGTCGTAACAGGTAATCAGCGTCGTCATCGTAAGGACTATTGGGAAGCCTATGTTCAGGTGAAGAATGGGTTGATAGGTGATATAGTATCAACTTCAGCTCATTGGGATCAGGGTGCCTGGTGGAATAAACGGAAACGTCCCGAGTGGAGCGATATGGAATATTGTATCCGCAACTGGTTTAACATCAAATGGCTAAGCGGTGACCACCTATTGGATCAGGCTATTCATAATATTGATGTAGTGACTTGGTTCATGGAAGACCGTCCGGTTCGTGCTGTTGGTTTCGGAGGTCGTGCTCAACGCCTGACCGGAGATATTTATGACTTTTTTAGCGTAGACTATTACTATAATAATAACAAACGTATGTTGGCTACTGCCCGTCAGATCGATGGTTGTGATGGGAATGTGTCTGAGCAGGTTTATGGAACCAAAGGGGTCGCTCAGTTAAATGACAGAGGAGAGATCAAGATTGTAGATTACAATGGAAATACGCTTTGGGAATATGACTATCAGAATAAGCCTGTTAAGAATCCATACGATCAGGAACATGTTCATTTGGTTGAATCAATTCGTTTGGATAAAAAAATAAATCAGGCAGAAGCATTGGCCTATTCTACTCAGGTTGCTATTCTTGGACGTGAAGCAGCTTATACCGGTAAACCGATTACATGGGATGAAATCATGGCATCGACTCTTCGCTATGGTCCGGAAAAATATGAAATGGGACCGTTACCTGATTACAAAGAAGGTGAAGCTCCGAAACCTGGCAAAGCTCCGGATGCGCCTGTTATGTAAATTTTCCAGTAAGCATCTATCGAAGTGTTTCATCCTAGTGAAACAGTTGTTTCTCCTAGGTGAAACACTTGTTTCATTACGATGAAACACCTCCCAGGTACTTTTCCCGTTAAGACAGCTAACGGAAGTTCTCGTGTTTTAGTGTCGAATACTTTTTTTCTTCTCTTTTGTGCGTACATTATATTACAATGGTTTTTGCAGAAAAATAATTACAAAATAAATGCGAA